>NZ_JBKVXF010000001.1:979534-1728806 GCF_046972725.1 Lacrimispora sp. | reverse complement strand
GCGACCTCCTGGTCCCAAACCAGGCGCTCTAGCCAAGCTGAGCCACACCCCGAAGGTATTTCGCGTCTTTTGTTTTTTGCTTTTCCGCAACGCAAGAGTTATTATATATGATGGCTATGGTTTTGTCAACAATATTTCGGAAAAAGTTTCAAATTTATTTTTTTGTATGTATTTACGTGATTTTTTGGAAATTTTGTCCCGGAAATGGGAGGAGCCGGCAGAAACAAATCATATGTTCCTGCCGGCTGAGTATGAAAAATAAAAAGTCAATATTAAAAGGGTGGGGTTCCTTTACATTTATTAGTATATCTGCAAAATGTGACGGAAGTTTGACTAGGCCATAAACATTTCATAAAGATTCGAAAGTAATTATAAGGAATCATTAAAATAAAAGGATGATTTGGCTTTTGTGACCGAAATCAGGAGGTTTACAGTCAAAAGAGAGGGCTTCCGCTTCCTAATAGGAAATATGAGAGAAGAACCTGGAAGAATTATTAAGAATTCTTTTGGTTTCTTTCAGTTCATTTAATCCTCTATACTTTTTAAGTTCCACATGATATAATTCACATCGTCACCAGAAGTAAATTTGTATAAAAGGAGTGATTATTATGAGAAGAAAAAATTTGTTGGCAGTAATTGCTGTAGCCATGACCGTAATGATGGCAGCTACTGCCTGCGGAGCAAAAGATAATACAAAAGAGCAGGAGTCTACCAAAGAAGCAGCAGCTACGGTGGCAGCAGAATCAAAAACAGAGGAGACAAAGGTGTCTGAAGCAGCTTCTGACAGCGAGGACACAGATGAGGCAGAAAGTGAAGAGACCACTGCATATGTACAGAGAACGGCGGCTGATTCCGGAAACATTACCTCCGGTGTGTTTACTTCCAAATCCGGTAAATACCAGATTACACCTCCGTCTGGCTGGAGTGTTGACGAAGACGGTGATGAGAGTGTGGCTGCTTTTACTTCCCCAAACGGCAATGATATTCTGGAAGTTACCTATATAGAAGGGGAAGATGCAGACGGAGCACGTGAGGTTTACCCTGAGACCATGGAAGAGTACAAAAAAATGGTAAGCAGGGGAGATGATATGGAATTTGTCCGCTATGAGGTAAAGAACGGGGATAATGGAAGCCAGACCTTCCGCTATGCCGTCCGTTATAAAAATCCGGAAGATGGCGTTCGCTATTATTCCATTTCCGGTTCTTATGACGCTGCAGCTAAGAAATACATCAGCGCTGCAGGCTCTGTTGAATCGGAAGATCAGGCTGTGATCGATCAGATCGAGGCTTCCCTTGATACATTAAAGCTGAAATAACTTCGCAAAGGGGCCCTGCAAAAGGAATCTGCGGCAGCAGGTTATACAAAAAATCATAGGAATAACATGAAAACATGCCTTAATACCGGCTTTTACAGCCGGAAGCAAGGCATGTTTTTGTATGTTATGTTTTGTCTTAATGTTTTACACTGGCCCCAGTTTTATAGGGATTCCATGAAGTAGCCTGACATCTTCTTCCTGATGGGTACTGAGGATGACCAGTTTATTCTTGGTACATTCCATGATCCTGCGGATCACAGTCCGTTTTGTATCTTGGTCAAGCCCGGTAAAGGGTTCATCCATAAGGAGCATATCCGAGGTGGCCCACAAGGCTCTTGCAATTGCCACCCGCCGCTTCATGCCTCCGCTTAAGGTGAAAACCGGGCGGGATAAGGATTCTTCCGGCAGAAGCCTTAAAAGAGCTTCCTTTGCCTTTTCCCGGCTTTCCTTGGAATATCCGGCAGTTACCATAGTAAGGTTATCGATTGGTGTAAACTCCTCGCAAAGCCGGTTTTCCTGAAAGACAGCGGCGGTCTTTATGCCGTTCAGCCCTTCCATGCAGCCCGAATCTGCTTTTGAAAGTCCCAGGATGATTCGGAACAAGGTGGTTTTTCCCGATCCAGATGGTTCCATAAGGCAGTAAATGTTACCTGCCTGAAGCCTTAAATTTACATTGGTGAGAACTTCCAAGTCCCCATAAGATTTGGATAGATTTCTGATAATAAGCTCCATCTGTCATCCCTCCTGTTTTTCCGGCAAAGAACAGCCCGGCGAAGCCATTGCCAGTATCCGCAGAAACAGAGCTTCAAAAACAGCACTGATGACAATAATAACCAGTGTCCAGGCAAATAAATCGGCTGTGCTTAAGTAGATCTTTGCCATATATAACTTTTCTCCGATGGAATGGCCGGGAACTCCGATGACCTCGGCAGCGATGCCTGATTTAAAGCTCATCCCCAGGGCTACCCGGCAGCCGCTTATGAGAAAAGGAAACAGGGCGGGGCGGTAGATGAAAAGAAGCTTTTTTCCTGCCGGCATGCGAAAAACCCTTGCCATTTCAAGAAGTTTCGGGTCTGCGCTTTTGATACCTGCCATGGTATTGATATAGATGACAGGGAATACTACCAGGAATGCGATGAAGACAGAAAGGTTCTCGGACCCGACCCAGATCAGTGCCAGTATGATAAAAGAAGCTACAGGAACGGATTTAAGAAAGGTGATCACCGGCTTTAAAAAGTCTTCCATTAAAGGGAAGCGGCAGGCAGTTCCTCCGGCCAGAATCCCGGCAGCAAAAGCCAGAAGAAATCCCAGGATGATCTTTCCAAAGGAGAAAACGATGGTTTTCCAGAAATCTGCCATAAGGGTCTGGGCAAACAAGGCACGGACCACTTGAAAGGGGCCCACAAGGAGAATGCTGTTATGCAGGGCAAGGCTTACAGCCTGCCACAACAGGAGCCAGAAAAAAATGATACCGGTGTTTTTCAAGCGGTGATGGGCAGCTTTCATTGGTGTCTCCTTCCTTTTTAAAACAAATTACGGCATATAATAGAAGCTGTCATCCGGAAGAGCTCCTCCGATGGAAGACGGTTCCATGTCAAAAAGGACTTTTAAGTATCCGCTTAAAAGGGACTTCATTTTCTCCCCGTCTATATAGGTAATGCTGCAGTAAGGAATGGCTTTTTCTGCAATGGGTGCTTTTTCTATAATTCCGGCAGAAACCACCATGGCGGCAGCTTCGCTTACATTGGCATTGACGTATTCTGCGGACCTTTTATGCTCCGCCATAAAGGTTCCAATGGCCGCCTTCTGCTCCTTCAGCACTTCATTCCTGCAGATGGTAACGCCGGTTACCAGACTTCCGCCGTCGGTTCCTGCTTTGGCTTCCCATTCCTTTGTTAAATCAAGGACGATTTTAAGGCTGTCATTCTGAGCCATGGCTGCCGTTACAAAGGGCTGGGGCAAAAACCCTACGGCATCGGGTTTTTCTTTCAGGACAGAAACGACTTCCGCTGCTTCGGATTTGTATTCCAGAGTCACATCATCAGTGGTCAGGCCGTTTGCCTTCAGCACATGCTGCAGGGCATAATCAGGGGTCGTTCCTTTTCCCGTTAAGTAAACGGTCTTTCCCTTTAAGTCAGTTGTAGCTTTTATGGAGTCATCTGCGGAGATTCCATAGAGAACGCCCATGGTATTGATATCGAGCACCGTGATGCCGTGACCGGTCTTTGTATAGAGAATAGAAGCCATATTGGCAGGTACCAGCGCTACATCAAGCTCACCGCTTACGATTTTTCCAAGAAGTTCGTCTGCTGCGGTCACCATGGTGAATTCGTAACGGCCTTCTGTATTTTGTTTTTGAGACCGGTCCATTAATTCTGCCAGCCCCATGGAGGTAGGACCCTTTAAGGAACCGACCTTTAAGGAATAGGCTTCGTCTGCCTGTTTTGAGGGCTCATTGCTTTCTGCCTGTGTTTCAGCTGTGGCTTTGGTATCCGGGGCAGTGCCTGCATTACAGCCGGCCAGTAGAGCTGCTGCTATTGTAAAAGCCATCAGTATGGATATTGCTTTTTTCATAATAATCCTCCTTTTTTTCGTATGAAACAGGTTCAGTATAGCACCGGCATGTTTGATTTGTCAAAATGTTGATGCAGATTTTCAGGGATTTGTGTTATACTGAAAATACCTGCAGAATGTAAGTTCGTCAGGAATGTGAAGGGAGAAAGACCATATGAATCAAGTATATGAAAAATTACAGAATTGTTTGAAAAGTGTCAGGGAAAAAACTGATTTTATTCCGGAAGTAGCTCTGATCCTTGGCTCTGGCCTGGGAGAATACGCAGAAGAAATCGAAGTTACTACGGCCATTGATTATAAAGACATTGAAGGCTTTCCTGTATCGACTGTTGCCGGACATAAGGGAAGATTTATTTTCGGCTATGTAAATAAAGTTCCGGTGGTTATTATGCAGGGACGTGTTCATTATTATGAAGGTTATCCAATGACTGATGTTGTGCTCCCCACAAGACTTATGGGGCTGCTGGGTGCGAAGACACTGTTTTTGACCAATGCCTCCGGCGGGGTGAATAAAGAATACAGGCCCGGAGACTTTATGCTTTTAAAGGATCATATTGCAAGCTTTGTTCCGTCTCCGTTAATTGGAGAGAATATTGAAGAGCTGGGGCCCAGATTCCCGGATATGAGCGATATCTACCGAAAAGAGCTTCGGGCAGTGATTAAAGAAGCGGCAAAGGAAGAGGGCGTGGATTTAAGGGAAGGTGTATATATGCAGCTTTCCGGTCCGGCCTATGAGTCCCCGTCGGAAGTACAGATGTGCCGCATCCTGGGAGCTGACGCGGTTGGCATGAGTACAGCCTGTGAAGCGCTTGCAGCCAATCATATGGGAATGAAGGTCTGCGGAATCTCCTGCATTACCAATATGGCCTGCGGCATCACAGACCAGCCGCTCAGCCATGCAGAGGTACAGGAAACGGCAGACCGGGTAGCGCCGCTGTTTAAAAAGCTGATTACCGCTTCCATCACAAAACTTGCTGAAAGATAAAAAGACCTGGAAGAATCCCGCTTGCGGGATTCTTTTTATGTCTCATAAAAACAGGCATTGACAGGAAAAGCTGTATTCAAAAAAATACACCTAATCGGTAAAATTTTATTGATAACCTATCTGCGATATGCGATAATGGTCGAAAAGGGAGAAGATGAAACCGGAGGATGACTCATACTGCGGTCATTTTACATGCCGTGAAAAAGAAGGGTCTTTTCCGGTCTGTCTTTTAATCATCACACATTATTATACTTATAGAATATTTACACGGCCACATCTGTGGAAGTAACAGGAGGAAAATTATGGTAACACATGACGCAACATTGCATCGCATAACGCATGAGGTATTACTTGAAGTGGCAAAACTTGTATGGGAAGATAAGATCGAGGAACACAGAAATGAAATTCCTTATCACATCATTCCTGGTCCCAAGGCTCAGTTCCGATGCTGTATTTACAGGGAGAGAGAGATTATCAGGGAGAGGGTCCGGCTTGCAGAAGGTTTATGCCCCAGCGGAAAAGATACCAGCAATGTGGTCCAGGTCATCAACTCCGCCTGCGAAGGCTGTCCCATCGCCCGTTATGTGGTCACGGATAACTGCCAGCTCTGTATGGGAAAGGCATGCCAGAATTCCTGTAATTTCGGTGCAATTACCATGGGCCACGACCGTGCCCACATTGACCCGGAAAAATGTAAGGAATGCGGAAAATGTTCCCAGGCCTGCCCTTATAATGCGATTGCAGACCTGACCCGGCCTTGTAAAAAGAGCTGCCCGGTCAATGCAATTACGATGGATGAAAACGACATTGTTGTTATAGATGAGAAAAAATGCATCCAGTGCGGAGCCTGCATTACCGGATGTCCGTTTGGAGCCATTGGGGCAAAGACCTTCCTTACTGATGTGATTCGTCAGATTCAGGCAGGGAAAAAGGTAGTTGCAATGGTAGCACCTGCAATCGAAGGCCAGTACGGCCCGGATATTACCATGGCAAGCTGGAAGACAGCTTTAAAGAAAATCGGTTTTGCAGACATGGTGGAGGTCGCTTTAGGCGGAGATTTAACTGCGGCAGCCGAAGCGGCAGAATGGGCAGAAGCCTATAAAGAGGGAAAGAAGATGACTACTTCCTGCTGTCCGGCATTTGTAAACATGATCAAGCAGCATTACCCGACCCTTCTTGATCATATGTCTACCACGGTTTCTCCCATGTGTGCAGTTTCCAGAATGTTAAAGGAACAGGATCCGGAGACAGTTACCGTATTTATCGGACCATGTATTGCAAAAAAGAGCGAGAACATGGATAAGAATGTGAAGGGAAATGCAGACTATGTTCTGACTGTCGGAGAGGCTTATGCCATGATGCAGGCAAAGGGCGTGGATTTAGAGCCGGAAGAGAATACATATCAGCAGGCTTCAGTTTTTGGAAAGCGTTTTGGAAACGGCGGCGGCGTAACAGCGGCAGTGTTGGAGTGCTTAAAGGAAACGGAAGAAAACACCAACATTAAGGTAGCCAAATGCAATGGTGCGGCGGAATGTAAAAAGGCACTGATGCTGTTAAAGGTAGGAAAACTGCCGGAAGACTTTATCGAAGGCATGGTATGTGTGGGCGGCTGTGTAGGCGGGCCGGCCAGATTTAAAAATGAGAATGAGGCAAAGAAGGCACGTGACTTGCTGATCGGCCAGGCAGATGGCAGGCAGGTTCACGAGAATTTAAAGAGCCAGGGACTGGAGACGGTTCCTATGCACAGACATTAAGAAAAAAGCTATGGGCTGATCCCGTTTGGGAAAGCCCATAGCTTTTTTTGGGAGAATCCCGTAAGCGGGGTTCCTTCTTACATTCCGGAAAACTGATTTTTTACTTTGGATATTTTCTGCTGTTCTGCCTGTTCAGTGGTGTACCATCCCTTTGCGGACATTTTTTTATAAATATCGCTCTGCATGCACAGACTGTCTTTTAAAGCAGTATCGAAAGCCTGATGCACATTCATGGTAGGGGATTCAATCGTACCATGCATATACAGGTCACACACTCCCTTGGTGGTGTTAAGCAGGTTTTCCATAATACATTTGTCATCCATTTGCGGTTCCTCCTTACACTAAGTTATAGAAGTTGTCAAAAATCTGCTGGTGCTTTTGTGTTAATTCCTGCGCACATGCTTTTAATTCCGGGTCCTGCAGATTCTGTGCAGCTTCCTGGAATTGTGTTTTTAAAAATTTTTCATGTCCGAGAGCATCTTCGATATAGATTAATTCTTTTGGGCTCATATTTATCACCTCCAACCTTAGTTAGTATGGAGAATTTCATTCAAACCATTCATATTTATTGGGAAAACTTTTATTATTAAAATTTTTCTTAATTTTTTTTGATTTGAAAAAAAGGTATGTTTATACGATTTCTCTGGAATATTCTTTCAATTTCTCCTGGTTTCCTGTATAGTAGAAAGTAGCAAAAGGTAAAGGAGGTAAGAAAGATGAAACGACTTTTACAATGGATAAGTATTTTAATGGCAGTCATACTTGTGACAGCCTTTGTACCGGCAGCTCCATTTCCGTCAATGGCAGATGAGACAGCTCCGGCTCCCGATGGGACCGGTGTACGCAATGGCTGGATAGATGAAGATCTGGGACCTGGTGTTGCCAGATGGGTAGATGAAGAGGGTAATATTTCCGATGAACCTGGAAAACAGGTGGAAGAATCCAAAGCCTCCGAAGAGGGAGGAGCTGAGTCCCGGGATCCGCAAGAGGACCCGGAAAAAGAATCGGAAGGACAAGCACAGGAAGAAAGCGGACAGGCGGAAACGCAGCCTGCTGCGGAAGGAAGACAGATTGATCCGGCACGGCCTATGGTAGCGCTGACCTTTGATGACGGACCCTATGCACCTGTGGGAAATCAGATCATGGACTGTCTGGCCAGTTACGGAGGAAAGGCTACATTCTTTGTCGTAGGAAGCAGAGCGGCTGCTTATAAAACAGAACTCCAGCGTATGGTGGCAGAGGGACATGAGATCGGAAATCATACCTTTGACCATAAGTATTTAACAAAATTAAACGGAGCTCAGATACAAAGTGAGATCAGCCGCTGCAGCGACGCTGTTTTTGCGGCAGCCGGAGTCAGGCCTGCACTTGTAAGGCTTCCGGGAGGATTAAAGAACCGTACGGTTCTTGCAAATGTAAACGCTCCCATGATTATGTGGAGCATTGATACACTGGACTGGAAGACACGCAATGCTGGGAAAACGGTTCATTCGGTAATGAGTCAGGTCCGTGATGGGGATATTGTGCTGATGCACGAGCTTTATTCACAGAGCGGGGCGGCAGCCCTGGAGATCATTCCCCAGTTGGCAGCAGCAGGATATCAGATGGTCACTGTAAGTGAGATGGCTCAGTACCGTGGCGGCGTGGCTGCGGGTGGGGTCTATTCGCAGTTTTACAGATAATAAGGGATGAAAGAGAACCGGGGCAAAGGCCCCGGTTCCTGTTGATTTTCTGCAAAAAAGCTGCATATTATTAACTACTTTTCATCGCAAACCTGAAAGATATAAAATTTTAAATAATAAGAAGTCTCTTCCCCGGACCACAAGATGGGGTGGTCGGCGGCCTGGGTCCGGTATTCTACCTGACGAAGGCGTTTGTGGACGTTAGCGGCGGCTTCCCGTATGGTTTTGGTAAAAAGGTCTGGAGTCATGAAATGGGAGCAGGAGCAGGTGGCCAGATAGCCGCCGTCTTTGATGAGCTTCATGCCCCGGAGATTGATTTCCCGATAGCCTTTTACTGCATTTTTTACGGAATTTCTGGATTTGGTAAAGGCCGGAGGGTCCAGGATTACCACGTCGAACAGTTCTCCCTTTTTCTCTAATTCCGGAAGGAGTTCAAACACGTCGGCACACTGGAAGGTTACACGGCCGGATAAACCGTTTAACCGGGCATTCTCTGCGGCCTGAGCTACGGCAAGTTCCGATGCATCGACTCCAAGAACTTCTGCTGCTCCGGCAATTCCTGCATTTAAGGCAAAGGAACCGGTGTGAGTAAAGCAGTCCAGGACCCGTCTTCCCCTGCAGATGTTCTGTATGGCCAGACGGTTGTATTTCTGGTCAAGGAAAAATCCGGTCTTCTGGCCATCCGCAACGTCTACCAGGTATTTGACTCCGTTTTCTGTAATCGGAACCTTAGTGTCAAATGGTTCTCCGATAAAGCCTTTGACACGCTCCATTCCTTCCTGAAGACGGACTTTGGCATCGCTTCGTTCATAGATGCCCCGGATTTCAATGCCATCTTCTTTTAAGACTTTTTTTAATGTTTCCAGAATGAGTGGCTTTAACCGGTCGATTCCAAGGGCAAGGGATTCCACCACTAAAACGTCGGAGAACTTGTCCACGACGATACCGGGAAGAAAGTCCGCTTCTCCGAAAATCAGGCGGCAGCTGCCGGTATCAGACGTGGCTTTCCGGTATTCCCAGGCATTGCGGACACGCATCTCAATAAATGCCTCGTTAATTTCCGTGTCTTTTTTCCGGGTCATCATGCGAACGGTTATCTTTGAATTGGTATTAATAAAACCACGTCCGAGAATATAGCCGTCAAAATCCTCTACGGTCACAATGTCTCCATTGGTGAACTCTCCGGTGATGGTGTCGATCTCATTGTCATAGATCCACATGCCGCCGGCTTTTAAGGCGCGGGCTTCCCCTTTTTTTATTTTTACGATTGCTGTTTCCATGAGTAAGTGACTCCTTCTTATAATTGGATTCGTTTTAATCTGCAAAGCAGCCGGTATAACGGCTGAAACAGAATGAGGGCAAGGATAAAGTTACCGGCTCCGTGAACAAGGTCAAAGGGAATTCCGGCACTCCACCAGATAAAGGCTGCTCCCGGGCCTGAGAGTATAAGGTAGGACAGGGAGCAGAATAAGCCGAACAGCATTCCGAATATTCCGGAGAGAACGGAGATGCCAAAAGGCTTTGGTGAGGGGGTCTTGAAAAGAAGAAAGACAAAAGCCGGGAGTATGGGCCATACATATAAATAGGAAAACCACCACAGCCCGAATCCGTAAACCAATCCTTCCAAAGCAATAAACACGTACAGGATCAGCCATACGTGTTTTTTAAATACCAGAGTATATAAAATCAGTAACAGGGAGACCAGCTCTACATTGCTGATCCATGCCAGGCTGACCTGGCTGATGAATAAGATGGCAGACAGCAATGCGTCCCGGACCAGTTCGCCTGTGGTCAACCGTGGAAATGCTTTCATGGTTTTTTATTTCCGCTGTCTGCAGGAGTGTACTGGAACGAATAATGTTCCCCGTCCTTAATTGGCTGCTGACTGACCCCATAGCTGCAGGGCTCCCCTTCCAGGAGAAGAGACCAGTAGGCGTGATCCTTTTGGTAATCTGCTTCTTTTCCGTTAATTACAGTGACCATAAGACCAAACTCTTCGCTCTGGGTTCCTTCCACTTCAAGGCCCGGAATAGAATTTATGGCTTCCAGCAGAAAATGAGCTTCTGTTGTGACCTGGTAATGCTCTTTCATCCCGTTATCGTATACGACGTCAATGGTAATGTTCTTCGTTCCGGCCATGGGAACCGGTCTTGTAAAGTTATATATGACCAGCAGCAGTGCCAGGACTGCGATAGCAGCGCAGCCTCCCAGTAAGGGAGAAAGCTTTTTGCGTTCATTCATAATCCGCTTACTTCCTTTTACTTAAGTTCAATGCATGCATTAGTATAGCATAGATTCATAGCCTGCCGCAAGGATAGAATTTCCATCTTTTCTTAAAATGTCCGCTGATGTATAATAAAAAAGAACTTTAGATAAAAGGTGGATAACTATCATGACAAAAGAACAGATTGTGGAAGAAATAAAATCCTGTGAAAAACTTCTGATTGGAATCGGAGAAGAGTGGATTGCAGAAGGAAACGAGGATATTCAGCTTCTTTACCATAAGCTGCAGAACCTGATTCAGGATAAGGATTATTTTATTGTAACAACAGTGACCGACGGAGAGATCAGAAAATCCTCCCTGGTTCAGAGCCGGATCGTTGCCCCCTGCGGCAATGTCACATGGAGGCAGTGCTCAAAGTCCTGTACTAAGGATATATGGGAGCCGGGAGAGATTCCTGATGACATCTGTCCCCACTGCGGCCAGCCCCTTACAGGCAATACCATTGAAGCGGAAGATTACATAGAAGAGGGGTACTTGCCTCAGTGGAACGCATATACCAGATGGCTTTCCGGTACTTTGAATAAGCGGCTGGTGCTTCTGGAGCTTGGAGTAGGCTTTCAGACGCCGACGGTCATTCGCTGGCCATTTGAAAAGACGGCTATGGTGAATAAAAAAGCCCATTTGTACCGGATTCACGGCAAATTCGCCCAGCTTTCAGAGGCGGTAAAAGGGAAAGCGGATTCAATTTCAGAAAATTCTTTGGAATTCTTTCGGAAATTGTAGGCATATTTTGCGTTGTGCATTGGGTGGGACTGTGCTAAAATGTTGAAAAAAGGCGTAAAGAGGTGGCTGCCATGATTGCGATTATTGATTACGATGCCGGTAACTTAAAGAGTGTGGAAAAAGCTCTGGTCTCTCTGGGGGAAAGACCGGTCATAAGCAGGGATAAGGATACCATCCTTTCTGCAGATAAGGTGATTCTGCCGGGGGTAGGAGCTTTTGGAGACGCAATGGAAAAGCTCCATCAATTTGGACTGGTGGAGGTAATCCATCAGGTCGTTTCAAAGGGAACTCCATTTCTTGGAATCTGTCTCGGGCTGCAGCTTTTTTTTGAAAGCAGTGAAGAATGCGAGGGGGTCAGGGGCCTTGGCCTGCTTCCGGGAAAGATTGTTAAATTTCCAGATACTAATGGGCTTAAAGTTCCCCATATGGGCTGGAACTGTTTAAATATCACGCCTGGGGCCAGACTTTTTAAGGGGATTGAATCGGGGGCATATGTTTATTTTGTCCACTCATATTATTTAGAAGCCGGACAGCAGTCTGATGTGGCGGCGTCCTCGGAATACGGGCTGACATTCGGCGCCTCCGTGGAACGGGGGAATTTATTTGCCTGTCAGTTCCATCCGGAAAAGAGCAGTGATACAGGTCTTAGAATCCTTAAAAATTTCATCGAGCTGACCTAAGGAGGTGCCGGATGCTTACGAAGAGAATCATACCATGTCTGGACGTACACAATGGAAGAGTGGTAAAGGGTGTCAATTTTGTGAATTTAAAAGATGCAGGTGATCCTGTGGAGATTGCTGCGGCTTATGATAAGGCCGGCGCCGATGAACTGGTATTTTTAGATATTACCGCTTCTTCCGATCACCGGAATACGGTGGTGGATATGGTGCGCCGGGTGGCGGAAAAGGTATTCATTCCATTTACCGTGGGGGGAGGTATCCGCACGGTGGATGACTTTAAGATGCTTTTAAGAGAAGGGGCCGATAAAATCTCCATCAATTCCTCCGCTCTTAATACGCCCAGGCTCATTTCAGATGCAGCGGATAAGTTCGGCCGCCAGTGTGTGGTGGTAGCCATTGATGCCAGAAGGAGGGCGGATGGAAGCGGCTGGAACGTATTTAAAAACGGCGGCAGAATCGATACCGGGCTTGATGCGGTGGAGTGGGCAAGAAAAGCGGACCAGCTGGGAGCCGGGGAGATTCTTCTCACCAGCATGGACTGTGACGGTACAAAGGCAGGCTATGATGATGAACTGAACCGCATCATCGCAGATACGGTTTCCGTACCGGTCATCGCTTCCGGCGGAGCAGGAACCATGGAGCATTTCCGCCATGCCCTGGTGGAAGGAAAGGCAGATGCGGCGTTGGCAGCCTCTCTGTTCCATTATAAGGAATTAGAAATCATGGAATTAAAACAGTATTTAAAAGAATCAGGAATACCCGTAAGGATATAAATGCAAAGGAGAAACAATGGGAGCAATTGATAACGACTGGCTGGCCCCCTTAAGCGGGGAGTTTAAAAAGCCGTATTACAGGGAACTTTATCAGAAGGTGAAGAAAGAATATGAGACGGGCATGGTTTTTCCGGAACCCGATGATATATTCAATGCGTTTCAGTTCACGCCTCTTTCCAAAGTGAAGGCAGTGATCTTAGGTCAGGATCCTTACCACAACCATGGTCAGGCGCATGGCCTGTGCTTTTCCGTGAAGCCGG
Source organism: Lacrimispora sp. (assembly GCF_046972725.1). Lineage (NCBI taxonomy): Bacteria > Bacillati > Bacillota > Clostridia > Lachnospirales > Lachnospiraceae > Lacrimispora > Lacrimispora sp. The sequence goes on along the minus strand of NZ_JBKVXF010000001.1, from coordinate 1,715,775 downwards.
ATGTGGATATTCCTCCGTCTCTTGCGAATATCTATCAGGAATTACGGGATGATTTGGGATGCGAGATTCCAAATCATGGATATTTGAAAAAGTGGTCCGACCAGGGAGTCATGCTTTTGAATACGGTTCTTACCGTTCGAGCCCATGCGGCCAATTCCCATCAGGGAATCGGCTGGGAGAAGTTTACGGATGCGGCCATCCGGATTCTCAATGAACAGGACCGTCCTATGGTATTTCTCTTATGGGGGCGTCCGGCCCAGAATAAGAAGGCAATGCTTACAAATCCCAGACATTTGATACTGGAAGCACCTCATCCAAGTCCGCTGTCTGCTTACCGGGGATTTTTCGGCTGTAAGCATTTCAGTAAAGCAAATGCCTTTCTGGAGGCCAATGGAGTGGCTCCTATTGACTGGCAGATTGAAAATATTAAATAAATCGGGGGAAATGCAATGGATTTTTTGGAAATTTTAAAAGTGCTTGTACTTGGGATTGTGGAAGGATTTACCGAATGGCTTCCGATCAGCAGTACGGGCCATATGATTCTTGTTGATGAGATCATTCATTTAAACCAGCCGGCTGACTTTATGAATATGTTCCTGGTGGTGATCCAGCTTGGTGCCATCTTAGCTGTGGTAGTCTTATATTTTGATAAGCTCAATCCATTTACACCCAGCAAGAAACCGGCACAGAGGCAGGCCACACTGGTTTTATGGAGCAAGATCATATTAGCCTGTATCCCTGCAGCGGTCATCGGCTTTCTGGTCGATGACATTCTGGAAGCCTATCTGATGAACGGCTATGTGGTTGCAGCAACCTTAATTATCTATGGAATCTTGTTTCTGGTCATTGAAAACAGGAACCAGTACCGGAATTTTGATATTCAGAAGGTGAACGAAATTCCTTACCAGACCGCACTTTACATCGGTCTGTTCCAGCTTCTGGCTTTAATTCCCGGAACCTCCCGTTCCGGTTCCACCATTCTCGGAGCCATGATTCTTGGTTGTTCCAGAGCAGCCTCTGCGGAATTTTCCTTTTTCCTTGGAATTCCGATCATGTTTGGTGCCAGTCTGCTAAAGATCGTGAAATACGGAGCGAACTTTAACGGTACTCAGATCTTCTATCTGATCCTTGGCATGGTGGTAGCATTTGTGGTATCTGTATATGCCATCAAGTTTTTAATGGGATACATCAGACAGCATGATTTTAAGTTTTTCGGATACTACCGGATCGTTCTGGGAGCGGTCGTGCTGCTGTATTTCGGAGTCACAGTTGTTCTTGGTCTATAAAAAAAGCTGGGGAAAACGGTTAAATCCGCGTTCCTCAGCTTTTTTATGTTTTTATACCAGTTCCGCGATTTCGTAAAGCAGACGTTCGGAATCATCCCAGCCGAGACAGGGATCGGTGATGGATTTTCCGTAACATCCTTCTCCTACCTTCTGAGCCCCTGGTTCGATGTAGCTTTCGATCATCAGGCCTTTCACCAGAGAATGGATCTCACTGGAGTGTCTCCGGCTGTGAAGGACTTCCTTGCAGATGCGGATCTGCTCCATGTACTTTTTATTGGAGTTGGCATGGTTGGCATCCACGATGCAGGCGGGATTTTTTAAATTTCTCCGGCTGTACATCTCATGAAGCAGGAACAGGTCTTCAAAATGATAGTTAGGGATGGATTGTCCGTGCTTGTTGACTGCGCCTCTTAGGATGGTATGAGCAAGAGGGTTGCCGTCGCTTTTTACTTCAAAGCCGCGGTAGGTGAAATCATGGGCCTGCTGGGCAGCTACCACAGAGTTTAACATGACCGATAGATCTCCGCTGGTTGGATTTTTCATTCCTACTGCAACGTCACATGCGCTGGAGGTCAGACGGTGCTGCTGGTTTTCCACGGAGCGGGCACCAATGGCAATGTAGGACATAATATCGTCAAGGTATCCTAAGTTTTCCGGATAAAGCATCTCATCTGCAGTGGATAAGCCGGTTTCCGTAAACACCTTCATGTGCATCTTGCGAATGGCAATCAGACCTTCGTGCATGTCCGGTTTTTTCTCCGGATCTGGCTGATGGAGCATACCCTTGTAGCCTTCGCCGGTAGTTCTTGGCTTGTTGGTATAAATTCTTGGAACAAGGATAAGACGGTCTTTTGTCTTTTCCTGAACTTTAATGAGCCGGTTTACATAATCGCATACAGACTCCTCATTGTCAGCGGAACAGGGTCCAATAATAACAAGGAATTTATCGCTTGTCCCGGTGAGTACGTCGCTGATGGCTTGATCCCGCTTCATTTTCACGTCTTTAAATTCCGTCGGAAGCGGAAAACGTTCCTTGATTTCTTCCGGGCTTGGCAGATTGTTTACATATTGAAATCCCATAGTATCCTCCTGTGTATGTGGTTATTCTGTATTTTTGCAGTTGATTATATAACAGATTCGTGAAAAAATCCAGTGCAGGTTTAAATTTTGTCAAAGTGCAGCAGATCGGTGTTTCTTTTTAAGAAAGAATGGTGTATGATATTTAATAATGATAACAGAGGAAAGGTGTTGAAACAATGGTAAAATACTGGAGTTGGGGAGGAAGGTATATTGGCGTAAGACAAAAGGATTACCTGGTGAACTGCAATGGAACCATTCTGGGGAAATTTTACGGAACTGAGATTTACGACCAGAACGGGGATTACATAGGGGAACTGGGAAGAGATCACAGGCTCATAAAGAACTTGACCAAGGAAAATAACCGCCGTCCGTCTTTTAGCTATTATGTGAAAGGTACCGTGACAGCCCCTATGAAAAACTGTGCCCCTTATTCAATGATTCCGGGATTTGTGGATTTTTCCTGACAAAATTCTCCGCACCTGACAGCAGCCCGGTTCAGGCAGTAATGTACGAAATGGAGAAAGAAACGTGAAAGACTTAACAAAAGGAAATCCTGCTAAAGTTATGCTTCAATTTGCCGTTCCGGTAACTCTCGGCAATGTGTTCCAGCTTTTTTACAGCCTGGCGGATACCAGGATCGTGGGCAGTATACTGGGAGAGAAAGCACTGGCTGCTGTAGGGGCTACAACTTCAATAAGCACACTTTTTATTGGCTTTTTATCAGGTCTCACCGGCGGCTTTGCACTGCTGACTGCAAAAAGCTACGGGGCCGGAGAAAAAGACGGGGTCAGGCGCTACTCCGCCGGGTGCCTTCTTTTGGGAACCCTGACCTCCCTTTTTCTTACACTGGTCTGCGTGGGATGCCTGCCTGTATTTTTAAAGCTTTTAAATGTACCGGATGATTTGCTGGCGGATGCAAGGAGCTATATCCTTATCATTTTACTTGGAATGATCATGACCATGCTTTATAACGCCTGCGCCAACATTTTGAGATCCGTGGGAGACACGGCGGCTCCTCTTTTATTTCTCATGGGCTCCAGTCTGCTCAATATTGTTTTGGCAATTCTCTTTGTTTTAAACTTCCGCATGGGAGTATCGGGGGCTGCACTTGCAACGGTCATCTCCCAGTCCGCCGCTGCGCTTTTATGTCTTGGGTATATGATAAAGCGGTATCCGGTGTTCCGCTTTCGTCTGGAGGACTTTCATATTACGAAGCAGGAGGTCAGGGAGCTTTATTCTTCCGGACTTTCCATGGCGTTTATGATGTCTCTGGTGTTCTTTGGAACCTTGTCCTTACAGAGCGTGATTAATACCTTTGGTACGGAGATCATTGTGGCTCATACAGCTGCCAGAAAGATGACGGAATTTTTTATGCTGCCCTTTTCGGTCATGGGAATTACCATGGCAACGTTTTGCAGTCAGAATATGGGAGCAGGAAAGGGAGAGCGGATTTATCAGGGAATCCGCAAGGCTTTGTCCATTACCTTTATATGGTCTGGGGCCATGATTCTTTTAAGCTATACCCTTTCCCCGTTTCTGATCCATCTGATTACAGGATCGGACAGTCCGGGGGTTTTGCATACGGCGTCTTCCTATTTAAGGATCAATTCTCTTTTTTACATGGTGGCTGCGTCCATATCCATTTTCCGCAATGCCCTGCAAGGCTGCGGAGACCATAAGACTCCGGTGGTATCAAGCTTTATAGAGCTTGTGGGAAAGGTAGGGATCGCCCTGTTTTTGACCCCGGTTTTTCACTATTCCGGTATTATTGCGGCAGAGCCCATGGTATGGATCATGATGGTGATTCCTCTGGCCATTAAGATAAAAAGATCAGGAAAAGAAGAAGGAGAGAAGCGGTATGAAAGAACTTGTAACCCTGGAAGAAATGCTTCGCTTCCGTGAAGAAAAGGTACGGTTGCAGGAGGAACTTCAAAAGAAAGAAAAAGACTCTGTGATTGTGGCTCTGGGAATGAATATCCCCGGTCCCGTAAAATGTTCTCCGGAAATCCTTGAAGCGTTTCACGCTGGAGCAAAAGCAATGACTGAATCCTTAAACAGACAGGGAATCGGAGTAAAAGAAGAGCTTGAAGCCATAAAAAAGGAAGGCTGTCTGAAAATTTTAGCGGTAGAACATAAGGACCCCGCTTTTATAAAAAAGATCATGGTCGATATAGAAGAGACCCATCCATTAGGAAGACTTTTTGATATTGATGTATATGATAAGGAAGGAAGGGGGCTTTGCAGAGAAGCCTTTGGTGCACCGGTGCGCCGGTGTCTTCTCTGCGGGAAGGAGGCAAAGGTGTGCGGACGGAACCGGAGCCATACCGTAGATGAATTATATAAACGTGTGGAGGATATCATAAGGGTGTGGCAAAATGAAACACGGGGAACCTCATAATAGTAAGGAACAAGAAGAGAGTGCTGTAAAATTGATGTTGTCAGATAAGAACATTGATTTTGCAGCACTTTCTGTCTTAACAAATTTTAAGGTTCCTTTTTCCCCTGATTAAGATTCTGCATTTAAAATAAAACCATACAAAAAAAAGGGAGGCTTTAAGCAAAATGGAGATAAAAAGACCAGCGATAGCCGGTACATTAGAGTCCAGCGACTGTCAGGTGACTGTAGAGCCGGGAGATGGTAAGATCGAGTTTTCACTGGAAAGTGCAGTGATAAACCAGTATGGAAACCAGATCCGCAAGGTGGTTATGGAGACTCTTAACAATTTAGGCATCAAAGATATAAAGATTGCCATTGTTGACAAGGGAGCCCTGGATTGCACCATTAAGGCGCGTGTGGAGTGTGCAGTGAGCCGTTCCACAGACCATTTTGAAAATAATCTTTGGGGAGGCGCAGGAAAGTAATGAATCCGAATAAGAAACGGCTTAGAAGAACCATGATGTTTTTAAATGCCCAGAAACCAGGTCTGGTGAAAGACCCGTATATTTATAAACCGGATTCCATCATGCTGGATTTAGAGGATGCGGTAGCGGAAAATCAGAAAGATGCAGCAAGATTTTCCCTTTACCATGCATTAAAGGAAATTGATTACAGAGGCTGCGAACGGGTGGTCCGAATCAATGGACTGGATACGGAGTACTGGAAAGAGGATATCCGCTGTGCAGTTGCAGGCGGCTGTGATGCCATCCGTATTCCAAAGACAGAAAGACCGGAAGAGGTTCTTTTAGTAGAAGCAGAGATCATTGCTGCAGAGAAGGATTTTGATATTCCTGTGGGCAGAACGCTTATTATGGCAGCCATTGAATCTGCAAGAGGAGTCATGAAGGCCCTTGATGTCTGCGAGGCTTCCGAACGTCTTTTTGGTATTGCATTATCCGGCGGAGACTATACCAAAGACTTACAGACCCATATCACCGGAACCGGTGTGGAATTAATGGGAGCAAGACAGAACATGATCATTGCGGCAAGAGCGGCAAAGGTTCAGTGCTTTGATACGGTATTTACTAATCTTGATGATATGGAAGGCTTCCGCAAAGAGGTGGAAACCATTCATCTGATGGGCTTTGACGGCAAATCCATTATAAATCCGCGTCAGATCCCGGTTGTCCATGAGATATTTACACCAACCCAGAAAGATATTATATTTGCTGAAAAAGTCGTTAAGGAAATCGACGAGAAGAAAGAAAAAGGAATCGGTGTATTTACCGTAGACGGAAAGATGATCGACATTGCTTTCTATGACGGAGCGAAGAGAACCATAGAGCTGGCTAAGGCCTCCGGCGTGTATAAAGGAGATTTATAAGATGATTAATGCAGTAGGGAGAGAAATTCCGGAAGAAATCTTACAACAGACAGGAAAACAACCCTTTATGGGAAGCCATCATTTTGATGGATATGAATATAAAAAAGACGGCCCGGTAACAAAGTGCGTGATCAATTCCAATGGCAGTAAGCTGGTGGACAGCATTCACGATGTGCTGGTAAAATGCGGAATCAAAGACGGCATGACTTTGGGATTCCATCATCACTTCCGAGACGGCGATTACGTTGTAAACATGGTTATGGAAGAAATCCATAAGATGGGCATTAAGGACATTACCATCTGCGCAAGTTCCCTTGGAAAAGCCCATGACAAGCTGGTTGAAATGATTGAGGATGGAACCATTGTAGAGATCCAGTCTTCCGGTGTAAGAGGAAAGATCGGCCAGGCCATTTCCGAAGGAAAGTTAAAAGGGCTTGCAATCATGCGTTCCCATGGCGGAAGAGTCCGTGCCATAGAATCCGGGGAAGTGAGAATCGATATTGCTTTCATCGGTGCTCCGACCTGTGATGATTACGGGAACTGCCGCGGGATCGGCGGAAAATCTGACTGCGGGGTACTCTCATACTCCATGGTTGATGCAGATTATGCAGATAAGGTAGTTGCTGTCACCGACTGCCTGGTTCCATTTCCCAACTTCCCGGCTCACATTTCCATGACAAAGGTGGATTATGTGGTGGTGGTTGACGAGATCGGTAATCCGGATAAGATCGCAACCGGAGCAGCAAAGCCGACCAGTGATATGCGTAAGCTTATGATGGCGGATTACTGTACCCAGTTTGTCGTAAATGCACCTTATTTTAAAGACGGGTTTTCTTATCAGACAGGTGTGGGCGGCGCGTCCATCGCGTCTACCATTTCACTTGCAAAGATTATGAAGGAAAGAAACATCCGCATGCGTTTTGGCGTGGGCGGACTGACAAAGCCCATGTGTGATCTTCTGGAGAACGGACAGGTGGATGCTTTACTGGATACCCAGGATTTTGACTTAAATGCAGTAGAGTCTGTAATCCATCCAAAGCATTTCCGTATCAGTGCAGGGGAATATGCTGATCCATTCAATAAAGGAGCAGTTGTGAACAAGCTGGATTACGTAATCCTTGCTGCTCTGGAGGTTGATGTTCATTTTAACTGTAACGTAGTCGTAGGATCTGACGGTGTCATCACCGGCGCCCAGGGAGGCCATCCGGATACTGCAGCAGGTGCAAAATGTACCATCGTTATTTCTCCTCTTCTTCAGGGAAGGATTCCGGCAGTCTGTACGGATGTTACTACAGTTACCACTCCTGGAGAATCGGTTGATGTGGTGATTACAGATTATGGTATTGCCATCAATCCGCTGAGACAGGATCTGATCGAAGCCATGAAGGATGTGGACCTGCCTTTCAAGACCATTGAGGAGTTAAGGGATATTGCTTATTCCATCGTAGGTGAGCCGGAACGTGTACAGTTTGAAGATAAAGTTGTTGGTATCATCGAATCCCGTGACGGAACCATTATGGATGTGGTACGTAAAATAAAAACGTTTGAATTTGCAGGAGAATAAAACATGCAATTCTGTTCTGCCATCTCTCAGGAAAGAAAGACTGAACATGCTGCCGCCCTCGGCGGTTTGGCTTACCGGGCCCTGCTGGAGGAGGTTTATGCCTCCCCCAAGCCGGGGCTGGTGGATTTGTGCTCCAATGGTGCCCATAAGGATATGGATGTATCCACCTTTGAGCGGAGTGCGGACGCTCTAAAACCATATTTTGCTTTGATGGCCATGGAAGGCATAAAAAATTCTGCAAATCCTGAGCTTATATTTGCAAATATCAGGAAACTGGGACTTGATGCGGAAAAAGCCATGTACGGTGCTACTGCAGGTGTAAATACTCACAAGGGACTTATCTTTCATATGGGAATACTCTGTGCGGCTGTGGGGGCCTGCATTGGGAACTATAAGACCGTGACCATAGAATGTCTGATGGAAATGGAACAGGCTATGGTGCGGGAAACCTTATTAAAGGAAGTCGGTGAGATGCGTGATTTCACCAGCAACGGCGAAAAAAATCTGCAAAGATATGGCACCATGGGCGCCAGAGGAGAGGCCATAAGCGGGTATCTTTCCGTGCGGAGTATCTCCCTTCCGGTTATGTTAGAAGGTCTTAAAAAGGGCAGGGACTGGAACCGGGTGAAACTGGAAACCCTGTTTGTACTCATGAGCCGGGTGGATGATTCCAACATTATCGCAAGGCATGATCCTAAAGTCTTAAAAGAAGTCCAGACCGTGGCGGAGGAGTTTTTAAAAGCCGGAGGTGCGTACCGGAATGACGCCATTCCGATTTTGGAACAGATGGATAAGGATTTTATAAGAAAGAATATCAGTGCCGGAGGCTGTGCAGATCTTCTGGCTGTGACCATATTTCTGGCCGGGATCATGTGGGAGCCAGCCTGGTTTTAAATGCAACGAAAAGAGATGAAAAGAACAAAAAAAGGCCAGAGGCCTATGGGACAAACCGGTATCCCAGACCTCTGACTGTTACGATATGGACCGGCTTCTGCCGGTCTTTTTCGATTTTACTGCGCAGGCGGTTGATGTATACCATAATGGCGTTATCGTCTATGGCAATGCTGTTTCCCCATACGTGCTCGTAAATCATATCTTTAGTAAAGACCTGATTGGGCCGCTTGATAAATAACAGCATCAGGCTGCTTTCCTTAGAGGAAAGAACGATCTCTTCTCCATTCTTATAGAAACGCATGGTAGAAGTGTTATAGGTAAAAGGTCCGCATTCGATCAGTTCAGAACTGTCAAGTACCTGATTTTTGTTGCGCCGGATCAGGGCTTTGACTTTGGCACCAAGAACCAGAGGACGGAATGGTTTTGTAATGTAATCATCAGCGCCAAGAGACAGGCCGTAAAGAGAATCGTAATCTTCGTTTCTCCCGCTGACGATCATAACAGGAGTCTGGTCGCCCTGGCTGCGAATGCGCTTGATGACTTCAAAGCCTTCCATGTCCCCTAGCATAATATCCATAAGGATGATATCATAGGAATGGTTTTTCAGTAAATTGAGTGCCGCAAGGCCGCTGTCTGCGACAGTGGTTTCCAGATCGTTGCTGTGCATGACTTTTTCTAACAACTTATAAACAGCCGGATCATCATCCACGATTAATACTTTATCAGACATAGCTTCCCCCAAATTTAAAATTTTTGTAGAAAAACAGCGAAAATACTCTAAAAAGATTATAATATTAACCTGGAGACAAGTCAATGAGGAATGGACAAACAAGGGGATATTCATGAACATTTTAATGGAAATCAGGAAATATAAGGCAGCATTGATGTCATTAGTGATGACGGCCGTGCTGATTGTATTTTCATGTCTTGTGTTCAGCATCTGGAAAGAATACAAAGAAGCAATTATAAATAATCAAAAAAAACAGATGCTTCTGACCACTCAGACCATGGGAGACAACTTAAAAGCATTTATTGAGGGATATCAGGAGGATATTAATTCCCTGTGTGCAATGGAAGATGCGAATTATGAACGGACCGGTGTAAAGAACTGGAATGTGCTGGCCGAATATGTCAACTACCATACCCGCTATGTCTACGATGCGATTTTAGAGGACAAAAACGGCAAATTATTAAAAAGCCTTCATGGATATGGCGTGAAGCAGGTCTATTCCACCACCGGCATCAATGATGAGATGAGCTTTCGCCAGTGTAAGCTGGAGAATGGGGAAATGTATCTGCTGGTAAAGAAAAATCTTCCGGATGGCAATTCTGTTTCCATCGTTATCAATACAAAAAGTTATTACGATTCTCTTGTTTCCAACATCAGGCTGGGAACCAACGGGTACGTGGTCATAAAGGATTCCCATGGCAACATTCTGGTCCACCCTCAGAAAAGCCAGTGGGGAATTAATGTTATTTCAGGCAGGCAGGTGATGTTCCCTGAAGTGGATTTAACCAGCCTAAAGAAGATGATTGAAAGGCAGAACCGGGGAGAGACGGGAGTTGCAGAGTATTATTCCTACTGGTGGTCAGACCCTGGTGTTCCGGAGGTGAAAAAAATCAGCGCCTTTTCCCCTGCCTTTATAGGCGGAGGCTTTCTCGTAGTAAGTGCGGTGATCGATTATAATGATATTTATATACCGGTGGCGGCCGGATTCTTTAAAATAGGGCTTGTCTCTTTGGGAATCGTGGCAGTGGTGCTTGGAATGGTCTTTTATATCGGTGCTTTATGGCTTCAAAAAAGAAAAGACCGGGAAGAAATCGCTTATCTGCTGGAGCTGAACAAGATTCTGGAGGAGATGCATCAGAGCGAAGAAACCATTGCTCACCAGCAAAGGCTGCAGATCATGGGTACTATGACGGGGGGAATCGCCCATGAATTCAACAATCTGCTGACTCCGATCATGGGGTATGCGGAGTTGTTGATGGTTGAGCTGCCCGATGACTCCGAAACCTATGACAATGCTATGGAAATCTATGAAGCATCTGCAAAGGCAAAGGAAATCATTCAGCAGATTTCTTCTTTAAGCAGAAAGAATATGGAGACTGCTTACAAATCCATCAATGCGGCAAAGGTGCTGCGCCGGGCGGTGAAAATGGTGATTTCAGTATGTCCGGTAAATGTTCATGTAGAGGAAGAAATTATTCTTTCGGAAGAATGTTTTCTGGGAAATGAAACCCAGATGAATCAGGTGATCTTAAATATCTGTGTCAACGCCATACATGCGATCGGTCATTCGGAAGGAACCATCCGGATCAGGGCAAGTAATGTAAATCCATATGACCTGGAGCAGTTGAAGCAGTCGGCGGTATCCGGAGAATGGAGCTCCTATATCCGTATTGATATTTCGGATAATGGAGAAGGAATGAGTGAAGACATCTTAAAGCAGATCTTTGACCCGTTCTTTACCACCAAGAAAAACGGGGCAGGAACCGGCCTCGGTCTGTCTTTGGTTGAACAGATTATTCATTCCCACAAAGGGCATATCTTTGCGGAAAGCAGCACCGGAACCGGAAGTGTGTTCCATATCTTTCTGCCTGTCATAGAGCAGAAGGAGCAGGAAGTCAGCCAGACCTTAGAAACAGATACTGACGGAGCTTTAAGACTTCTTATTATTGACGATAATCCAAAAGTGCTGAAGCTTTTGGAAAAAAGTTTCGGTAAGCTGAAAGTGACCGTCTTTTCATGTATGAATTTTGAAGAAGCCAGGAAAACTTTAAAAGAACAGGAAGTGGATGCCGTTGTCACCGAGCAGTATGTGGCAGGGAAGAGCGGAACAGATTTCTGCATGTCTCTTCAGGGCTCTTACCCGGAGCTGATACGCATTATCATGGCTGACCGGGTGACGAAAGAGATCGTGGAAGCCAAGCAGCGCAAGATCATCGACGATTATATTGATAAACCTGTATCTGATTCCGCAATTTTAAAGTCGGTAAAGAATTGCATTGAAAAGATTTAGTGGGATTTATACACATAAAATGGTATTTATTGACAGAAACCTATGATAGACAGTATATTATAAAAAGCATCAAATAATTCCAATGGGAGAAAGAAATGCAAAAAGAATATTTAATGGAATCCGAAGATGTACTCCGTCAGTTGGAGACATCGCACCAGGGACTTTCCGACGCACAGGTCGAAGAGAGACGAACGAAGCATGGATTAAATAAGCTGACAGAAGGAAAAAAAGAAAGTCTGATTCATAAGTTTTTAAAAGAACTTACAAACTTTATGACGATTATCCTGATTGCTGCGGCATTTGTTTCCGGTGCAACCTCCCTTTATTCAGGGGAAAGCATGATTGATACGGTTATTATTTTACTTGTGGTCATTATCAATGCGGTTCTGGGAGTATACCAGGAAGCAAAGGCAGAATCCGCCATTAAATCTTTACAGGAGATGGCAGCAGCCACTTCTAAAGTAATCCGTCATGGCAGGCATCTGGTGGTACGTTCGGAAGAGCTTGTTCCGGGTGATATCATTCTGCTGGAAGCCGGAGATTCGGTTCCGGCTGATGCAAGAGTTTTGGAATCCGCCAGCTTAAAGGTAGAGGAAGCGGCACTGACTGGTGAATCCTTATCGGTATCAAAGATTGAATCCGTTGTTGGCAGCAAAACTGCAGAAGTACCACTTGGCGACCGGAAGAACATGGTATATACCGGTTCTACCATTGTTTATGGAAGAGGAAAAGCGGTTGTCTGCCATACGGGAATGGAAACAGAGATCGGCCATATTGCAGACGCTTTAAATTCCGCCAAAGACGAAGAAACGCCTCTTCAGATCAAGCTGAACCAGTTATCAAAGATTCTTTCCATCTTGGTACTGGTCATCTGCGGGGTAATGTTTGCCGTTGATTTGACCAGAGTCGGACTTTCCGGTAACGGAATCCATTTTGAGGAACTGATTGATACCTTTATGATCGCTGTTTCCCTGGCGGTAGCTGCGATTCCGGAAGGTCTGGCAGCAGTTGTAACGATCCTGTTATCCCTCGGTGTGACCAAGATGTCCAAAAAGCAGGCCATCATCCGAAGGCTGACAGCAGTAGAGACACTTGGCTGTACTCAGATCATCTGCTCGGATAAGACGGGAACACTTACCCAAAATAAGATGACGGTGGTAGAACATGCCGCCGGTCATGAGACCATGCTTATGACAGCCATGGCCCTTTGCTCGGATGCCGAGCTTGACGCCGACCGGAAAGAAGCGGTGGGAGAGCCGACTGAATGCGCACTGGTCAATGATGCGTTTAAAAACGGTCTTTCAAAGAATGAATTGAAAAAAAGCTATGTCCGTATCGGAGAAGCTCCTTTTGATTCCATGAGAAAGATGATGTCCACCGTTCATAAAAAAGAGGACAACACTTTGGTTCAGTTTACAAAAGGTGCGCCGGATGAAGTGCTGAAACGCTGTACCAGGGCTTATATCGGCGGAAAGGAAGTGGAGATGACCGAAGAAATTCGGGAAGATATTCTTCGGGCGAATAAATCCATGGCAGACAAGGCCCTTCGCGTGCTTTGCGCAGCCATGAGAAGCTGGGATGAGGAACCGTCTTCTTATGAACCGGAAGTGCTGGAACAGGATCTTGTATACTTAGGTCTTTCCGGCATGATCGATCCGGTACGTCCGGAAGTGAAGGCTGCCATCAAAGAATGTCAGGAAGCGGGAATCCGCCCCATCATGATCACCGGAGACCACAAGGATACCGCAGTTGCAATCGCAAAAGAGCTTGGAATCCTGGAGAATGAAAGCATGGCCATAACCGGCGGGGAGCTTTCTAAAATCTCCGATGAAGAGCTGTTAAAAACCATTCAGAATTATTCCGTATATGCAAGGGTGCAGCCGGAACACAAGGTGCGCATTGTTAAAACATGGAAAAGGCTGTCAAAGGTAACTGCAATGACAGGCGACGGTGTAAACGATGCTCCTTCGATCAAAGAAGCGGATATCGGTGTTGGTATGGGAATCACAGGAACTGACGTAACAAAAGATGTGGCGGATATGGTTCTGGCTGATGATAACTTTGCGACCATAGTGTCTGCAGTCGCTGAAGGACGGCGCATCTATGACAATATCAGAAAAGCGATTCAGTTTCTTTTATCCTCCAATCTGGCAGAGGTTATCTCCGTATTTATTGCCAGCCTTTTAGGTTTTACCATCTTAAAGCCTGTACATTTATTATGGATCAATTTGATTACAGACTGTTTTCCTGCCATTGGACTTGGTATGGAAGCAGAGGAATCGGATATTATGAAAAGAGCGCCGAGAAATCCAAAAGACGGCATATTCTCTGATGGTGTTGGCGGTGAGACCGTGTTCCAGGGCTTCGTAATTGCGATTCTTACTTTAGCTGCTTACTTTATAGGCCATTATATGGAAAGCGGAGTATGGGAGATTGCTGAAAGTGCAGATGGTATGACGATGGCATTCTTAGCCCTGTCCCTGCTTGAGATGTTCCACTCCTTTAATATGCGGTCCAGAACCGATTCTGTTTTCAGACTGAAAACAAAGAATGTATTTTTAAATGTTTCTCTGTGCATGTCATTTGTACTGACCACTGCCGTCATCTATGTACCGTTTTTAAGAGAAGCATTTTCTTTTGAATATATTTCTTTTAAAGAATATGTAGTTGCTGTTCTTATAGCTGTTTCAATCATTCCGATTATGGAAGTATTAAAATTAATTAAGAGGAGATAGAGAGCAATTATATCATAAAATTCTCTTTATTATCCTCTTAATGAAAAAAATTATCGGGTGCCTGGCTTGTAAATATTATAAATGTCTTAAAATACTATTAAATCTTACAATTTTTTAAGTATGTTTTCATTACTCTTTAAGAATCCCCGGTTAATATGGTTACATGATACTTATGCATCTATATTAAAAGGGGGATCATTTATATGATTACTATCTTAGCATGGCTCATGATAATCGTTTTTCTTGGATTAGTCATGACCAAAAGGCTGCACCCGTTTACGGCACTGATCAGTGTCCCGCTGGTGTTTTCCATTATCGGTGTACTCACCGGAGTAATGAAGGAACCCATTGCCAAATATCTTGAAAAAGATGCTGCTGACTCTTTGTCTGTTATGGACCAGATCGTTGCACTTGGAAAGATGTCCCAGGATGGACTGGTAAAGAGTTCCAAAACTGCATTCATGCTGCTTTTTGCTATTTTATTCTTTTCTATCATGCTGAATGCAGGGCTTTTTGATCCGGTCGTAAACACGGTGATCCGCATTGCTGGCGGAGACCCGGTGAAGGTTTTGATCGGAACTGCAATTGTAGCTGCTGCCGTTTCTTTAAACGGTGATGGAACAACTACCACGCTGATTTGCTGTACTGCCTTTATCCCGATTTACAAAAAGCTCAATATGAAGATGCTTTATCTGGGCGTTTTGATAATCCTGATGAACACGATCATGAACCTGCTTCCGTGGGGTGGACCGACCGCCCGTGCCATGGCGGTTATGGAAGTGGAAGGCGGCCCGGTTCTTTCGGCTCTCGCTCCAGGTATGGTTGTTTCTATTATTTACATGCTTGGTGTAGCTTTCTACCTTGGCATGAAGGAAAGAAAAAGAGTCGGTATCCAGAAGCTTTCCGCAGCTGAGTTAGCACAGACGACACATTCTGACCCTGAAGTGGAAGCATTAAAACGTCCAAAACTGATCTGGTTCAACGCAATCCTGACTATTGGTACCGTTGTACTCCTTGTTATGGATAAACTTCCATCTTCTTTCTTATTTTTAGTTGCATTAGTTATCGGTCTTATGGTAAACTACACAAAGATCAAGGATCAGAAAAACCGTATTCAGGATAATGCAGGTGATGCGTTACAGGTAGTAATCCTGGTGATTGGTGCAGGTATGTTTTCCGGTTTATTCGGAAGCACAGGTATGAGTGATGCGTTGGCACACAGCATGGTAAGTGCACTGCCGGCTTCCCTTGGAAGATGGTGGGGTCTTGTTACTGCAGTTGTTTCCGCACCCGGTACTTTCTTTTTATCAAATGATGCTTACTACTATGGTATTTTACCAGTGTTCGCTGAGGCAGGCGCAAAGTATGGCTATACGGCTCTGAACATGACGGTAGCATCACTTTTGGGACAGGCATTCCATTTATTAAGCCCGTTGGTTGCATTCATTTACCTGCTGTTGAATATGACAGGACTTGAAATGGGCGAGTGGCAGAAGGAATCCGCGAAATGGGCATGCGGTATTTTCGTAATATTTATCGCAGTTGCCGCAATTACCGGGGCTTGTCCACTATTTCTTTAAATGTAATTACAGGCAGATTGAGATTGGAGAGAAACATGAGCATATTATTAGAAGGGCTACTCTCGTTTACATGGCAGCAGGCAGTGATGATGTTGATCGGCTGCGCCCTAATGTATCTGGGTATCAAAAAAGAGTATGAGCCGACACTTTTAGTCCCCATGGGACTGGGCACTATTTTAGTAAACTTCCCCATGTCCGGTATTATTACACAATCAAGTACCGGAGCTGAAGGAGTACTTAACGTGTTATTTGATGCCGGAATTTCAACAGAATTATTCCCGCTTCTGATCTTTATCGGAATCGGAGCAATGATTGATTTTGGCCCATTGCTGCAGAACCCTTTTATGATGTTGTTTGGTGCTGCTGCACAGTTTGGTATTTTTGCAGTTGTAATAGTCATTGTATTAACGACGAATTTATCTCTTCAGGAAGCTGCTTCTATGGGTATTATCGCAGCAGCAGACGGACCTACCAGTATCTTTGTAGCCGGTAAACTGGCAGCGAATCTGTTAGGGCCGATTACCGTAGCGGCATATTCATACATGGCTCTTGTGCCGATCATACAGCCGCCTGTCATCAAAGCGCTGACAACAAAAAAGGAACGTCAGATTCATATGAAATATGAGCCAAAGGACGTTTCCAAAACAGCCAAGATTTTATTCCCGTTAGCAATTACATTTGTTGCAGGTTTTACAGCACCCATGTCACTGCCTCTGATTGGATTTTTGATGTTTGGTAATCTGTTACGTGAGTGCGGCGTTCTGGACCGTTTAAGTGCTTCTGCACAGAATGAATTGGTAAATATTATCAGTATTTTACTTGGACTTACGATTTCATTAAAGATGACTGCCGATGAATTTTTAAATCTTAAAACGCTGTTAATCATCGGATTTGGTCTGTTAGGTTTTATATTTGATACTGCAGGCGGTGTTATTTTTGCTAAGATCTTGAATGTTTTCCGTAAGGAAAAAATCAATCCTATGGTCGGAGCAGCAGGTATTTCCGCTTTCCCAATGAGCAGCCGTGTTATTCAGAAGATGGCAACGAAGGAAGATCCTACAAACTTTATCCTGATGCATGCAGCCGGTGCCAACGTCTCCGGACAGATCGCATCTGTAGTGGCAGGCGGACTTTTACTATCCTTCTTCATGTAACTGATTGCAACTTTATAAATAATGAAATGTGCTGCCCCGTAAGGGGGGATTGGAGGTAACAATGACAGATATCGTAACTCAGGCATTAGAATTAATGGGTATTGGCATGGGTGGTATTTTTGTCGTAATGATTTTACTTTACGGTATTTCCCAGCTGCTTTTAAAGCTGACTGCACCAAAGAAAGAGAATTAATTACATTAGCTGACTGTCTATTTATTAGAATCCTAAAAATAAAATGTTTAAAGAAAAAACGGTGGAAGACATTCTGCCGTTTTTTCTTGTGCAGAGAAACCGGTTTTTTGTCTTGCATATTTTGAGACAGAAAAGAGACACTAGGATTGAGAGGATATAAGGAATCAAGAAAGCAGACATTCAGGAAAAGAAGTATTATTACCATTAAAATAATGCGGGAGGTAACGATGATGCCAGATAATAAAGAGCCATCTATGGCAAACAATCTGCCTATGATGGCATTGGATGATATTCCGGTACCCAAGGCCGATGCAAAACAAATCGTTGCATTGGTGAAGGAAAGCGGACGTGTTACCGGATACAAGCTGTCAGATGGAACGGTGCTAGATAAAGAAGAAGGCGTGCAGCTGGCAAAGCAGGGTGGTATCGAAGGCGTGGGAGTAGCTTCCAGAAACGGCAATGAGTATTTGAAGTCCTTACCGGATGGCAGTGAAAGTAATAATTTAAGCAATTTACCATCCATCAGCAATTGAATTTAAAACAGAATCAAAAAGGTCCGATCCCCTGCCGGGGATTGGGCCTTTTTGAGTTAAGAGACTGGAGAGAGCCTGCCGCAGGATATATCCATAAGGAACCCCTGGATTATCACATTATCCGGAATGAGGGGATGGGTCTTCAGTAAAGTGACTGACTGTCTTACGGCTGTTTTTATGCTGTCCATACCCTGAAGCCAGGAATCCAGATCAAACCCCTCTTCCTTAAGCTTTTGTATGGTATCCCGCTCGATTCCACGCTGGATCAGATGGGTGATAATGGTTTCTGATGAAATCGTGGCAGATAAGCAGTCTGTATGGCCGATGACCATGACTTCCTCCACTCCGAATTCCAGGATCGCGATCAGAAGGCTTCGTATGGTACTGTCAAAAGGATTTATAATCATACTGCCTGCTGTTTTTATCAGTTTCACATCTCCGCTGTGCAGACCCAGGGCAGCAGGGAGAAGCTCTACCAGTCTGGTATCCATGCAGGTAATGAGAGCCAGTCTTTTTTTGGGGTATTTGTTGGAAGCGAAGTGCTTATAAAAGCCGCTGTTAACAAACGTGTCATTATACTTTAAGATTTCCTCAATCATAGTCTACCTCCATGATAATTGAATTGGTTTTATCATAATAAGTAAATCTTAACGGAAACCGGACGGCTGTCTTAAAGATTGTTTAGCTAGGAAAAGAATTCCAACGTATAAAACGTAAATGATGTAAGCGATTAACCAACAATATGCATAAAAACATGACGAAAATAATCCAAATAATATGGATAATATATATTACGAATATTTTATTTTACAAAAGATAATAGTAAAATAATACAAATAATTATATATATAATTAACAAATATTAAGCATATTGTAAACTTTGGTTGAAATCTTGGGAAACAGAATGTAAAATGAGTCTGTAAGCGCTTTCACTATTATTTGGGAGGGAACCATAATGAGAGTTAACTGGAAACGATGTAAAAAGGCCCTGGCCCTGGCTCTGACGGCTTCCATGCTGCTGCCGTTTTTAGTGCCAGAAGGGGGAATTGCTTATGCGGAGTTTTCCTTTGGGCAGGCTGAGGAAAAGCCTGCGACTCCGTCAAATGCAAGCGGAATGCCGGTAACAATTCCTGGACCGGAGGCGACGCCATCAGAGGCTGACAGCTTTAGGTCAGAAGACGTGGCCACATCATCAGAGGCACAGGTGTCTTTGGAAAATCCTGCAACACCGTCAGAAGCCATGGGCTTGCCGGAGACCGAACCAAGGTTTAAAAAATCGGAGGGAAGCTGGGAGGTGACCGGTCTGAGAATTCCTGCGCTTGCCTGCGACGATACTTCGGTCACTCTGGTTTGGGACAAACCGGAAAATTATGAGGAAGTTGCAAATTACAATGTGTATCGGGATGGGGAGAAAATCGGAGATGCGCGAAGTAATTTTGCAGAACATGCGGATTGGGCGGATACTTATATGAAGGCATTTTATGACTACTATGAGAATCGGTCCGTGGATATGGTAAACGTGGATATTCATACATTCCGGGCAGAAGGGCTGTTGCCGGAAACCAGTTATGATTTCTCCGTGGTGGCTGTTGACGCAGAGGGGAACGAATTGGGAGACCGGGTCTCTATTGGCTGTTCCACGAAAGCAGCACCGGAGGTATTTCATATCAAGGACTATGGGGCTGAGCCGGTGGAAAAGGGCTACACATCCCTTGATGAGGAAGCGGCGGCTTTTGTGGTCAGGAATACCAGAGCCATCCAGGCTGCCATTGATGATTGCAGCGAGGGCGGTAAGGTAGTGATACCAAAAGGGATATACATGTCCGGAGCCTTGTATCTAAAGAGTCATATGACTCTGGAACTGGAAGAAGGAGCCGTTCTTTTTGGATCACCGGATGTCAGCCATTATGACCAGAATTACCTTCTCTATCCCTATTCCACAGATACCAGGTCCTGGGCGCTGATCAATACCTACAGTGCAGATGAAAATGGGGGATTTGAAAATATCCGTATTGTGGGAAAAGGAACGGTTTACGGAAATGGATGGAAGTACGGTGCCGGAAAAGAGGTGAGCGGAGACGGCTATGAGCCTTACTATCAGCAGAGAAAGGACGGTGATCCTGACTGGAATGAGGAGGGGTTAAGGAAGTATGGACTAAAACGCTGGGTGGGCAGATCAAAGAACGACAAAATGGATTTGGGAATCCTGGCGAAAAGCGCGTATGACAATGGAATCAGAAAAGGATTGAATGAGACTGCAGCGTATTCCACCAGACCCAATCTGATTGTCCTTCGGAATGTGAACGGTGTTTATATTGAAGGGATCACAGCGGAAAATCCGGCTATGCATACCATTGCAGTTTTAGACAGTGAAAATGTGGTCTCGGAAAATGTCAAGTATATTACATACGATGCAAACAATGCAGACGGCATTGAGCTTGGAAACACACAGAATGCCATGGTCTATAATAATTTTTTTGATACGGGAGATGATGCCGTCAATTTTGCGACCGGAATGGGAAAAGGTGTACAGGATACGGAACAAAAGCCGTCAAGCGGAATCTGGACCTTTAATAACTTTTTCAGGGAATGCCATGGAGGTGCAATCGCGGCGGGAAGCCATACCGGAGCCGGGATCAGTGACATGCTGGTGGAAGACAATGTATTAAATCACAGTGATATGCCTTTCCGCTTTAAGAGTGCACCCGTAAACGGAGGAGGTGTGAACAATGTCTTAATCCGTGACTGTGCGGTAGGAAATGCGGATAAGGTGTTTACATTTAACACCACCTACAGCGATGTCAACCAGTCCACCACAGTGGAACCGGCAGATAAGCCGGCGGAATTCTATGATATCAGCGCTTACAATATTACTGCAGATACCATTTCCAAGAATACCATTGACATTGTGGCAGACGTTGATTATGAAAAACCTCATAAAACGTGGCACACCCACCACAATCTTTATTTTCAGGATATTACCTTTACGAACATTAACAAGGCTCTGGCAAAGAAATCGGAGAATATCGTGGGAGCGTCCAATGTGACATTTCACAATGTGGTCATGAACTGGAAGGGAATTGAAAAGAAGGAGGAGGATGCTTCTGCTTCGGAGTATAAAGCCTGGGGAATCATAAAGTTCAGCAATGATCTAAGATTTACAGGAACTACCACCCAGTCCGTCAACTCCTATAATTCCATGGCAAAACCTGTGTGGCCGGAGGAGGTTTTAACGGCTGCCAGCGCATCAGAGGCCATAAGAGCCGGGGGAGAGCACCGTGTTACTTTAAAATGGCCTGCTGCTAAGGACGGAGAACAGATATCCGGCAGCGGTAAAGTCTCCGGGTATATTGTTGAGACTTATCGAAATGATGAGCTGATTGATGTGACGAAGCCGGTTCCTGCTGCCTCTATAGAGCTTACCGGTCTTTCCTCCGGAACTGATTATGTGTTTGTGGTATATGCGGTGGATGAGCCGGGAAATAAGATTGCCGGTCCCCGCTTTGAGTTTACTACGTCTTCTGGAGAATCCATAAACTTAAAGGAGCCTTCAAACAGTAAGGTGACTTTCTCTGGAATCGGGTATACCTGGGGAACGGCCAGGTTTCAATCGGCAAAGGCTTTTGAACCGAGAGTTCGCGGTTACCGTGCCTATGTGGATGGGGAACTGGTGGATACGGTATATAATTATCAGTTTGAAAAGCCGGAGGCAGAAGATCTGTCAATGACCATAGGACGGATGCTGGAGGATGAAAGTGAAGTGGTTTTAGAAGCATTTACAGATACGGATGATAGCTTTGCTTACGAGGAGGCAACTGTAAAAACCATAAAAAAATACGATTTTCATGCCCCTGTCTGGGGGGATCATGGGTTAAAGGCTGCAAGGCGCGGCGAAACCATCCGACTGACCTGGAAGGAGCCTGCGGATGAATCCGGCATATATGGTTACCGTATTTATGTAGACGGAAAGCCGGTTTATAAAGCCGAGGGGGATTATTTCAATCACGTAAACGATGCTTATACCACTAAGGAATTGTTTTACGATGTGACAGGACTTGATTTAAATACTGCCCATACATTCCGGGTAGAAGCTGCAGACAGCTGGGGAAAGGCGTTAAACGGAACCGGGCCATTCCACTGGACCAACAGCGGACCGGAGATTGTCTGGGATGGGTCAAAAGGAGAACAGCTTTGGAAATCCTCTGCATTTGGCCAGTCTACAGATTTGAATTTCAAGTCCAACATACTTCCGGATAAGGTGGGAACCAATGATACCTGGCCCATAGGAACGGATATTCCTCTGAACCTGGAAGGAAAGCCGGTCCAGGATGTGGTGCTGGAATCCAGAGGCGGAAAATTACAGGCGGGACATGACGGGCTGACCTTCTATTACACAGAGGTTCCTGCCAGTAAGAATTTCTCTCTGACCGCAGATGTTACCGTGGAACAGTTAGGACCGGAGGAAGGGTCTAAGGCCAATTTGCAGGAGGGGGCAGGTCTTATGGTCCGTGATGTGAACGGAAGTCCGAGAAAGAATCCGTTAGAGGAGGGATATGAAGAATATCCAGCGGCGTCCAATATGGTCATGCTCAGCATTCAGGCAGCCTCCAAGTCCTTAAATGCAGATTTAAATCTTCTGGCCGCTGCCCGCTACGGAGTCAACAGTCCGGCAGGAAATTTAAAATCAGTTAAGACCACGGCAACCTTTGAAAAATCGGTTTCCAAGGCAGATAAAAAATATGCGCCTTCGGATGCACCCTTTACTTCCAACTATTACGGAACCCAGATGAAATTAAGGCTGGAGCGGACGGATGAAGGATTTTTCCTGTCTCATCTGGACGAGGAAGGAAAGGCCGTTACGTCCTATACCTTTGCGGATAAAAATGTAACACCCAATATCGTGGCTCATCTCGATCGGGAAACCATGTATGTGGGATTTTTCGCAGCCAGAAATGCCAGAATGTCGGTAAAGAATATTTCTCTGGATCTAAGTGATGTGATAGACCCGGATGAAACGCCGGCTTATGTGGCACCGGACAGCGAAGGAGCTTCTTTAAATGTGGCTTCCGCAGCGTATACAAACAGTTCATCCTATACCGTGCAGGCACTGACCAATCAGTCAGGCACCATGTCGGTCAGCCAGAACGGAAAGATGATAGCTTCCGGGGAACCGGTTACCGGAGGCGTACAATTTTCTTATCCGGCTGTGATTGAGGGAGAGGAAGCTGAATTTGAGCTGCGTTTTATTCCTTTTGAAGGTGCGGACGCCGGTAAGGAGAAGGTGCAGACCTTAAAGGTCCAAAAGGAAAGCTACGGAAAGGACTTATATGTTTCTCCAAAAGGAACGGATGCGGCAGCAGGGACCAAAGAGGAACCCATGTCTGTGGAGTCGGCAGTAAGCCGCCTGGTTCCGGGAGGAACCATCTATATGGCAGAGGGAACCTATGATGCGGTGACGATTCCTCTGACTTCATCAGGAAATAAAGAAGCAAGAAAAGCCTTAAAAGCACAGGGAGCAGTGAGGATCACAGGAAGCGGCAAGATATTTGTACTGGATTCTGATTACTGGGATGTGTCGGGACTTGATGTGGATGGAGAAAAGGTGGAAGGAAGCAGAGGCGTAATGATCCATGGCAGCCACAATGTGTTTAAGGATTCACTGATCCATAACACTTCCAGCGATGCAGGCCTTACGATCACAAAGAAGAGAGGAAGCAGGTCCTTATGGCCGTCTTATAATCTGGTTGAGAACTGTGAATCTTTTGACAATGTTGACGGTTCCAAAATCAATGCGGACGGATTTGCAGCCAAGTCCGGTTCCGGAGACGACAACCGGTTTTTGAACTGTGTCTCCCATGACAATGCAGATGACGGCTGGGATACCTACAACACTCTGGCTGATGGGCCAAACGGAAGAACCATCATTGAAAACTGTGTGGCCTATAATAATGGAAACAACGGCTTTAAAATGGGCGGTGAGGGCAGGGAAGTGCCTCATGTTCTAAGAAACAGCATTGCATTCCATAACAACCTTGACGGCATTACGGATAATTTTAATCCTGGGGAATTGATCATTGAAAATAACACCTCCTTTGATAATGTCCGTTTCAACTTTATTATGCGTCCAAGTCCGTATAAAACGGATGCCAACGGAGAACTGACGGCGGACGGCACCGCAAGGAATAATGTTTCCTTCCGTTCAAAAGCCTACAGCGCCTCCTTACACAAAGTATATGATGATAAAATTGCTGCAAAGGTTTCGGAAAATAATTATTTTTACCAGAACGGCGCCAACGCCGTTGGGCCGGAAAACTTTGTATCTCTGGACCCGGCCGACTGCTTTTTCCGGGTTGACGGAAAAATCGTATTTGGTGATTTCCTGCGCCCTGCAAAGGGAAGTGTCATTGCAGAAGCAGGTGCCGGTGGAATCCTTCCCGGCAAAGATAATCCGGCTCCGGAACCAGAACCGGAACCGGAACCAGAACCGGAACCAGAACCAGAACCGGAACCAAAACCGGAACCAGAACCAGAGCCGGAACCGGTGGATCAGGGAAAGAATTCCGGGTCTGATTCCGATTCTGACAGAGACTATGGCAACAAGGCTCATTCCAGGGAGACAAAAGGAGCCTGGAACAAAGATTTGGCAGGCTGGCGCTTCCAAAAGCCGGATGGCACCTTTATGAAGGAAGACTGGGCCATGGTCAGCGGCATATGGTACTATTTTGGTCAGGACGGATATATGACCACCGGCTGGAATAAGATCAATGGAATCTGGTACTATATGGACCCTGGCGGAGCCATGAAAACAGAGTGGGTCTTATCCGATGGAAACTGGTATTATATGCACAAGGATGGTTCCATGGCAGTTGGCT
Organism: Lacrimispora sp.; assembly: GCF_046972725.1. Classification (NCBI taxonomy): domain Bacteria; kingdom Bacillati; phylum Bacillota; class Clostridia; order Lachnospirales; family Lachnospiraceae; genus Lacrimispora; species Lacrimispora sp. The sequence goes on along the minus strand of NZ_JBKVXF010000001.1, from coordinate 1,691,103 downwards.
GGATCTATGTAAAAGGCCACTGGTATTATCTGGACCAGAGCGGAGCATGTCTGATGAATACGGTCACACCGGATGGTTACAGAGTCAATGAAACGGGGGCATGGATAAAATAAAAGAGTACAGAGATGTTTAAAATGCCCTTGACAAACTTAAAAAAAATCCATATACTAATCAATAACTTCATATACCATTAAAAGCGTTGATAAGAACAAGTAGCAGTGCGATGGACCACACAGAAAGCAGCCGGTCGATGAGAGGCGCGTGGAAAGCGGATTGTGAATACATCTTTGAGCTTCACACCCAACGGCGGAGCGCCCAGTAGGCTGTGACGGATTCCTGCACCCGTTATTGTGCTAGAGTATCGGATCAGGTACTCAAAAAGGTAAGCAGTGTGAGCTGTTTATGAACTTAAGGTGGTAACACGAGATTTTAGCCTCGTCCTTTTGAAAGGACGGGGCTTATTTGTATTTAAAAGGAGAATTGTTATGACGATTTACGAAGAACTGAAAGCCAGGGGATTGATCGCCCAGGTCACGAATGAAGAAGAGATAAGCAAGATGGTCAACGAAGGAAAAGCCGTATTCTATATTGGCTTTGATCCTACGGCTGACAGCCTTCATGTTGGACATTTCATGGCACTGTGTCTGATGAAGCGCCTGCAGGAGGCAGGAAACAAGCCCATCGCCCTGATCGGAGGAGGAACCGGAATGGTTGGTGATCCATCGGGCAGAAGTGATATGCGTCAGATGATGACGGTGGAGATGATTCAGCATAACTGTGACTGCTTCAAAAAGCAGATGAGCCGTTTCATTGATTTTTCTGAAGGCAGGGCGCTTATGGTAAATAACGCCGACTGGCTGATGGAGCTCAATTATGTGGAACTGCTCCGGGAGGTTGGCCCTCACTTTTCCGTAAACCGCATGCTGACAGCAGAATGCTACAAGCAGCGTATGGAAAAAGGGCTCAGCTTTCTGGAATTTAACTATATGATCATGCAGAGCTATGACTTCTATGAGCTGTTCAGACGCTACGGCTGTAACATGCAGTTTGGCGGAGATGACCAGTGGAGCAACATGCTTGGCGGTACGGAGCTGATCCGCCGCAAGTTAGGCAAGGATGCCCATGCCATGACCATCACCCTTTTGTTGAATTCCGAAGGCAAGAAGATGGGAAAGACCCAGTCCGGTGCCGTATGGCTTGACCCGGAAAAGACTTCCCCGTTCGACTTTTTCCAGTACTGGAGAAATGTGGCGGATGCCGATGTACTCAAGTGTCTGCGTATGCTTACCTTTTTGCCTCTTGAGCAGATCAATGAGATGGAACGCTGGGAAGGCAGCCAGCTCAATCAGGCAAAAGAAATCCTTGCATATGAGCTGACAAAGCTGGTGCATGGAGAGGAAGAAGCGCAAAAGTCACTGAAGAGTGCGAAAGAACTCTTTACCGGAGGAAATGCGGCTGACATGCCAGCCTGCGAGCTGGAAGAATCTGATTTTACAGATGGAAATGTGGATATCCTGACCATGTTACAGAAATCCGGTCTGGCACCTACCCGTTCTGAGGCAAGACGCAATGTGGAGCAGGGCGGTGTTACTGTTGACGGAGAAGGGATAACCGATGTGAAGGCCCTTTTTACAAAGGAGCAGTTATCCGGCGAAGGAGTTGTAGTAAAGCGCGGAAAGAAAAAATTTGTGAAAGTATTTGTAAAATAAATAGAAAAGGGCTGGTGCAAATCGGTGGAACCGACGTTTGCACCAGCCCTTTTTTAGGGCCAGAAGGAAGGCGGCTGAGGCTTTTGGATAGAAATGGCGTAGCTGATTTTTTCGCTGCTGGAGCGCAGCCTTAAAAACTGATCGTATTCCTTCCGGAACTTTTCATAGATGTTCAGGACAGGACGGCACCGGTCTGCGGTGGTTTCAAGGATCCTGTCCAGATTAAGGACTGCCATATCCACGATATGGGAATCCAGAAACCCTTCTTTTTTCATATTCAGGAGTATGGTGCAGATCCGGTCTGTGGAAAAGGCATCTTTATAGCTTCTTATCCCGGTAAGGGCACTGATAATATCCGCGATGGCAACCAGACGTTCTTCGGTTGTCAGATCTTTGGCAGTCAGGCCCTTTGGGTATCCGGTGCCGTTTAACTTTTCGTGATGGCGAAGGGAAATGCGCGCAATGGCTTCATCGATCATACCTCCGAATATTTCTTCTGTTAAGTCTACGTGAGTCCGCATAATTGCCATTTCCTTATCCGCTAATCTGCCCGGGAATTCTAAAATCTCAACGGGAATGGCAATTTTTCCCAGGTCATGGAGCAGAGCACCGCAAAGAACCAGATTCAGCTGTTTTTCATCTAAAGATAGAAGTTTTCCAAGCTCATAGCTGATGCTGGTGGTGGTTATGGTATGTGTTACGGTGTAGTGGCTTCGGAAATCAATGATAAAGACGAGCATCTTTAAATACCCGGTAATCTCTTCTCCGGAAAGAGGAATTCTGCATAAAAAATCCGAATATTCGGGGTCATGTCTCCAGGCATCATCGATGGAACCCTGAAAATCCAAATCTGCGGCAAGCTCTAAGATATGGGGGGCAAATGTAATGTCCTTCCCGTTGTTCAGCATGTGAAGTGTTTCCTGCCAGGTCCTGTTTTCCAGAGACATGGAAACATCGATCCGGTCAGCTATGTGGATGAGCTGGGCCAGGTCCTTTAGTTCCCTGCTTATGTAATCCTGCTTTTTTAATAAGCTCCATCCGATATGATGAAGCAGGACTGCCGGCGCAAACTTTCTTAGTGGGGAGAAATAATGGATAAATAAATATCCGTAGAAGGAATGGTTCCAGACATCTTTGGTTTCAAACTGCAGCATTCTTGAAACTTCTTCTGTCTTAAAGGCTCCGATGTCATGAAGCTGGGCGGTGAAACAGATATTACGAAGTTCTTCTTCGGTATACTGGCCGCTTTTCCGGATCATCCGGTAAATAATGTAGGCCACGTGCGTGCCATGTTCTGTAAGTCTTGTATCTATATAACTGCAAAAGCGGCGAATGATTCCCAAAACGCTTTCGTTATTTATAATTTGGGTATATTGCATTTGCATGCAGGTTCCTCCTATGAATGATTGCTCTACCAATAGTTTACCATATTGTACATTATATGGAAAGGAAAATAAACGCTCAAAAGCGTCTGGTTTTCAAAGCTGTCCTTTGGAAAACGGTTGAGAATAATGGCTGTCAGAGGTATAATTATTCCATCACACAGGAAGTAAAATAATTGGAGGGACCATTACAATGAAAGAAGCAAACGGATATGCAAGGCTGATGGAGGAAAGGCTGATCTATGACAATCCTCTGGCAAAAAAGGAAGACATAGAGGGGTTCGTTCTTGAGGGGAAGGCGAAAATCAGTTTTGAAGATGGAGCGATGCGGTTAAAAAATGAGCTGGATGATCAGATGGGACAGCGGGCCAATTATGTGCTCTGGTGCCCGGTGGATTTTCCGGAAAATATAAAAATCACCTGGGAGTTTAAGCCTGTGACCGATCAGGGACTTTGCATCCTGTTTTTTGCAGCTTCCGGGAAAGAGGGAAAAGACCTTTTTGATCCTTCTCTTTCTCTACGTACAGGGGAATATCCCCAATATCACAGCGGAGACATCAATGGGTTTCACGTTTCCTATTTCAGAAGAAAGGAACCGGATGAGAGAGCATTTCATACCTGCAATTTAAGAAAGAGCAGAGGATTCCATCTGGTGGCCCAGGGCGCTGACCCCATTCCGGATGCAGCGGATGCCAATGATTTTTACCGTATCAGCATCCGAAAATACAAAGACCACATCAGCTTCTCCGTCAATGATTTGACCGTGTTTGCATTTGATGACGATGGAAGTACCTATGGAGAACCGTTAAAAGGAGGGAAAATCGGTTTTCGCCAGTTAGCACCTCTGACAGCGGATTACCGGAATTTGAAGGTGTATGAGTTGGACTGATGGCACCATTGCCCTTTCTGGAATTTCATAAGGACAGAAAAAGCATATCAAAAAAAGAAGGCATAAATTGATAATTGAAAGAAAAAATGGGACCAAAACCTGACCATTAAGAGTCAAATGAGAGTAAAAGTGGATAGAAAATGATTATTTACAAAGAACTGTACCGAGGATATAATACCCTAATAATTTTAGATGAAAGCGGGGAAGGATTATGATACCGAAAGGTAAGGTACAGGGGAAAACATATTTTTTTCACAACGGATGGAAGTTTCTTCTGGCGGATGTATTTCCAATGGAAAAGGCTTTAAAAAAGACACGTGATGAAAACGGACATTATTTCTATGAGAAAGAGTATACAGAAGAAAGCTGGGAAGAGGTAACGCTTCCCCACACCTTCAATGACAAAGACTTATTTAAGGACCGGATTCAGGACGCGGGAAGCGGACAGAAGCGGACGGCCGCCTTTTACAGAAAGTGGTTTTCAGTCCCTGAACAGCATCGGGGGCAGAAGGTTTTTATGGAATTTGAGGGGCTTCGCCAGACATGCTATCTTTATATCAATGGAAAAATGGCAGGATATTATGAAGCAGGAGTTGCGCCATTCGGATTTGATCTGACTCCCTGGATCTGCTACGATACCCCCAATCTGATTGCGGTGGCCACGGACAACACCTCCACCAGAAATATTGATTTCTGTATTGGGGAGACACCGAATAAGCCGGAGGTGGTTCCGGGCAGTTATCTGGTGGCTCAGGACCAGGAAGCGGACGGGTATAAAAGGGGAGTCGGATTTTTCTGGAACTGCAATGATTTTAATCCGTCGGTAGGAGGGATTACGCGGCCCCTGAAGCTTCATTTTAAGCCGGAGGTCTATCTGACGCTTCCTCTTTACAGCAATCTGCGGACAAAGGGTGTTTACGTATACGGGCAGAATTACTGTTTGGAGCAAAAGCGTGTTCAGATAGGGGTGGAAGCTGAGATACGGAATGAGAGCACAAGGGCTGTGACGGCATGGTTGGAGATTACTGTCAGAGAGTTAAACGGCAGGGAAGTTGCGCATTTCCGTTCTGAAAAGCAGAAGGTGGCACCGGCAAAAGAGCTGGAAACAGAACTTTCCGTAACCCCACGGGATGCTTATATCTGGGATCAGGAGGCAGACCAGTATGTGCCGGTCAATGAGGAAGATCAGGTAATGGAGACCGAGACAAAATCCAGGTCGGTTTCCGTAATCTCTGCGCTGTCTCCTCAGGAAAAGGTGCGTTTCTGGAGTATAAAAGACCCTTATCTGTACCGGGTAGAGGTTCAGCTTTATTCAGACGGGCAGCAGGTGGATGCTATGGTGATCGAAACCGGTTTTCGCAGTGTTGGCTATGACAAAGACAAGGGCGTTCTTGTAAACGGGGTGCCTGTATGGCTGACAGGCTATGCACAGCGGGCAGCGAATGAATGGGCGGCAATCGGGATCGCACCGGAATGGCTGAAGGACCAGGATGCCATGTGGATCAGGGAAAGCAACAGCAACCATCTCCGTTTTATGCATGTGGCTGCCTCACCGGCGGATATCCGTGCCTGTGACCGGCATGGAGTGGTATGTACTCAGCCTGCGGGAGACAAGGAAAGAGAGAATTTTGGAAGGCAATGGGATCAGAGAGTGGAGCTGATGAGAGATGTGATCATCTTCTTCCGTAATAATCCTTCTATCTTTTTCTGGGAGGCAGGGAATAACTCCATCAGCAAGGAACACATGCGTGAGATGCGTCTGTTAAAGGAAACGCTGGATCCCAGGGGAGGCCGTTTTATGGGATGCCGTACCTTGAATACAGAGGATGTAGTGAATGAATCGGAATATACAGGAACCATGTTGAACCGCCACGCAGCCCGCTTTTTGGCGGAACATGGTCCTGTGACGGAAACAGAATATGCAAGGGAAGAAGCGCCAAGGCGGATATGGGATGATTTTACACCACCGGATTTCGATTATAAAAATAAATGGCTTGGAAAAGGCGGGAAGAAGCAGGTTGGACTGGATTTTTATGATCTGACCTCGGAAGACCTTGCCTTGACGGCTGCCAAAGGCTACAGTGAATTCTTTCATGACAGGATCGGCGGTGCTTCGGGGAAAAATTATTACAGTGCCTGCGCAGCCCTTTGCTGGACGGATTCTGCCCAGCACGGACGCCAGTCATTCAGTGAAAACGGCCGTATGAGCGGACGGGTGGATCCTGTTCGTATAAAAAAACAGAACTTTAACGTTTTTGCAGTCATGCAGTCCCAGGTTCCCAGAATAGGAATTATTGGACACTGGAATTATCCGCCGGAGGATGGGATCAATTACCGGTATGTGGAGAAAAGCTTTAACGGCAGTTATTGGGAAGAAAACGGGATCATAAAATATAGAGATCCCAGACATAAGACCGTTTATGTAACCGGCAGCTACAGCATCAAACGGATCGAACTATTTGTGAACGGAAAAAAGGCAGGGGTATGTGAAAAGCCGCAGGATACTTTTATTTTTCCTTTTCCCAATGTAGATGTGACACAAAACGGGGTGATCGAGGCTTATGGATATGATTATGATGACAGGCTGGCGGCAAAAGATGTGATTCATACGGCTGGGGAACCTGCTATATTACGTCTTGGACTGCATACCTCTCCAGAGGGGATGTATGCAGATGGAGCGGATATTGCTTATATTGATGTGGAAGTATTGGACAAAGAAGGAAGAGTCTGTCCTCTATGTGAAGAACGGATTGATTTTTCGGTAGAGGGAGAAGGAATCTTTCTGGGAGGCTATAACAGCGGACGGTTCGCAGGCTTTGGCATGGATAACAGTGTGATTCATGAAAAGCATGTATATTCGGAATGCGGAGTGAACCGGGTTTTTGTCCGTTCTACCAGAAAATCAGGGGGAATTATAGTAAAGGCGGAGATGAAAGGGGTCCCTCAAGCCAGCCTTTCCTGGGAGAGTATTCCCATAGATACCTCTCCACTGACGGAAAAGGGTCCGGTAAGGTGGTATGAGGAGTATTTGGTCAATGCTCCGGAGCCGGAACCGGCATTTCCTTCCATCCCTCTTGCGGATGCCTGCAAATACCAGCCGGAGGATGAGGGATACTGCAAGATTCTGGTTAATGGTCAGGAGCCAGACACAAGAGGCGTAAGAAGCGTAAACAAAAACGGCAGTATCTGGGGGGCGGTTTTATGTATCCTGGAACGGCTGAAGCTGGAATGGGCGGATGCATTTTCTTATACCTATATTCCGGAAGAGAGGAAGCTTGTACTGGTATCGGGGGAGAATTCGGTAGAAGCGGAAGCCGGAAGGACCCATCTTCTGGTAAACGGGAAAGAAAATCTCATGGATGGGGAACCATATGTTACGCCGGAGGGGAATTTTGTTATGGAAGTCAATGCATTAGTGCCTTATATCTGCGGTATCAATGCCTTTTATGATGAAAAGATCGGCGTGTACCGCATCGAAACAGGAAAATAGAACGAAACAGAGGCTGCGTGAATACGAACAAAGGCGCAGCCTTTGTTTCTACCGTTCTATAGGAATACCTGTAACAGGGGAATTGCAGAAGAACAGAACTAAAGGGGTGTAAAAATTGGGGATTAAATGGATAAAAAAAATAATTAGCTCATTGACCTATGAAAAGCAGGTGTTTGTGAGATTGCTGGGGTTAGTGACGCTGCCTTTGTTTGTCATGGGGCTCGTTTCATTCAATATATATATAAAAGCGGAAACCTCCAAAAACCAGATGGCGTTAAGCTCCTACAGTGACGAGATCTCACGGGAATACGAAAATATTCTGTCTTCCTTAAAGGAGTATTATATTGAGACTGTTAATGGGGATGATGTCCGGTGGCTGATAAGGCAGGAGACGCCGCCTTTTTCTTCTTTCAGTAATTTAAAGCATGCACAGCGGATGATAGAAGGCAATTATTTTATGGCAAAATACATTAAGGATTACGAATTTATAAATGTAAAATACGGCTGGGTATTTAATAATTATGGTATGTTTTCCTTTGATCAGATGAAAAATAAGGAAGAGGTGCAGGAGTTTTTAAAGGAACAGGAGAATAAGCTGTTATCGGTCTACTGGTTAAACCGGCCCGAATCCCATATTCCCGTAACCGGAAGTATGCGGGCCACGAATTCGGTGGATACTTCCGGCCTTCGCCTGGTGATAAAAAAGGAACTGGGAATCAGCGGATTGTCCTGGCTTCTTACCATCAAACTTGACAGCAGCCAGTTAAAGGAGATGTCTCAGGCTTATAAAAAGTTGGGATATGACGTTTCTCTTATCAGCAGGGATAACGTGCTGTTTGAGACAAGTCCCGGTATGACAAAGGCATATCTTGACAGTGAAACCAGGGGCTCAGGCTTTTATAACGACGGCACAGAGAGATATCATATCATTGAAAGAACAGAGGATATCAGCGGTCTGACCTATTTGGTCGGGTACAATGGGACAGAGGTACAAAGAGATGCTTTTGTTTTTATTTTTGCTTCTTTTGCCGTACTGGCAGGCTTTGCCCTTATTCTGTTCGGTGTGAGAATGACGGCAGTGGCCTTTGCAAAACCTCTTCAGCGGTTGGAACGGTTTGCAGATGACCAGGACCGGCAGATAAAAAAGCTGCTGGTAGCCAGCCTGATCGAAGGGGAGCTTAATGTGAAAAGCATTGAGGAAGCATTAAAGAAATCAGAAATCGTTCCCTGGCCGTCTTACCGGATGCTTGCTGTGAACTGCAAAGCGGATCAGATGGGGGAAGAAAGTATGAAAGAAATATATACGGAGCTTCTTCAAAACTTTCCGGAAGAATTGAATAAGGATGTATTTATTACACCTGTTTATTACCGGGAAAAGCTGATAATCATCACAGGCGCCGAGAATGATATGGAGGTGGACTCCAGAACCGCCACGCTATATAAAGGGGTAAAGGACTATATGGCAGATACGTATGGACTTGCAATCGCTGCAGGCATCAGCCAGCCCTTCCACAAGCTCCATCATGTGAAGAGGGCCTATACAGAGTGTGCAGAGGCACTGTATAATAAATCCAACCAGTCGGATATGAAGACTTCCTCTCTGGTCCTTTTTGATGATTTTTTAATAATGAATCAGGTAGGAAACGTTTATGATATGATCATGGAGAATGAGCTGATACAGGCGATTGCGGGCTGTAAGGAAGAAGAAGCCTTATGTCTGCTCCAGCTGGTCCTTGACCGTATGGAAAAAAGGAATGTGGTAGGAATTGAACGGAATTTTTACTGGACCAGGCTTTTGACGGCAATCCTGAATATTCCTTCGGGGGAAGGGATATCCCTCTCCGATGTATTTAACGGGGAACAGCACAATATCCTGAATTCCATTACCCAGATCTATGATAAGAAAAAGGCGGTGGAAGCGATCCAAGGAGAAATCATACATCCTGTGATTACCGCTCTCATGAAAAAAGGGGAGGAGGGAGAGGGGTCAGAGGTGGTTAAGCAGATGATCGCTTTAATTAAAGACAGCAAAGGGAATTTGAGTCTCAATGAATGTGCGGAAAGGCTGTCTTATAACTCCAATTATCTAAGTAAGGTCCTGAAGCGGGAAAAGGGTATAACGTTTACGGACATGGTAAATGAAGAGAAGCTGAAACAGGCGAAATATATGCTTTTGACGACGGAATATTCTGTAGCTGAAATATCTGAAAAACTGATGTATAATAATGTACAAAATTTTATTCGATTTTTTAAGAACCATGTAGGATTTACCCCTGCATCTTTCCGGAGAGAGCACCGGAAGTAATGGAATAAAATGATCATTTCACTGTACAAGCCTCATAAAACCGTTTAAATATGCGGGGATATGAGGCTTTTTTGTGAAAAAATCCAGTCATAAAATGATTATTTACAAAGATGCGTTCCTGTGTATAAAATGTGCTTACACAGCGGGACCGCAAAACAAAAAAAACTGACATAATTACCAATACTATTGGGTTTATGAAATTCAGGTTTGTAAAGTAAAGGAGAGTATATGGAAAAGACTCAAAGCATTGCAAAGGCCAGAGCCGGTACGTGGAAACATGCGTTTTCGGCACATAAATGGCTGTATCTCATGATAATACCGGGCGTTGTTTATCTGCTGATATTCAAATACCTGCCCATGGGCGGACTGATTATGGCTTTCCAGGATTTCAGTCCATATAACGGGGATTCTATGATAGGGGCATTTGTGGAAAGTCCTTTCGTAGGGCTGAAGATTTTCAGGAAATTTTTAACAGGTCCAGATTTTTTGCTGGTGCTGAGAAATACGTTATCCATTTCCATTGCCAGTCTGATTTTTTATTTTCCGGCTCCAATCATTCTGGCCTTACTGCTTAATGAAATAAAGAATATGGCCTTTAAGCGTGTGACCCAGACGCTGGTATATATTCCGCATTTTATTTCCATGGTTATCGTGGCAGCTCTTACGGCCCAGCTTTTCAGCACCACAGATGGATTGGTGTACCATGGTCTGGTCCAGCTTTTCGGAAGAGCCAATGCACCGGATATTATGTCAGATCCAAAGCTGTTCGTTCATATGATCGTAGGTCAAAGCATGTGGAAGGAAACCGGTTACGGCACCATTATTTTCCTTGCTGCTTTATCCGGGGTCGATGTACAGCTTTATGAGGCAGCGGAGGTGGACGGTGCCAACCGCTGGCAGAAGATGTGGCATATTACCCTTCCAGCCATTCGTTCTACCATTGTTATTATGTTGATTTTAAAGGTAGGTACCATCTTAAATACTGGATATGAGCAGATATTTTTGATGCAGAATTCCATGAACCGGTCTGTTTCTGATGTGTTTGATACCTACATCTATACAAGAGGTGTAGTAAACGGTAATTATTCCATGGCAACGGCGGCTGGTATGTTTAAATCCATAGTGAGCATGATCATGGTACTGGGAGCCAATAAGCTGGCAAAGGCTTTTGGAGAATCTGGATTCTATTAAAAAGGAGAACAATGCAATGGCAAAAACGAAACATTTAACGATTAAAAGGAGTCCGGGAGATCAGGTGGTTCAGGTTTTGATTTACCTTTTCGTGGGAATATTTGCACTGGTTACTCTGCTGCCCTTTGTCTATATCGTAGCAGGCTCCTTTGCAACAGAAAGGGAATTAACGGAAAGAGCATTCTTTTTGTTCCCCCGTACTCTGTCTCTGAATGCATATCAGTACATATTTAAAACGGGAGATGCAGTCCACGGCTTAATGAATTCCGTGATTGTAACCTTTGTAGGTGTACTGATCAATATGTTCTTATCCTGTACGCTGGCATACCCCCTTTCCAGGCCGTATTTCAAGGGAAGGCTGTTCTTTACCAATATGGTTATTATAACCATGTTGTTTTCCGGAGGTATGGTACCTACTTATTTGCTGGTTTCCAATGTACTTCACTTAAAAGACTCGTTTTGGGCTTTGTGGCTTCCGGCAGCCGTCAATCCGTTTAATATGATTATCATAAAAAATTACTTTCAGGGGCTGCCCACAGAACTGGAGGAAGCGGCCAGAATGGATGGCTGTAATGATCTGCAGACTTTTATTAAAATCATTCTGCCTCTTTCCAAGCCTGTGCTTGCAAGTGTTTCCCTGTTCTATGCAGTCAGTCATTGGAATGCTTACTTTGATGCCATGATGTATATTTCTGATAAAAATAAAGAGGTAATCCAAATTGTACTCAGGAGAATCATATTTATGACTTCTTCTGTGGCAACGGAAAGCGGGTTTGACTGGGGAGTCTTTGGTATGCCGCCTGAAAAAGCAGTAAAAATGGCTACCACTGTAATTGCTACCATTCCAATATTAGCAGTATACCCATTTGTCCAGAAGTATTTTACACAGGGCGTAATGGTGGGGTCTGTAAAAGGTTAAAGGAATAAAAATTTCATATAAAAGGAGAAGTGTATCATGAAAAAAAGTTGGAAAAAGGTTTTAGCAGCAGCATTATCTGGAACTATGGCGTTGTCTTTAACTGCTTGTGGGGGGGCAAAAGCCACTGCCAAATCAGAAAGTGTAGCTGTGGCTTCCGATGGTAAACCAACCATTACATTTATGGCACCGTCGTTTCACGGTACTGATTTAAAAAATGACAAGTCTGATGAAGTTATTAAGCGTTATGAGGAACACACCGGCACCCATGTAGACTGGCGGTGGGAATCCAATGATACCTATAAAGAAAAGCTTGGACTTACCCTTATGGATAAGAATAACATGCCCATGGTTGTTACGGGAACAGGCGATATAACGGCAAATGTGGTGGATGCGGCAAGAAAGGGTGCATTCTGGGACTTAACCGAATTTTTAAAGGATAAGGAGAGTTATCCCAATCTGTCCCAGGCAAATCCTGATGTATTAAAGGCAATAACAGTCGATGGAAAAGTCATTGGAGTTTACAGGGCAAGACAGATCGGGCGCTACGGCCTTTCCTACCGGACCGACTGGGCAGAAGCAGTGGGAATTACAGAGAAGCCAAAAACCATTGAAGATGTTTATAATATGCTTTATAAGTTTACCTATGAAGATCCTGATGGAAATGGAAAGGATGACACCTATGGCCTTGAATTGACAAAATATACAGGTCCTATTGATATTATGCAGACCTGGTTCGGTGTTGGCAATGAATGGGTGGAACAAGACGGAAAAATGGTGCCTGTTCATCAGACCAAGGAATACCTGGAAGCTTTGAAATGGATCAAAAAAATCTATGATGAAGGTCTGGTCAGAAAGGACTGGGCAACTGTTGATTCCGGAACGTTCCAAGATGGCTGCAAGAAGGGGGAAGCTGGAGTATTTATTGATGTAATGGATGGCGGAAAGAGAATTTGGGAATATTACAATATGAATAATGTGAAATCTGTTACAGATCCCTCAAAGAATGCTTCCATGACACTGGTGGGACCAATTAATGACAAAACACTGGCAACCAGCGGCTTTAACGGATATTATCTGATTACAAAGGCCGGAGCAAAAACTGAGGAGGATGTAAAGAACTGTCTTCATTTCCTGGATAAAATGAATGATGACGAGATGCTTGTGCTGGCTGATTACGGTCTCGAGGGTGTGACCTATGATTTGAATGAGAAAGGAAATGTTGTGAAAAGGGGACAAATGGAACCACAGTATTCTCCGTCTGCAGGTCTTAACCAGTGCGTATCCTATATTCCCAATATGGCGCCTATAAGTCCTCAATTAGAAAAAACCGAGCCTATGAAGGCACAGGATGAAGCCTATGAATATAACAAACAGTTTGCAGTTTTAAACCCGGCTCTCGGCTATCTGGCAAATTCAGAGGTAAATGCTGAAGTAGGTACGGATATTGAACAGATCATTGATGATGCAAGAACCCAGTATATCTGCGGACAAATTGACGAAGCGGGCCTGGAAGCAGCTGCACAGCAATGGCTGGACCGCGGAGGTGACAGACTGGTTGAGGAAGTAAATAAATTATATCAGGAAGACACTGCCAAATAAATAAAACATATACATGAAAGGCTTCAAGCGTAGGTAAACGGTTGAAGCCTTTTGTGCAGATATATTTGAGGAGGAAAACAAAATGAAGTTACATAGCCTGGGAGACCGGAAAATCACAGGATACACGACCTGGGGCTGTATGTGGGAAAAAGGCCGGTGTACAGAAGAAACCGGGTATACCGTAAAAAACAAAAAGGGCGAGACTGTGGATGCACAAAGCAGGATCACTGCCCTTTGGCCCGACGGTTCTGTAAAATGGACCGCTCATACGGCGGATGCTTCCTGTCTGGGAGAGGAGATAGAAGTTCTGCCCGGAAAGTCAGTTCCCCCAAAGGAACACATGCAGATCAAGGAGAATGATGGTTTTTGGCATATTTTGGCGGGAAACACCAGAGTAAGCATTGATTGCAGCGGTGACAGGCTGTTTGATGCGGTTTCTTTTTGCGGGAAAAAATATCTTTTAGATGCAACGCCCATCCTGCTTTTGGAAGAACCCTCCGTCTGGAATGGAAATCCGGTTAAGACCGAGAAGCGGTATGAAGCCAGAATTACAGAACGGACGGTTGAAGAAGCCGGAAGCCTGCAGACCACAATCAAGTATACCGGCTTTCATGAATCCGCAGATGGGGATCGAAAGTTCCCCTTTGTGATCCGCATGAAAATCGGTTTTGACAGTCCCCGGATTGATTTTATGCATACCTTTTTGTATGATGGGGAGGAAGACAGGGATTTTTTAAAGGGGCTGGGAATTCGTTTTCAGACGCCTCTTTCGGGAAACATCTACAACCGGCATGTCAAGTTCATGGGGGATTACGGCGTGTTTCACGAAAGTATGGCTCAGCTTCTGTCGTGGAGGCCTGCGGTGCCGGAAGGAATCTACGCCAGGCAGGTTCGCGGGGAAATGCTCAAGCTTTCTGGCAGTGAGGAAGAAACCGTGAATACCGTTTTAAAGGATATGCCCTTCTGGAGTGAATATGATCTGTGTCAGGATCAAGTCAATCACTACGCCGTCAAAAAAAAGATAAAGGATGAAAACTGCTGTTACCTCAATTGCCTTCATGGAAGAAGAACGGAAGGGGGAGCGGCATTTGGTTCGGAATACGGGTCTGTAATGGTATCTATCCGCGATTTCTGGGAGAAATATCCATCAGGCTATACCTTCCGGAATCTGGATGGGGATATGGCGGAGGCCGTGATCTGGCTGTGGTCTCCAAATGCGGAGCCGATGGATTTTCGCCATTATGCCAACCGTGGCTATAATCAGGTGTATTATGAAGGATATGACTATAAAGGGGCCACTCCTTATGGAATCGCCTGTACCAGTGAGTGTTCGGTGGCTGTTTCCGGAGAGATGATACCGGCGGACGGAGAGATTACTGACTTTGCAGAATCCGTAAAAAGACCGGTCCAATATGTGGGAATGCCGGAATATTACCATGAAAGAAAAGCCTTTGGTCACTGGTCTCTGCCTGAAAGGAAAACAGAGACAGAAGCGTGGCTGGAGGAACAGCTTGACCTTGCCGTGGATTTTTACCGGAATGAGGTGGAGCAGAGAAACTGGTACGGAATGTTCGATTACGGTGATTTCATGCATACCTATGACCGGGAACGCCATCAGTGGAGGTATGATATGGGCGGTTACGCCTGGGATAATACAGAACTGGTTCCGACGCTGTGGTTATGGTATCAATTCCTAAGGACCGGCAGAGAGGATGTCTTTGTTCTGGCAGAGAAGCTGTCAAGACATACCTCGGAGGTAGATGTGTATCACATGGGGAAATACAAAGGTCTGGGTTCGCGCCATAATGTCCGCCATTGGGGCTGTCCCTGCAAGGAGGCAAGAATTGCCATGGCCGCCCACCACCGTTTTTATTACTATATGACCGGAGACTTCCGTATGGGGGAGATTTTCGAAGAGTTAAAGGATAATGAACTGACATTTTTAAACAAGGACCCTTTGGGAGATTTCTATAACAAGGAAGATATGGTTTATGACAGCCATGCAAGAAGCGGTCCGGACTGGTCCTCCTTATGTGCCAACTGGATGACCCGGTGGGAGCGGTTCAACGATAACAGGTACAGAGATAAGATAGTGACCGGCATAGAGGACATTAAACAGGCTCCCTTAAAACTTGTTTCCGGTCCTGACTTTGAGTTTAATCCCCAGAATGTCCATCTGCGCTACATCGGTGAACGGGCAGCAGGCGGAACTCATCTCCAGATCTGTATGGGAGCTCCCCAGGTATGGATGGAACTGGCGGATTTGCTGGAGGATGAGGAGTGGAAACGCATGCTGGCAGATTACGGCAGGTTTTACTATCTGCCAAGGCAGCAGCAGCTGGAGGAATCCGGCGGAATCATCGGAACCAGGGAGTTTTCCCTTCCTTTTATGGCAGCCGCTATGGGCGCCTATGGAGCCTCATATTTAAAAGATGAAGAACTGGCAGAGCGGACCTGGTGCCATCTCCTTCATGCGGCCCTGTCTGAGGGGAACCATGAGGGCTTCAGGACTGTCTTAGTGCCTCAACAGGGAAATCAGAAGCTATTATCGGAGATCCCATGGATCAGTACCAATTTTACGGCTCAGTGGTGTTTGAATGTTATCTGTGTTTTGGATTTTATCCGGGAGCAGCTTCCCAAAGACTTAAAAGAAGCGGATGAGCTTGTGGCAGCCATGCCTGCAGGCAGTTTCCGCAAAGCATAGGGGCAGAAGGACGGAGGAGATTATGATAAAAATTATATCCATAGAAAGAGAAGGGGTCACCATTGCCTGGGAAATCAAAAATGGTGCAAAAGCGGCCAGAATCTATTGGTCTGACCGGGAAACGGATTTTAAGAATTACCGGCTGATGGCAGAAATACCGGCATATGAAAAGCAGCAGTTTTACTTAAAAAAGGCCACGTCCGTTCCCCATTATTTCCGTGTCTGTCCGGTATTTGAAAACGGGGAGTCCGGGGAGGGAGAGACCTTTGTGACTCCGGTGCATTTTTTCTTAGAGGAACAGCTGGAAACTCTTAACCGTGGATTGGTTGCAGTGGAAACCCCAAATGGAATATTTTTAAGCTGGCGCTTCTTTCTGACGGAGGTGACCGGATATGATGAACAATCAAAAGGGCTGACAGGAGCCGGTTTTATGGTGTACCGGGATGAAAAGCCGGTGGCTTATGTTACGGACAGCACCAACTACTTAGACCCGAAAGGAAGCCGCCAGTCAAAATACCAGGTAGCTGCCGTTTTAAACGGAGAGGAGGAGGCTGCCTGTGAACCTGTGACCGTATGGGAACAGGGCTGTTTGGATATACCTTTGAAAAAACCGGAACCAGGAGTCACTCCCGCTGGAGAAGCCTACACCTATTCGGCCAATGACATGTCTGTCGCTGATGTGGATGGAGACGGGGACTATGAATACCTTGTCAAATGGGACCCGTCAAACTCTCATGACGTTTCCATTAAAGGGTATACAGGACGCTGCTACATCGACTGCTACAAGCTTGACGGAAGGCTTTTATGGCGGCTGGATATGGGGCCGAATATCCGGGCAGGGGCCCATTATACCCAGTTTATGTGCTATGATTTTAACGGAGACGGGAAAGCGGAAATGGCCCTTAAGACAGCTCCTGGAACCTGTATGACACGGTTTGATACTGATGGGGAAGAAATGGAAACATTTTTTATCACCATGCCGGAAGCGGATTTGAAAAAAGGGTTCAGTCATAACGATTCCTATGTATCCAGTGCGTCGGATTTCCGGGAGCATCTGGTTGAAGTCTTTGGTAACTGGCAGAAGCATCCGGAGGTTAAGGCCGGGCATTGGCCGGGGACCTTAGAGGAGTGCTTTCAAATTCCTTCCATGGCGTCTTATCCGCTGAATCAGGAGGATGCCGGGCGTCTGGCAGATTATTTCCTGGATGAATATGCTCCTTCCAAAAGCGCCAGAAACAAACTTCGGGAATTTGAAGGCTTTATCTATCAGGGACCGGAGTATTTGACCATGTTTTCCGGAGACGGAAGAGAACTGGAAACCATTCCCTTCCCCTTTGACCGGGTGGATGACGGGCTGTTATGGGGAGATTATGCAGGAAAGCGGATAGAACCCTGTAACCGGGTGGACCGCTTCTTATCTGCGGTTGCCTATTTGGACGGCAGACGGCCCTATCTGATTATCTGCAGGGGATATTATACCAGGTCTGCCGTAGCTGCCTATCAATTCTTTGAAGACCGGTTGGAACAGGTATGGTCTGTGGACAGTGGATTTGTGCCCATGAACAACCCCTTCCATGATACGCTTGGGGCAGAAAATGGTACCGACCCGGTGTACGGAGCGCTGGCGGGCCAGGGAAACCATTCGGTTTCCATCTGTGATGTGGATGGAGACGGGTTTATGGAAATCATCTACGGAGGGGCATGCATTGACCATGACGGAAGCCTGCTTTACAGCTCCCGGGATAAGCTGCCGAACGGACAGGAGGCAAAGCTTGGGCATGGAGATGCCATGCATGTGGCAGACATTGACCCGGACCGTCCGGGGTATGAGATCTTCAATGTGTTTGAAGGGGCCGAATATGCGCCTTACGGCTATGCACTGCGGGATGCGGAAAGCGGAAGGGTTTTATTCGGAGAATATGCGGAAACGGATCTGGGACGGTGTATGGTCGGAGATGTGATTCCGGAGGCCAGAGGACTGCAGTGCTGGGTCAATGGTGTGGGGACCTATGACTGTCATGGGAATCTCTTAAAAAAGGAAACCCTGGGAACCAATATGTCCATCCGCTGGGCAGGCGATCTGACCACCCAGGTCACCGATGGAGAAGATTATTTAAGGCAGTCTCCCACTGGTGTGATCAATGACTTTACTCACGGGGTCATGCTTCTGCCGGATGATACAAAGACCAATAACGGGACAAAGGGCAACCCCTGTCTGGTGGCCGATATCTTCGGTGATTTCAGGGAGGAAATCCTGCTGCGAACCAAAGACAGCCGGGCCATACGGATCTATACCAATTCCCAGGTGACAGACCATAAGCTGTTCACTCTGATGCATGACACCCAGTACCGCTGCGGCATTGCCTGGCAGAATAACTGCTACAACCAGCCCTGTTATCCTAAATTTTATTATGCTTCGGATATGGAATTTGGCCGTGTCCTTCCTTATATGAAACGGAAGCCGGTGCTTTATCTGGCAGGAGATTCCATCAACCAGACTTATAAGGAAGAGGAACGTCCAATTACCGGCATAGGGGAAATGCTTCTTTCCTATATGGACCAGGGCAACCGGTATGCGGTCAGCAAACGGCCCGGATGTGGATTTTCAAATGAAAGGCGCTATGAAAGCAGACATCTGATCGTTGATAACTGCGCGATGGCAGGCAGGTCCTCAAGAAGTTTTATGGAAGAAGGCCGCCTGGAAGACATAACCAATCAGATGAAAGAAGGAGATTATCTTCTCATTCAGTTCGGCCACAACGATGCAGCAGCCAATAAGCCGGAGCGGTATGTGGCAGTTCCTGATTTCCCAGGCTATCTGGAAGCCTATGTAAAGGCCGCCAGGGAAAAAGGCGCATTGCCTGTTCTTTTATCCCCTGTCTGTCTATGCCCATGCTGGGAAAACCAGGAAGGGGAAAAAGGAGAGATCGCAAGGCAGCTTCCCGTGTACGGGGAGGCAATGAAACAATTTGCAGAGAAAAATAATATCATCTTTGTGGATATGTACGGCCTTACAAAAGAGTATTGTGAAAAAGCCGGTGAAACGGAAGCCAGAAAGCTGTACATAAAGGATCTGGTTCATCTGTCGGAAGAAGGCGCCAGTCAGTATGCTGGCATATTGGCAGATCATTTAAAATCAATTATAATGGAAAAAAACATGGAGGATTAGCAAATGGGGAAGCTGAATTTTGACAGAGCAATCATTGAGGATGCCATGGACCGCATTCTGGAACGGACAAAGCGGATGGATATGTCCTGGGACTGGCCCTGCGGCGTTGCATATTACGGCATTGCAGAAGCCTATGATATCACAAAAAAAGAAAGTTATCTGGAATTTTTAAAAGAACGTGTGGATGAACTGATCAGCCTGGGGCTTCCTGTGTGGACGGTGAATACTTGTGCCATGGGCCACTGTCTCATCACTCTTTATGAGGCTACCAAAGAAGAGTCTTATATGGACATCATAAATTCCAAAGTGGCTTACTTACGGGAAAAGGCTCTTCGTTTCGGAGATAACGTGCTCCAGCATACGGTATCTGCGGATAATGATTTTCCGGAGCAGTGCTGGGCGGATACGTTATTTATGGCTGCCTTCTTTCTTTTGAGAGTGGGAGTAAAGACAAAGGATGCAGCACTGATTGACGATGCCCTGAACCAGTATTACTGGCATATCCAGTATCTTCAGGATGAAAAAACAGGCTTGTGGTATCACGGCTACAATAACATCACCAAAGATCATATGTCCGGCTTTTACTGGGGCAGAGCCAACTGCTGGGCCGCATATACCATGAGCAAGGTGGGCCGTATTCTGCCGGAATGCTACCTATATCCCCAGTATCTGGAGATCGTAGGAAGTTTGAATGAGCAGCTTTCTGCTCTAAAGCTGTTGCAGACAGACAACGGCCTGTGGAGGACCATTCTTGATGATGAGGAATCCTATGAGGAAGTGTCTGCCTCTGCCGGCATTGCAGCAGCCATGACATTAAAGGCAAATCCTCTTCATAGAAAATACATAGAAAAGTCCATAGAAGGCGTTTTAGCCCATGTGGCACCGGATGGAAGAGTGACGGATGTGTCTGGTGGAACAGCCGTGATGAAGGACCGGGATGGTTACCGGAATATTTCAAAGAAGTGGATCCAGGGCTGGGGACAGGGAATGGCTTTGGCATTCTTTGCCGCAGTATTGGATTTTGAAAATATTGCAGGAGATGGAGCATTATAATGGAAAAGCTAAAAAATATTTATACATGTTTTCCAGGGGGAAAGCACAAAGTACTTACCATGAGCTACGATGACGGACGGGTGGAAGACAGACGGCTTGTGGATATCTTTCATGCAAACGGTATCAAAGCCACATTTCACGTCAATTCCGGTCTTACTGACAATGAAAACCGTCTGAAGCCGGAGGAATGGAAGGAGGTCTACAGGGGCCATGAGATTTCCTGCCATACGGTGCTCCACCCCACCATAGCAAGATGCCCCCTTCCTCAGGTAGCGTTACAGATTTTAGAGGACCGGAGAGCCTTAGAGCGGGTTGCAGGTTATCCGGTCCGGGGGATGTCCTATCCCAACGGCTCCTATACAAAGGAGATCGTAGATATGCTTCCGGGTCTTGGCATCGAATACTGCAGAGTAGTAGGAAGTACCGATGATTTTGCCATGCCGGAAAATTACCTGGAGTGGAAATCCACCTGCCATCACAATCACAATTTACTGGAGAATGGAAAACGTTTCATAGAACTTTTTAAGACCCAGTATCTCTATATGATGTATGTATGGGGACACAGCTTTGAATTCCCGAGAGATGACAACTGGGAGCTGATGGAAGAATTCTGCCGTATGGTGGGAGGAAGAGAAGATATCTGGTATGCCACCAACATTGAAATCGTGGATTACATGAAGGCCGCCGCCAATTTAAAATTTACCATTGACGGAACCACCGTTTATAATCCCTCCGCTTTAAACGTATGGGTCAGCATTGATGGAAAACAGGTGGAAGTTCCGGGCGGAACACAGATTACCATATAAAAGCCTGCTCCAGCAGGATATTTACTCCCATAAAGATCAGGATAAGACCTCCGAAGAACTCGGCCTTTGATTTGAATTTTGCCCCGAAAAGATTTCCCACTTTAACGCCCAAAGCAGAAAACATAAAAGAGGTGGTCCCGATAAGTGCGATTGCGGGTAAGATATGTATCATAAAAAAAGAGAAGGTGACACCCACAGCCAATGCATCGATACTGGTAGCCACGGCAAGCATCACCATCTGTTTCGGATGGAGGGAGCACCCTCCGCAGCTGTCAAGGTCTGAGGAAAAGGATTCTTTAATCATATTAAATCCAATGCTGCAAAGTAAAATGAAAGCGATCCAGTGGTCAAAGGCAATGATCGTGTCCTTGAACTGTGAGCCAAGGAGATACCCTAAAAAGGGCATTAAAGACTGGAAACCGCCAAAATAAAGACCGACCACGAGCGCGTGCTTCCAGCTCATTTTCGGCAGACTTAATCCTTTGCAGATAGCTACGGCAAAGGCATCCATGGAGACACCTGCTGCGATTAAGAATAGTTCGATAAAATTCATGTTAGGTCCTCCTTGGGGGTAGGTAGGCTTAATAAGTATATGCTTTTATTTAAAGTGGTAGAACAGGAGGGGATGAGGGGGAAAAGCGGCGACCTCGTTGGCGATGTAAAGGGAATTGAATTTTGAGTGTTAAAGTCCAGTGTAATATAGTTCTCTGTTAAATTGAAAGAGGAAACTGGCAATACACCAGATGAAAATGAGGGAAGGAGACAGGTCCCTGCATTCTTCCTTCATTTTCTCACAACCTCAACTCCTCCCCAAAAAGTCACCCTCCATGTTTTCCCTAAATCCCAAATTTATGAAAAATAAATCTTGCAGTATAAAAAAGATTGTGATATTATAAGTAAAATTCATTGCGGTAAATTGCTGAACTGTTATAAAAAGTGTAAAAACAGGAAACTATATACGGCAGGAATGATAAATGATATTGAAAAAGGCAGAGAAGGAGACTCTGGCCTATGGACCTCGACAGGAAGAGGGCGTCACCGACTGAGAGCGCCGTCATGTGGGACTTGGCTATGGGAACACTCCGGAGCCGGTAAGTCGAAGCGGCCATGGATCGTAACAGATTCCTGGTGTCATGAGTAGATTTATCCGTATACATGCGTTAAATGTTTGAGTGGAGATATTTGCTGATCCGTAAACTGATTTACGGATGGATTATTGCAGATGTTTCAATGCGGGTGGTACCGCGGGAGCTTATAGCCATATAGATCCCGTCCCGGAATATGTAACTGTATTCCGGGGCGGGATATTTTATTGTCAAAAACCTCTCCACCGGAATCAAAGCAATTACATTTAGGTAAGGAGAATAGAAATATGGAATTCATCAGAGGTGTGAAACAGAAAGAAACAATGGAAATCTCAGAAGTGGTTTCCGGAGAGAATGAAGGAAAAACAATCCGCATGGAAGGCAGTGTCCATACCATTCGTGATATGGGAGATGTGGCATTTGTGATTCTCCGGAAGGCAGAGGGACTGGTACAGTGTGTCTTTGAAGAGGGAAAAACAGAATTTGATTTAAGCCGGTTAAAAGAGGAATCCGCCGTTCGGGTCACCGGAGTGGTGTCTTTTGAGGAACGGGCACCTCAAGGTTTTGAACTTCGTTTGACAGCAATTGAAGTGTTGTCACAGCCATCGGAGGGACTTCCCATTGCTATCAGCAAATGGAAATTAAATACTTCCCTTGAGACAAAGCTGGCACTTCGTCCCATTACGCTGCGCAATCCTATGGAGCGCGCCAAGTTCCGCATTCAGGAAGGAATTGTAAGGGGATTTCGGGATTTTCTTCATCTTCAGAAATTTACGGAGATCCGTACACCGAAGATCGTAGCCCGCGGTGCCGAAGGCGGCTCAAACGTATTTAAACTGGATTATTTTAATAAAAAGGCAGAACTTGGGCAAAGTCCCCAGTTTTATAAGCAGACCATGGTAGGTGTTTATGACCGGGTATTTGAAGTGGCTCCGGTTTTCCGTGCGGAAAAGCATAATACCACAAGACACATCAACGAATATACCAGTATGGATTTTGAGATGGGATATATCGACAGCTTTGTGGAGATCATGGAAATGGAGACGGGTATGCTTCAGTACACCTTTGACCTGCTCTCAAAAGAGTATGCAAAGGAGCTTAAGATGCTTAAGATCGATCTTCCCGATGTATCGAACATTCCGACGGTCCGCTTTGATAAGGCCAAGGAACTGGTTTCAGAAAAATATAACAGAAAGATCAAAAACCCCTACGATCTTGAGCCGGAAGAGGAAGTATTGATCGGCAGGTATTTTAAAGAAGAGTGCGGAAGTGATTTTGTATTCGTGACTCATTATCCGTCAAAGAAACGCCCGTTTTATGCCATGGATGATCCGGCAGATGAGCGGTTTACCTTAAGCTTTGACCTTCTGTTCAAAGGGCTTGAGATAACCACCGGAGGTCAGAGAATCCACGATTATGAAACCATTGTAAAAAAGATGGAGGCCAGAGGAATGAATCCGGAAGATATTTCTAACTATCTGATGATATTCCGGTACGGTATGCCGCCTCATGGAGGTCTTGGGATCGGACTGGAACGTCTGACCATGAGGCTCCTTGATGAAGCCAATATCAGAGAGACCACTCTGTTCCCAAGAGATGTCACAAGACTGGAACCATAGAAGGAGGAAAAGAGTATGGCACACATCATAGACGATGAGACGATAGAATATGTAGGAATTCTGGCAAAGCTGGAACTCAGCCAGGAGGAAAAGGAATCAGCGAAAAAGGAAATGGGCCTTATGCTGGATTATATCGATAAATTAAATGAACTGGATACGGAAGGCATAGTCCCCATGTCCCATGTATTTCCCATCCACAATGTTTTCCGGGAAGACGTGGTGGAAAACGGCGATGACAGAGAAAACATCTTAAAGAATGCTCCTGAAAAGAAAGACGGAGCCTTTAAGGTGCCAAAGACAGTGGAATAGGGGGAGCACAGATGACAGAGAAAGAGATATTGTCCCTTACGGCCGTTGGCCTTGGGAAAAAAATCAAACAGAAAGAAGTAACTGCAGTGGAAGCTGCTAAGGCAGTCCTGGGCCAGATAAAGGCCATGGAGCCGCTGCTCAACAGTTTTGTACTGGTAGAGGAAGCGCGTGTTCTCCGTCAGGCAGAGGAAGTACAAAAGCGGATCGATGGGGGAGAACTGACAGGGCCTTTGGCCGGAGTTCCCGTAGCAATCAAAGATAATATCTGCATCAAGGATATGAGGACCACCTGCTGTTCTAAGATTCTTTCGGATTTTGTACCCACCTACACGGCTCAGGCAGTGGAAAACCTGATAAAGGCAGGGGCTGTGATTCTTGGAAAGACCAATATGGATGAATTCGCCATGGGAAGCACCACAGAGACCTCTGCGTTCGGAGTGACAAGAAATCCATGGAATCCAGAGCATGTTCCAGGCGGCTCTTCCGGAGGTTCCTGTACGGCAGTGGCAGCGGCAGAATGCTTCTATGCATTAGGCTCTGATACGGGCGGCTCCATCAGGCAGCCGGCCTCTTACTGCGGAGTCACAGGCTTAAAGCCGACTTACGGAACCATTTCCAGATATGGACTGGTTGCTTACGGTTCTTCCCTGGACCAGATCGGACCGATTGCAAAAGATGTGACAGACTGTGCCACCATTTTGGAGATTCTGGCTTCTTATGATAAAAAGGACAGTACCTCCGTGGAATGCCAGGATTACCGGTTTACAGAAGCACTGACCGGTGATGTGCAGGGGCTGAAAGTAGGGATTCCTGCCGATTATCTGACAGAGGGTCTGGATAAAGAGGTAAAGGAAGCCGTGTTAAATGCCGCAAAGGTTTTAGAGGAAAAAGGTGCCGTTGTGGAGACCTTTGACCTTGGAATGGTGGAATATGCCATACCTGCCTATTACGTTATTGCATCTGCAGAAGCAAGCTCCAACTTATCCCGCTTTGACGGCGTGAAATATGGCTATCGTGCAAAGGAATATGAAGGACTCCACGGAATGTATAAAAAAAGCCGTTCGGAAGGCTTTGGAGCGGAAGTCAAGCGCCGCATCATGCTAGGCTCCTTTGTTCTCAGCTCCGGGTATTACGATGCTTACTATTTGAAGGCATTGAGGACCAAGGCATTGATTAAGAAGGCATTTGATGAGGCCTTTGCAAAGTATGACGTGATCCTTGGGCCGGCAGCTCCTACCACAGCGCCAAAGCTTTCTGAAAGCCTCAGCGATCCGTTGAAGATGTATCTGGGAGACATTTACACCATTTCCGTAAACCTTGCCGGACTTCCCGGTCTTACGGTTCCATTTGGTACTGATAAAAAAGGTCTGCCTATTGGTGTTCAGTTTATCGGTGACTGCTTTAAGGAAAAGAATATTATCCGTGCAGGCTATGCACTGGAGCAGAACAAAAGCTATGAGATGCCGGAGATGGTTATGAAGGCCCTTGACGGAAGGGAGGAGAAGTAAATGAGCAAACAGTATGAGACAGTCATTGGTTTAGAGGTTCATGTGGAACTGGCGACCAAAACAAAAATCTTCTGTTCCTGTTCTACGGAATTTGGCGGAGCGCCCAATACCCATACCTGTCCGGTCTGCACCGGTATGCCAGGTTCTCTTCCTGTGCTCAATAAGCAGGTGGTGGAGTATGCCCTTGCAGTAGGTCTTGCGTCAAACTGCCAGATCAATCAGCGCTGCAAGTTTGACAGAAAAAACTATTTTTACCCGGATAACCCTCAGAACTATCAGATTTCCCAGCTTTATCTTCCCATCTGCCACGATGGATATGTGGAGATCGATACGGCCGCAGGAAAGAAGAAGATCGGAATCCATGAGATTCATATGGAAGAGGATGCTGGAAAACTGATTCATGATGAGTGGGAAGACTGTTCTTTGGTAGACTTTAACCGGAGCGGTGTGCCTCTGATTGAGATCGTTTCAGAACCGGATATGAGAAGTGCGGAAGAGGTCATCGCATATTTGGAGAAGCTGAGGCTCATCATTCAGTATCTGGGGGCTTCCGACTGTAAGCTTCAGGAAGGATCCATGAGAGCCGATGTAAACTTATCGGTCCGGGAAGCCGGAGCAGAAGAATTCGGGACAAGAACGGAAATGAAAAACTTAAATTCCTTTAAGGCCATTGCCCGTGCCATTGAAGGGGAGAGAAAGCGTCAGATCGAACTGATTGAAGAAGGCAGACTGGTCATACAGGAAACAAGAAGATGGGATGATAACAAGGAATACTCTTACGCCATGCGTTCAAAGGAAGATGCCAAGGATTACCGCTATTTTCCGGACCCGGACCTTCCTCCCATCCTGATCAGTGATGAGTGGATCAATGACATTAAATCCAGACAGCCGGAGCTTCGGACGGAGAAGATGGCAAGATATCAGGAGGTCTACAATCTTTCGGAATACGATGCGGATATCATTACCGGTTCCAAGCATATGGCAGACATATTTGAAGCGGTAACCGCCATATGCGGGAAGCCCAAAGAAGCCGCCAACTGGCTGATGGTGGAAGCCATGCGCCTGTTAAAAGAGCATGAGATGGAGCCGGAAAATATGTCTTTTTCCCCGGAAAACCTTGCAAAATTGATTCAGTTGGTGGATAATGGAACCATTAACCGAACCGTGGGCAAAGAAGTTTTCGAGAAAATATTTGCAGAGAATGTGGATCCGGAACAATATGTGGAAGAGAACGGATTGAAGGTTGTAAATGATGAAGGAAAGCTGCGCACAGCAATTCAGGAGATCGTTGCGGCAAATCCCCAGTCCGTTGAGGATTACCATAACGGAAAAGAGAAAGCCATGGGATTTTTGGTAGGCCAGACCATGAGGTCGATGAAGGGGAAGGCTGACCCTGCTGCGGTGAACCGGATTTTAAAGGAATTGCTGGGTTAATGGAGTCTATATGAGGAGGATAAGGGATCTATGAAACCGTATGTTGAGATGACAAAGGAAGAGTTACTGGAGTTAAAAAAAGAACTTTCCGCACAGTACAAGGAATTTCAGGGAAAGGATTTAAGACTTGACATGTCAAGGGGAAAGCCAAGCACAGAGCAGCTTGACATATCCATGGGTATGATGGATGTGTTAAGCAGTGATGATGATCTGACCTGTGAAGACGGCACGGACTGCCGCAATTACGGGGTCCTTGACGGGATCAGGGAAACAAAGGAGCTTCTTGCCGATATGATGGAGGTAGCACCTGATTCTATCATTATTTATGGGAATTCCAGTTTAAATGTCATGTACGACACGGTTTCACGCTCCATGACCCACGGGGTCATGGGAAGCACTCCCTGGTGTAAGCTGGATAAAGTAAAGTTTCTCTGCCCGGTTCCCGGATATGACAGACATTTTGCCATTACTGAGTATTTTGGGATCGAGATGATCAATATTCCCATGACCTGTGACGGACCGGATATGGATATGGTAGAAAAGCTGGTGGCAGGCGATGATTCCATTAAGGGAATCTGGTGTGTGCCAAAGTATTCCAATCCCCAGGGAATCTCCTATTCGGATGAGACCGTGCGGAGATTTGCCCGCTTAGAGCCTGCAGCCAGTGATTTCCGTATCTACTGGGATAATGCGTATTCCATCCATCATTTATATGAACATGACCAGGATCATTTGATTGAGATCCTTGCCGAATGCAAGAGAGCAGGCAACCCGGATCTTGTATATAAATTTGCATCGACTTCAAAAGTAAGCTTTCCCGGCTCCGGCATCGCAGCCATTGCGTCCAGCCAGAATAACCTGGTGGACATCAAAAAGCAGCTGAGGATCCAGACCATTGGACATGATAAGGTGAATCAGCTTCGCCATGTAAGGTTCTTTGGCGATATCCACGGAATGGTTGAGCATATGAAGAAACATGCGGAAATCCTCAGACCGAAATTTGAAGCAGTGCATAACTGCCTGGAACAGGAACTGGGAGGTCTGGGAATCGGTGAATGGACCAATCCGAAAGGCGGCTATTTTATTTCCTTTGATTCCTTAGAAGGCTGCGCCAAAGCGATTGTAACAAAGTGCAAGAAGGCGGGCCTTATCATGACAGGCGCAGGAGCCACTTATCCATATGGCAAGGATCCCTATGACCGGAACATCCGCATTGCTCCTTCCTATCCGATGTTAAGTGATCTGGTTTTGGCCATGGAGCTGTTTACATTGTGTGTGAAGATCGTGAGCATCGATAAGCTTCTGGCAGAAAAATAAAGGCTCTTTGTCAATAAATAAAAAGCCGGTGTAAGAACAGGTATGATAAACGGTTCTTACGCCGGCTTTTTTTCTGCTTTATTCAAACAGCACCAGATTAATAAATGCCTGAAATGCCTCTGTCTGAAACTTATCCTTATGAAACACCACATGGTTCATGCAGCTGATATCCAGATCCTTTACTTCGATCTCAACGATCTCTCCCTGTTTTATGGATTCATCGGCAAAGATTCTTGGAACGACTCCGATGCCGATATTTTCTTTTACTGCCTGTAAAATCACATCAGAACTGGTGCTGGACCAGAGCGGTTCTGCAGACAGGTTATGAAGTGCCAGAGCATAATCAAAGGTATCTCTTAACGTGCATCCGGTTTCCCTTAACAGCAGAGGCTCACGGATCAGATTGTCCAGGGGGACAGGCTGAGCTGTTCGCTTTGCAAATGGATGGCCGGGAGCGCAGATCACAGCCAGAGGATAGGAAGAAAAAGGAATCTTTTCCAGCTGATCATCTGCGATGACACCTTCGACCAGACCGATATCCAGTTCATTTTTTAAGAGTTTCCCTGTGATGTCCTGGGAGTTGGATACAGTGACTTTGGTTTGGATATCCGGATTGGAAACCGTAAAGCGGGACACTGCCTGGGGAAGTAAGTAGCTGGCAAGAGTCACACAGGAGCCGATTCGAAGGGGTGCCTGCATGTGAAGTGTGCCTGAGTAGTTTTCTAAGTCCTGGTATAATTCCAGAAGGGGAATGACTTTAGACAAATAAAATTTTCCATTCTCATTGATTACCACTTTCCGCGATACACGGTCAAATAAGGGAGAACCAACGGATTCTTCCAGTTCATTGATGGCGTGGGAGATAGCGGGCTGGGTCATGGACAGAGCCTTGGCCGCTCCGGTGATACTTCCCTGCTCACACACCGTTTTAAAGATAGTAAGATGTCTTAAGTTCATGATTGTGTTCCTTCCATTACCAACGTGTTATATGATAATACTCATTATATCATTTTGATAATGATATGAACAGAGATTTTGTAAAAAATGTCGAATTAAATCAAAGCCTTAACATCATTAAGTATTCGGAAGCATAGGTTCCGTCCCGGTATTTAAAGGCATGTTCTCTGGTTCCGTAAAGTTCAAAGCCAAACTTCCGGTAAAGAGCCACCGCGCGCTCATTTTCAGAAATCACTTCAAGCTCCAGCTGCTCAAAACCGATTTCATTGGCTCCGCTTATGACCGCGGCAAGCAGATGAGAACCCATCCCAAGCCCCCAGTATTCCCGGCAGATTGAGATTCCAAAGGAAGCACGGTGGGCGTAACGCTGGTGCAGGGCAATGGGATTGATTCCCGCACTTGCCACCAGTATTCCATGGACATAGGCACAGATCATTAAGTCCTTTCTGCTTTTTAAGCAGTTATGTAAGAATTGCTGCTCCTGGGGAATGGTGATATCGATCTCATCCGGGTATCTGGCTAAATAGTTGGTTTCCTCTGAGGTGACCCTCATGGTGTGCAGCAGGGCAGAGGCATCCTCCGGGCCAGGGCTTCTTAAAATACAGGGAACACCATTCTTCAATGTGACTACTTTTGGTTTGAGCTTCATGGCTTTACCTCCTGAATATGAAAAAGAAAGCGGCAATCATGCAGCTTTCTTTCTCTGTGGGTTCAATCAGAACCAGGCAGTATTACAGGCGCTTTGCAACGGCTTTGATAAACGCTTCGCTGTTTAAGACCGTTGGATTTGGAAGTGATGTAATGATTGCCAGGTCTTTTGTCATCTCGCCGGCTTCGATGGTATCAATGGTGGCCTTTTCCAGCTGATCTGCAAAGGCAGTCAGTTGGCTGTTGCCGTCAAGCTCGCCCCGCTTTCTTAAAGCGCCGGTCCAGGCGAAAATGGTTGCTACGGAGTTGGTGGATGTTTCCTGACCCTTTAAGTGGTTGTAATAGTGGCGCTGTACGGTTCCATGGGCTGCTTCATACTCAAAATCTCCATCAGGAGAAACCAGTACGGAAGTCATCATGGCAAGGGAACCGAAGGCAGAAGAGATCATGTCGCTCATAACATCGCCGTCGTAATTTTTGCAGGCCCATATGTACCCGCCCTCAGATTTCATGACACGTGCGACCGCATCGTCGATGAGCGTATAGAAATAGGTAATCCCTGCTTCTTCAAATTTATTCTTATAATCATTTTCAAAAATTTCCTGGAAAATATCCTTAAAGGTATGGTCGTATTTTTTGGAAATGGTATCCTTGGAAGAGAACCATAAATCCTGTCTGGTATCCAGCGCATATTTAAAACAGCTTTTTGCAAAGCTTTCGATGGAGTTGTTTAAGTTATGCATGCCCTGAACAATGCCCGGGCCTTGAAAGGTATGGACCGTTTCCCTTGTTTCGGACCCGTCCTTTGCCGTGTAAACAAGTTCTACCTTACCGGCACCGGGAATCTTCATCTCAGCACCTTTGTAAACATCGCCATAAGCATGTCTTGCAATGGTGATGGGCTTTTTCCAGCTCTTTACACATGGATCGATTCCTTTTACAACGATCGGCGCGCGGAATACGGTTCCGTCCAAGATGGCGCGGATGGTGCCGTTAGGGCTTTTCCACATCTCTTTTAAATCGTATTCTTTTACCCGGTCTGCATTAGGAGTGATGGTGGCACATTTGACAGCAACCTTGTATTTTTTTGTCGCATTGGCGGAGTCTACAGTCACCTGATCATTTGTCTGATCCCGGTTTTTAAGCCCCAGGTCATAATACTCTGTCTTTAAGTCAATGTATGGAAGCAGAAGATTGTCTTTAATCATCTGCCAGAGAATCCGGGTCATCTCATCGCCATCCATCTCGACAATGGGGGTTGTCATCTTAATCTTATCCATGTGTTTGTCCTCCTGATATATGTTCGTATTTTGCTATAGTATACGACAAAATTGAAATTCGCACAAGTCTGTCTATGCAAATTTATTCAGCCATTTCTGTATATTATACACGGTTTCCGGGTCCATGAAATGTTCCACCTTTTCCACCTGCTCCAGTTCGTCGGTATTGTGATTGATATAGCAGAAAAAACGGTGGAGGACATCATGGCGGAACAGGAGGTATTCCCCCAGCTCCGTGCCATCTTTTGTCAGGGAGACCGTTCCGTATTTTTCAAAGGCCACCAGCCCCTGCTTTTTTAGGTTTCCGGTCATTTTGGAAGCAGATGAGGGCTTTACATGGAGACATTCGGCCAGTTCTTTGATGCGGACAGGACGTCCCTCGTGGTGCAGCCTGCAGATCATTTCCAGATAATCTTCCATCGATGAGGTGATTTTTGTCTGCTCCAAAAGGGAATAGCCTTTGAGCGTATAGAAATTATCCGTTTGATTCATGCCTGTGTCTCCTTTTATGTAGTGATAGTTCCATACTATTCAGGTGAGGACGGTTCTATGAATGAGGAGAGTGGAAAAGCTGTTTCATTTTGGTGGAACAAGATTTTAATAAGCTGCATATGTTAGGATATGGAAACATTGTGGAGGTAATCAGGATGAAGGAAAAGATTCGTTTATCTGATTTAAAAAGGGGCCAGAAAGCGGTTATTTCAAAGCTGGCAGCCTATGATGATATGAGAAGACGGCTCCAGGATATTGGTCTGATCGAAGGCACAGTTGTGGAATGCCTGGGAAAGAGTCCTCTGGGCGATCCGACGGCTTATTTAATAAGAGGAGCTGTGATCGCTCTTAGAAGCGAGGACGCTGGCCGTGTTCTGTTACAGAACCGGCTGGAGGAAACAGCGAAACATCATGGAACAGAAGTGGCAGCAGCGGAGGTCAGCCAGGAGGAGGAAGTATGGGATTAAGCAGAGATTCCGTTGGAATCAATTCTGTGGACCTGGGACTGGAGATTAAAAAGCATAAGGAGACAGATAAAGTCATTGCATTGGCCGGAAATCCCAATGTGGGAAAGAGCACGGTGTTCAATCAGCTCACTGGTATGAACCAGCACACGGGAAACTGGCCGGGAAAAACCGTAGCCAACGCGCAGGGCTACTGCAGTGACGGCAGTCAGGGATATGTAATGGTGGATATCCCCGGCTGCTATTCCCTTATGGCACATTCCACCGAGGAAGAGGTTGCCAGAGATTTTATCTGTTTTGAAAATCCGGATGCGGTGGTGGTGGTCTGTGACGCCACCTGTCTGGAGAGGAATTTAAACCTGGTCCTGCAGGTCCTTGAGGCATCGCCTCATGCCGTTGTGTGTGTCAACCTGATGGATGAAGCAAAAAAGAAACAGATCGGCATTCGCCTCGATCTTTTAGAGCAGCGTCTCGGCGTGCCGGTGGCTGGAACAGCGGCAAGAAGCAAAAAGGGCCTGGATCAGATCTATACGGGCTTAAAACGCTGTCTGGAAGAAAAAGAAGAAGGGATCAAACGTCCCGTTCTCATCCGTTATCCGGAATATATTGAAGAAGCGATTACAAAGCTGACTCCGGTTGTAGAAGCGATATCGGATCGCAGGGTGAACACCCGCTGGCTCTGTGCCAGACTTTTGGATTCTAATGAAAATCTTATGAGTGCTGTAAAGAAATATTTAAAGCCGGTTGCGGAATCGAAAGAAGTGGCGGCCTGCCTGGAAGAAATCCGGAGCGAGTGGAAGGCAGGAGGCATTCATCAGGAAAAAGTAAGTGATGATATGGCGTCCGTGTTTATTAAAAAAGCGGAATATTTATGCAGAGGTGTGGTCATTTATGAAAACCAGACCTATAACCGGAAGGACCGGAAGCTGGATTGGCTCTTTACCAGCAAATCAACGGGCTTTCCAATAATGTTTCTGGTTCTTCTTGGCATCTTCTGGCTCACCATAACAGGAGCCAACTATCCTTCCCAGTTTTTGAGCAAGGTATTATTTGGCGTGGAAGACTGGCTGGCCCGGACGGCGGACTGGGCAGGGGTACCTGCAATGATATCCAATCTTTTGATCCATGGCGTTTACCGTGTCCTTGCCTGGGTCGTGTCAGTCATGCTTCCGCCGATGGCCATATTTTTCCCTTTATTTACCCTTCTGGAGGATTTTGGATATCTACCCAGAGTGGCTTTTAATTTGGACCGCTGCTTTAAGCGGTGTTCCGCTTGCGGAAAGCAGGCGCTGACCATGTGTCAAAGGAAATTTATGCTTTTTTTCGGGCGTAAAACAGCCATTATTCTCTTGACACATTTTCCTCAAAATGGTATAGTTACAACAACAAACTGTAACTAAAAATAGTACAGAAATTATGGGATTCAGCCGTGTTTTTTGCCGCAATAGTAAATAAGGAGGTACTGTGAGTGGGTTTTTCCATTGATGTGAGTGTTCCTGTTTTGACCGTGTTTCTGCAGGGAATCGTAAGCTTTTTCTCCCCGTGCATTCTTCCTCTGATTCCTCTTTATATAGGGTATTTGTCTGGAGGGACAGGGAGCATAGGAGAGGATGGCCGTGTTTCTTATGACCGCGGAAAGGTCATGCTTCACACCATTTGTTTTGTAATAGGAATCAGTTTTACTTTCTTTTTGCTGGGGATTGGAGCTTCTGCTTTGGGAAACTTTTTTAAATCCAATCAGTTATTATTTGCCAGAGTGGGAGGTATTTTAATTTTTCTGTTTGGTCTCTATCAGCTGGGGATGTTTGGAACCTCTTCTGTTTTGGAAAGAGACCGGAGGCTTCCCTTATCCTTTGATAAACTTGCCATGTCTCCGTTTTCCGCACTGTTGATGGGATTTACCTTCAGCTTTGCCTGGACTCCCTGTGTAGGACCGGCTCTTGCCAGCGTACTCATTATGGCCGCTTCTGCAAAGGCACTTGGCTTTGCCCTGATCGGCGTATATACCCTGGGGTTTGTTCTTCCATTTCTGGCAGTGGGATTCTTTACGACGACTGTTCTGGAATTCTTTAAAACCCATCGGAATATAGCAAAAAACATGGTAAAGATCGGTGGAGTCCTGATGATGCTTATGGGAATTTTCATGTTTACCGGAAGAATGAATGCAGTGACCGGATACCTTTCCTCTATTTCATCTCCTTTTGGTCTTGGAGGGCAGGAGACAAAGGAAACTGCTGCAAAGGAGACTCTTCCGGAAACAGAACCGGCACAGACGGAAGCTGTAGAAGAAACTACGGAAGAAGTAAAAAAACCTCTTCCGGCTGTTGATTTCACATTACAAGATCAGTTTGGAAATACTCACTCACTGTCTGATTATAAAGGCAAGACCATATTTCTTAATTTCTGGGCTACCTGGTGTCCGCCCTGCCGTGCGGAGATGCCGGATATTCAGAAACTTTATGAAACTCAGGATACAAAAGGCGACAACGCGGTAATCATACTTGGAGTCGCAGCACCAAATTATGGAACAGAAAAAGACGAACAGGGAATTAAAGATTTCCTTAAAGATAATGGATATACGTATCCGGTACTTATGGATACAAGTGCAGAATTATTTGAAGCTTACGGTATTTATTCCTTCCCGACCACCTATATGATTGACAGGGAGGGCAATGTGTTTGGTTATGTGAGCGGGCAGTTATCCATGGATATGATGCACAGCATTATTGAACAGACACTGAAAGGAGAGCGGGATTAATACGATGGATAAGTACAGGGCAAAAAGACTTCGGTCCAGAAGAAGAAACAGAAAAATCGTTTATGGTATATTGGCTTTATCCGTCCTGTCATCTGCCTGGTTACTATACTCCAATGTTTTCTCGGCCAGTTCGGTGAATACAGAAGGTCAAAAGAAGGAAAGCGGACAGGAAACCAGTGAGCAGAGCGCGGATTTATCGAAAAAGCTCAAATCCGCCAAAGTCGGGACTACCAATTTAACGGGTCTTACCATACAGGAGGCGGAGGATACCATAGACGAACGTTATCAGTGGGAGCTGATGGTAAACAATGGCTCAGACAGCGTATTGCTTGATAATCTCTTGGACAGCCAGATCAAGGCAATCAAAAAAAAGCTGGAAGAGACGTCTCCGGATGAAAATCAGGAGTACGGGATTGATTATGAAGTGATGCGGGAATCCTTTACCCGACAGGCGGCAGAACTGGCCGGTAAGTGGAACGAAAGCCCGGTAGGTGCAGAACTGGAATCCTTTGATAAGGAAACGGGGACTTACCACTATTCACAGGGAAAGAACGGCCGCATCCTGGATCAGGAAAAGCTGGTGGAACAACTGATGAATACGGTAAAGGCAGAGAATTTTCAGGCGGAAATAAAGGCAGAATTTGCCGAGACACCACCTGACAGAACCCAGGCGCAGGCAAAGGAACTGTATAAGGTAATAGGAACCTTTACCACCACCACAACAGATAATAAGAACAGAAACAAGAATATCAGTCTGGCGGTCAATTCCATCAATGGCATGGTTTTAAAACCGGGCGAAGAATTTTCCTTTAATAATGCCACAGGAAACCGGACAAAGGAAAAAGGATACCAGCCCGCAGGTGCATACCGTAACGGCATACTGATTGAAGAGCCAGGCGGTGGTGTGTGCCAGGTATCCACCACACTGTATCATGCCATCATAGAAAGCGGTTTTAAGACTACGGAGCGTAACTCCCATAGTTTTGCACCTTCTTATGTGGAAAAGGGACAAGATGCCATGGTCAGCTTTGACGGATATGCAGGGCCTGATTTAAAGTTTAAAAATACCAGCAGCAGTGCCATTGTTATCCGTGCTTCTCTGGAAGGAAGAACCCTTAAGATTTCCATCGTAGGCATTCCGGTTCTGAAAGACGGTGAAAAAGTAACCATTCGTTCCCAAAAGGTAAAGGACCTGCCTCCGGTGCCACCGACTTATGAAGAGAATCCTTCTCTTCCTTTCGGAACAGAAAAAATTATTGACCATGGAAGCGTAGGAAGTGTTTATAAAAGTTACCGTGTTCTGAAAAAAGGTGATTCAGTTATTAAAGAGGAACCGCTTCACAACAGCACGTACAAAGGTAAACCAGCGGTGATTCAGAGAAATACCACTCATCAGCCTGTTGAAACAGAGCCTGAGACTACGGCAGAAACGCAGCCGGAGACAACGGTTCCGGAGACAACCGTTCCTGCGATTCATGGGCCGGGTGCGGACTTACCGGCTGACGGGCCACAAGACCAGCCTCAGGGGTAAGGGTGGAGGAACTGCTATTTCATAGAAATGTGATAGAAAATTGTATAAATAGATTTTGTGGGTTTGAGAAGATGCGTTTTGAAAAAGCTTTTAAAGCTTAGTCAAGACGCATTTTTGTTACAATATTCTGGCAGGACTCTCCTACGCTATTTCCTTTTTCCATAAGCCTAATGAACGTATATCGTACAAGCCGGACGGAATAAGATTTTTCCAGGAGGTGTTCGGATGGATACGATCAATCAGGCGACCGATGAGAAAAGGCTTACTGATGTAACGGTGGAACGGATCTACGTTGGAGAGAAGACGGCAAAGGAACTTGTGTTAGAGCTTCTTAAAAGACGCAGGGAAGCCGGAGGAGTCTTCTTACGATGACCGTATATCATGCAGGTCTGTATATGAGGCTTTCAAAGGATGATGGAGCCGGTGAGAGCGCCAGCATCAGCACCCAGAGAAAAATGCTCCGTTCTTATGCAAAGGAACATGGGTTTGAAATTTACCGGGAATATGTGGATGACGGATTCAGCGGTACCAGCTTTCAGCGTCCTGCCTGGGAAGCGCTTATTAGTGACATTGAAGCCAGACGGGTGAATCTTGTGATTACCAAAGATTTATCCCGCCTTGGAAGGGATTATATTATAACCGGACAATTTACGGAAATCTATTTTCCTGCGAAAAAGGTCCGCTACATTGCCATCAACGATGGATATGATTCGGATCGTCCATTAAACGATATTGCGCCGTTTAAAAATATTGTCAATGAAATGTATGCAAGAGATACGTCAAAAAAGATCCGCAGCGCCTTTCAGACAAAGATCCGAGAAGGCTCGTTTATCGGTAATTTCGCCCCCTATGGCTATGAAAAGGACCCTTTCAATAAAAATCATCTGGTAATTGATCCTGTAACAGCTCCTGTGGTCCGGGAAATCTTTGAAAGGGCGGAAAAAGGAGAATCTCCTTCCTGTATTGCAGATGCCTTAAATGAGAGAGAAGTACTGACTCCCTCCATGTACCGCTGTGTGAGACATCCGTATCTGCAGCCACCAGATACTTCCGGACGAAAGATGTGGACGTCCGGTACCATTTGTAAAATGCTTGGTAATGCTGTTTACTTAGGTCATGTTGTACAGGGAAAGACTTCAAAGCTCTCTTTTAAAAGCAACATTACCCTTTCTCACCCAAAAGAGGAATGGGTGGTGGTCAAGCATATGCATGAACCTTTGGTTTCCCAGGAAGTTTTCGACCGGATAAATAAAAGAAGCGTCTCCCGGAAAGGGTTCCGGAAAACAGATTTTATCAATGTTTTTTCAGGAATTGCTGTATGCGGGGACTGCGGAAGAAACATGTCTGTCACAGGAAAAAATGGTAAGTCACAGTCCTGCCGCCTGGTATGCGGAGGGTATAAGCAGTATGGAACGCAGAAATGTACCAGTCACTCTATGGATTATGCCCTTTTATATCAGACAGTATTAAAGGAAATCAAGGCATTGCTTAATCTTACGGTCCAGGAACAAGAGGAAATTCAAAAGGCATGCAGCCTGCCTGCCTGCTTGAAGAATGGGAAGGAGGCAGAGCGTTCAGCCGCACCATTAAGAAAGCGCAGCAGAGAAATTTCACGTATCATCGGACAGCTTTATGAGGATAAAGTGAACAAGCGGATCAGTGAGGAACTCTTTTATGAAATGCTGGCTTCTCTGGAAAAAGAGCAGAAGGAGATTGCCGCAGGATTACTGTCTGAAAAAATTAAAAACACGGAAAAGGAAGACCAGGAACAGGCGGGAGCTTGTCAATGGGCGGCTTTGTTCAAAGAGATAACTGATGAAGAAAAACTGACCAGGGATTTGATTTACAAGTTTATTGAAAAGATTGAAATATGTCAAAGCACCGAGGAGGTCCATGAGGGCAAAAGGCGCCGATGTCAGAAAATACGGATCTATTTTAAGACCAGAGGACTTCCTTAAAAATGTGCGGCATAAATTTCCACTGTCATGTGCATGGGCTTTGGCTGCAATGCGGCGGGAATTGTGGGCTGCCGGATCATAGATTCCCCAAGAGAACGGTTGATTGCCATGATAACCAATAACTTTGTTCCCTGTAACGGACGTTTTCCAACCATGATCGCCATTATTACCATGTTTTTTGTGGGAGGTGCCACCGGTTTATTTTCTTCTATTTTATCCGCTGCCATACTTTCCTGTGTGATTGTTCTTGGAATTCTTATGACGCTGGTGATTTCAAAGATATTGTCAGTTACCATCTTAAAGGGGATTCCCTCATCCTTTACCCTGGAGCTGCCTCCATACCGGAGGCCTCAGATCGGAAAAGTGATTGTGCGCTCCATTTTTGACCGTACCTTATTTGTGCTTGGGCGTGCCGTAGTCGTTGCGGCTCCTGCCGGTATGGTCATCTGGCTTATGGCGAACTTGACCATTGGAGGGGCCACCCTGCTGTCTCTTTGCTCCGGATTTTTAGACCCGTTTGCCCATATGATTGGATTAGACGGCGTTATTTTGCTGGCGTTTATTCTTGGTTTTCCGGCCAACGAAATTGTGGTTCCCATTATTATTATGGCTTATATGGCGGAAGGAAAGCTTCTCCAAATCGATGATTTATCTGTTTTAAGGGATTTACTGGTGGATAATGGTTGGACCTGGATTACAGCAGTCAGCACCTTGCTGTTTTCCCTGATGCACTGGCCCTGTTCCACCACCTGTCTTACCATCAGGAAGGAAACCCAGAGCATAAAATGGACGGTCGTTTCCTGGCTGGTGCCCACGGTAACCGGAATTATCGTATGTTTTCTTTTTACAACGATTGCCAGAGCTTTCCTGTAATGTTTAAATCTTCTCCTGTCTGTCTACAATAAAGGTAGAATATGTTGTGAAAGGAGGGAGAAGCGTGAACCGGAGTTACCGCGTTTACTCTCTGTCAGACCGGCAAAAAGCCAGGAGTATTGAAAAGGAGATTGCCAAGGTAGACGGAGTGCAGGGGATAGAAATTTCAGATGATTTAAAAGAAATGAGCATACGAATGGAAACCGGAAAAACGACCGCTGTCATGGAGCGGGTGGTAAATATCTGCAACCGCATCTCTTACGGCTGTGAAGTGAAATACAAATTCACATAGACCTTGTTTATGGTAACTTATCAAACGCCATGGAATACTGAAATTCAGTATTTCCGTGGCGTTTGATATTGCAGGGGTCAATTATAAGTATAGATTGATTGTGTCAAACCGACACCTTCAATGGATTGCTTAAGAAAGTAAGAGGAGAATTAGGCCGGTATCATTTGCATTTGATTACCGGGAAAAGTAATTGCACATTGAAATGGGGTATGCTACCATAGTGATATGGAACAAGCGTGTCACTGCAAGGGCGTTGGCCTTCCATCATTACATAGATGGGAGGTGGTGCGGATGAAATATGACTTTAAGGACCTTATGGCCTTTGGTTCATTCATTTTAGCATTACTTACCTTTATTTTTATTAATTGTAAGTAGCATTTTTCTATAAAGTCCTGGAAACAGGAATAGAAAAAACCACCCTTGTATACTTGGTAGGTTGAAAGGGTGGAGTTTTCTATCGTTTTGACGGCCAACCCCTTGTATTGGGGCGGTTGTTCCTTTTGTAATTCTAATATAGCATAACTTTATTAAGAATACAATAAGGTTGCAATATTTGTGTGTAAATATTATTTTTTCTCTGATTCTATTCGCATATCAATAGTCTTTTTCGTATAGGCATTTACTTTTTCCCTCGGCGTTGGCGTTCTCCTGTATTTCAGTATCCTTTTTTTGAACGTCAAGAGATATACGCTTAACGTTTTCTTTTCGGTATTTTATATTTGCGCGCCTTTGGGCTTTTTGTTAGTGTCATGCTTCACCACCTTTCATAGGGGAAAAGAAAGAATCCGTACAATGAAACTTGCGGGGAATCTTTCTTTTTTTTTCGTTTTTTCCAGAATCTGTAAATTTTAAATATAGTTTGTAAAGCTTTGGAAAAGTCACTTGAATAATGAATCCAATGGATATATTCTTTCTAAGTGAGAAGTGCTTCCATTATTAAATAAAACAGCAATCACGCCAAATCAGGCGTGACAACAAGGAGGAATGATGTATGAATAGCAGAAAGAGGTATGGTGCTGCGGTTATTTCCGTTGCCCTGACACTGGTACTGGCTGGGGGATATGCGTATGCGGCAACCCAGCATTTTGCAGATTCCACGAAAGATGAAGCCTGGGATAACTGGGTACAGAAATGGGAAAATCAGGTGCGTACGGATTATGAAAAAATTGCTCTGACTCCTGGGGCTGATGAAACTCAGATGAATTTTGCCTGGTATTCCAAGGTAGATCAGGCAGCAACACCCAAGATAGAACTTTCCACCAACAGCAATATGAGTGGGGCAAAGGTATTTGAAGGCGCTTCCAGTCAGGCAATTGACGGATATATGAGCAATAAGGCAACGGCTAAGGACTTAAGAGAAAATACGACTTATTATTACCGTTACTATAAAAATGGAGTTCCAAGCCAGACCGCTTCCTTTAAAACTCACAGCTTTCACAGCTACACCATGCTCTATGTAGGAGACCCACAGATCGGTGCTTCCAAAGGGCAGACCACTTCCAGAGGGGACAAGTTAGAGAATGCCTCCGCCCTTAATACGGCAGCCAGAAATGATTCCTTCAGCTGGAATAAAACCTTAAATATGGCCATGGCCGCAAACCCGGATGTCAGTTTTGTACTCTCCGCAGGCGACCAGATCAATAAAAATGTAGAAGGCAGGGATCCGGGCAATGAAGTGGAATACGCCGGTTTTCTGAGTGCAGACTGGATGGAATCACTGCCTGTAGCCACTACCATCGGCAATCATGATTCCACCAATGAAAGCTACAGCTATCATTTCAATAACCCCAATGATACACAGCTTGGAAAGACAACTGCGGGCGGTGATTATTTTTATAAATACGGTCCGGCCCTGTATGTGGTCTTAAATACCAACAATTATAACTGTGCAGAGCATGAACAGGTTTTAAGACAGGCGGTTGCCGCTCACCCCAACACTGCATGGAGAATCGTAATGATCCATCAGGATATCTATGGTAGCGGACTGGATCATTCGGATTCCGACGGCATTGTGCTGAGAAGCCAGCTGACCCCTCTCATGGACAAATACGATGTGGATGTGGTGCTGCAGGGACATGACCATACCTATTCCAGAAGCTATCTTTTAAAATCCGATTCAAAGACTCATGCTAAATATGATTTCTATGATTGGGATAATGTAAAGGATGAGTCGGGAAATGTATTTCCTTACAACAATTCCACCTATCAGGATGAAAATAACTGCTATACCATTGCAAATACCATGTCCGGCAGCGTGACCAATGCAGACGGCACCTTATATATGGAAGCCAATTCATCAACAGGCAGTAAGTTCTACGAATTAATCCCCACGCAGCAGGATTATATCGCAGCAAGAAACCAGAACTGGAATCCTACGTATTCGGTGATCCGCATCAATCAAAATACGTTTTCTATTGATACCTATGAAATTGCAGGCGGACAGCTGCAGAATATCGATCAGACCTTTACCTTAAAAAAGACCAGCACTTCAAGAAGATAGAGAAATCGTATTCTGGATTTCAAGGGGCGTCTGATTCTGCCGGACGCCTCTTTGCTTCATTTGAACGTGATGAAAAGCAGTTTGCTGATGGGAATCCGGAGAAAAGAGAGGGAGTATAAGCATGGAGCAGATTTCTAAAACGGTCAGTTTTTTACATAGTCATGGGGGAAAGTGGATTCAGTGGGTGCTGTTTTCCCTGCTCATGGCAGCATTTGCCCTTTTTCTGCTAAAGTTCAACCAGGTGGATATTGTCAGTCTGGTATCCACGGAGGGAAGGACCTTTGAAAGGGCAACGGTGGTTAAGGTTCTCAGGGATAATGTACAGGAAGATGGAAACCGGGTGGGACAGCAGACTGTTTTGATTGAGGTGAAGACAGGCCCGAAAAAGGGAGAAACCGTAGAGGCCACCAGCAACAACGGGTATCTGTTTGGTGCTGCCTGCCGGCCTGGAATGGGAGTAATTGCCATACAGAGCCTTGCCGGAGATATCTCCCTGCATACGGTGTACAGCTTTGATAGGGAATGGGCAGTTCTTGGTTTTGTTGTCATATTTCTGGCTGTGGTATGCCTGATCGGAGGGAAAAAAGGGATTTTAAGCTGTATCGGACTGATCTTTACATTCATCTGCATTATCTGGCTTTACATTCCCATGATCTATAGAGGGTATTCCCCATTTCTGGCAGCCATACTGGTGGCTGCTGTTACCACCTTTGTAATCATGTATCTTCTGGGCGGCTGGTCCGGGAAAACAGCCTGCGCGGTAATCGGAACGGTGGGAGGTGTGGTGATTGCAGGAATTTCGGCATTCCTGTTTGGAAAGGCAGCTCATCTGACCGGATATAATACACCGGAAATCGAGTCTCTGTTAGTACTGGAGAATATCCGTGGAATCCGGGTAGGAGAGCTGTTGTTTTCCGGTCTTTTGATCTCCGCTCTTGGAGCAGTGATGGATGTGGCAATGGCCATTTCTTCTACGGTATTTGAAATCCATGGCCAGATGCCGGAGCTTGACAGAAAGGGACTGTTCCGTTCCGGTATGAACGTAGGACGGGATGCCATGGGAACCATGGTGAACACTTTGATTCTGGCTTTTGTAGGAAGCGGTGTCAGCACCTTGCTTCTGACCTATGCCTATGAATTGCCTTATCTTCAGATCATCAATTCCAATAATATCGTCATTGAAGTGATGCAGGGAATTTCCGGAAGTATGGGTGTGGTTCTGACAGTACCCATTGTTTCGCTGATTGCATCGGTTGTGGCAGCGGGAAGAAAATCAGAAGTACCGGACTGCGTGCCATCTGAAACCACAGATGGGACTGTTTCAAACTAATTAAAAAAGGACTGCCCTTCCATGATATTTTCCATCATCTGATTGGGCAGTCCTTTATTATTTCTTCTATCGGGCTTTTTTTGCATATTCACCGATTTTTTTATCCATGTTGGAAATATGCTTGGTGAGCCAATCCAGGATCATCTGGTTTGCATTTAAGATCACCAGTAAATTTCCGCCGGATGCATTGTAATCGCTTTTTAACTTGGTAAGCTGAGAAATAAAGGCGGTATGTGCTTTTTTCTGTTCCTCGTATCCGGGATAATGGATGCTTAACATGTACTTTTCTTCATCTGCGAAGTGCTTTTTTGTGTAATCATCTAAAAATGCAAGAAGCTCTCCCACATATTCTTTGGCCCGGTTGTTTTTCCCTGCTTCAAAAAGGGCTTCTGCTTTTTCAAACCACATCTTATGCTGATCGTCAATCATTGAAATCCCAACGGATAAATTGGCTGTCCATGGCATATCTGTTTCCTCCTGATGGTATTTATTTTAAACTGTTTTCATTATATACCCATAATATGGAAAAATCAAATCAATTTACAATAAATAAAAATAAAAACTAATATTGATATTTTCTCCGGTATAGGTAAAACCTAAGTCCAAAAGGTACGGATAAAATTGACGTACCTCTTTTGCAATGCTATAATTTTTATTTAGTACAGTGTAAGGGAGAAAGAACATGGAAGCAGAGGGAATCCGTCTGAATAAATTTTTAAGTGAAGCAGGGATATGTTCCCGCAGAGAGGCGGACCGTCTTATCGAGGCAGGGAAGGTCCGCATCAATGGACAGGCTGCTTTGACCGGCCAGAAGGTTCTGCCGGGCCAGTCTGTTGCTGTAAAGGGGCGTACCATAACGGCAGCACAGGGAGAACAGGGACATAAGGAAAAGCCTGTCCTTCTGGCAGTCTATAAGCCAAAAGGCATCGTATGCACCACCTCCGACAAAGACCGGGCACCCAATATTGTAGACATGGTAGATTATCCTGTCCGCATCTATCCCATCGGCCGCCTGGATAAAGATTCGGAAGGTCTGATTCTTATGACCAATCAGGGGGAACTTGTGAATAAAATAATGCGCAGCGGAAATGCTCATGAAAAGGAATATCTTGTAAAGGTAAACCGGCCTGTTACCGATGACTTTATCCGGAAGATGAAAAAGGGAGTGTTCCTTTCGGAACTTAATGTGACCACAAAACCCTGTTTTGCAGCGAAAACCGGAGAAAAAGCATTTAAAATCATATTGACCC
Organism: Lacrimispora sp.; assembly: GCF_046972725.1. NCBI lineage: Bacteria > Bacillati > Bacillota > Clostridia > Lachnospirales > Lachnospiraceae > Lacrimispora > Lacrimispora sp. The sequence goes on along the minus strand of NZ_JBKVXF010000001.1, from coordinate 1,646,282 downwards.
AGGGGCTGAACCGTCAGATTCGCCGAATGTGCAGCGAATTGGGGTATGAAGTGCGCCTGCTTAAACGAATGCGGGTCATGAATGTGGAACTGGGAGATTTAAAGCCCGGCGCTTACCGGGAGCTTTCAAAGAGAGAATACCACCAGATGAAGGAAGCCTTGAAAGGCTCAAGCAATCTTTCCTATAAAGAACAAAAAAAGGAGTTATCTGATGGACGTCAAACTAGATAGAATGAAAGAACTGATCCAGGTCCTGAATGAGGCAGGAAAAGCCTATTACCAGGAAAGCCGTGAGATCATGAGCAATTTTGAATACGACAGACTCTACGATGAACTGCAGGAGCTTGAAAAAAAGACAGGAATTATTCTATCCAACAGCCCCACTCAGAACGTCGGTTTTACGGTGCTGAGCGAACTTCCAAAGGAAGCTCACGAAAGCCCTATGTTATCCCTTGATAAGACCAAACGGGTTGAGGATTTAGAGGAGTGGTTAGGCAGCCAGATTGGAATCTTATCCTGGAAGCTTGACGGCCTGACCGTTGTTCTTAACTACAACCATGGGACCCTTCAAAAAGCCGTAACCCGGGGAAATGGGGAAATCGGTGAGGTCATAACCAATAATGCAAAGGTATTTTCCAATATACCTCTTAATATATCCTATAAAGGAGAGCTTGTACTAAGGGGAGAGGCAGTTATTAAATACTCCGATTTCAACCGGATCAATGAAGAGATCGGCGATGAGGCAGCCAAATATAAAAATCCCCGTAACCTATGCAGCGGTTCGGTCCGTCAGTTGAACAACCAGATCACAGCCCGGAGAAATGTTAATTTCAAGGCATTTACCTTGGTGTCGGCTGAAGGTGTTGACTTTCAAAATTCCAGACGTGTTCAGTTTGAGTGGTTAAAAGAACAGGGCTTTGATGTGGTGGATTATAAGCTTGTAACCAGGGAGAATCTGGCTGAGACGGTGGAGGAGTTTGCCAAAGAGGTTGGATCTTATGATGTTCCATCAGACGGTCTGGTGCTTTTGCTCGATGATATTTCTTACGGCCAGTCTCTTGGACGTACGGCCAAATTTCCCCGCAATGCCATTGCTTTTAAATGGGCGGACGAGATCAAAGAGACGACCCTTGTAAAAATCCTCTGGAGCCCATCGAGAACCGGTCTGATCAATCCGGTTGCCATCTTTGAACCGGTGGAACTGGAAGGAACCACCGTAAGCCGTGCCAGTGTCCACAATTTAAGCATTATGGAAGCACTGCAGCTTGGAAAAGGAGATCAGATCACCGTATATAAGGCAAATATGATCATACCTCAGATCGCGGACAATTTAACAAGAAGCGGAACCATAGAGATTCCGAAAGAGTGTCCGGTCTGTGCCGGGCAAACGGAGATCCGGAAGGTCAATGATGTAAAGAGTTTATACTGCATAAACCCTGATTGTCAGGCAAAGAAGATTAAGAGTTTTTCACTCTTTGTCAGCCGGGATGCCTTAAACATTGACGGACTTTCCGAAGCAACTTTGGAAAAATTCATCGGTGCCGGTTTTATCCGGGAATTTGCAGATATTTTCCATTTGGAGCAGTACGAGGAGGTCATTACTCAGATGGAGGGCTTTGGAAGAAAGTCCTATGAGAATCTGATACAGGCAGTGAAGAATGCGTCCCACACCACCCTTCCAAGACTAATCTATGGTCTTGGAATCGCCGGAATCGGTCTGTCAAATGCAAAAATGCTCTGCAGAGAGTTTCGGTTCGATTTTGAGAAAATGCGCCACGCAGAAGAAGAGGAGCTGGTTTCCGTCCCCGGAATCGGCAAAGTCCTTGCAGATGCCTGGATCAATTATTTCAAACAGGAAAAGAACAATGAAATGGTGGACCGGCTTCTTTGTGAAGTCACCATTAAACAGGAGGCTGAGACAGAAGGTAACGGAAAGCTGGAGGGAAAGGTATTTGTCATTACAGGCTCGGTGAATCACTTTGAAAACCGGAAAGCCCTTCAGGAAGCCATTGAAGCGCAGGGCGGCAAGGTCACCGGTTCTGTTACTTCAAAGACCACGTATTTAATCAACAATGACACCGCATCCAATTCTTCCAAGAATAAAAAGGCGAAAGAACTGGGAGTGCCCATTATTTCAGAAGAAGATTTTATAAAAATACTGGAGGAATAGAATATGCCTATTAAAGTACAAAAGGATCTGCCTGCAAAAGCCATATTGGAAAAAGAGAACATATTTACAATGGATGAGGACCGGGCCTTAAGCCAGGACATCCGTCCTCTGGAAATACTGATCGTAAATTTAATGCCCATTAAGGAAGAAACTGAAACTCAGCTTTTACGGGCGCTTTCCAATACACCGCTGCAGGTGGACTGTACCTTTTTAATGTTAGAGAGCCATACTTCAAAGAACACCTCTGCCAGTCATTTGAATAAGTTTTATATCTATCTGGACGAAGTACAGAATAAAAAATTTGACGGCATGATCATCACCGGAGCACCGGTGGAGAACATGGAATTTGAAGAAGTAAATTACTGGAAGGAGCTGGCTAAGATCATGGAATGGAGCAAGACCCATGTGACAAGCACCCTCCACATCTGCTGGGGAGCTCAGGCAGGTCTTTATTATCATTATGGCATCAACAAATATAAAAGAGACAGTAAGCTGTCCGGCATCTACTGCCACAAGATCCTGGACCGCAAGGTTCCTCTTGTAAGAAGTATGGATGATTTCGTGATGGCACCGCATTCCCGTTATACGGAAGTACGCAGGGAAGATATTGAAAAGCACCCGGAGCTTAAGATTCTGGCTGAATCCAAAGAAGCCGGAATTTTTCTTGTTATGAGTGAAGATGGAAAGCAGGTATTCGTTCAGGGCCATCCGGAGTATGACCGTATGACTCTGGACGGAGAGTATCACAGGGATTTGGAGAAAGGTCTGAATCCACAGATTCCCTGCAATTATTATGAAAATGATGACCCAAGTACGGTTCCCATGCTGAACTGGAGGAACGCGGCAAATACGCTTTATGCGAATTGGCTGAATTATTATGTATATCAGGTGACGCCTTATGAGTTGGAGGCGGATGGGCCGGAGTATATGATTTAAGGGTATTGCAGGGCTTTTTATGCTGAATGGAGAATCGGTGAGATTATCGTAAAGTATCGCAAATTTACGTGTTTTAGTAACAAGGTAATGTACTTAATGGGGTACGATTCATTTATGAAAATGACCTCGCATAATTTAATGATTTGGATATTCTGGTACGTCACAGGGGCATTGCATCAGCACCAACACATGACAGTAGCAAAGAGCAATTTATAGTAACAAAAATAAAAATCAGGAGAACAACCACCTTTCTTACCACGAAGATTATTAAGGTATGAGGTTCAGCCATATTGATAGAAATTGACGATTAAATTTATAGGCATATTGGATAGAATTCTGGTATGCCTATTTTTTTTATTATATGGGTGTGGTATGATTATTTAAAAGAATACAAGGGGGGGGGATACCATGTCACTTTTAAATAATCCAAAGACAAAGGTGGTAGCTGAAGTTTTGATCCATCATGTAGCTGAAAATAAAGATAATTTAATTATTACTTATGGAGATGTTTCAAAGCTAACTGATAACGCCATATACCATCGTAATTTAGGAAGATATTTATATGTTATAGCTGATGCCTGTAAGGAACTTGGTCTACCATATTTAACAGCAATCGTATGCACAAAAGGCTCTGCTTTTCCAGGGAACGGTTTCTTTGATGAATATTTTCCTGGACTTAATGATCAAGAAAAGCATGATGTTTTTGCGAAGTGTTTAAATGAAATCAGGGAATGTAATGATTGGGGAAAATTAATTGAATATATAAAATAAAGGGGGAATAGTAGTATGGCTACACTGATCATTCTATGCATCGCAATACTGATCGCAGGTATTATTAACATTGTTTTAACTATACGAAAATCAACAGCTGCCGACATTGAAAAAATTAAGCGGGAATTACTAAGGGAGTTTATTAATCAGCAGACGATGCTTGCAGGCTCTATAAAAAGCGAAATTATAAATGAAATTCGATCTTCGAGAACTGAGATGGGTACAAATGTCCAAAATACAATGAAAAGTTTTGCAGATTCCTTTATGTTGGTTCAAAACCAATCTACCGATAGACAGGATATACGACTGAAAGAACTGACAGATAGTATCTCAAAAAATCAAAATGTAATGAAGGTAGATATTGTTGAAAAGTTATCATCTTTTCAGGTCAGTCAGTCGGAGAGTATTACTGGACTTCAAAATAATGTGAAAGAAACAACAACAATGCTTGCAACTGCACAAAATAAGCAATTTGAAATGCAGGATAAACGACTGAGCGAAATATCTCAAATGTTAAAAGAGGCACAGACAAGTTTGGAAACCTCTGTTTCTGACAGACTGAAATCTGTAGATGAACAATTCAAAACGTTTACTGTTCAAAACAAAGAATCCATAGATAGTATTAGAAATACTGTACAGGAACGATTAGAGTCTTTACGTACTGATAATAATCAGCAGCTAGAAAAAATGAGAGAAACAGTAGATGAAAAATTACAGAAAACGCTTGATGAGCGGATTACACAATCATTTAAAATGGTGAATGATAGACTTCAAGAGGTATATACCGGACTTGGTGAAATGAAAACGCTTGCTACCGGGGTTGGCGATCTGAAAAAGGTTTTATCCAATGTTAAGACAAGAGGGATTGTTGGTGAATATCAATTAGGAGCTATCATTGAGGAGATATTGACAAAAGAGCAATATGATGAGAACGTCGCTACTAAAAAAGGGTCAACGAATCGTGTTGAATATGCAATCAAACTTCCGGGTGGAGAAGAAGGTGAGTGTGTTTATTTGCCGATTGATGCCAAATTTCCTGGGGACACTTACAGCCAGTTAGTTGATGCCTATGAATCAGGGGATAATGATTCTATTGCAGTTGCACAAGCTGCTCTTGAAATGAGAATTAAAGGTTGTGCAAAGGATATTCATGATAAATACATAGATCCACCATATACTACTGACTTTGCAATTATGTTCTTACCATTTGAAGGTTTATATGCGGAAGTAGTACGAAAAGGACTTATAGATACGTTACAGAGGCAGTACCGTGTGAATATAGCGGGGCCGACAACCTTTGCTGCACTATTAAATAGCTTACAAATGGGATTTAAAACTCTTGCTATTCAGAAGAGATCTAGCGAAGTGTGGAATGTACTTGGTGCTGTTAAAACTGAATTTTCCCGATTTGAAACTGTACTTGCAACTGCACAGAAAAGAATAGAGCAAACAGGGGAGGAACTTGATAAATTAATTGGAGTTAGAACAAGGAAAATAAACAGTAAGCTTAGAGGTGTGTCTGAACTTCCGACAATTGAAGAATCGGAAGAACTTTTAAATAGTGTTCCAGATCTGGACGAATAAAATCAAATGGCATACAGCCAGAACAGGATCTGCTTTGCAGATTTCTTCTCATCTACCGTTCATCGTATAAGCCGCAGCAAGCGTAAAGTCGTTCCTTAGCATTGTCCAAATAATGTTGCAACAAGATCATTAACAAAACCTTGATTGATTATTTCATTTACACAAAAACTTATTTATAACGGGTCAGGTTCAAAAAGACCGTCCACGGTTGTTTCCAGTATGTTTGCCAGCTTAAAAGCTAATAGCAGAGTGGGGTCATATTTGTCATTTTCAATCGCATTGATTGTCTGTCGTGTGACCCCTAATGCTGTGGCTAAATCTTCCTGCCTATATTTTTTCCCTTTGCGCAGTTCTCTAATATTATTCTTCATAATTTTTATCGTCCAACAGTAAAATACAAAATCCCACCAAATACAAGTAGCAAGAATATAACGCCCAAAGAAATAAATATTTGTTTTTTGCCACTATCATCATCTACATTTGACTTAGCAATGCTTGTAACAAAGAAATAAACCAGAAATTGTAGTATGACTAAAATCAATGGCAATGACATTTCCTGAGTTTTAATAAAGTTAAATACTCCCCATATAAAGAGAGAGACTATCAGGAATAAATAACTCCATTTAATTCCTTTCAGGTTTATACTCCATTCCATTTCATCCATCTTTCTCATAATTAGACCTCCAAAATGTCAAATATTTTTTACATTTCCAGCATACTGCTCAAATAAAAAAATGTCAATAGTTTTTTACATTTTAATATTGGTAGATTTTAGGGGAATCTGAGTAATTCCATATTTCTTATTGTAAAAAGTTAGTTACAGGAAAGTTGTAAATATTGTAACTCAACGTATATAAGATTGGAACTTAAGTTGTAATGGAAATCAAGAAGGAATATACTAATAAAATATATCTATATTTCAAAAAAATTATTAAGGAGATCACGGAATGTTGAAAAATTATAAAATTAACAGTGAAACAATATTCGCATTAGGATCGATAAGTTGTCTATTATTTATGAGGTATTATGAGACAGTACTTTATTATAGAAATATTAATTTGATTTTTGACACATTATATGGCTTTGTTGCAATTCCTTTTTTTTATTTTTCTATCTCCTCTTGTCTTATAACAATATTTGTAAAATCTTTTTGCATTAAAGCATCTAAATCAATAAAAAGGATTTATAAATGGATAGATCTTTTATTGTTATTAATTTACGTGATTCTCCTTGTTTTAAAACTATTAGGATATATTACAATTGGAATCATTCCTTTTGTTTCAATTAACTGGATTGCTTTTATTGCATGGGGCTGGATATTTTCTAATGATATTAACGCTTAATAAAAAGGGATTAAAGAAAAATTCATGAAAAAAAGCTAAATTGGACAGAATAATAAGCAAGTTTCCCAGTATAGCAATGAATCACAAGATAAAAAATGAACAAATACCAAAATACATTGTGTTACTTCCATAAAATAAAACTGTCTACAGAAATACAGAAGCATTATTTTAATCCATTCATACACATCATATAGAATAGAGGAGAACAAAATGGAACATCAAAACAATCTTGAAAAACCACAAATGCTTATTTTTCTGAGCGTAGCTTTTGTTTTGCCGTATATACTGGGAATACTCATGGGGATTGGCTATAATCAGGGACTTGATGTAACTGTATTTCCATCTGCCCAGATGTTCTACCCGGCTTCGGGAGCAATACTGGCAGCTTTTATGACGCGAAAAGACGATCCTCTGCTTCCTAAGCGTTTTTTTACTGGCTTTTTAATCCTTACCTTACTGCTGGTGGCTTGTACCATCGCAAGCATTGTTGTGCCCGAAATAAGCTGGAATGCGATTTCGCAGTATTTAATGATCGGTGGTTCTGTAATCGCCTGGATTTTGCTGCTGACTGAAAAGAAAGAAAAGCGCATGGCCTATGGCTTGAAAAGCGGACGCTGGAAATCATCTGCGTTCATTGTCCTGCTGTATCTGATTCTTTATTTTGGAAGAACCGCTATCCTGTATGTCCTGGAAGGGCAGACCCGGGATCTGATTGAAATTCTGCGAAATCCTGTTTCCTGGATCATGTTAGTAAGTTTGCCTATTAACTATTTTCTGGTATTTACTGCGTTTTTAGGTGAAGAGTATGGTTGGAGGTACTATTTTCAGCCCGTACTGCAAAAGAAGTTTGGAATGGTAAGCGGTATTTTGATTCTGGGTATTGTTTGGGGCTTGTGGCATTTACCGATTAACTTCTTTTATTACTCTTCTCCGGCCGCAGGGTTCATAAGCCTGGCCGGACAATTAGTAACGTGCATCACATTGGGTATTTTTTATGGATGGGCTTATTTAAAAACCGACAATATCTGGACCGTAGTTATTCTGCATTTTGCCAACAATAATCTGGTTCCGGTTATTACGGGAAATTATACGGCGGAGGTTCTTCAGAATCAGGATGTGACCTGGAACGGTGTGATTGCATTGCTGGTTATTAATACCCTGTTGTTTGCAGGCGTCATTTTTACAAGCTATTATCGCGATAACAGCAAGCGGCTTCCTACCATGAATGAACGGGTTGCCCGTCAAATAAAGAAGTTGGAAGAGGCCCCGCAAGAGCAGGCGTCTGTAGAATAAGATGTAATTGCTTAAGATATCTTGTTATGAACAGATAGTATAGGCATATAATGAAATTAATAAGATATCTTGAGGGAAGCCATGATCATACATGTTGTTCAGCCTGGCGAAACCATTGATTCCATATCTGAATACTATAATGTCCCAATTGATAGATTAATATTGGAAAATGGGATAACGAATCCTGACAATTTAGCAACAGGCCAAACGATTGTAATCGTTCAGCCGGATTTACTCTATACCATTCAGCCTGGCGATACGTTGGATAGCATAGCGCTGCAGTTTCGGGTTTCTCCTATGGAATTACTGAGAAATAATCCATTCCTTTCCGATACAGAATATATGGATGACGGAGAAACCATAGTCATAAGATATCAGACGGTTAAAACAAAAACAATTGCTACCATTGGTTATACCTTCCCTTATATCGATCGGTCCGTTCTAATAAAATCACTTCCATTTTTAACTTATCTGTGTATATTCAATTACAGAGCCACAGATGGAGGAGAGATTATCTCCATTGGTGACGATACGGAACTGATTCAGCTGGCAAGAGCTTATGGTGCTGTACCCATGATGCTTATTTCCACCATATCCGAAGAAGGAATAATCAGCCGCGAAGTGGCCAGCAATATTTTAAATAATCCGTCGGTACAGGACCAGCTTATGGGTAACATCCTGGATATAATGAGAACCAAAGGCTTTTCGGCAATCAATATATATATAGAAAATATTACTTATGACAACATCGCCAGCATCGCAGAATATATGCAAAGAGCCACTGCGCTGTTTCGGTTGGAAGGTTACACAGTCATGATTACCATAACACCAAATTTTGGGGTATATAGCGGTGGGTTTGAACAAATAGACTATTCCAGTCTGTCTGAATTTGTCGATGGGGTCATATTTGCTTCCTATGATTGGGCAAGGACATACAGCTATCCAAGTGCAATTTATCCCGTAAATATTTTAAGAGATCTGCTGGATTACATGGTCAGGACCTTTCCCCCGGAAAAAAATTATTTGGGGATTACGACTTCCGGTTATGATTGGCTCCTTCCTTATATTCCAGGTGCGACACAGGCAACAGTAATATCCTATAATGAAGCAGTGCAGATTGCAGCGGATAATGGTATCGCGATCCAATATAACGAAGAAGCAGAGTCAGCCTATATCTACTATACAGATAGTGACGGAAATCCCCATATTGTGTGGACAAAAGATGCAAGAAGCTATGATGCACGGGCAAGTCTTGTGGCAGAATATGATTTCATTGGTTTATCTTTTTGGACCATTATGAGATTTGATGCCCAGATGTGGTTTGTAATCAATACAGAGTATTTCATCGAACGGCTTGTGGGTGTGACCGGTCAGTCAAGTGTGTATGTATGATTTCTTAAATTCGTAAGCGGTGAAAACATGCAATTATTGATATATTAGATATGAACCTGCAAGGTTTGCATATAATAGAATTAATAAGGTTGTTTGAGGGAAATCATGACCATACACATTGTTCAGCCTGGTGAAACCATTGATTCCATATCAGAGTATTATAAAATCCCTGTTGACCGGTTAATAATGGAAAACGGAATCATTAACCCTGATAACCTGGCAATTGGCCAGACCGTTGTAATTGTCCAGCCGGAAACGCTCTACACCGTCCGTAGCGGCGATACTCTGGACAGCATTGCAGAGCAGTACAGCATTACTCCCATGGAAATCTTAAGGAATAATCCTCATCTATCCGATGGAGCATTGTATCCAGGGGAAACCATAGTCATAAGTTATCAAACCGATCGAACCATGACCATAGCCACCAGTGGTTATACATTTTCATACATAGATAAATCCGTTTTAATAAAAACCCTTCCATTTTTAACTTATCTGACCATATTCAATTATAGAGCGACGGGGGAGGGAGAGATCATCGCCACAGGTGATGATACGGAGCTGATTCAGCTGGCGGTATCTTACGGTGTTGCCCCAATGATGTTTGTCTCCACCATTACAGAATATGGAATGGTTAATCTTGATGCAAACAATAAGATTTTAAATAATCTGTCGCTGCAGGACCGGATTATTGACACCGCACTTCAGATCCTGAAGGAAAAAGGGTATTATGGAATCAACCTGTATGTGGAAGACATTACCTATGACAACATAGACGGAATATCAGATTATATAAAAAAAGCCTCTGAGGTATTTCATTCAGAGGGGTTTAGATTTGTGATTACCATAACCCCTTCGGTGAATATTGAGGGACCTGGCACCAACTTTGAAAAAGTGGACTATACAAGATTGTCACAATATGTAGAAGGAATCATATTTGCCTCCTATGATTGGGCCAGGACTTTCAGTTATCCAAATTCGATTTTTCCGGTGAATCTGCTGAGGGAACTGTTAAATTATACCGTCAGTATTATTCCTTCTCAATTAATCTTTCTGGGAGTTGTCACTTTGGGGTATGACTGGACCCTTCCCTATATTCCCGGTGCCACGGGAGCTACTGCAATATCCAATGACAATGCCATAAGGCTTGCAGCAGAAAACGGAATACCAATCCAATATAATGAACCGGCCCAATCCCCTTATTTCTATTATACAGACATTGATGGGGTTATGCATGTAGTCTGGTTCAAAGATGCAAGAAGCTATGTTGCACGAGCCAGCCTGGTATCTGAATATGATCTCCAGGGCTTATCCATCTGGACCATTATGAGATTTGATGCCCAGATGTGGCTGATTATTAATACACAATATTACATAGAAAAGCTTTAAACAGATAAAAAAATCAGGAAAGTAATATTGAACACGCATTTTGATAATAAAATTTTCAATTATTGAATAAAAGGTTATGCCCCTGTATAATTAATATCATTGTACAGGGGTTTTTCATCCCATTTACCGGAAGCGGGGAATTGGGAATTCATTGATGCAACTGCCAGTTGACACATTATACAGCGCAATTGGTGGTTGTCAACCGGAAAAAATCCTATGATACAGACAGCCATTTCAACAGAATACCGAATCAGTAAGCAGATGGCACAATTCATTTGGAGAGGATGGTACATTGTGATTTTAGCAGAAAAAATAGCTTTATTGCGAAAGAAAAAGGGTTGGTCTCAGGAGGAGCTTGCCTATCAGTCAGGCGTGTCCAGACAGTCTGTATCAAAGTGGGAATCAGGAGCTTCCGTTCCTGACCTGGAACGGATTTTAACACTCAGTGAACTATTTGGTGTCAGTACGGATTATCTTTTAAAGGAAGAAATAGAAGCAGAACCAGGATTTGAGACTTTGGATTTATATAACGGTGACGGGCTGAAAAGAATCGGACGTGAGGAAGCAGAGAATTATATGGAGGCGAAAATAAATGCAGCGCCAAAAGTTGCAGCAGCGATCTCCGGCTATATCCTTTCTCCGGTAGTGCTGCTTATCCTCACCGGTTTATCAGAATTTAAGCAGCCTGTGATCAGTGATGATATGGCAAGCGGACTTGGAATTGTTTTTGTTCTGATTATGGTTGGTATCTCCACCATGTTTTTAGTGGTCAATGGAATGAAGATGGAATCTTATGAATTTTTACAGAAGGAAAATTTTCATCTGGAGGCCGGAGTAGAAGGAATTGTAAGAGAAAGGCTGTCTAAGTATACAGATTCAAACAGAAAATATACAATGATAGGTGTATTTCTGTGTATCATCTGTGCAGTGCCTATGATGTTTGCAATCGCATTTGAAAGTTCCGATTTTATTATTACGCTGTGTGTGGATTTTATTTTAATTATCATAGCGGCTGCGGTGTATTTGTTTGTATTGGCAGGTGAAAGAAAGGACTGCCTTCAGATGCTGCTCCAGGAAGGAGACTATACGGTACAGAAGAAGCTGGAACGGAAAAAGACAGAGCATGTGAGCGTAATTTACTGGTGCATCATAACTGCCATATACCTTGGAATCAGCTTTTATACGGATAACTGGCACATGACATGGATCATCTGGCCCAGTGCAGGTATCATGTATGCGGCGGTGCGGACGTTTGTAATTGCATCAAAAGCAAACCAATCATAATATTCAGCAAAAAGTCCTGGAAAGTTTATAAAGCTCCGGGACTTTTTTCTTGGTGTATTACAATATATCTGTTGGTTTTAGAAGATTTATGGTATGATTTTAAGAAGAGAAAAGGGGGGAAAGGTTAAGATTATTTATATTCAATTAGTTTTATTACGTACAAAGACAAATGGAATATAGGGGGGAGATATGACAAACATCGTAGGTATTACCGTTTATGGAATTATATACATAACCGTTATGATTCTGTTATTCGTTATATTCTTTTTAGGCAAAGACTGGGTCATGTTTACAGGGCTGTCCGGATTTTTGCTCCTGGGATTTCTTTTATCCGTTACAGTGACCAGGTACAATTATGTAGACATGGTTGGTAATAAAAATATGGTAGAAGTGAGCCGGACCTATGAGATACCGGAAATCAAAAAGGTCGGAAATATTTACAGGAATCATTGGAAGACCGTACAGATCGTATACGGCTTACCTTATGGCGAGCAGGAATATTATTCTGTAATGAGAAGTAAACGTGGCTTGTTTGTCATTGAAGGGGGAGTTTTGCATACTTCAAATGCGGCAGCCAGATAAAAAAACAATCAAAGTAATGTATTCAATATAAAAACCAGGCCCGCCAACTGTCACCGTTTGGCGGACCTGGTTTCCCTTTCCCCTTCAAAAAAGCCCTGGAATTCAGTAAAACAGGTCTCTTCGATTTTTTTCATCCAAACGGTGATTCTCTCCTCAGACAACCGCAGCATCATATGAATGGATCCAACACATTCCCCGGCTAACTGTACCGGAAGGTAAAGGGTGCTGGGACCGGCCCACAGGGCCTTTGCTGCAATCCGTTCCCCGCAGCCCTGAAAGATACTGACTTTTAGTTCTTCAAAGGAAAACTGTATGGTAAAGCGTTTTTCCCGACCGGAAAGGGTCAGCATTCCCTCAGACTGGTCAAAGGAAAGGGAGAGCTTCTGAAAACCGCTGGAATTGTCAGCAAGGCAGTAAGATTCCTTCCAGGAGTCCGGATGACTGAACGCTGCTTTTATTTCCGGCTGGTCTTTAAAAGCCTCCTCATCCGGGCATGAGGCTTCCACTGCCTCCCGGATCATATCCAGCAGGAGCTGGTTTCCGCCCTTGATATTCTGGGTATCTGCTGTCACCGCAAAGACCAGATTTTGTTCCGGATAGAAGAGTACATACTGTCCCCCCATGCCATACATGGCAAAGCCTTTTTGAATCTGCCAGAACTGGTATCCGTAGCCCTGCTGTTCTTCAAAGGTCTGTCCAAAGTGGACCGTAGGAACCTGAAAAGTGACCGCTTCTCTCAAATATTCGGCAAAGATTCCCTGACCATAAAGGACTGTATCCATGCAGTAGCGTCCAATCTTCAAAAGATCGGAAGGCAGTGCCATAAGGCCGGAGCCTCCCATCTCAGAACCAAAAGGATCTTTGATTATATAGGCTTCCCTGGAAAAACCGATCTGGTCCAGACATTTTTCTCTTAGATAATCCAGCACCCCTTTTCCTGTCAGCTTTTTTACCAAAGCAGCTAATGTATGGCTGGAGGAAGTATCATAAAGAAAGATCTGTCCGCTTCTGTGAGAGGGCGGTGTGATAAAGAAACTTTCCACCCAGTTTTTATGGGAATGGATCTTATACGTGGTGGAGGTGTGGCAGGTCTCCATGGACAGCATATGGCGTATTGTCATTTCCTTTAACCAGGGATGGGTCCGGTCAGAGCAGTATTCCGGGAAATAATCCACGATACGGTCTTCAAGAGTGACTGCTTTCTCCGCACAGAGAAATCCTATGGCAATGGAGCAGAAACTTTTTGTGATGGAGAACATGCGGTGCAAATCGGATTTACCATACGGTGCCTCATAAGCCTCCTTGATTGTGATGCCGTTCCAGTCCATAAGAAAGCTGTGAATTGGAAGACCGCTTTTTAAAAGCCGGAGCCAAAGAGCTTCGGATAAATTCCCCATAAGCTGTTCCTTTTCATTTTGCATTGACTTTATCCCTCATTTCTTTTGGTGATACTCCAAAATTCTTTTTAAAGGCGCGCCGGAAAGAGGCGGCATTGTTATAGCCAAGATATTGATACAGGGTGGAAAGGCTTTCCTTTGTCTCTAAAATAATTTCCTTTGCTTTAGCCATACGAAGCCGTTCCAGATAGCTGGAAAAGTTTTCCGACACTTCCTTTTTAAACAGATAGCTGAAATAGTTTTCCGAGATACCGAATTCATCGGAAATCTTTGTCAGGCACAAATCCGGGTCGTGGTAATTGGTGTTGATGTACTCCTGAATCTTTAAAATCAGCTCATTGCCTTCAGAGCCGCAGACATCGCATAATTCCAGGGCGATGGATTCCAGGATATTTAAACTCATTTCCCCTTCAAACTGCTTGTCGATCATATCCAGAATCTTTAATTTTTCCGGCGTCATTCCTTCTGTTAAAAGGTTATGGCGCTTTTTGAATACTGTGGCGCGGACATCGGAAACAAGCCAGCTTCGCTGGGTGTAGGAAAGGTTTTTCTTTTTCGTGTTCTCATTCTTGATCAGCTTAAACAGTTCCCGGACCTGATCCTTGTTCCCGCTGGAAATAAATCCGCTGAGCTGGACAGAAAGGCTTTCCGGATAGTAATAAACATCCTTGGAGTGGTTTACATCACAGCTTAAAACATACTTTTCCATCGTGGTGATGGATTTTGCTTCCTTGGCCTGCTGATAGGATTTCCAGGTGTAGGAAATCATACCGTTCCGGTCACCGAATCCTCCGCTGATCCAGATTCCGTATTTTTCCAGAAGCTCCTGGTGCAAGGCAGTAAAGGTCTTGATGTCTTCTGCAATCATGGTCTGATAGGGAACGGTTATCTGGTCAGAAGCGATCAATGTGGCAAAAATCCGGTCAGAAGGCTTGTAAATGTATCCGGTATCCGGAAAATAACGGCAAAGGGCTTCCCTCACCAGCATGTCATAATTCTGAATCAGCAGTTCCATGTCATGGGAATTGATGTTGGAGTCCTCGGAAGGAGACACCTCGGTATAGAGGACATGGTATTTGATCCCTGGTTTTTCTAATCCAAGTTCATTGCTTATATATTCCTTCTCTTCATTGGTCGTAATGCTTCCCTCCATGATTCTTCTCATATAGGATTCCAGGACCATGGGCTTCTGCTTTTCCACAAGAAGGTTAAGGGAAGATGCCACGGATTCCTTTAATACCAGTTCATTGTAAAGCTGTGCAAGATGCCGGCTGCCAAATGAGGAAAAGATAATGACTAAGACTCCTCCCGCCATAAAGGAAGCGATGGTGATGATTGTAAAAAAACGCTGGTAGGGTGTAATGGAGTAGTAAGCCTTATCCTCCGGCTGTACCAGATAGTAGGTCCAGTTATTATAAGAAGAAGAGACAGAAGTAACCAACATCTCCTGGTGAGTCGCTTTTGAGATCATTTGGGCGATCTGATTTTTGTAATCCAGATTCTTTAAGACATCGTAAGCGTCTGATTGTGCTCCGTCAGAAAAAAAGAACATCTGCTCTCCGTTCTTATTATAAGCGGTCAGATACCCGTCACCATATAAATTGATTCCGGAAAAATACTCCGTTACCAGATCATAGTCAAATAAATAGCACAGTACATTCGTAGGTTTGCTTGCAGAACGTATGGGGTTGAACAACGGGTAGACATAGAGAAAGTTTTTGGAATTTCCTTCAAAATCCGTCAGTGGAGTAAAACGGTTCCAATAGTTGTCACTCAGCAGCGCTTTGGAGAAGGCGTTTGGTTCCAGGTGGTATTTTGTGTTGTTTGCGGCAAAAAAGTCAAAGTTTAAAAACATGGTGGAAGAGACCACGTACCCGGACTTTTCCATGAAAATAAAAGAGTTGCTGACAGGAAGCAGCACCTCCAATGGAGTAACCGATTTTAAACTGAGCTGGGTCTGATAGCCCAAATAATAGAAATCATTGCTTTCAGCCCCGGATAATTGAGATAGATTGTTGAATGACTGTTTGGATGAAATCTGCTTTGCTGAGGCATTGATCAGTTCCATGGTGCTGTCAAGCTGTGTGACAGAGGCTGACATGGAAAGGCGGTTCTGCTGATTGATTCCACTTTTCACCTGCGCATAGGATATGTAATACAGCATCACTCCGATGATCAGGATAATTGCCAGAATGATGGTGTAGGAAAGGATCAGCTGATTTTTAAATGGAATATCGTGATTTTGTTTAGTATTCTTTTTCATAGGCACCATTCCTTAGTTCATATAACCAAATTATAGTATGGAATTGCCATAAAATCAATGAAATTGCCAAATATTTAAAAACTGTATACGGATAGTAAATAATGTACGTATATAAAATGCGGTTTTTTTCATATATATTTAATGGATGTCCGCTGTTTGATGAAAAAGTGATGTAAATTATGCATAATAAAATATGATTTTAAAATGTAAATTAGAGAAAAATGTACAATGATATTAAAAACTGTGCGTTGCCAGAAGCATTCCTGGATGCTATGATTGCATTGCGTCAGGGACGTATACCAAAATATTAATATTGGGAGGTTCTAAATGAGAGTTAAAAAAATGCTTGCAGCAGGAATGGCTGTAACGATGGCTGCATCTGTAGCCTTGAGCGGATGTTCATCATCAGGTTCAAAAACAAACGGGGAAGAAACAAACACAGAATCAGGTTCCGCTGCAGGGGGAGCAACAGCAAGCGGGGAAGTGAAGAAGCCGGAAAAGATTACGATTATGGTAAACGGCACTGTAACCACAAAGCAGAATGACAGAGATGCCTTTGAAAAGAGATGGGAAGAATTGACCGGAATTGATTTAGAGATCATTCAGCCGGATCACGATGCATATTTTGATGTACTGGGGCAGACGTTTGCATCCGGTCCGGAGAACTGGCCGGATGCCATACTTCTTATGGGAAGTTTCTATCCGGGATATGCGGAAGAAGGTGCACTTTGGGATATGACAGATGCCTGGAACAATTCAGAATTAAAGAAATCAGGACGCGTGGAAGATGAAAGCGTTATTGATAATATGAAACTTGACGGGAAACTTTACGGCTTTCCTGTCAACAGAGGCAACGGCTGCATCACCTATGTGAAAAAGAAATGGCTTGATAATGTAGGGTTAGAGGCACCGGAAACTTACGACGAGTACTTAAATATGTTAAAAGCATTCACCGAGGGTGATCCAGATGGCAATGGCATTAACGGGGATACCTATGGTGTATCAGCTGCTGGATTTGTTGGACCGGAAGAACCATGGACCAACTATTTTCCAGAGTTCTATCAGGATGCCAATCCTTCCTTTATGAAAGGGGAAGATGGTAAATGGTATGACGGATTTACACAGGATAATTTTAAAGATGCTCTTACAAGGCTCAGAGAGGCATACGCAGCCGGGTATATCGATAAGGAAACTTTAACAAACGGAACCAAGGACTGCAGAAATAAGTTTTATGAAGATAAATTCGGTGTGTTTACTTACTGGGCAGGTACGTGGGCAACCAACTTAAAGAAGAATCTGGAAGCAAACGGAAGAGACGGAGAGCTGGTTGCATTAAAGCCGATCAAAGAAGTAGGCAAGTATATTGAAAGAACGGCACCTGTATGGGCAATCACATCCTCCTGTGAGAATCCGGAAGGCGTTTATAAATATTTCATTGAATCCATGCTTGATGGAGGAGATACACAGTTACTGTGGAGCTACGGAGTCGAAGACGTTCACTGGTCGAAAAAGGCTGAGACAATTCTTGATAACACCTATGAAGAAGGCGTGTTCCATATGAGAGAAAGTCTTGAGCAGCCTGGAACACAGTACACCAAACAGCATCTTGACCCAATGCTGTCAATTGCGAAATGGGATAACGATCCTGGCAAAGAAACTATAAAAGAAGAAGCAAAGGCTTCCCAGACCATGTTTAATGAGAACGCCAGGCAGGCTATCATTATTCCTTCTACGGAGGTAATGGCAACTTACAACGGGGATTTGACAACCCTTAAGAATTCGATTGTTGCAGATGTTATTGTACAGGGAGTATCTATTGAAGAGGCATATGCACGGTTTGAAAAAGAAGGCGGAGCAGACTGGTCCAAACAGATTGTAGATTCTCTCAACGAACTTGAAGCAAAGAAATAAGTTCAGGAAGGTTATTATATGAATAGGAAGAGGAAAGGGCCTGCAGCGAATGCTGCAGGCGAAAATAAACGGCCTTTATTGGTTTCTATCAGGTATTACAAAGGATTTTATCTGATGTTTTTACCAGTGCTCATTTTTGCAATCGTGTTTCATTATTTGCCTATGCTGGGTATCCGATATGCCTTTTTTTCTTATAAAGGTATTAAAGAGCCTGTATTTGTAGGCCTTGCACATTTTGAAAAGATGATGAATATGCCGGGATTCTGGAGTGCATTCGGGAATACAATTACGTTAAGTATCATAAAACTTCTGTTGAATACGGCAATGGCTGTTGTGCTTTCTCTTATGCTCAATGAGATCCGTTCTTTAGCATTTAAAAAGGCGGCACAGACGATCGTATATCTTCCCCATTTTATGTCATGGGTTGTAACAGCTTCCGTATTTACATTGATTCTTTCTCCGACCAATGCCGGTCTTATTAATTCCATTTTAGTAAAACTTGGCATTGTAAATGAGGGGATTTATTTTCTGGGTGATCAGAACTGGTGGCGTCCCATGTTCTATACGATTAATGTGTGGAAGGATACCGGCTGGGGTACCATCATATTTATCGCAACGCTTTCCGGAATCAATCCGGAACTTTATGAAGCGGCATCCATGGATGGGGCAAACCGCTGGAACAGGCTGCGGTATATTACCATGCCTGCGCTGAATAATACCATCATTACCGTACTTATTTTGAACCTTGCAAAGGTTATGAACTTATTTGAGTCTGTATTCGTAATGCAAAATGATGCAGTTATTAAAAAAGCCGATGTACTGCAGACTTATATTTACACACAAACATTTAATTCCGGTGCTCTTCCTGATTACGGCTATACGACTGCTGTCGGTCTTACTTCCTCTCTGGTAGGCTGCTTCCTTGTTCTTATATGCAACAAGGCCAGTCATAAGGTCAGAGGAAGAGGAATTGTGTAGGGGGAGGAGAAAAGCATGAAAAAGAAAGTAACCGCATTTGATTATGTGCTGGTAATAATATTTTTGATCATTTGTCTTATCATGATTATTCCCATATATAAGGTCCTGATTGATTCATTTGATTTAAAGACTGCTTATGGCATGAAACTGTTTCCAGAAAAATTCGGTATGGCAGGATATATATCCGTATTTACCAATCCGACTCTTTACCGGCCATTTCTGGTTTCCTGCTTTACAACGGTGGTAGGAACGTTTACCGGTCTTGCCGTTGCAACACTGGGCGCTTACGTTCTGATCCAGTGGAAGATGCCAGGAAGAACTCTGTTTGCGAATCTGATGCTGTTTACCATGATATTCAGCGGCGGTATGATTCCGACTTATCTGGTTATGAAATCATTACATATAACCAATACCTTATTTGTGGTAATTCTTCTTCCGGCAATTAATGTTTATAATATGGTGCTTATGAGAAACTTCTTTGAAGGGATTCCAAGCAGCCTTTTTGAATCGGCTGAAATTGACGGCTGTTCCCCTATGGGCATATTTTTTAAGATCGTTCTGCCGCTTTCCAAGGCAGCACTTACGGCTATCGGACTGATGTACGCAGTATCCTACTGGAACGATTATACCCATTACAAACTGTATATTACAAATGATAATCTATATAACTTTCAAATGAAGTTAAGGTCTGTTATAATGGGAAGTGACCTGCCTCAGGCAATCGGCGGAGCGACGGAGAATACGGTGAAAAATGCGGCGGTTATCGTTGCGATCCTCCCATTTATGATCATTTATCCGTTCTGCCAGAAGTATTTCATCCAGGGTGTTAATATCGGAGCCGTAAAAGAATAATGGCTTCCGGCAGAAAAAGGGGCAGAGGTTCTGCCTCTTTTTTTTCTACTATCATGCATTACAGGGGGTAACACAATGTACCAAAATCCAATTTTATATGCAGATTATTCTGATCCGGATGTCATCCGGGTGGGAGAAGACTATTATATGGTGGCTTCTTCCTTTACCTATTTACCGGGGGTTCCGCTTCTTCATTCCAGGGATCTGGTTCACTGGGAGATCATCAATTACTGCGTGGGGTCTCTTCCGTTTGAAAAGTATGACCGTCCTTCCCATGGCTCCGGCACATGGGCGCCTTCCATTCGTTACCATGAGGGAACCTTTTATGTGTTTGTTCCGCTTCCCGATGAAGGGATTTTCGTTGCCGCAGGCAAGGACCCTTACGGTGAATTTAAGCTTCATTGCCTGCATGAGGCATTGGGCTATATCGATCCGTGTCCGTTCTGGGATGATGACGGAAAGGCGTACATGGTATTTGCCTATGCCAACAGCCGCAGCGGCATCAAGCATCGTCTGGATCTGGTGGAAATGGAGCCGGACTGCACAAAACTTCTTGGGGAACCGGTGACCATTTTTGACGGGGAACAATTAGGGCCGACCACAGAAGGGCCGAAGCTGTACAGCTATCAGGGGCATTATTACATCCTGATGCCCTCAGGGGGCGTGGCAACGGGCTGGCAGTCCGTTCTGCGTTCAGATTCCATAAAAGGGCCTTATGAATACCGCATCATCATGCATCAGGGAAACACGGAGGTCAACGGGCCTCATCAGGGCGGCTGGGTTACCTCAGTGGATGGCAGACACTGGTTTGTTCATTTTCAGGATGTGGGCGAACTTGGAAGAATCACACACCTTCAGCCCATGTGCTTTAACAACGGCTGGCCGTTCATCGGCACCGAGCAGAACGGAGACGGAATCGGAGAGCCGGTCAGGGAGTGGCGGCTTCCTGCGGAGGGACAGCCGGAATATCAGATTCCCCAGTCCGATGAATTTGATGGAGAGAAGCTGGGACTTCAGTGGCAATGGCAGGCCAATCCGCAGGATTTCTTCTATTCCATCAAGGGTCATGCAGGACTTCGGCTGTTCTGCCTGTCCAATAAAACGAGAGAGAATACCCTGTGGTATGCACCAAATGCCCTGACTCAGATTCCGCAGCATTCTGCATTTTCTGTAGTTGTAAAGGTCCGGCTTGAGGGAAAAGAAACCGGAGATATGGCCTCCATTGGTATGATCGGCCACAAGTATGCATATCTTGGCATTCAAAAGACGGAATGGGGCCATGAGCTTTCTCTCTATACCGGAGATGTGACTGTCAAAACCTATGAAGGCGAGGCAAAGGAGATTCTAAGCGCAGCCTGCCCGCACATTGGCGATACGGTTTATTTAAAGTTTGAAGTATTTGAAAATAAAACATACCGGTTTGCATGGTCGGATGACGGAATCCGTTATACCCCCATAGGCGGAGCCAATCCTCTTCACAGGGCGACCTGGACCGGAGCAAAGCTGTGTCTGTGGAGTGCAAACAAAAACAACTGTTTATCAGAAGGGTACGGAGAATATGAATTTATACACATCGAAGACAGAAGCAACGGCGAAACGCGCTTTTGAGGCAGCCGGGAACGGAGAGGAAGCACTGGTAAAGCATTTGATTGACCACTCCTTCAATGTTGAGGATTGTGATGAGGAAGGGAACAGCCTCCTTCATTATGCGGTAAAAGGAAAGAATCGGGACCTGGCTGCATTTCTTGTGGAACGATGCGGCCTTGATCCCACCTGGTCCAATCAGAACATGGTGACACCCTATGATCTGGCAAAAGGGACACCTGTGGAGGAGTATTTTAAAACTGTCTGCGGGTTTGGGTCAGAGGAGTGTTACCGCAATCCGGTACAGAGGGGAATGCACCCGGACCCCAGCATCCTGCGGGTAGGGGACGATTACTATATGGTCAACTCCAGCTTTATTTACTTTCCGGGGATTCCCATTTCCCATTCAAAGGATCTGGTTCACTGGAAGGTCATCGGATATGCGGTGACGGACCCTGGCTGGTCAGAAGAAAACCTGGGAAAGCTGCAGGGCGGAAGAGGATTCTGGGCACCGGATATCA
This sequence comes from Lacrimispora sp., assembly GCF_046972725.1. Lineage (NCBI taxonomy): Bacteria > Bacillati > Bacillota > Clostridia > Lachnospirales > Lachnospiraceae > Lacrimispora > Lacrimispora sp. The sequence continues at coordinate 1,624,036 of NZ_JBKVXF010000001.1, read as the reverse complement.
GTTATCATAACGGACGGTTTTATATCTGTGCCACATTGAGGCAGAACGATGACGCTCCTTATATTCAGACCCAGATGGTCACCAGTTCTTTATTTCCACAGGGGCCTTATGAGACGCCTGTGATCCATAACGTACTTGGAATCGATCCCTCCATTTTTACCGATGATGATGGGAAACGGTATATGCTGATCAACCGGGGAGCCAGAATTATGGAGATTTCAGAAGATGGAAAGAAAATACTCTCCGAGCCGTCACTTCTCTGGTACGGTCATTCCGGCCATGCACCGGAAGGCCCTCATCTTATTAAGAAGGACGGGTATTATTACTGTTTTCTTGCAGAGGGAGGAACCGGTAAGGGGCATATGATTACAGTCGCACGTTCCAGGACCTTATTCGGGCCTTACGAACCATGTCCTTTTAATCCCATCCTGCATCAAAAGGATGAAATGGCAGTGCTCCAGTGCTGCGGTCATGGAAAGCCGGTCCAGACTCCCGACGGCCGGTGGTTCATCGTTTATCTTTGCTCCCGCTTTCTTGACGGGAAGTGGGGGATGCTTGGAAGAGAGACCTGTCTTGACGAAATCACATGGACTGCCGATGGCTGGCCGGTCATTCATCAGGGAAAAGGACCTTCTTCTATGGCACCTCTGCCATTTCCCTCAAAACCGGAGGACGGCACAGGAAGCCTGGAACGTGAGGTATGGCTGACTCCAAGAACCAGGGATAACGAACGGATTCGGGAAGAAGCAGACGGTACCATCTGGATTCGGGGGGATAACAAGGACTTATGTGACAAAGCGTGCAGAAGCCTTTTGGTCAAATGCCAGCCCGATTTTCAGTTTGACGCAGAATTTGTCATGGATATTCCTGAGGAAGAAAAGGAGGAATTCACCTCAGATGCAGGAGTGACCCTTTACTACGATGAAAATACTTACATAAAGTTTGGTGTAACAAAGAATGAGGTGTTTGTATCAGAATACATCGACAACACCTATGTCAGAACAGAAAAAAAGCCCTTTGTTTTCCAGGGACCGGTGACGTTCCGGGTGGAAACCGACGGACTGAAAAGAACCTTTTTATTAAATAACCGCTTCCTGTGGCAATGGACGGATGTGACTTCCATCTGTTCCGAAGGCCTTGTAAAAGGCAAACGCTTTACAGGTGCGATGTATGGAGTGTACGTAAATGGCAGCAATCTATTACGCTGGAGACAGCACAGTTAAATTCAATAAGATATCCACGTATCCCCAGACTGGGATTTCCCAGGCCATGCTCTGGTATTTAAAAGATTCTGTGGAAATGAAAAGTTATGCCCAAAATGGCCGCAGTACCAAATCTTTTATAGAGGAAGGACTTCTTGCCCTTATAGAAAAGGAAATAAAAAAAGGAGATTTTCTTTTCATTCAATTCGGTCATAACGATGAAAAACCAGATTCCAAACGTCATACAGACCCGGATACCACATTTCCGGAAAATCTGCTGCGTTTTATTGAAGTGGCAAGAGCCAAAGGGGCATATCCGCTACTGATTACTCCTATAGCCAGAAGACTTTTTGATGAACAGGGAACCTTTTTGCCCGGTAGCCATGGGGCTTATCCGGAGGCAATGAAAAGAACCGGACAGCAGGCCCGGGTTCCTGTCATTGATCTGACGGCTGTTACGGAGAACTATCTTTCTGCCATCGGTGATCTGGCTTCAAAGGCTTATTTTATGTGGCCCAAAGACAATACCCATTTAAAACCGGAGGGAGCAGTCCTTATGGCAGGTTTTCTCTGTGAGGGGCTGAAAAAGCTTGGTGCACCTTATTCCGATCTTCTGGAAGAGGGGATTCTTATAAAAGAAAACGAAGGGCTTGATGTATCTTAAGGGGTGAGTCATGGACAAATATGAGGAGATCGAGCGCAGCTTTGTAAACTGTTATAAAAAGTACGGAAATCGTTCGGTCATGGTACTTTTGGGGTTTTATAAAGGGCAGTACCACAAGTTTTTAATATCTACGTTCTTTTTTGTAGTAAAACATGCGCCCAGCCTTTTCTCTGCCCTGCTGATTGCCAATGTGATCAATGGAGCCTTAGAGGGCGGAGATGGGGGAAAACAGACCATATATTTAAATGTCGCCATATGGTTTGGACTGCTGGTGATTCATCTTCCGGCCAACTGGCTCCATAATAAATACAAAAGCAAGGTGATCCGTAAGACGGAAGCGGGCCTTCGGGGGGCTCTGGTGCGCAAGCTCCAGGAGCTTTCCATTCCTTATCATACGGAAGTCCAGTCGGGGCGTTTGCAGTCCAAAATCATAAGGGATGTGGAGGCGGTGGAAACGCTTTCCTCCCAGCTTTTTGTCAATGCCATGAACATTATGATGAATCTGGTTATTACCTTGTCCATTACAGCGGTGAAAAACAGAACGGTTCTGCTGTTCTTCCTTCTGGTGGCACCGGTGACCTCCATCATCGTGGTGGTCTTCCGGAAAAAGATCCACAGAGAGAACCGGGCATTCCGCCGGGAAATGGAAGAAACCAGCGCAAAGGTCATGGAGATGGTAGAACTGGTTCCGGTAGCAAGGGCCCATGCGCTGGAACAAATCGAAGTGGAGAAAATCAAAGAGCAGCTGGAAGAAACGGCAGACAAGGGATACCGGCTGGATATGATCCAGTCTCACTTTGGTGCAGTCAGCTGGTGTATCTTCCAGGTATTCCAGGTGCTCTGTCTGGGATTTTCCGGTATTATGGCCTTAAACGGATTGATTAAGATCGGTGATGTGACCTTTTACCAGTCCAGCTTTACTACGGTAGTAAATCAGTTTTCTGCTCTGATCAACCTTCTTCCCATTCTGACAAAGGGCCTGGAATCCGTTTCTTCCATTGGAGAAGTTCTCATATCCGATGATGTGGAACACAACGAAGGAAAGGCGGAGATGAAGGAATTAAAGGGCAGTTATTCCTTTCGCAATGTAGGGTTTTCCTATAAAGGTTCTGATGAACAGGTTCTTGATGGGTTTGATTTGGAGGTAAAGGCCGGAGAGACCATTGCTTTGGTAGGGGAGTCCGGTTCCGGGAAGACGACGGTCCTTAACATGATCATCGGCTTTATCACACCGTCAGACGGGAGACTGTCCATTGACGGCATGGAGGTGAGTGATATTAATTTGAGAAGTTACCGCAGGTTTATTTCCGTAGTTCCACAGACTCCGGTTCTGTTTACGGGAACGGTTCGGGAAAATATTGTTTACGGTATGGAACAGGTGTCGGAAGAGGAACTTTCCCATGCAGTGGAAGCCGCCAACTTAAAATCCGTCATTGCCAGGCTTCCCAAAGGCTTAGATACGATGATCGGAGAGCATGGTGCCAATCTAAGCGGCGGACAGAGGCAGAGAATCTCCATTGCACGGGCGATTATTAGAAATCCCCGGGTCATCATACTGGACGAAGCGACCTCTGCTCTGGATACGATTTCGGAAAAGGAGATTCAGGATGCTCTGGACCGCCTGATCCGGGGAAGAACGACCTTTATCGTTGCTCACAGGCTTTCCACTGTCCGAGGAGCGGACCGGATCGTGGTTTTGGATAAGGGAAAGATCCGGGAAGAAGGAAGTTATCAGGAGCTGATGGATTTAAAAGGCGAATTTTACGAGATGGAACGGCTGCAGATGGCTTTGAGATAAAAGAAACGAAAAGACAAGGGCGCTATACTTATGGTGTAGTATGCCCTTGTTTAAATTCGTTCTGTATTTTATTATAACAGTTTGTTATAATAAATTGATAATAAAAGGCAGAAATAATTGACAGGGGGATCAATGATACAATTAAAAAAGGTAGATTCCGGTAATATTTGGGAAATAATTAAGTTATCTGTGAATCATGATCAAATGGATTTTGTGGCAACAAATACAAGGAGTATTTTAGAAGCATATACAACGATCACATCGGGGCGGGTTGCATTACCATTTGGTATTTACAACGGAGACACGCCCATTGGTTTTGTTATGTTTGGATTTGATACAGACGGTGACGCTGAGGAACCGGATATTGCAGTTGGAAACTACTGTATCTGGCGGTTTATGATTGATAAGACGTATCAGGGACAGGGCCTGGGGAAAAAGGCGTTACAGGCAGCCATAGAATATCTGAAAAGTAAGCCCTGCGGATGGGCCAAATATTGCTGGCTTTCTTATGAACCTGAAAATACAGGGGCCAAAAAACTTTATGAATCAATGGGATTTCTGGAAAACGGAGAAATGTGCGGAGAAGAAATTGTAGCTGTTCTGCCGCTTTTTGATTGAGATAAAATTTTTAGTGAAATATAAGCAGAAACGAGGAAAGATATGAACGGACAAAACAGAAATGATGTTAAAATTGGTGCAGCAGTAAAAATCGTATGTAAGGCTGACCAGAGAACCGGAAAACTGACAGAGGGTATCGTTGGAAAGATACTCACCAACAGCAGCTTTCATCCCCATGGAATCAAAGTGATGCTGACGGATGGACAGGTGGGAAGGGTTCAGGAGATATTGTAAGTATCTGAGAGGCTCTGATGTCTTTTGGAGAAAAAAGTAAATAGGGAGGAAAACTTTGAAGATAACAATCATACATGGTCAAAGCCATAAAGGCTCAACGTACCACATCGCACACATGCTTGCGGAAAAGATGAAAGGCGAAGTGGCTGAATTTTTTCTTCCAAAAGATTTCGATGAATTTTGTACCGGCTGTAATACCTGTTTTATGAGGAGTGAACTCAAATGTCCTCACTATGAGAAGTTAAGTCCAATTACAAATGCAATGGATGAAGCAGATGTTCTTATATTGGCAAGTCCGGTCTATGTTTACCATGCAACGGGTTCTATGAAAGCATTCCTAGATCATTACGGTTACCAATGGATGGTGCACCGTCCGAAGGCAGTAATGTTTAAAAAGCAGGCAGTATGCATATCGACTGCGGCAGGCGGGGGAATGAAATCCACGAATAAAGACATGGCAGACAGTATGTTCTTTTGGGGAGTGGGGAAAATATACAAATATGGAGTTGGTGTACGGGCAGTTTCCTATGACCACGTATCCGAGAGAATAAAAAAGAAAATAGAAAAGAAAACCTCATCCCTTGCAAAGCAAATAAATCGAAGGAATGGTAACATGACTCCTGGGCTAAAAACCAGGCTATTCTTTTATATAATGAGAATGACAATGAAAAAGGGCTGGAATCAAACCGATGCAGATTATTGGAGAGAAAAAGGGTGGACAGGGAAGAAGCGGCCCTGGTAAACTTCCATTGAAAAGACCAGCCCTTACGATTGTCATAATATCTTAAGAATTAGAGTGTATAAAAAGAGTTTACTTATAAATAGAATCAGTGTATAATCATATCTTACATACGTAGTATTTCGACATTGAAAAACTGAGGGGGAATTATCAGCAGATAACCCCTGTTTTTCATCAGTTAAATACTACAAACGTAAGATTAAAGGAGAACCACGGTGCGTAAACATAGATTATTTAAAGAGAGAAACTTTCCGGATGATTTTTTTCTGGACCGGATTCCGAGACTGGCTGTTTTAGGCTTGTTCTTTGGATTCCTTTTTGCTGTACTCATATTCCGCCTGTACCGTCTTCAGATTTTGGAAGGCGCCACCAATCAGGAAGCATTTATGAGCTCTATTGTAAAAACACAAAGACTTTCCGGCAGCAGGGGAAACATTTATGACCGGAACGGAAAATTACTTGCATCCAACCGGTTGTCCTACGATATTACACTGGAAGACTCCATGAATTATAAAACCACAAAGGAACGGCAGAGATCTTTAAACGGGATCGCATACCGCCTGATTCAGATGGTTCACGAAGAGGACAAATTAAATGTGACACTTCCGATTAAAGTAGATGAAGACGGGAACTATGAATTTACTGCAGAGGGGTGGAAGCTCAGCCGTTTTATTGCGGATTTTTACGGAAAAGCTGACGTTTCAGAGCTGACGGAAGAAGAAAAAGCGGAGACTGCAGATGATCTCATGAAAAAAATGACCGGAAACAAAAAGTTCATGATCGATCAGATGTATTCCAAAGAAGAACAGGAGAAGTACGGGCTTCCCCAGTCCCTTACGCCTAAGGAGATTTTGCAGATTGCCAATATCCGTTATGGTCTTTCCTTAAATTCATACCGCAAATATCTGCCCTATCTGGTGGCCTCCGATGTATCCGATGAAACGATGGCAGCCGTGCTTGAGAACAAGTCGTCACTGCCGGGGTCTGACATCCAGGAGAGCAGCATCAGGACCTATGAAGGAGGAGAAAGTTTATCTTCCATATTAGGGTATACCGGCGGCATATCCGCAGATGAACTGGAGTCTGCCAACCAGGGAGCAGCCATATACACCAACCAGTCCGTCATAGGAAAAAGCGGTATAGAAAAATCTATGGAGAACTGGCTGAGGGGAGAGGATGGGACGGAACAGTTCTACACGGATGTAGTGGGGAACAAGAAGACGGAGCCGGTCATTACAAAGGCGCCCCAGACCGGAAAGGATGTTTACTTAACCATCGATAAGGATTTACAGGATGCGGTCTATCAGATGCTGGAACAGCAGATCGCCGGAATTCTTCTTGCCAATATGGTGGACAGCAAGAAGTCCGAGATGCCCAAGGCAGAAACCGCCGCACAGATCCGCATTTCCTCTGATGAAGTCTATTTTGCCCTGCTGAAGAATCATGTGATTGACACGGAAAGATTAAAGGACGATAAGGCAACAGACCTGGAAAAATCAGTCTATGCAAGCTTTTCCGGTAAGAAAGAGAGTGTATTTTCCCAGCTGGCGGCCTCCTTTGAAGCATCGGGCACTGCGTATGACAATTTAAGCAGTGAGATGAAGGAATATTTGGATTATCTGGTGAACGAGACGAGAAAAAGCAAACTGATTGCTTCGGATGCCGGTACTCCCGACTGGAAAAATAAAAGCTTCCGGCAATACTTGACGGACTGCATTGCCAACGGAATGGTTGATCTAAGCCAGATTGAAATCAGTGAAACCTATGTGGCTATTGAAGAAGAGGAGCTTCTGGTAGAAGAGAAGCTTTTGGCAGACCTAAAAGAAAACCGGGATTTTGATTTAAAGATTTATGAAGCAATGATAGGCGAAGGCTCCTTAAGCGGAGAGACCATTGAAAATCTTCTCTATGAGCAGGGAATCTTATCAAATGATGATCCGGACCGTGCTCTTTTACAGAGCGGACAGTTAAGCGCCTGGGCATTTATGCAGAAAAAGATAAAGAATCTGGAGATCACTCCGGCTCAGCTGGCATTGAACCCCTGTTCCGGCTCAGCAGTCATCGTAAATCCACAGGATGGGGAAGTGCTGGCATGCGTAAGCTATCCGGGATATGACAATAACCGGCTGGCCAATCAGATGGATGCAGATTATTACAACCGGCTGTTCAATGATCTGTCTCTTCCTTTATTTAACCGGGCCACCAGCCAGCTGACGGCTCCTGGTTCCACCTTTAAACCGGTTACGGTCATCGCCGGGCTGAATGAAGGTGTCATACAGACGGACACCAGTGTAATATGTACCGGTTCCTTTGATAAAGTGGAACCGGCGCTGCGGTGCTGGAAGAGGACCGGACACGGCCTTATCACTTCCCCGGCAGATGCCCTTAAAAATTCCTGTAACGTTTATCTGTCTGAGATTACCTACCGCCTGGGTACGGAAGCGGATGGGACATTTTCTGAAGCAAGCGGGTTAAAGAAGCTTCAAAAATATGCAGATTTGCTGGATCTTAATAAAAAGACAGGAATTGAAATCGGAGAGGCAGAGCCTCATGTGACCGATCAGTTTGCGATTCCTTCCTCCATTGGACAGGGAACTCATAACTATACCACCACCCAGCTTGCCAGATATACGTCAACACTGGCAAACCACGGAAAAAGCTATGATCTGTCTCTGGTCAGCAAGATCACAGATTCTGACGGCACAGTGCTGAAATCCTTTCAGCCTGTGTTGGATAGCACGGCCCAGCTTCCGGATTATGTCTGGGCGGAAGTTGCAAAGGGCATGAATGAACTGGCTACCTCAAACGCCACATTAAAGGATTTAAAAATCAGTGCGGCGGGAAAAACCGGAACCGCAGAGGAAGCAAAGAATAAGCCGAATCATGGACTTTTTATCGGGTATGCCCCTTTTGAGAATCCCCAGATCGCAGTTACGGTTCGGATCGCCAACGGCTACAGTTCCGGAAATGTAGTAGGAGTGGGAAAAGGAATATTTGATTACTATTTCCAGTTGAAGGATCCGGCGGCAATTATTACAAACACCGCTTCCAACGTATCCAACAATCTGCGGACCGATTAACAGGAGGGAACCATGAATCGTAGAAAAAAGAGATTTCTGTTTCGTACCCTGATTTTCCTGCTGATACTGCTTGCAGGGCTGGCTGGAGCATTCCTGTTCTTTCAAATCAGGGAACGGCTTGCAGCAACAAGAGTAAAACCGGAGACTTTATTTATGAAATACATGGAAAGTCTTAATAACCGGGATTATGGGTCCATGTACGGAATGCTCTCAGAACAGAGCCGGATCAATATCAGCGAGGAAGATTTTATCGCCAGAAACAAAAACATTTACGAAGGGCTGGAGGCATCTAAGATCAAGGTACAGGTCAACAGCCAGGAGCAGGCGGATAAAACAGTTACGCTGAGCTATGATGCCGGAATGCAGACCATTGCCGGAGAAATCAATTTTAAAAATAAGGTTCAGTTCCTGAAAGAGGGAAAAAAGGGATATAAACTGGTGTGGAGTGACCGCCTGATCTTCCCGGAGCTGGACCGGAACGATAAGGTGAGGATATCTACGGACAAGGCGGTAAGAGGCAGTATCTTTGACCGGAACGGTCTGGTTCTTGCAGGAAAAGGAACGGCTTCCTCGGTAGGACTTGTACCGGGGAAAATGAACGTGGATTCTGCCGGAGATGTGGAAGCCCTGTCAGCCCTTTTGGGAATATCAGCAGATAACATACAGAAAAAGCTGTCGGCAAAATGGGTGAAGGAGGATTCTTTTGTCCCCTTAAAAAACATAAAAAAAGTGGATGAGATCAATTTAAAAGCCTCTCAGCCAAGAGAAGACAACGTAAAAAACAAAGAGTTTCAGGATCAGCTGCTTGCCATACCCGGTGTCCTCATAGCAGATACCCAGGTCCGCTTTTATCCAATGGGAGCAAGCGGTGCCCATCTGGTGGGATATGTTCAGAATGTGACCGCAGAAGATATCAAAGAGCATGAGGGAGAGGACTATTTGACCGACAGCGTGATCGGCAGAAGCGGAATGGAAGCGCTGTATGAAAAGGAACTGAAAGGAACCAATGGCCGGACCGTTTCCATCGTCGATTCCGGTGGAAATGTGAAAAAGGTTCTGGCTGCAAAGTCAAGGATCGACGGAAAGGATATTACTCTTACCATTGACAGCACGCTTCAGGACGCCATATATAATGCCTTTCAGGAGGATAAAAGCTGTACGGTGGCAATGAATCCATATACCGGAGAGATTCTTGCTCTTGTAAGTACGCCCTCTTACGATGATAATGACTTTATTCTGGGAATGTCGAACGAGACCTGGAATGCCCTGAATACCGATGAACGGAAGCCCATGTTCAACCGGTTCCGCCAAAAGTTTGCGCCGGGATCTTCCTTTAAGCCCATAACTGCGGTTCTTGGTCTTGCCACCGGTGCCATTGATCCGGGGGAAGATTACGGAAGCGGCAGCTTAAGCTGGAGAAAAGATGAAAGCTGGGGCAATTACTATGTGACGACCCTTCATGACAGCAGTCCTCTGAATCTGGAAAATGCGTTTATCTATTCCAATAACATTTATTTTGCAAAAGCCGCCTTGAAGATTGGATCCAATGATTTTATGGCTGGGCTTGATAAACTTGGATTCGGACAGCAGATACCATTTGAAATAGCCCTTGCAAAATCCCAGTATTCCAACGGGGAACGGATTGAGTCAGAGGTCCAGCTTGCCGACAGCGGATATGGACAGGGACAGGTGCTGGTAAATCCTGTGCATCTTGCTTCTTTATATACCATGTTTCCCAATAAGGGGAACGTAATAAAACCGTATCTTCTGTACAAGGAAACTCCTGCCCCGGAAATATGGCTGAACAACGCCACCACCCCGGAGATTGCGGAGCTGGTCAAATCAGACCTGATAAAAGTGGTCAGTTCCGAACACGGAACCGGCCATGCCATTAGCCGCAGCGATATTACCCTGGCAGGAAAGACCGGAACTGCTGAAATCAAAGCCTCCAAAGACGACACTACGGGAACAGAGCTTGGCTGGTTCAATGTTTTCACCACGGACCCCAATCTGGAAAAGCCTATTTTGTTGGTGAGCATGGTGGAGGATGTAAAAAACCGCGGCGGGAGCGGATATGTGGTAAGAAAAGATAAGGAGATTTTAAATGCCTATTTTCCACCCGTACAATAAAGAAAGGCTGTCACAGCCGGGAGTTTTTCCCGCTGCGGCAGCTTTTTTTGCTATTTTTTATAAATATTCCGGTTATCAAGAATATCCAGGGTGATCTTTGCAGCGGTGCTTCCGTTGGCAGAAGTCTGATCCTGAATATTGGTTGCGAATATATAGGTTTCTTCCGGGGATTCTACAAATCCCACAAACCATCCGTTTACATTCTGACCATCTATCTTACCGGTCCCGGTCTTTCCGTAAAGGGTGGAGCCGCCGGAAGAAGAGACAAACAGGGAATCTTTAACGGCTTTAACATTCTCCTGATCAAAGGGCAAGTCCCCCAGACAAAAGCGGGCCAGCAGTTCTACCTGTTCCACCGGTGATATCTTTAAGGAAGATTCCGCCCAGTAACGGCCCAGCCCTCCGGATAAATCGGAATTGCCATACCCGATCTTGCGGAAATATTTATTCAAAGACAATAATCCGGTCTTTTCATCAAGGGCGGTAAAATACCAGTTGACGGAATGGCTCATGGCGCTGTTTAAATTCTGGTTTCGGTTCCAGGCTTCAAACAGATAGTGGGTTCCATTCCAGCTCATGGCGGAGGAATCCGGGGCAATGACACCGCATTCAAGTGCAGTAAGAGCGCTGTATATCTTATAGGTGGAATCGGGAGAAATCCTTTTAATTCCTTCCTCCTCGTTGTAAATGGAGTATTGTCCCGAGTTTAATCCATAAAGGACAAAGCTGCCCCTTAAACCGCAGAACCAGGATTCAACATCCAGTTGATTCACCTGGCCGGCGTTGAATTCATGGTTTTCCGGGGGAGATGCCATGGCAGAAATGGCGGGCATAAGTATGACTACGAAAACTGCTGTCACGGCAAATACCATGCGGCTTTTCTGCTTACACCATCGGGTATCCATATGGAACCCTGCAATGCTTATGATCCGTTTGCGGATCTCTTTTTTTGATCCGCTGATTCCGGCAACGGAATAGGGGAAGCGGGACAGCCTTTCGGCAAAATTGATCAGGGTATTCCCGTAATCCAGATAAGTGTCCGGCGTAAGCATGGCAAGGACGGATGAATCACAGGCAATTTCCCGGTCATTTTGCATCTCATAAAAAGCCAGCCATACCACCGGATGAAACCAGTAAACGATCTGGGCGAAAGCCATCAGCCGGTTCACTAAAAGATCCTTATGCTTGCAATGGGAAAGTTCGTGAAGGAGGATATACCGGATGTCTTTTTCCGTCATTTCTGAAAGGATGTGAATGGGTACGATTATCACAGGCTTTAAAAAACCCATGGCAATGGGCGATTTCACATAGGCACTGCTGTATATGGGAATCTCCTTTTTAATGCCTGATTCCTTTAAGCAGGCTTCAAACAAAACCTGGATTTTTTTATTTTGAAGAAGAAGAGAGGAATTCTTTAACTGCTTAAGCTTATGATTCGTAAACAGGGTAATCCCTGTCATAAAAACCATACCGGCCATCCAGAGGTTTATAAAAAAGGGCGGAAAGGCAAAAGAGGTTCTCCGGCTTACAGAAACAGAAAAATCCGCAAAAAGATTACTCCGGGATACAGAAGCAGCATGTGCAGCCGTTGGAGAAACCGCCGGTGTCTGAGGCAGGAGACTGGAAAACATATGAAGGAGTGCAGTACCTGCTTTGGTGCAGATAAGGAAATATGGCAAAAATGGAACTGCCAGAGAAAACAAAAAAAGAAACCAGAGATTGTATTGAATTCTTTTGGTCAGATGAGGCCCCAAAAATTTCTTTATGCCAAGGATGCCAAGAAACAGAAAGGGAAGAGCCAGGCTGTTTAATATAAGGCGTACCATAAGAACGTGAAGCATCTTCAGTGATCCTCCCTGTGTTCGTTCAAGAGGAGCCTGCGAAGCTCTTCCAAATCTTCGGAAGTCATGTGTTCGCTGTTGATATAATTCGTAACCATGCTGGAAATCTTGCCGTTATAGAACCGGTTTAAAAAATGGTCATTGGCATTTTTTAAATATTCCTGTTCTTTTACCAGAGGCGTATATACGAAAACACGGCTCTCTTTCCGGTAAGTAATGGCCTCTTTTAATACCAGTCTCTTTAACAGGGTGTGTACGGTTTTTGGGCTCCAGTCACTTGTCCTTGAAAGTTTTTCGGTCACTTCATTGGTACTGATCGGGGCATATTTCCACAGCACTTTCATCACTTCATACTCAGCTTCGGAAATCTGCGGCAGATGTTTCATAGAGATTCTCCTATTCTTACACTTGTAATACATACATTATACAAAGGGAGAAAGCGGTATGTCAATAGTATTTACAACCATTGCCTTAGCCGTTTACGAGAGTGCAGTGTCCCGTATCCTGAGTATGATAGCTGCTAAACGGCAGAAGACTGTTTTTGAATGCTCTGCTGCGGACGGCTTCAAGAAGGGACTGGAACGCTGAGCGGTGTAAATCTGATTTCAGGAAAACCAGATCCATAGAGAAAAAAGCAAGGGGGACAGCTTCCAGCTGAGGAAAGGAGATAAGCTGGGAGATATCCCCTATGCTTGCATCTGCAAAATCGGAGGCCACTGCATTTGCGGCAGACATATGGGAAAGGCAATCCTTTTGATAGCCGTTGATGGCATTCTTTGAAAGCTTATTCTCCAGAAGGTAAGAATCCAGAAACATCCGGTAACCGCTGCCTAATTCCCTGTTTGAAAAACGGACATCCGGCCGGAGAAGATCTTTTATGGAGCAAATGTTTAACGGATTGCCCTTTTTTACATATAGGCCGCAGGATAACCTGCATACAGAAAGAACCGCCAGCTCCTTTCCCGGCATAAGATTTTTGATCTGATTGAGGCTCTGTTCTTTTTTATCAGAGTGAAAACAGGTGAGAGCCATGTGGGTCTTTTCATAATAAAGAGAGTATAAGCTGTTATATTCATTCATATAGGAATGAAGCATGGGAAGGCTTTTGGGATTGTTATCCAACTGGCTTCTAAGAAGTTCCACAACTCTGGATTCCTGGCTGCTTATAATCAGTCCGCTTGTGTTTAACAGATAATCGGTCTGCCGGATGGCAGAGGCTGCGGTAAAACGGGGAATATCGCCGGATGGAATCGCTGGCTGGCTTTTTGCAGAAGCTGCCGGGACTGTTTCAGGAGAAATCCTTAAATACTGATCAAGCTGTTCCTGGCTGATGCGTATTTGTCTTCCTATTTTTGTAGCATTTAACTCTCCTCGCTTAATTAATTCATATACAGTTGCCTTTTTTATCTTAAGCCGATCTGCGACTTCCTGTGGTGTAAATATTTTATCCATACAATAACCTCATCATCTCTCTTGTTTTTCTCCATTTATTAATAGTTATATCATATTTTTGTGTATTGTCAATGAAATGACATGCAGACAAAATACTATGCTAAATACATAAAAAATATCTGATATTTAACAAATATATTATGAATATCTCAACATTGATTTACAAATAGAATTCGTCTAAAATAAACGAAACGTAACGAAACACAACAAGACACTATTAGAATGAACAACATTTTACCATGTTATTCAAATATAATTATCAGGAGGAAACGTGATGAGACGAGGAAAGAAGTTACTAGCAATGGTGTTGACGGCATTGGCCGTGTGTCAGGCAGCGGGATGCAGTGCTGCAGCTTCAAAAAGTACGGAAGCGGCTTCAAAAGAAACCACTACATCAGGACAGGAGACAACAGCATCAAAGGAAGAGACAACAGTATCTGCGGCAGAACCGGTCGATCTTTATGTTTTTATTGCGGCCAGTTTAAAAAACACCATGGAAAGCGTAAAGGAAAACTATGAAAAGCAGCATCCAGGGGTAACGGTCATTTATAATGCGGACAGCTCCGGAACCCTGAAAACCCAGATCGAAGAAGGTGCCCGGTGTGATGTTTTCTTTTCAGCAGCCACCAAGCAGATGGATGAGTTAAAGGAAGGCGGATATGTGACGGACGGATCGGTACATAACCTTTTGGTGAATCAGGTGGTACTTATTAAGCCAAAGGGCGGAAAAACCCCGGTAACCGGATTTGACAATATTACGCAGGCAGCCAATCTGGCTCTTGCAGGAGAGGATGTGCCGGTGGGGCAGTATGCCAGAAAGATGTTTACCAATATGGGAATCCTTGATTCCGTCATGAAGATGGAAATCAATGAAGGAGCCAATGTGACTGCAGTTTTGACAGCCGTGGCAGAGGGGAGCAATGAAGTGGGGATCGTGTATGCCACTGATGCGGCCTCCATGGCGGATAAAGTAGAGATCATCGCAAAAGCTGACAAAAGCCTGATCGATCCGGCCATTTATCCGGTGGGACTTATTGAGGACAAGGAAGCCTCGGAAGAGGAAAAGAAAGCAGCAGCAGATTTTGTAGAATATCTGACCGGAGATGAAACTGTTAAAAAATTGTTTACGGATGCAGGTTTTGAAATGTATACAGAGTAAAGCGGTTGAAGAAAGGAGGTGAAGGCCTTGTCAGAGCTTATAAAAACCATAGATTTCAGTCCCCTTTTTCTTTCTCTTAAGACGGGAATTTTAGCAACCGTGCTGACCTTTTTTATGGGGATTGTGGCTGCAAGGTTTATTATGAAGCTGAATCATACGGCCAAATCCATTGTGGATGGAATCCTGACACTTCCCTTAGTTCTTCCTCCAACGGTAGCAGGTTTCTTTTTGCTTCTGATATTCAGCCTTCGCAGACCCTTTGGTTCATTTCTGTTTGAACAATATAATATCAAGATGGTGCAGACTTGGCCTGGCTGCGTAATTGCAGCATTTGTGATTGCCTTTCCTCTGATGTACCGGAATGCAAGGGCAGCATTTGAACAGGTAGATGTAACCATGATTCATGCCGGAAGAACACTGGGACTGTCCGAACGGAAAATTTTCTGGAAGATTATTGTTCCCATTGCGGCTCCGGGGCTGGCTTCAGGTACGGTGCTGGCCTTTGCAAGGGCGATTGGAGAATATGGGGCAACGACGATGCTGGCAGGCAATATTCTGGGGAAGACAAGGACTGTATCTGTAGCAATTGCGACGGAGGTGGCGGCAGGAAACTGGGAGATTGCTGGATTTTGGGTATGCGTAATCGTTATTCTGTCATTTTTTATGGTGGCGTTTATTAATCTGGTATCTGGAAAAAGCGGCAGGTATTATAACGGGTGGTGATCATATGGCATTGCAGGTAAAGATCAATAAGAAGTTTTCCGGTTTTCAATTGAATGTGGAATTTGAGACGGATGGCGGGTGTATGGGAATTCTTGGGGCATCCGGATGCGGAAAAAGTATGACGTTAAAATGCGTGGCAGGAATTGAAAAGCCGGATGAGGGCAGAATCGTGTTAAACGGCAAGGTGCTTTTTGATTCTGAAAAAAAAATCAACCTGCCGCCCAGGGAGCGCCATGTGGGATATTTATTTCAGAATTATGCATTGTTTCCCACGATGACCGTGGAAGAAAACTTAGGGATCGTGATTCCGGGAAAGACTAAAAACAAGCACTCTTTGGTGGAAGATATGTTAAGGCGGTTTCAGCTTACCGGTTTGGAAAAAAGGATTCCCTCCCAGCTTTCAGGAGGTCAGCAGCAGCGGGTGGCCCTGGCCCGCATGCTGCTATGCGCGCCGGAGGTAATACTGCTTGATGAGCCTTTTTCCGCTCTGGATGGTTTTTTAAAGGATGCCCTGCAAACCGATATGCTTGCATTTATCAGGGAATTTGGCAAAGATGTGCTGATGGTCTCCCATTCCAGAGACGAAATATATAAATTCTGTGACCATATGGTGGTGATCGCCGAGGGAAAGAGCCTGTTAAACGGAAGTACCAGGGACATCTTTAAGAAACCGGAAAAAATGGAGGCGGCGAAGCTGACCGGCTGCAAGAATATTTCCGCTATTGAACGGATCAGTGATTTTGAACTCTATGCGAAGGACTGGAAAATAAAGCTGAGAACAGAAAAAAAGATCGAAGATTCCATCGGCTACGTGGGAATCAGGGCCCATAATCTGATTCCGGCAGACCAGCCGGGGGAAAATGTAATGAAGATCCGGTTGTGGGAAGTGACGGACATGCCTTTTGAACGGCAGATCTTGTTCCAGAATGCAGAAGAGGAATCTTTAAGCAGAATCTTGATGGTTCAGGATAAAAAGGAGTGTATTCCATTATTTATACAGTTTCCTAAAAAAGAAATACTGCTTTTATCTTAATTTTATTAGTATTTATTTAAATAGATTGACAACTGATGGAAAAGTGATTATCATATGTCAAAAGAAGTTTTACAATCTGCCTGCAGAATTTAAGAAAAAAGAATTGGAGGAGACAATACATATGAGGCTTAGTGCAAGAAACCAGTTAAAAGGAAAAGTAGTGGGAATAGAATCGGGAGCAGTAAATGCCATGGTGACTTTGGACGTGGGAGGCGGTAACATCATTACTGCTACGGTTTCCCTGGCGGCAGTGGAAGACTTAGGACTGGAAGTGGGAAAAGATGCGTATGCCATAATAAAAGCAACTTCCGTAATGGTGGGAGTAAACTAAACGGAAATGCAAAAGAAGGAGCTGGAAATCCAGCTCTTTTTTCTGATTTTACGGAACAGAAAGTAACATTTGTATAGAATGATAAAAAAATTGCGGCTCGCATTTGTATATAGTGCTGTATTGAATTCAGGAATCAAAACAGATATAGTTATAGCAACCTAAGTGGTCGACGAAACTTAGTAATTTTTCATTTTCTATTCACGAAGAGGTGGAATGGCAGGATACCCAATGTATCCGCCTTCTGCCTCTTTTTTCATGTAAGGAGGAATTGGTATGAGACAGGTTGCAATTTATGGAAAAGGCGGTATCGGTAAATCTACAACAACCCAGAATCTGACAGCAGGTCTTGCGGAAATGGGCAAGCACATTATGATTGTAGGATGCGATCCCAAAGCAGATTCTACCAGGCTGGTTCTTGGAGGTCTGGCACAGAAGACGGTTCTTGATACTCTTCGCGATGAAGGCGATGACATTGAGCTGGAGGCTGTTATGAAAGAAGGGTATGCCGGAATCAAAGGCGTGGAATCCGGCGGACCGGAGCCAGGAGTTGGCTGTGCAGGAAGAGGAATCATTACTTCCATTAACTTGCTGGAGCAGCTTGGTGCTTACACCGATGATCTGGATTACGTTTTTTATGATGTATTGGGCGACGTTGTCTGCGGAGGGTTCGCAATGCCGATCAGAGAAGGAAAAGCCCAGGAGATTTATATCGTATGTTCCGGTGAAATGATGGCATTGTATGCGGCAAATAATATTTCCAAGGGAATCTCCAAATATGCAAAGACCGGAGGCGTAAGACTTGGGGGGCTGATCTGCAATTCCAGAAAAGTAGATAAAGAACAGGATCTGGTGGAAGCCGTAGCGGCAAAAATCGGAACTCAGATGATTCATTTCGTTCCCAGGGACAATGCAGTACAGAGAGCGGAGATCAGAAAAAGAACCGTTATCGACTTTTCACCGGAAGAGACTCAGGCAGATGAGTACCGGACGCTGGCAAGAAAAGTGGATGGCAACGAAATGTTCGTAATTCCAAATCCTATGAAGATTGATGAGTTGGAAGAGATCCTTATGCAGTACGGAGTTATGGATTAACAGAGAAAAGAAAGGGGAAGAAGGTATGATTTTGGTGAGAGCAATCATTCGTCCGGAAAAGGCGGATTATGTTATGAAGGAGGCTGCCGAAGCAGGGTTTCAGGCAGTGACTAAGATGGATGTGTATGGACGTGGTAAACAAAAAGGAATTACAGTAGGAGAGATTCATTACGACGAGATTCCAAAAGAAATGCTTCTGTTTTTCTGCAATGATGAGGACAAAGACGATTTGGTAAAGGTGATATTAAGAACAGCCAAAACCGGAGAAGGCAATTACGGAGACGGACGTATCTTTATATCTCCCATGGAAGAAGCGTATACCATCAGCACCGGAAAGAAGGGACTTTAAAAAAGGCTTTTGAAAGAAAGGAATGATTATTATGAAAGAAGTAATGGCATTTATCCGTGTCAATAAAATCAATCCCACAAAAAAGGCCTTGGCAGAAGGCGGGTTTCCTGCCTTTACCTGCAGATCGGTGCTGGGCAGAGGAAAAAAACGGATCGATCCGGAACTGCTTACTCTGGTCATGGAGAGCGGAGAACTGCCCATGACTCCCCAGGGAGAGCATTTGACAGAATCCTTCCGGTGGATACCAAAACGGATGCTGACTCTGATTGTGGATGATGAACAGGTAAAAGACGTAGTAGATATTTTGATAAAAGCAAACCAGACGGGAAATCCGGGCGACGGGAAAATATTTGTGCTTCCAATTTTTGAAGCTTATACCGTCAGAAGCGGAGAACACACCATGGATGCTTATTGACGGGGAGGTGAAGGCTATGGCAAAAGAGAGAGATTTATTACTGGATAAGTATTCATCCAGAGTATTTAAAAACAGAAAAAGTCATATTACACAGCTGGAATTTGCAGACAAACCGGATGAGATCGCTGCCAATACCAGAGCAATACCGGGAATCGTAACCGCCAGAGGCTGCTGCTACGCGGGCTGCAAAGGCGTTGTAATCGGTCCTATGAAAGATTCCGTGGTCATTACCCACGGTCCCATCGGCTGTGCATTTTATACATGGGGAACGAGAAGAAACAAGGCAAAGCCTTCCTATGAGGGAGAACCTAATTTTGTTCCGTATTCCTTCTGTACCGATATGAGGGCACCGGATATCGTATTCGGAGGAGAAAAAAAGCTGGAAGAAGGAATCGATGAGATCATGCGGCTTTTTAATCCCAAATGTATATTCATCTGCTCCACCTGTCCCATTGGTCTTATTGGCGACGATGTACAGGCGGTAGCAAGACGGGTAGAAGAAAAATACGGAATTACGGCAATTGGCTATTCCTGCGAAGGCTATAAGGGAGTATCCCAGTCGGCAGGACACCATATTGCAAATAATGGTCTGATGCGCTATGTCATTGGAAAAGGGGAAGAAGCACCAAAAGGCAAATACAGTGTCAATTTACTGGGCGAGTATAATATTGGCGGTGACGGCTGGGAACAGGAACGGATTTTAAAGAAGATCGGTTATGAAGTGGTTTCTGTATTTACCGGTGACGGCTCTTATGAGACCGTTAAGAATTCCCATCTGGCGGATTTGAATCTTGTCATGTGCCACCGGTCTATTAATTACATAGCAGAAATGATGAAGACAAAATACGGCATAGACTGGATAAAAGTGAATTTTATCGGAGTGGGGGGAACCTGCAAATCTCTTCGTATGATAGCAAAATATTTTAACGATCCGGAGCTTATCCGCAGGACCGAAGAAGTGATCGCAGAAGAATTGGCAGAAATCAGCGAGGACATGGAATATTACAAGTCCAAATTAAAAGGAAAGACAGCCGGTATCTTTGTAGGAGGTTCCAGGTCCCATCATTACCAGATGCTTTTAAGAGATTTTGGCATGGAAACCACCATTGCAGGCTATGAGTTTGCCCACCGGGACGATTATGAGGGGCGGGATATCATCCCCCAGATCAAGGCAGATGCGGACTCTAAAAATATCGAAGAGATCACGGTGGAACGGGAGCCTGGCTATAAAGACCGGTACTCCGAAGAAGAGATGAAAAAGATGCGGGAAGAAGGAATAGAGCTGGATACCTATGACGGTATGATAAAAGATATGAAAAAAGGTTACATGGTTGTGGATGACTACAATATGTTTGAGACCGACCAGCTCATTGAGGAATACAAACCGGATATATTCTTCTCCGGAATTAAGGATAAATATGCCATACAGCATGGGGGAGTGGTGTCACGGCAGATGCATTCTTACGATTATTCAGGACCCTATGCAGGCTTTCGGGGAGCAGTGATATTCGGAAGAGATGTGGTTATGAGTCTTTATACCAATGCCTGGGCGCTGGTGAAGCCGCCGTGGAAAACCACACCCATGATTGAAGGAACATTAGGAGGTGTAGGCTGATGCTTGAATTGACCCCAAAAGAAATTATGGAAAAACGTCATATGACCATCAATCCCTGTAAGACGTGTGAACCGGTAGGAGCCATGTTCTGTGCACTTGGTGCAGAAAAATGCATGCCTCATTCCCATGGTTCCCAGGGCTGCTGTTCCTATCACAGAACGGTGTTGAGCCGCCATTTTAAGGAACCGGCCATTGCTTCCAGCAGTTCCTTTACGGAAGGTGCTTCCGTATTTGGAGGGCGCAGTAACATCACCACTGCAATGAAGAATGTATTTGATATCTACAATCCGGATATTATGGCCATTCACAGCACCTGCCTTTCAGAAACCATCGGAGACGATGTAAACTCTTACATTATGGATATGGAGATTCCGGAAGGAAAGACGGTTTTGTTTGCCAGCACCCCTTCTTATGAAGGATCCCATATACAGGGCTTTTCCAATATGATGATCGGATTCATGAAGTATATGACAAAAAAGCAGGGAGAGCCAAATGGAAAGGTTGCCATTTTCCCCGGCTGGGTCAATCCTGGCGATGACCGGGAATTAAAAAGGCTTGCCAGATTGATGGGGGCAGAGTTTATCTATTTCCCGGATCATGACGGAACTTTAGATCACCCCATGGATGGCAAAAATGAATATTTCCACAGTCATGCGGGAACGTCTGCAGAGGATATCCGCTCGCTTGGAGACTGTGAAAAGCTGATTTCCATGGGAACCTATTGCACCCTGGAGCCTTCGGAGTATATGAAAAAGGAATATAAGATTCCATTTTCCAACATTCCGGTTCCGGTTGGAGTAAAGCTGACGGATCAGTATCTTCTGGAACTGCAGAAGTTCACAAAGAATGAGGTTCCTAAGGAACTGGAAGACGAGCGGGGAAGACTGGTGGATTTGATGCTTGATGCGCACCAGTATGTATATAAGAAGAAAGTCGCCATTTATGGGGATCCGGATATTGTATATGGTTTTACCGCTTTGTGTCTGGAGCTTGGAATGAGTCCCAGATACATCATTACCGGTACCCCCAAAGAACGGTGGGAGCGGGAGATCAAAGCGCTGATGGATCAGTACGGAGTGGATGAAAGTGAATATGTGGTCAAAGCCGATACGGACTTATTCTATCTTCACCAGCTGATCAAAAACGAATCCGTCGATCTGCTGCTGGGCTCAAGCTATGGAAAGCAGATTGCAAAGGCAGAGGATATTCCTATGGTACGAATGGGGTTTCCGGTACTGGACCGGTATGGGAATCCGATACAGGCAACGGTGGGATACGCCGGAGGAATCCGGTATGTGGAGAAAATCGTAGATGCGATGATGGACCGTAAAGACAGGGATGCGGCAGATGAAGATTTTGATGTAGTTATGTAAATCAGAAAACCAGGGAACCAGGGAGGGAGCCGCACCCTCCCTGTTGTTGTATTTTATCAGGGTACTGTTTGAAAGGAGCATGGTCATGGAAACGGAAAACAATAACAGAAATATTCTGGACGCCAGAAAGAGTTCCATTGTAATAAAAGACAGCTGCAGCGGTGCCAAAGGCGGAATCTGCTGCGACAGCAACAGTGTATCCGGTTCCGTGTCTCAGAGAGCCTGTGTATATTGCGGAGCCAGGGTTGTCCTAAATCCGATCACTGATGCATATCATATTGTGCATGGTCCCATCGGCTGTTCCAGTTATACCTGGGATATCAGAGGGTCCTTAACCAGCGGAGAAGACATTTACCGGAACAGCTTTTCTACGGATTTACAGGAAACGGATATTATCTTCGGCGGAATAAAAAAACTGGAAGCAGCTGTCGATGAGCTGATGGAAAAGCAAGAGAATGTAAAGCTGATTTTTATCTATGCCACCTGTATTGTAGGGGTCATCGGTGATGATGTGGAAGCGCTGTGCAGAATGAAATCGGATCAGTATGGCATACCTGTAATTCCAGTCAAATCTCCGGGATTTTCCGGTAACAAATCCACCGGATACCGTATGGCATGCGATGCCATTATGAGCGTTCTTCTTCCATATAAAAGTGAGCAAAAGAGAAAAGCCATCAATATATTAGGTGATTTCAATCTGGCTGGAGAGATGTGGATTATTAAAAACTATCTGAAGGAAATGGGAATCGATGTGATCTCCGGTTTTACGGGAGATACCTGTTATGAGGATATGATCGAAGCTCCCAAGGCAGCCTTAAACATTGTCCAGTGTGCAGGTTCCAGCACTTATCTGGCAAACCGTATGGAAGAAGAATTTGGAATCCCGTTTCTTAAAGTCAGCTTTTTTGGGATTGAAGACACCACCGCTTCCTTGATCCGTGTGGCAGAAGCCCTTGGAGACGAAGCGGCGAGAACAAAGGCAATCGAATTTTGTTCCCGTAAGGAAGCAGAACTGGCCGGATTTTTAGACCGGTACCGGGGGAATCTGGAAGGCAAAAAGGCTGCCATCTATGTGGGCGGAGGGTTTAAAGCCATATCCCTGATCCGTCAGTTTAAGGCCATGGGAATTGAGACCGTGGTAGTTGGAACACAGACAGGAAAAAAAGAAGATTACGAAATCATAGAAAGTCTGGTGGAGCCGGATACCATAATCCTTGATGATGCAAACCCTGCGGAGCTTGAGACCTTCATGAAGGAAAAAGGAGCGGATATCCTGGTGGGAGGAGTAAAGGAAAGACCTCTGGCTTATAAATTGGGAATTGCCTTCTGCGATCATAACCACGAAAGAAAGTATCCATTGGCTGGTTTTGAGGGTGTTTATAACTTTACCATGGAGATCAATAAAAGTATGAATAGTCCGGTATGGGAATATGCAGGCTGACAGAAAGGCGGAATGACGATGAAAAGTAAGGTAGAACCTCTTGTAAATTTAAACACCAATCCATGCAAAATGTGCATGCCCATGGGAAGCGCCACCGCTTTTTATGGCCTTAAGAACTGCATGACCATACTCCACGGCTCCCAGGGGTGCGCAACTTATATCCGAAGGCATATGGCAACCCATTATAATGAACCGGTGGACATTGCTTCCTCCTCCTTAACGGAACAGGGAACGGTTTACGGCGGCAGTGACAACTTAAAGAAGGGCTTAAAAAATCTGATTGAGCTTTATCATCCGGATATTATAGGAGTGATGACTACCTGTCTGGCTGAAACCATCGGGGAGGACGTACCGGGGATATTGGATACATTTCTGGAGGAAAATCCGGAATACCACGATATTACACTGATTCCCTGTCCGTCGCCGGGATACGGCGGAAGCCAGTATGAGGGATACTTTGCCGCACTTTATGCAATTGTTTCTACTATAGAAATGAGCGGAGAGAAACACGCACAGGTAAATGTTGTGACTGCTCCCATCAGTCCGGCAGATACCAGATATATAAAAACGATGTTAAGTCTCTTTGGGATAAATGCCATTCTCCTGCCGGATCTATCCGAAAATCTGGATGGAGTCCATGATAAGGAATATAACCGCCTTCCTCATTACGGAACGGATATTGCCGATTTAAAAAAAATGGGAGGAGCAAAGCTGACTCTGGAATTGACCGGGTTTGAGCGAAAGAATTCTGTAGCGGAATACTTATTGAATACCTATGGCGTTCCGTATATCAGACTCCCCCTGCCGGTTGGATTAAGAGATACGGACATCTTTTTAAAAACTCTTTCCGATATTTCCGGGAAAGAAATTCCCCAGGAGCTAAAGAAGGAAAGGGGGCGTTATCTGGATGCCATGATCGATTCCCACAAGTACAATTCTGCAGGAAGAGCCGCCGTATTCGGAGAACCGGATCAGGTATATTCTACGGTGCGCATGATGTGCGAATGCGGCATTATGCCGGTGGTGTGTGCAACAGGGTCCGCCTGTCCGGAACTTGTAAAAAAAGCCGGTCCGGAGATTGAAAAGTTAGGAAAACGGTATCTGTCAGAAGATTTTAAAATCGCTGACAAAGCAGACTTTAAAGATATTGAGGCCATGGTCATCTCCTGTCAGGCGAATATTCTGGTTGGGAATTCCGACGGGCGGAGAATCGCAGAGGATTTGAAGCTTCCCCTGGTCCGCAGAGGATTTCCCATTCATGACCATGTGGGAGGCCAGCGGTTACGGATGCTTGGATACGGCGGTTCCATGGAGTATATGGATGAAATTTCCAATCATCTGATTGATACCACAGAAACCACCTTTCGGGAGGTTCTTTATGATACCTATTATAAAAATAGTCTGATTGAAGAAGAAAAAAGAGAAAAACAGAAGAAAGAGGAACAAAAAATCGTACAGCGAAAAATGACAGAGACACAAGAAGAAGTGATGAAACGTAAGACCTTGGAACATCCCTGCTACAACTGCAAAGGCCACAAGTTTGCCAGGATCCATCTTCCGGTTGCCCCCGCCTGCAATGTCCAGTGCAGCTACTGTGTCAGAAAGTTCGATTGCCCCAATGAGAGCCGTCCGGGAGTCACTTCCTCCATTCTGACCCCGCAGGAAGCACTGGAACGGTATCTTCTGGTCAAAAAAAAGCTGCCAAACTTGACTGTAGTGGGCATTGCCGGACCGGGAGAGGCTTTGGAAAACTGGGAGAGCGTCAAATCGGTTTTTGAAATGATAAGAGAGCAGGACCCGGATGTGACCTTCTGCCTTTCCACCAATGGATTAAAACTTCCCATGTATGCGGAAGAACTGGCCCGTCTTTCCGTATCCCATGTAACAGTCACCTTAAATGCGGTGGACCCTCATATCAGCGGTCAGATGTATCAGTATATCCGGTTCATGGGAAAAGAGTACCGGGGAGATGCGGCAGGGGCCATTATGGTAGCAAACCAGCTTGCCGGAATCCGTCTATTGATTGCAAACGGCGTTCTGGTAAAGGTGAATATCGTGACGGTCAAAGGGATCAATGACAGTCATGTGCCGGAAGTGGTAAAGACCGTAAAAGACATGGGCTGCTTTATTACCAACATCATGCAGATGATTCCTGTGGAAGGAAGCGCATTTGAGCTTGTGGAGCCCATTTCCAATAAACAGCTGACAGAACTGAGAAAACAGTGTGAGGAGATCATGCCTCAGATGTATCACTGCCAGCACTGCCGGGCAGATGCGGTAGGAACTCTTACGGATGATAAATCCATTGAATTGAAAGGATTTTTATCAGAAGAACCCAAAGAGCCGGAGCCTGTTTCCAAAAGCTACCGGTTTGCAGTGGCATCTCAAAGCGGTGTGATCGTTGATACTCATTTCGGTCATGCAAAGGAATTTTATCTGTATGATTATAAGAACGGAGAAGTCCGTTTCGCAGGAAAACGCAAGGTGGAGCAGTATTGCAGCGGAGAAGAGTACTGCGGAGAGAAAGAAGATAAAATGGAACTGCTGTTAAAGGCACTTAGCGGCTGCAATGGTGTCATTGCCATGCGGATCGGCATGGAGCCAAAGAAAAAGCTGGCACAGCTTGGCATTAAACCGGTAAATACGTATGACATGATTGAAGATGCGGTAAAAAAGGCAGCAGCAGCTATGTAAAGAGGGAAAGAGGAGGAGTCAAATGGTACAGCCCAAATATCATGTATTAATCTGCACCAGCTGCAGAATAAACGGAACCCAGAAAGGAATGTGCTACCAGAAAGGCGGGGTGGATTTGATCCAGTCCTTTATGCAGGAGATCGAAGACCGGGAATTATCCGGCGAGGTGGTCATTAATAATACCGGCTGTTTTGGTATCTGCGAGAAGGGACCTGTGGTGGTGGTATACCCGGAAGGCGTCTGGTACGGGAATGTGACAGAAGACGATGTGGAACGGATATTTGATGAACATTTTGAAGGAGGAACACCGGTTGCGGATTTAATGATCTGACAGGGCCGCATGAAAAAAAGAGGGGGTGCTTTATGATGAAGATTATAGATGCCACACTTGCTATGCTTGATGATTATTCCCTGACAAAGAAACTGGTTTTGGATTTTGTCAGGACGTTAAAAAGTCTCTCTGTTTCCTGTGTTGTTATATCACCAAGGATTTACCATCTCTTAAGCGGGGAATTACCGGAGGAAATCATCTATTATATGGAGCTTCCCAACTTAAGGGAGAGCAGTAAATATCCGGGGATATCGTATTTTCTGTCTTCCTTTTGCGATGGTACGGGAAAGAGTATACGCAATATACAGGTCAATGACGTATCGGAATTAAAAGGTCTGGAGGGCATGGAACCGGATCAGAAACTGAGGCTTACGGGGCTCGATGACTTGCTGTTCTATGAAAGCCGGGATATTTATGAGCGGGGAATGAAGCTGCTTATGCGGGTTTCCCCCATTCTTTATCCGGAGGATTCCTATTACTGTGCATCTGCCATTGCCGCTGATTACTTACAATATCATCACAACGGAACGGTAATGACCACATTTACCGGAATCGGCAATAAGGCGGCCACGGAACAGGTGATTTTGGCCATGCGGGTGGTGGAACGGTATAAACCAAACCACAGCTTTGAAAAACTGACAGAACTGAGAAACCTTTTTGAACAGATGACAAACTCTGAAATTCCAGCCCATACTCCGGTAATCGGCCGGAAAATATTTCATATTGAATCCGGCATTCATGTGGATGGTGTATTAAAAAAGCCCTCAAACTATGAATCCTTTCCCCCGGAGCTTGTAGGAGCGTCAAGAAAAGTGGTTTTGGGGAAGCATTCCGGAGGGACCTCCATACGCTACAAGTTAAAGCAGCTTCAACGGAAAGAGAACTACGATGTGGAACAGCTGCTTGAAATGGTGAAGCGAAAAAGTATAAAAAAGGGCGGAGAAGTAACCGATGAAGAGTTTTTAACGATTATGAGCGAGTGTGAAAAATATGAAAAGACGAATCAAGATTGTTGATACCACCCTTCGTGACGGGGAGCAGTGTCCAGGTGTCGTATTTTCTCCATCAGATAAGATCAGGCTGGCTCTTTGTTTAGACCGTATCGGAGTTTATGAAATTGAAGCTGGAATTTATGATACCGGAACGGAAGGGATTAACTACATCAGTGAGATCATGAAGCTGAAAAAACAGGCCAAAATATCTGTGTGGTCCCGGTTAAATGCCCAAAATGTAGAGGAATCCGCCAGGCAGAAACCGGATCTGATCCATATCGGAACTCCCGTCTCCTATGCTCAGATCTATAATAAGATCGGAAAAAATAAGAAGTGGATTGAGAATACACTTCTGGAATGCATTCAGGTGGCAAAGGATTATAACATCCCAATAACCGTGGGGCTTGAGGATGCATCGAGAGCTGATGTGGCATTTTTGATTTCTTTGATCCGGCTCATTCGCCAGCAGGGAGTGGAAAGCATAAGGCTGGCGGATACGGTGGGCGTATTATTTCCAAGGAGAGCATGGGAGATGATCCGGGAGATCAAGCAGACCGGAATCCAGGTGGAGGTCCATGAACACAATGATTTTGGCATGGCAGTTGCAAATTCCATGGTCATGGCGCTTGCAGGCGCAGATATGGTTGACGGTACTTTAATGGGAATCGGTGAAAGGGCAGGAAACTGCAACCTTTATGAATTTGTTCATGGAGCAAACCGGAAATTTGATTCTGGAGTGAGCAGCCTGGATATTAAGAAAGCAGAAGATATTTTAAAATCCATAATGACAGGAGGGAAAGCCGATGATCCGTCAGATAAAATATGAAGATGGAAAAAGAAAGATGGCAGAAGGAATCCGGAGTCTTTGCCGCGTGCTCTCTCTGGAAGGCGGGATTTTAGTAAATGGAGCTTACAGTTTTTCTGCCGCAGAGGTGGCAAAGGAGCTGGAAGGAAAAGACCTGTTTTTTAACCAGGGAATCCGCCTTGCCTGTGCAGCCATAAACGAGATCAATGTGACAGCCGGATGCGGAACCAGGGAGACAGCCCGTATGATGGGCGCTTTACTTTCTGTCTGTGAACGAAATGTGGCTTCCGGAATCAGTCCGGTTATTCTGGCAAAAGAATTAAAACGCGCGGCAGACGCACTGGAAGCAGCCGTTAAGGCAGGCTCCTATTCCTCCAGACAGTCAAAAGAAGAATTGATTCTGCAGATCACCAGGAATCCTGAAACTGCCCGAATGATTCTTTGCGGGACCGAAGCCGGGGAACTTGTGGTGAAAGAATCCATGTATGCGGACACAAGGCTTGATATCACCAGAGGGATGCGCCTTGACAGTCCTCTGGCAGTGGGAGGATGCGGGACCTTTGCAGAGGTACTGGTGCTTGTAATAAACCGCACCCTTTCCTCCTTTCGGGAGCTTTATCCCCTGCTTCAAAAACTGGGACAGCAAAAGCTGTTCATTCTCGCAGATCAGATCGAAGGGGAGGCCCTGTCCCTCCTGTCTGCCAATGTGAAACAGGACCGTATCCGGGTATGGGCAATAAAAGCACCTGGTGCGGGA
Organism: Lacrimispora sp.; assembly: GCF_046972725.1. Classification (NCBI taxonomy): domain Bacteria; kingdom Bacillati; phylum Bacillota; class Clostridia; order Lachnospirales; family Lachnospiraceae; genus Lacrimispora; species Lacrimispora sp. The sequence goes on along the minus strand of NZ_JBKVXF010000001.1, from coordinate 1,595,168 downwards.
CGGAGAAAAGAAGATATTATGGGAGATGTGGCTGCCTTAACCGGTACAAAGGTTTTTGACGGCGTCTACCCATGCGGATTAGAGGAACTCCCGGTTCAGATGCTTGGAAAAGCGAAAGTCTTAACCGTGGAAGGACAGTATACGGTAATAGACGCAGATGCCGGCCGGGATGTGGTCCAAAACCGTATGGCAGGCATAAAACAAAGGCTTGATGATCCTGAAACCAATTATTACGATAAGCAGAAATTAAGAGAGCGGCTGGCTGCCCTAAACGGAACCGCACCGGTGATTTATGCCGGAGGAAATACACTTTCTCAGTCCAGAGAAGAGAAACGAAGGTTGGAATATGCAGTTGCCTACGCCCAGACCATAGAGCGTTACGGCGTATTTAGAATCAAAGACCTATGCTCCCTTTCTTTTCAAAACGAGTCAGAAAAAATTCTTTTAGAGGTCATGCGCAAAAGTCTGGGCAGTGAGGAAATCAGTGCCTGGCTTTTGGTTTTAATGATTCAAAAGGTCTGCGGTCTGATGGTGATGTGGCTGACAACGGGGGCGGTTATGGTGAGTACGGGCTACGACAGGGAAGATATGGAACTGATAAAAAACGGTGTGGATGTAGAAAGGTTAAGGGGCTGAAATGAATATCAGGAATGTAAGACTAAAGCCTGGATTTGTATTAAAGGAGCTTGGCGGGGAATTTTGTATCTTTGATGAAAGGGACAGTCAGAACGGTTCCTTAGACGGACTGCCGTCTGTCAATGAAACCTGTATTTTTTTATGGAACAGCCTGGAGCGGGGGGCCGGGGTCACAGAGCTGGCAGCTTTGCTTTCAGAGGAAAAAAATATAGATGAAGAAGATGCCCAGCTGGAACTGGAAGAGTTTCTTGCAAAGCTGATTCATGGAAAAGTAATTGAGATAGAAGACTAAAGGAAAGGGGCAGAAGCAATGGATAAAATAGCAGTATTCAGCAAAGATCAGATCATGGAACCGTTTCTTTCCTGTAACAGGGTGGATATCTATGAAAAACAGGCTGACACATGGCATCTTGTCCGTACCGTCAGCTTTCCCCCTGTAACAGGAAGTTCCGTAAAGGAATTGAGGCAGCAGACGGAAAATGTTGCGGCGTATGCAGAAGATGCAAAAGCCATACTCTGCAAAGAGATAACCGGAATCCCTTTTTCTGTATTTAATAAGAAAGGATACGGTATTTTCTGTACAGAGGAAGCAGGAGAAGAAGTCTTTCAGGGGGTAATGGAAGATTTGGAAGAAAGCGATGAAAAAAAGAGAATGAAAGAAGAGATGATTCGCAGTGCACGGCCTGTCCAGACAAGCACTCCCGGAATTTACCATCTGAATCTGCTGGATTTACAAAAGGAATGTCCGGAGGTATCCTCAAAAAAGGCAATTGTCCCTTTTCTTAAGGAAACTCCCTTTTTAGAGCTTCATTTGGTCTGTGCCCATATTCCCCCATGGCTGGAGCATGACTCCACCCTTTTAATAAAGGCTCAGTTAAACGATGGAGTTACTTTTGCAACCATAACCAAAAAACAATGCTAGAAAGAGGTAATGAAATGCAAAATTATATGGTTTTAGAGGATAAAAAGCTGCAGACTCCCTTTGGAATTCTTGGAGGAGTGGAATCCTTCTCCTGCCATCCAAACGGAGAGCTGTATGGAGTAAAGCTTTCTGAAAAAAATATGATTATCACTCAGGTAGGAGAACTGGTTCCCGCCTATACGGAGAATACCAGAAGAAAGAATAAGCCTTCCATTGAGTTCGACAGACAGGGAATGGTAATCAGCGTGGCACTGGAAGAACAGCAGGAAATCACAACTCCGATCGGGGAACTGCCGGCAGAATCAGTGAAATTCTATCCGGGAGGAGCACTGCACAGGGTATTTGTTTTGGATGGACAGATAAGCGGATTCTGGACAGAAGAGGATGAAAGAAAATTAAATATTCCGCTTACTTTTGACTTGGAATTTTCCGAATTCCGGGCAATGATCAATGGGATATGCTTTTATGAAAGCGGTGATATCAAAAGTATTACCCTGTTTCCGGGAGAAACGGCTGTCATACGGACCCCGGCGGGAATTATAGAAACGAAAGTGGGCATCTCTCTTTATGAGTCGGGAAGCCTGAAATCCGTGGAGCCGTCAAAGCCGGTCATTGTGCCGACTCCCATCGGAAATATTGCAGCCTATGATCCAGATCAGATTGGAATCAATGCAGACAGCAATTCTCTTGCCTTTACGGAAAGCGGAGAGATAAAGGCCCTGATCACCTGTGACCACTCCATCTACGTTCAGACAGATGACGGGGGTTTGAAAAAATATTCTCCGCATGTGAAGCCCCATCCTCTTTATGATGAGCTGCTTGCCGTGTCCGGCATTCCGGTGAAATTTTTTCCGGAGTCAGGGGAAGTAATGATTGAAAATGACAGGTATGATTTGGGATTGTGCGGGTTTACTCTGGAACCCTTTGCACGGCCGGGAATGCACTGCAGTCCATCCGACTGTGCAAACTGTTCCCTGTGTAATAAAGCTATGACAGAATAAAGGAGGGAGTTTCTTTCGGCAGGAATCTCCTGAGAAGAGTTCCTGCCAGTTTCTGAAGCTATTGGACTAATATTTGATCCCGCTCCAGTAAAGGGGCTTATAGACCTTCGCTGCTTCCGGCAGGGAAACTTCCTTCATGGCCCACCGGTAAAATTCTTCAAAGCCCGTCCGGTCCACAATATAACCGATATGTTCTTTTCCGCCCGGTGCGGTGAGATCAATGTATTTTTCCACATAATCATAAGTATTGAGAATGATCTTTAAGATGCTGTCCTCATCCACCCATTTTATAAAATCCTCTCCAAGGCGGGGATTTTTCTTGCCGGTACGGCCAAGAAGTGTGAGGCGGTAATATTTCTCACGGCTTCTGGTCCAGGCGCGGGTCGGACAGGCAAGCACACATTCCCCGCAGCCGATGCAGGTTTCATGGTTGCGGGCCACTTTGCAGTTGACCGATGTAAGAGCACCTGTTGATTTGCGTTTGCATGCCTTTACGCAGGCACCACAGTTTACACAGCGGTCTGCATCATAGTGGGGGAGAGTCATGCCCATAATCCCAAAATCATGCATCCGAACCTTGGCACAGTCATTGGGACAGCCCGTAAGTGCGATTTTAAAGTGAAGATTGTTAGGGAAAACCGCTTTTTCGATTTTTTTAGCCAGAGAGGCTGTATCATAACAGGCATAAGGACAGACGTTATTGCCGATACATGCGGTAATATTACGCGTTCCAGAAGCACTGTAGCCCTGCCCCTTTTCCCCCTGGTTAATGTCAAGGCCTTCAATAATTGGCTGGAGAAGGGCGTTGACCTTTGGAATATCAGCAAATGGAATTCCAGGGATCTCAAAGCCCTGTCTGGAAGTAATGTGTACGGTTCCGTTTCCATAGGTTTCTGCAATATTCTGTATCATGGGCAGAAATCTGGCATCCAGATGACCGCCGGGAATCCGGATCCGGGAAGCAGTAATCCCCCGGTGTTTGGTAATCCGGAATGCATTTTTTTTCAGTTCCTTCGTGTTAAAGTCCATAAGACGTTCCCCTTTCTAGTCCAAGAGTTTGCGGCCTTTGGTAAATGGAAAGACAGGGCCGTCCAGGCACACATAAGTGTCATCAATTTTACAGTGTCCGCATTTGCCGATTCCGCAGCACATTTTCCGCTCATGTGAGATCCAGATATTTTCTTCCTTAAGTCCGATATCCAAAAGTCCCTGGGTGGTAAAGCGCATCATGGCAGGAGGTCCCACCACGATTGCAGTGGCCTCTTCTTTATTTTTAAGTTTTAATTCAGGAATATACTGTGTGACCAGTCCGATCTGGCAGGCGGTGTCATCATCTGCACAGTCTACGGTCAGTATGACTTCCATTGTCTGTTTCCATCTGCCGAAATCCTCCAGAAAAAGAATATCCTTAGGCGATTTAAAGCCGGCGATGAGAGTCAGCCCTTTTGTTTCCTTCATATGGCTGGAAAAATAGTCCACCACAGCCTTGACCGGAGAAAGTCCGGTTCCCCCGGCGATAATGACAAGTTCTTTTTCCTTAAAATTCTCTATGTCAAAACCATTGCCGTAAGGGCCTCTTAAAAACAGACTGTCGCCCTGATACCGTTCAAAGATTTCCCCGGTTACTTTTCCCACCCGGCGGATGGTTAAGTCTACCGAATCGTCCCGGATGCCGCTGACTGAAATCGGAGCCTCTCCATACTTTGGAATGGAAACCTCAAAAAACTGACCCGGTTTTACCGCTCCATGATAGGCCATGCGGAACGTATACTCAATGTCCGTATGCCGGATCACCTCTTTGATCTCAGACCGGAAAGGAAGATACTCGTTATGATTCATGTTCATTTACCTCCTTCATCGCATCCTCCAGCTGATTGATGCAGTGGGAAAAGGAAATATACTCCGGGCATACATCATCGCACCGGCCGCAGCCCACACACATGGGAATTCCATTGCGCTTCTTATAATCGTACACCTTGTGGAGCACCTTAAAGCGCATGCGCTGTCCGTTGTTCTTCCGATAGCTGCCGCCTCCGGCCACATCCGTAAAACCGTCTGTCATACAGGAAGCCCATACTCTGCGGCGTTCTCCTGCCTTGCCGTTATCCGTATAGAAAATATCCTGCATGGTAAAGCAGGTGCAGGTAGGACACACGAAATTGCAGCGTCCGCAGGCGATGCAGCGGCTGTCGTATTGATTCCAGAGAGAGGCTTTCATCACATCCAGGGAGAGAGACTGGGGAATATTGACGCGGGTCTCTGTCCTGGTGACATAAGAAGGAGAAACCTCCTCCTGCTGTCTGCAATGGGCTGCCAGCAGTTCATCCCACTCCGGATTTTTGTTGTCAATCCTGACCCCATCCCCGGAAAGGTCCACGGAAGCGTGGTAGTCCTCTGAACGGTTCGTCTCCATATCCACGCAGAAACAGCTTTCATAGGCCTCTTCACAGCCCATGAGGATAAATTTCACCCGTTCCCGGAGCCGCTTATAGTAGAAATCTTCAGAGCCGTTATGTAGATAAATGGTATCCAGCCGCTTTACCGCATGAAGATCACAGCTTCGCAGAAAGATGATGGCCTGTTTTTCAGGGGCGGCTGGTTCTTTCACCGAATCCTCCGTAAAATAAAATAAGGTTTCTGAGATGGGGAGAAGAATCTCTTTAAAAGAAAAGTCTGACTTTTTATCAAAGACAATTTCCTCAATGGACTGAATCTCGCCGTAATGGATAGCGTCCGTATCGGAAAATGCCCCGCCATCCGGAATACGTTTTGGTGCAAAGATGACATAATCCTTTTTCCACTGGCAAAGCACCTCATTGATTTCATTAAGACCTAAAAGGTACCCCATGCTATACCTCCTTCTTTCTGGAAATGAGATAGTAAGGAACTGCAGTAAACAGGATTCCTCCGGTCATATTGCCAAGGGTCACTACCAGAATATTATAAAAATATCCGGAGATAGAAACAGCAGCCCCGCTGGGATTTAGAATTCCCACCGTCAGCAGCGTCATATTGGCAATGCTGTGTTCATAACCGCTGGTAATAAAAGCAAAGAGACACCAGAAAACCATGATCAGCTTCCCGCTTTCTGATTTGCAGCGAAAGCCGCACCAGATGGCAAGGCAGACCAAGACGTTACAGAGAATTGCTCTTAAGAAAAGAGGTACAAGAGGGATTGCCATTTTTGCCGCAGCAGCGGAGGCCATGAATTCCCCCACAGGACCGTTCGTCAGTCCGGCACCCCAGAAGATAAGTGCAAGGAGAGCGGAACCCGCCCAGTTTCCAAGCAAACAGATTACCCATAATTTCACTGTTTCCGCCAATTTCACGGTACCGCCAAACATTCCTCCGGCCATGACCAGATTGTTGCCGGTAAACAGTTCCGCACCAGCCATAATAACAAGACTGAGGGCAATGCCAAAGGACATACCCATAACGATCTTGACGTAAGGCTGACTGGAAATCATTCCTCCTAAGGAAAAAATGAGCAGAATGCCAAACCCCACATAAATGCCTGCCAGCATGGCTGCAATCCAGTAACCCAATGGATTTGCCTTTAAGAACTTTGATTTGCTTTCTGCCGCTTTTGCTAACGTGAAATATTCTTCCTGGAACATAAATTACCTCCTTTGTTTATTTTTTATCAAACTACCCACAAAAACAGTATAATCAACAAATAAAAAAAGCACCGTGATTTGTATCACGGTGACTTAAAAAAAACAGACAGTGCCTCCCTGTCCGGAATGATGATTTTTCCCTTCCGGACCCGGATAAGACCCTGTTCGGATAGATGCTTCAGCTGACGGGATACGGTTTCCCGCCGGGAACCCAGCATATCTGCCAGATAAGTAACGCTTAGATCCATACCGATCATGGTTCCGCCCTGATCGGGAATGCCGTAATCCTTAGACAGCCGCCAAAGCTTTGCGGCAATCCTCTTTTCCCCATGCAATGAATTGGAGGTGTTTTTTAACTGACGGTACAGGCGGCGGTTTTTCAGGGCAAGGGAATCGAACATGGCTTTTGTCAGGGAAAAGTCCTGGCGCATGATGCCCAGAAGGTCCATGGCGGCAAAACAGAGAACCAGGGACGGTTCAAATGCCTCACAATTAATGGAAGCGGGCATATCCTGCAGAACCTCTTCATTGATGATATCTCCCTTTCCCAGAAGAAAAATAGTCTTTCTCTCCCCCTGGGAATTGATTTTATACAAAGATACAAATCCGGTAATGACAATATAAAGCGTGTGGTTCGTTTCCTTATCCCAAAAGAGATGAGTTCCTTTTGGAAAGCTGCGAAGGCTGCCGCAGGCTTCCAGTGCGGCTGTTGACTTCTCCGAAATATTTTGAAAGATTTCAATATAAGAACATGCTTCTTTTACATCCATGGGAATCAGCCCTTTCCTTTTGTACAATTATAACAGCCAGAAGTATTAAGTCAAGTCAGGCATTTAAGATTCCCGGAATGGTTTTTCATCTGAAGTGTTCTTCATCATATGAGCGCCAAGAAGAAGGCATAAGTAGAAGATACTTAAGATCCCGATATGGAAAAGCGTTTTAACAAAAAGGGGCAGCTCTTTAAATGGATCAGCCACAGAAAACGCAGCATAATAAAATCCGATTGCCAAGAACATGAGAATTGCCGGCTTTGCGATCATATCCCATGCATTCCATGTAAATTCCACCTTTTTCTTTAACGTGAGAACATGCATGAGGGCCAGAAGGAGCTCACTTACCAGAGTGCCCACTAAATAGGCCAGGATTCCAAACCTTGGAATCCCAAAGAGCACAAAGCAAAGGCGGATGATCATGGAGATGACATTCTGTATAAAGGTTACAGAGGTCCGCCCAAGCCCGTTTAAGATGCTGCCCATGGTGGTGACCAGATAAATAAAAGGGCATAGCCAGGCAAGAATGGTCATGTAACTGCCTGCAGAGCCGTCTTTAAATACACTGATTCCCAGGTCATCACCGAACAAAGTAAAAATTCCGATGCAAAGGATGCCCACATACAGACAATACCGAAGAGACATGGAAATGGCTGATCCGATTCTCCGGTCATTTCCTTCTGACTGGGCCTCCGCGACAGTAGGCAGCAAAAGAACAGCCAGTGAATTAAAAACCGTAGATGGGAACAGAATAAAAGGCAGAGCCATTCCGGTCAAAACCCCGTAAACAGATAAGGCGGCCGAATCCGTAAGTCCTGACATCTGAAGCCGGCTGGGAATGAGGATCGCTTCCGCACTTGCAAGAATATTTAAGACCAGACGGTTTCCCATCAGCGGCATGGCAAGCTGCATAAGCTCCGGTGCCGTTTGCCGAAAACCGGAAGAAACGTGAGTGACTCCCGGTGCCATCCTGGGAGGAAAAAAGCGGTAAGCCGTGACTGTATAAAGAGAAGAAGCGACTTCACCGATTAAATGGCCCATAACGGCAAGCTGTACGGTGATGGTGATGCCGGATTTGATCATAATATCCGCAATTAAGAATACGGCTCCAATCCGGACGCTTTGTTCCGTGATCTGTGCAAAGGCCGGAACCTGAGGCCGCTGCATACCATAATAGTAACCGTTGATGCAGGCATGAATGGCGGAACACGGTACAGAGACAGCAACAAAGATCAGAAGAGGCGCGCAGCGTGGTTCCATCAGGATGTTGGCGGCTATTAAATCCTTGAACTGGATAATGCCGTATGCCAGAATTATGGAAATTCCAACTGAAATGATCAAACCGGCCCGGAAAATGGAACGGCCTTTTCTCACATTAGCCGCTACGGACTGGGATATGGCAGTTTGAATGGAACCGGCACATAAGGCAAAACAGATGCCGAATACCGGATGAATCAGATTAAAAACTCCAAGTCCCTCCGCTCCGATGGTCCTGGAGAGAAAGATCCGGTAAAAAAAGCCCAGCACCCGGGTAATGAGTCCGGCAGAGGTCAGAAGAAGGGTGCCGGTCAATAAGGCATATTTCGTTGGAGACAGTTTTCGCGGGATCTTTAGCGTATCATTCATGAAATCTCCTGAAAATGAGAATTATTATAAATATATGGAAAGGATTCTTTCTTCATGACATATTCATAATGAGAATCATTCCTATTGAAATTCTAGGAAATGTGTGTATAATAGAATTTGTAGATGAAGCTTTTAACTTTAGAACTACAGAAAGGCGGAACTAACAATATGAAGCAATTGATTTATCTTGACAACGCAGCAACGACCAAAACACGTCCAGAGGTCGTAGAAACCATGCTGCCGTATTTTACGGAATACTATGGCAATCCATCTTCCGTATATGAGTTTTCCGGGATCTCAAAGAAGGCTGTTGCAGGAGCCAGAGAAACCATCGCTAATGCTATCGGCGCAAAATCAAATGAGATCTATTTTACAGCAGGAGGCTCTGAGTCAGATAACTGGGCATTGATTGCTACGGCAGAAGCTTATGCGGCAAAAGGAAAACACATCATAACCAGTAAGATCGAGCATCATGCGGTGCTTCACACCTGTGAGTACCTGGAAAAACGCGGTTTTGATGTTACCTATTTAGATGTAGATGAGAACGGTGTCGTAAAGCTGGATCAGTTAAAAAAGGCAATACGTCCCGATACCATCCTTATTTCAGTAATGTTTGCCAATAATGAGATCGGAACCATCGAACCCATTAAAGAGATTGGCGAAATTGCAAAAGAACACGGCATTTTATTCCACACCGATGCAGTCCAGGCTTTTGGACATGTGCCCATCAATGTGGATGATTATCATATCGATATGCTCAGTGCCAGCGGCCATAAGATCAATGGGCCAAAAGGCATCGGCTTTCTTTATATCCGTACCGGCATCAAATCCCGCTCCTTCATTCACGGAGGCGGCCAGGAAAGAAAGCGCCGTGCAGGAACAGAGAACGTACCAGGCATCGTAGGTTTCGGCAAGGCAGTAGAGCTTGCAGTGGCTGAGATGGATGAGAGAATCAAAAAAGAGTCCGAGCTTCGGGATTATCTGATGGAGCGGGTGATGGCAGAGGTTCCTTATACAAGAATTAACGGCCACAGAAAGAACAGACTTTCCAACAACGTGAATTTTGCATTTCAGTTTATTGAAGGAGAATCACTTCTTATTATGCTGGATATGAAAGGAATCTGCGGTTCCAGCGGTTCCGCCTGCACCTCAGGTTCTCTGGACCCTTCCCATGTGCTTCTTGCCATCGGACTTCCTCATGAGATTGCTCATGGCTCCCTTCGTCTTACCCTGGATCAGGTAAATACAAAAGAAGAGATGGATTTTGTAGTGGAATCCGTGAAAGAGATCGTAGAAAAGCTGCGCAGCATGTCTCCTTTATACGAAGATTATATCAAGCATCAGGCGAAATAAAAAAGACATCTGCATCAGCGGATCAATACCCGTTGGAAATTATTACCTGGAAATGGAGAAAATAGAATATGTATACAGAAAAAGTAATGGATCATTTTGAACATCCAAGAAATGTAGGCGAAATAGAGAATGCAAGCGGCATGGGTACCGTTGGTAATGCAAAATGCGGCGATATTATGAGAATGTATTTAGATATCGATGAAAACCAGGTGATCCGTGACGTAAAGTTTAAGACCTTTGGCTGCGGTGCTGCGGTTGCAACCAGCAGTATGGCAACAGAGATGGTAAAAGGCAAGACAGTCAAAGAAGCAATGGAAGTTACCAATAAGGCTGTCTGCGAGGCACTCGACGGACTTCCTCCGGTAAAGGTACACTGTTCCTTACTGGCAGAGGAAGCGATTCACGCCGCATTATGGGATTATGCAAATAAGCACGGAATTGAGATTGACGGGTTAAAGAAACCCAAGTCTGACATCGGTGAGGAAGAAATCGAAGAAGAATATTAAGATGCCGGGCTTTTGCTTACCCGGCGGAAGAAAGTGGAAACGTGAAGCTATGAGTAAAGCGAAAGTAGTAGTAGGAATGTCGGGTGGCGTGGATTCCTCTGTGGCCGCCTGGCTATTAAAGGAAGAGGGATACGACGTCATCGGCGTTACCATGCAGATATGGCAGGACGAGGATACCAGGACCCAGGAGGAGAACGGAGGCTGCTGCGGACTCAGTGCCGTAGATGATGCCAGACGGGTCGCCTGGGATCTTGGCATTCCTTATTATGTCATGAATTTTAAAGAAGAATTTAAATCAAATGTCATTGATTATTTCGTAGAAGAATACCAGAAGGGAAGAACCCCGAATCCATGCATTGCCTGCAACCGTTATGTCAAATGGGAATCCCTTTTAAAGAGAAGCCTGGATATCGGTGCGGATTATATCGCGACCGGTCATTACGCCCAGATAGAAAAGCTGCCAGGCGGAAGGTATGCCTTGAAGAAATCCGTGACTGCTGCAAAAGACCAGACATACGCACTGTATAATTTGACCCAGGAACAGTTATCACGCACTCTGATGCCGGTCGGTGCCTATACCAAGGACCAGATCAGGGAGATTGCAGAAAAGATCAGTCTCCGTGTGGCCCACAAGCCGGACAGTCAGGAGATCTGCTTTATTCCGGATAACGATTATGCAGGCTTTATTGAAGAGAATGCCGGAGAAAAATCACCGGAAGGAAACTTTGTGGACTTAAACGGTCAGGTGATCGGCCGTCACAAAGGAATTACCCACTATACCGTAGGACAGAGAAAAGGGCTGAATCTGTCCATGGGACATCCTGTTTTTGTGGTGGAGATACGTCCGGAAACCAATGAAGTTGTCATTGGAAACGGAGAAGACGTTTTCTCTGACTCTTTAAGAGCCGGCCATGTGAACTGGATGGCGATTGACGGGCTTCATGGAACGTCTGTGCAGGTAACCGCCAAGATACGTTACAGCCATAAAGGGGCCCGTTGTACCATAAGGGAAGCGGAGGATGGTGTGATAGAGTGTAAGTTTGAAGAACCTCAGCGTGCCATTACGCCTGGACAGGCAGTCGTATTTTATGACGGCGACTACGTTGTTGGAGGAGGAACCATACTGTGAAAGAGGTAGGGAAAAAAAGAAGTTGGTTCCTCCTTTTTGCTGTCTTTTTCTGTGCAGCAATGCTTTTTGGCTGTCAAAAGAAATATGAACCGGTCCATGTGCCGACGGTGGAAGAGGCAAAGGGCGGTTTATTGGAAGAAGAGAAGGAAACACCGCCTGTCTCCGTGGAAGACAGTTCCGGCAGTGCTGAGACCAGCTCCCATGAAGCGGCTGTCATCAGGGAACCGGCACCTGCATTTCAGGGAACCGATGAAACGGTTTATGTGACTGGAAACCAGGTCAATGTAAGAAAGTCTCCGTCCTCTGACGGGGAGATCGTGACAAAGCTTAATAAGGGCCTTTCTTTAAAAAGGACCGGTTACAGCAGTGACTGGAGCCGGGTGTTTTATGAGGACAAGGTGTGTTATATTTCTTCCCGGTATGTATCAAAGGAAAAGCCGGAAAAGGAAAGCCAGGCCCCTTCTGTTACCGGTAACAAAGCAGGTAAGATCATTGCCATTGATCCTGGTCATCAGGCGAAGGGCAATTCTGAAAAAGAACCTGTAGCTCCCGGCTCTTCCCAGATGAAGGCCAAGGTGGCTTCCGGTACCCAGGGAGTTAAGACAGGGATTCCGGAGTATCAGCTTACCCTTGCAGTCTCCTTAAAGCTGAAGCAGGAGCTTTTGGACCGGGGCTATCAGGTCTACATGATCAGGGAGACCAATGAGGTCAATATCAGCAACGCGGAACGTGCCGGGATGGCAAACAAAAGCGGTGCGGATATCTTTGTCAGGGTCCATGCCAATTCCTTAAATGACAGCAGCATTCACGGTGCCCTTACCATGTGCCAGACCTCGAAGAATCCATATAACGGGTCTCTTTACGGAGAAAGTTTGGCCCTTTCAAAAGCCGTGGTGGACGGGATCGCAGGAAGAACCGGTTTTAAGAACCGGGGCGTGCAGGAGACTGATTCCATGAGCGGTATCAACTGGTGCAAGATTCCGGTTACCATTGTTGAGATGGGCTTTATGAGCAATCCGGAGGAAGACCGGAAGATGGCCACGGAAGAATACCGGGAGAAGATCGCAAAAGGGATTGCAGACGGAATTGATGCATATTATGCAAAATAAGAATAAAAAATAGAAGAACAGTCTTATTGGGAAGCCAGCTCTATTAAAGGGGAACATACATTAAGAACTGTTCTTCTTTATATAAAGCGGTCAGGCATAAATCCCTGTATCAAGGCATAAATTTTCCTGAAACTCAGCGGAAAAGCGAGGAAAAGGAAAATGGTAGATTACGGACTGGCACTGGCAGGCGGAGGTACCAGGGGAGCGGCTCATGTGGGAGTTTTAACAGCTCTTGAGGAAGACGGGATTCTTCCCAATCAGATCGCAGGAGCCAGTGCCGGAAGCATTGTGGCAGGGCTTTACGCATCAGGTATGGAAATCGGAGAAATGAGGGATACCGTGCGGTGGCTTGCCAGACATGGAAAAAGCCTGATTGACCCGGATATTTTCGGAATTGCATTGTTCCTGCCACAAATTATTTTAGGAAAAGAGATCAGGCTTAGCGGACTCATAAAGGGCAACCGTTTCCAGCATTTTCTTTGTGATCTGACGAAAAAATTAGATATTCAGGGGAAATGCAAAGGCCTTTTGATTCCTGCAGTGGATATTAACAGCGGGGATACGGTGGTATTTACCAACCTGTTTCAGGAACAGATCCCTTTATCCGCCCTTTCCCTGGAACATGTGAAATGGGAGAGAAGCGGTCTCTTATGTGATATCATGATGTCCAGCTGCTCGGTTCCGGCAATCTTCCGTCCAAGGCATATGAAGAATTTTCTGCTGGTGGATGGGGGTGTGACCAACAATCTTCCTGTGGATTTGCTGATCGCTGCCGGAGTTCCAAAAGTTCTTGGAGTGGATATTGGAGAGAAGTATGAAAAACCTCATGATGAGTCCATCATTGAGATTGCTTACCATTCCTTTTCTGTTATGAGCAGAGATTTAAAAGACTGCGGAAGCAGCGGAGAGGTCATGCTGTTAAACCCGCCCCTTCCTAAGGATGCCGGGCTTTTGACCTTTAGCTGTATGGAAGAGTGCATGGAAAGCGGTTATATCTATACAAAAAAGATGATTCCAAGAATAAAAAAGGCGTTAGAAAAGAAAAATCAGATAAAACATTAATACATAATAAACAGATTGCACATAGGAGGAAATATAATGGACATCACATATCGTTATGCGGAAAAAAAGGATGCCGGATTGATTCTTTATTTTGTCAGGGAACTTGCGGTTTATGAAAAGCTGCTTGATGAGGTTGTTGCAACCGAGGAAAGTATAGAAGAATGGATCTTTGAAAAGAAAAAGGCGGAAGTTATCTTTGTGCAGGCCGATGGGAAGGAAGTCGGATATGCTCTGTTCTTCCATAATTTCTCCACATTCCTGGGCAGAGCCGGAATCTATCTGGAAGACTTATATGTGACACCAGAGTACCGGGGACATGGACTGGGAAAAGCTCTGATCAAAAAGCTGGGCTCCATTGCAGTGGAACGAGGCTGCGGAAGACTGGAGTGGTCCTGTCTGGACTGGAATACCAAAAGCATTGAGTTTTACCGTTCCATGGGTGCAAAGCCCATGGATGAATGGACGGTTTACCGGGTTACGGGAGATGCTTTAAATGAACTTGCAAAATAAATAACAAAGGTGTAAGAACCAATCAAACAGAACGCATTCAGAATTTATTCCGAATGCGTTCTGTTTAATTCCATAGTTTCTATGAAATGTTACTTATCAAATACACCTTATTTATTTTTCTCCGCTTCCTGCATCTTCATGGCGCGAACCTTTAAGGGAAGGCCGAACAGAGTGATAAATCCGTCTGCATCGTGGTGGTCATAAAGGTCACCGGTGGTAAAGGAAGCCAGGGATTCACTGTATAAGGAGTAGGGAGAAGTGGTTCCGGCTTTGATGATATTTCCTTTATAAAGTTTGAATTTCACTTCACCGGTCACATATTCCTGTGTAGAGGTCACAAAGGCCTGGATTGCTTCCCGAAGAGGAGTGAACCACTTTCCTTCGTAAACGATCTGAGCGAACTTGTTTCCCATGTCTTTCTTTACTTCCATGGTAGCCCGGTCTAACACAAGCTCCTCCAGCTGCTGGTGAGCCTCTAAGAGAATGGTTCCGCCGGGAGTCTCATAAACGCCTCTGGATTTCATACCGACCACACGGTTTTCTACGATATCGATGATTCCGATGCCATGCTTTCCGCCCAGTTCATTTAAGGTGGTGATGATATCAGATACCTTCATCTTTTTGCCGTTTACACTCACCGGAATTCCCTTTTCAAAGGTCATGGTCACGTATTCTCCCTCATCTGGTGCTTTTTCCGGAGAAACGCCAAGTACTAATAAGTGGTCATAATCAGGCTCGCTGGCCGGGTCTTCCAGTTCCAGACCTTCGTGGCTGATGTGCCATAAGTTGCGGTCACGGCTGTAGCTGCTGTCAGCAGAGAAAGGAAGATCGATTCCGTGCTGCTTGCAGTACTCAATTTCGTCTTCTCTGGACTGCATGGTCCAAATATCGGTCATACGCCATGGAGCGATGATCTTTAAGTCCGGTGCAAGTGCCTTGATCCCAAGCTCAAAACGGATCTGGTCATTGCCCTTTCCGGTGGCTCCGTGACAGATGGCAGCAGCGCCTTCTTTTCTGGCTATCTCAACCAGTCTTTTTGCAATGGCAGGACGTGCCATAGAAGTTCCAAGCAGATATTTGTTCTCGTAAACGGCATTGGCCTGCACACAGGGAACAATGTAGTTATCACAAAAATCATCCACAAGATCTTCAATATATAATTTAGAAGCGCCGGATAATTTGGCTCTTTCTTCCAGACCGTCTAATTCGTTCCCCTGTCCGCAGTCGATGCAGCAGCAGATCACTTCATAATCAAAATGTTCCTTTAACCACGGGATAATTGCCGTAGTGTCCAGACCGCCGGAATAGGCTAAAATAACTTTTTCTTTCATTGATGAATCCTCCTCTACCTTAATTGTATATTTATCGGTTGAACTTTCATAAATATACACCAAAACAGGGCCAAATGCAAGAGTAAAATGAAAAATATAAAAAGAACTTGCATAATATGCAGATGGGATGTATAATTATGAACTATCGGAAGCAAGCGTATGGTTATGCTCCCAAAAGTAAAGAATGAAAGTAACCAAAGACAGGAAAAGGAGAGATGTTTATGATAAAGGCAGGAATCATTGGATCAACCGGATATGCAGGCGGAGAACTTGCAAGGCTGTTACTTCAGAGAGATGATGTGGAGATCATTTGGTATGGCTCCAAAAGTTATGTGGGTCAGAAATATGCTTCCATTTATCAGAACATGTTCCAGATATCAGAGGATACCTGTCTGGATGATAATATAGAAGCACTGGCAGATAAGGCAGACGTGATCTTCACAGCAACACCCCAGGGGTTTCTGGCCTCTCTGCTTAATGATGATATCTTATCCAGGACAAAAGTGATTGATTTAAGTGCCGATTACCGGATCAAGGACGTGGCGGTCTATGAAGAATGGTATAAAATGGTGCATAAAACACCTCAATATATAAAGGAAGCAGTTTACGGCCTTCCGGAGCTCAACAGAGAAGCCATCAAAACTGCAAGGCTTATAGCCAATCCGGGATGCTATCCTACCTGCTCCATCTTATCCGTCAATCCTTTGTTAAAGGAAGGACTTCTGGAACCGGACAGTATTATCATTGATGCCAAATCAGGGACTTCCGGCGCAGGAAGAGGGGCGAAGGTGGATAATCTTTTCTGTGAAGTCAATGAAAACATGAAAGCCTATGGAGTGGGGGGCCACCGCCATACGCCGGAGATCGAGGAACAGTTGTCCTACGGCGCAGGAATGCCGGTCACCATCAGTTTTACCCCTCATCTGGTTCCCATGAACCGGGGAATTCTGGTTACCGCCTACGGAACCTTAAAAAAGGATGTTTCCGAAGCGCAGATAAGGGAAGTTTATAAGAAATATTATGAAAATGAATTTTTTGTACGCGTTCTGGAGGAAGATATGACAACTCAGACCAAATGGGTGGAGGGAAGCAATTTTGTTGATGTGAACGTGAAACTTGATAAGAGAACCAACCGGGTGGTCATGATGGGCGCAATGGACAATCTGGTGAAAGGGGCGGCCGGTCAGGCGGTACAGAATATGAACCTTTTGTTCGGGCTGCCGGAGCAGAAAGGACTGAAAATGATCCCCATGTTCCCATAAGGAAACAGGAGATGAATTTTACAGAGGGAAAGACAATGGAAATCCGAACGATGACAATCAATGATTATAAAGAGGTTTATGCACTTTGGTCAGGAATCAGGGGATTTGGAATCCGTACCCTTGATGATTCCAGAGAAGGGGTGGAAAAGTTTTTAAAAAGAAATCCCGGCACCAGTGTGGTAGCAGAAGAGGACGGAAAAGTCATTGGCACTATTTTAAGCGGACATGACGGCCGCCGGGCCAGCTTTTACCACGTGTGTGTGGCTAAGGAGTACCGGACAAAGGGCGTGGGGCATCAGATGGTTTTAAATGCACTGGAAAGGCTTAAAAAGGAAGGAATCAGCAAAGTAAGCCTGATTGCATTCCGGTCCAATCAGGTAGGGAACAAGTTCTGGCAGGACATGGGATTTACGTTTCGGGAAGATTTGAATTATTATGATTTTTCTTTAAATATAGAAAATGTAACAAATTTTATTAAATAGGAGGAAGCGGTATGAAACTAAAGCGGGTTGGCGGTGACTTTACCGTATGCAAACTGTCTGCTCTTTCTGATTTAGCCGGTTTTCAGCAGGAATCCGGTTTCTGGTTTCTGGGAAAAACCGATGAGGAGCTTTCTCTGGTATGCGAAACTTCGGTTGTTCCGGAGAAAACGGTGGAACGGGAAGACGGGTTTCAGGCATTCCGCATAGAAGGAGTCCTGGATTTTTCCCTGATTGGGATATTGTCAAAACTTTCCGCTGTACTGGCGGATAACGGAATCGGAATATTTGCCGTATCTACTTTTCAAACGGATTACATACTGGTAAAGAAAGAAAACTATGAAAATGCGTTAAAGCTGCTGGATGCGGCTGGTTATACAATTATTTAATTCAGGAGGAAAAGCGATATGAAAGAGATCAGCGGAGGAGTAACTGCAGCAGCAGGATTTCAGGCAGCTTCCACGGCGGCAGGGATCAAATATAAAGACAGAAAAGATATGGCACTGATATACAGTGAAGAACCGTGTAAGGCGGCCGGAACCTATACCACCAATCTGGTAAAGGCAGCTCCGGTCAAATGGGATAAGGAAATGGTGGACAATGCTCCCTTTATCAAGGCCATCGTGGTCAATGCGGGAATCGCCAATGCCTGTACCGGAGCAGAAGGCTACCGGTACTGTGAAGAAACAGCAAAGGCAGCAGCAGAGTGTCTTTCCATCCCTTCGGATTCCGTACTTGTGGCATCTACCGGAGTCATTGGAAAGCAGCTTCCCATGGACCGCATCAAAGCAGGGATTGAAGCCATGGCGCCGGTTCTGAATGAAAGTTTGGAAAGCGGTTCGGAGGCGGCAGCCGCTATTATGACCACCGATACGGTAAAGAAGGAAATTGCAGTTCAGTTCACAGCAGGAGGCAAGACCGTAACCGTGGGAGGAATGTGCAAAGGCTCCGGCATGATTCATCCAAACATGTGTACCATGTTAAGCTTCATTACCACGGATGCGGCCATTTCCAAAGAACTTCTGCAGGAAGCGCTCAGTGAGGATATCAAGGACACCTATAACATGATTTCCGTAGACGGGGATACCTCCACCAATGATACCGTTCTTCTTTTGGCCAACGGTCTGGCAGGAAATCCTGAAATCACGGAAAAGAATGAAGATTACCAGTCCTTTTATAAAGCCCTTCATTATGTCAATGAATATCTGGCAAAAAAGATGGCAGGTGACGGAGAAGGCTGTACGGCTCTGTTTGAAGTGAAGATCATCGGGGCGGAAACAAAGGAACAGGCGGTGACCCTTTCAAAATCAGTAATCACCTCCAGTCTTACCAAAGCGGCCATCTTCGGTCACGATGCCAACTGGGGCAGGATTCTCTGTGCCATGGGCTATTCGGGCGCACAGTTTGACCCTGAGAAGGTGGATTTATATTTTGAAAGTGCCGCAGGAAAGCTGAAGATTATTGAAAATGGGGTTGCGCTTCCCTACAGCGAGGAAGAAGCTACAAAGATTTTATCAGAGCCGGAAGTCACTGCCACGGCAGATATCAAAATGGGAGAAGCAAAAGCCACTGCATGGGGCTGCGATTTGACCTTTGATTATGTAAAAATCAACGCAGATTACCGTTCATAACCGGAATCAGGGAGGAAAAAAATTATGGAATTGGATCAAAGCATTATGCAAAAGGCGGAAGTACTCATTGAAGCCCTTCCTTATATCCAGAGGTTTAACCGTAAGACCATCGTGGTAAAATACGGCGGCAGTGCCATGGTGGATGAGGAACTGAAAAAGCAGGTCATTCAGGATGTGGTCCTTTTAAAGCTGGTTGGCTTTAAACCCATCATTGTCCATGGAGGCGGAAAAGAAATCAGCAAATGGGTGGAAAAGTCAGGTATGGAGTCACAGTTTATCGGAGGACTTCGTGTTACTGATGAGCCTACCATGGAAATTGCTGAGATGGTCTTAAACCGGGTAAACAAAAGTCTGGTGCAGCTTGTCAATGAACTTGGCATCAAGGCCGTGGGAATCAGCGGAAAAGACGGCATGATGTTAAAGTGCAAAAAGCGTTATTCCAATGGAGAGGATATCGGCTTTGTGGGTGATATTACAGAAGTAGATCCTCAGATCATCAATGATCTGCTGGAAAAGGATTTTCTTCCGATTATCTGCCCGGTTGGCTTTGATGAGGATTTTAAAACCTATAACATCAATGCAGATGATGCCGCCTGTGCCATTGCAACGGCTATGGAAGCGGAAAAACTGGCTTTTTTGACGGATGTGGAGGGCGTTTACCGGGATTTTAAGGATAAGGATTCCCTGATTTCAGAGATGTCCATTGAAGAAGCAGAGAAATTTGTAAACAGCGGCACCCTTGGGGGAGGAATGCTCCCGAAACTTCAAAATTGCATCGATGCCATGAACCAGGGAGTTTCCAGGGTACATATCATGGATGGACGGATCCCCCACTGTCTGCTGCTTGAGATATTTACCAATAAAGGAATCGGAACTGCCATTATCAGTCCGGGAGAGGAGCGTTATTATCATGCTGAGTAAACAGGAGTATATCGAGAAAGCGGAAGAGAAAATCTATAAGACCTATAACCGTTATCCCGTGGTATTTGATCACGGGGATGGCGTGTACCTTTATGATACCGATGGGAATGAGTATCTGGACTTTGCTGCCGGAATCGCAGTCATGGGTCTGGGGTATCATGACCGGGAATTTGATGAAGCCTTAAAAGGACAGGTGGATAAACTTCTCCATACCTCCAACCTCTTTTATAACGTTCCGGCTGTGGAGGCCGGAGAGCTGATCTTAAAGGCTTCGGACATGGATAAGGTATTCTTTACCAACAGCGGAACAGAAGCCATTGAAGGTGCCTTAAAGATCGCCAGAAGGTATGCTTATAATAAGGATAAGAGCCATGACCATGAGATCATCGCCATGAACCACTCCTTCCATGGAAGAAGCTTAGGGGCTTTATCTGTGACAGGCAATGACCATTATCAGGAACCGTTTAAGCCGCTGATCCCTGGAATCCGCTTTGCAGAGTACAATGACCTTAACAGTGTAAAAGCACTGATGAATGACAAGACCTGTGCAGTGATTATGGAAACCGTTCAGGGAGAAGGCGGAATCTACCCGGCCACAGAGGAATTCTTAAAAGGAGTCAGAAAGCTGTGCGACGAACATGACGCACTTCTGATCCTTGATGAGATCCAGTGCGGCATGGGGCGTACCGGAACCATGTTTGCATGGCAGAAATACGGGGTAAAGCCGGATGTGATGACCGCTGCAAAAGCCCTTGGAAACGGCGTTCCCATCGGTGCGTTTCTGGCTCATGGAAAAGCGGCCACAGCCATGTCACCCGGCGATCACGGAACCACCTACGGCGGAAATCCCTTTGTAACAGCCGCGGCCGCAAAGGTTCTGGAACTGTTTGATAAGCGAAAAATCGTGGACCATGTAAAAGAAACAGGCGATTATCTTTGGGAACAGGCCGAGGCCCTGCTTAAGAAATATGATATCATAACCGCCCACCGAGGCTTAGGGCTGATCCAGGGACTGGAGCTGTCTGTTCCTGCCGGGCCCATTGTAGAAGACGCATTGTTGAATGAGAAGCTTGTTATCATCAGTGCAGGGACCAATGTGATCCGTATGGTTCCTCCCCTTATCATCACCAGGGAGCATGTAGATGCCATGGTTCTTAAGCTGGAAACCGTATTAAAAAGGCATTCATAAATCATTTCTGTATATTCTGAAAAAAGCAAATTTGGAACAGCCGGATTCTTTTGATTCTGCTATAATCAGGTTACCACGTGGGAACCAGAACAGGAGGCAGCGGAATGGAAAAAGAAGAATGGGCGGTTTTATGCACCCTGTATATTGAGGAGCATCTAAAAGAAGATCTATCGGTAGAACGCCTGAGTGCATGGGCCGGATACTCTCCCTGGTATTTTTCCAGATGTTTTAAGGAAAGGGTGGGAGCATCCCCCATGGAATATCTAAAGCAGCGCCGTCTGTTTGCTGCGGCCAGGGAGATCCGTATGGGACGGAGGATCCTGGACGCAGCCATGGATTACGGCTGGGACACTCATGGCGGGTTTACTAAGGCATTTGTCAGCCAGTTTGGCTATTCCCCTGTATATTTAAGAGCATTCCATTTCCGTGACGCCTCGATGAAAGGAGAAATCATGGAATTATCATTAAAGAAAATGGAGCTTTATAAGGAACCCGAAGAGCTTTTTGCAGAGCTTTGCCGGACATTATCAGAAAACGGAACCGTATTTGAACCGGAAAATCTTAGAAATTTATACGAATTGGCCGCCGATGCCCATAAGGGGCAGACCAGGTATTCCGGCGAGGCGTATGTGACCCATTCCTTAAATGTCGGGATTATTCTGGCGGATATGGGAGCCGACATAGAAACTGTGTGCGCCGGACTGCTTCACGATGCCGGGGGTGCCGGAGGGACCCCGGAGGAAGTCGAAGCGGTCATACAGTCCTATAAGGAATTTAACCAGACTGGTGCCTGCAGGGATGACCGGGGAGCACTTGTCGCACTGGCGGACCGGCTTCATAATATGCGGACCATAGAATTTGTGGATCCGTCGACCTGGAAACAAAGGGCTGAGGAAACCTTAAAGGTCTTTTCTCCCCTTGCGGCAAAATACCCGGACATACGGCTTCGGTCCGAACTTGATGACTTATCCATCAAACATCTTACGATATAGCCTTGTAATTTTTACAAAAGCCTTATATAATGTAAAAAAATTCAGTCTGAAAGGCGGTATTCACAAATGATACAGGATCTTACGGTTTCTTCTTTTCTTGAAAAGCTTTCTTCCAAAAGCCCCACCCCGGGCGGAGGAGGAGCGGCTGGCCTTGGAGGAGCGGTTGGTGCAGCTCTTGGGAAGATGGTGGTAAACTTGACCATTGGGAAAAAAAGGTACGCAGATGTGGAAGAAGAGATGCAATCCATTCTCACAAAGCTTGCCCACTTGGAACAGGAGTTTTTAAGGCTTGCCGAGGAAGACGCAGTGGTATTTGCCCCTCTGGCAGAGGCCTATTTACTTCCTTCCGGTACGGAAGAGGAAAAAAGAAACAAGGAAAAGATCCTGGAAGGCCATCTTCTTGCAGCTTCCCTGGTACCCCTCGCAGTTATGGAACGGTCGCTGGAAGCGCTGGATTATATGGAAATCTTAGCCAATAAGGGAAGCCGGATGGCAGTCAGCGATGTTGGAGTAGGAGTACAGTTTATCCGGGCAGCTCTCCTGGGAGCAAAGATGAATGTATTTATCAACACGAAAACCATGGTCCAGAGAGAAAAAGCAAGAGAATTGAATGCCATGGCAGAAACCATGGCCGGGAACGGAATTTCCAGGGCAGATGCTATTTATACGCAGGTGGAAGCGGCGTTAAAGACAGAATAAAGGAGGCAGAAAAAGCCGTGATAACATTAAAGGGAGCAGCAGTGTCTGAAAAGATTAAGGAACAGGTGGAAGAACTTTTAAAGGAGAATGGAAAACGTATTCCAAAACTGGCAATCGTCAGGGTGGGAGAACGTCCCGATGATTTATCCTATGAACGGGGAGCCTTAAAAAAGATGGCAGCTTTTGGTCTTGAGGCGGAAAGCTTTGCCTTTCCGGAAGATATGACAGATCAGGACTTTAAAAGGGAGTTTTCAAAGATCAATGAGAACCCGGACGTTGACGGCATTCTTCTTTTACGGCCTCTTCCAAAGCAGATCGTGGAAAAAGACATTGAGCATATGATCGATCCTAAAAAAGATTTGGATGGCATTTCCCCCATCAACATTGCAAAGGTATTCGCAGGAGATGATTCGGGTTTTGCGCCGTGTACCGCAGAAGCCGTGGTAGAGGTATTGAAGGCCAATGAGATTGCTCTTGCCGGAAAGAAGGTTACCATCGTAGGCAGAAGCATGGTCGTTGGGCGGCCCCTTTCCATGCTTTTATTAAAGGAGAATGCCACCGTAACCATCTGCCATACACGCACCGTAAATCTAAAAGAGACCTGCAGGCACGGAGAAATACTCATAGCAGCAGCAGGACAGGCAAAAATGCTTGATGCCTCTTACGTTGGGAACGGGGCCGTTGTGATTGATGTGGGGATCAATGTGGATGAGAACGGAAAACTCTGCGGAGATGTGGATTTTGATACCCTGGAAGGAACTGCTTCCATGGCTACCCCCGTACCAGGAGGAGTAGGTGCGGTAACAACCGCTGTGCTTGCAAAGCATCTGGTGCTGGCGGCAGGCTGTAACAAATGACAGACAGGAAAAAACGCTTGGAAGGAGTTATCCCTTCAAGCGTTTTTTATGCTTCCTACAGCTTCTTTGCCTTTACCAGATACTGATAAGCCGTAAATGCATCTGCCGGACTGGTGCTGATGGTACAGAGCGTTTGTATGAGCTTCTGTTGGTCTTCACTGATCCAGACTCTGGTATTTCCCATATCTGTAATCTCATATCCGGCCCTTGAAAACATTTTCTGGATTTCCCCTTTGGTAAAAAAGCGCAGATGGGTCCGGTCCAGGATCCCGCTGTCCTGATAGGTAAAGTTTCCGTTCAATAAATCACCAAGCACAGAGATATGCATGATATTTGGAATGCTGGCAAGAATCATTCCGCCTGGCTTTAAATAGCGTTTCATATTGACCAGCACTGCCTGGGGCTGGTGAAGATGCTCAAGAACGTCTCCAAAGATAATATAATCAAAGGATTCCAGAGGATAATCCAGATCTTCCTCCACATTGCCCTGGGTCACGGGAAATAGTTTGGAAGCGATACTCCAGGAACCGGGATCCAATTCTATGCCGTGAAGGTCTGCATTTGGAAATTTATTTTTTATGGATAAGAGGGAAGCTCCGCAGGCACAGCCAACGTCAAGAATCTTTAAGGGTGTCTGGGGCGGGTCTGTAATCAGGCCCAGAATATCAGGACGGCTGAAAAGGGAGTAGTTTAAACGCACATTCCATTTTTCATAAAAATGATTGTAGTCGAACCAGCGGGCGGAGTTATTCTGGGGCTGGGCCAATGTATAGACGTAGGCGTGATGGCACAGATAAGTCAGTTTTTTGCTTTGAAGCAGCTGAAAGCTTAAATCCTTTTGTGCCACTTCCAAAGTTAAGAAGGAATCATCAAATCCATTTACTTTATCCCAGCAGTCCCTTCTTATTAAAAGAGACCCGCAGGTGGGAATCAGGGTCGGGTCCATGTGACGGTCTCCGGGAAGATTGTGTTCGATGGCATAGCCGTCTGCCCGCCGGATCGGAGTGACAAATTCCGTCAGTCCCTGAGCAGGGCCGTTGGTAACAGCATTGGCTGCACCGGTTTCTTCATCTTTATAAAGGGACATGCGGAGATTGAATAAGGCATGGCTTAAGAGAGCGGAGCCCCGGTCAAGAAGTAAAAGGTCATCCGTTTCCCCGGCCATGGCTGCCGCTTTTTCATAAGCTGCATGAGGAGACAGACCTTTTACAGAAACTACCGTTATCTCTTGATTTTCAAGAAGCTGGCTGGTGACCTCCTCAGATTCTTCCGTATCGAGAATTATCACCGTTTCGCAGTCCTCCTTTAGGGCAAGACTGGCATTTAAAATGGCTTCCATCTGTGCCGGTACCGCTACGGAAGGAATCATAATGGTCACCGACGGGATTTCATTTTTCAATTTCTTCTTAAGTGTTTCAATCTGCTCAGACAACAAGATAGCCTCTTCCTCTCTGTCGCAGAGAAAATGGCTGTGAACACAGCACAGATAAGCTCTCTTTAAATTTCCTTCTTTCTGATAATATTTCCCCATTTCATCATATATTTTATAATTGCGGCTGTTGCCGGCAGCCTCCTCATACAGCGTTTCCATGCTTTTTAAGGGTTCCACCTGAGTTTTCATAAATTCTCCTTTTATAGCTTTTTATTTTAGTATATTCCCGGAGTACGTGCTATTGTGATTATACTGATTCGGGGCATATTTATAGTTGACTTATCAACTATTTTAAAATATAATAGCCTGCGTACGATTTTCCTGTAATAAAACAGGGAAAAGGAGAAACAATGAAAGGAGAAACATGAAAGAAGCGCATAGAAAGCTGAGTAAATATACCGGCGGCATTTACCGGTGCACTCAGGCATTTACCAGTGAGATGTTAAAGCCTTATGGATTAAGCAGCGGCAGCTGTCCCTATCTACTGACCTTATATAACCGCGGCGGGATCAATCAGAATGAGATAAGCCGGGAGCTGAATGTGGACAAGGCCATGTCAGCAAGGGAACTGAAAAAACTGATTCAGATGGGATACGTAAAAAAAGAGGCGGATCAGGAAGATGCAAGAGCCTATAAGCTTTATCTGACAGAAAAGGGCAGACATATGATCCCGGATATCCGGAGGGAGTTATCCGTCTGGAACAATGCCATCACCTCAGGTCTTGAGGAAAAAGAAAAGGAAGAACTTTTACGGATGCTGGATATTGTTTTACAGGAAGCAAAGCGTCTTCGGGGCGTACAGAAAGAGGAATGGAGATAAATATGGAACAGACAAACGAAAATGTATATAATAACCGAATGCTGATTTTGCTGAATGTGGTTTTGCTTACCTTTATGGCAACGCTGGACAGCAGTATTGTCAATGTGGCCCTGCCACAGATGTCCCGGCTTCTTTCCGTCAGTTCAGAAGCGATTGCCTGGGTAGTGACGGTTTATCTGCTGGTGGTGGTAGGAACCATACTGATTTTCGGACGCCTGGGTGATATCTTTGGAAAGACCCGTATATTCCTGTACGGCGTTCTCATATTCACCCTTGGCTCTTTATTATGCGGGATATCCCATACTTTTCTCCAGCTGATTGTGTCCCGCGGAATACAGGCACTTGGAGCGGCGGCGGCCATGGGAACCAACCAGGGAATCATCACCCAGGTCTTTCCCGTTCATGAAAGGGGCAAAGCCCTTGGCATATCCGGTACCTCTGTGGCACTGGGCTCCATGGCAGGTCCGCCTTTAGGGGGATTCATCATTCACTCCTTTGCCTGGGAATATATTTTTTTAATTAACGTGCCGATTGGAATTTTCGTGTTTATTTTGGGAATGAAAATACTTCCTGTTACAAAAAAGAGTACAGCAGAACCTTTTGACGTAAAGGGCGCCATCCTGTTTTGTATATCCATTGCGTCTTTGTTCCTGTCAATGATCCTTGGGAAAAATTATGGCTATGGAAATCCGGTGATTGTGGGAGGAATGGTTTTATTTGCGGGTTCCTTTCTCCTGTTTTTATTGCTGGAGAAAAAAACAGAGATCCCCCTTCTGCCTTTGAAGCTGTTTCAGAACAGTCTGTTCTCCATCAGTATTTTTTGCGCCTTTCTCTCCTTTGTGGCAATCAGCAGTTCCACCATCATCCTGCCGTTCTATCTGCAGAATACTCTTAAGTATTCTCCGGCAGTGACAGGGATCATCTTAATGGTATCTCCGGTTATCCTGGCTGTGGTAGCGCCGGTAAGCGGTCATCTATCCGATAAGATCGGATCTGAGATTCTGACCTTTTTCGGTCTGATTCTTACGGGAACCGGTCTGGGGCTGATGTCAACCCTGACGGAGACATCAGATATAAAGTTCCTCATCGGATATCTGGCCATTATGTCCGTTGGGAACGGATTGTTCCAATCTCCCAACAACTCCCTTACCATGTCAACGGCCCCAAAAAACATGCTGGGAATCTGCGGCAGCGTCAATGCCCTGATCAGGAATCTGGGAATGATCAGCGGGGTGTCCTTTGCAGTTTTAATTCTTTACAGCCGGATGAGTGCTAAGATCGGCTATGAAGTGACCAATTACATTGAGGGGCGGGATGATATTTTTATCTATGGAATGAAAGGCGTATATGTGATTGCTGCCCTGATCTGCGGCCTGGGTGCCCTTTTTACGGCAATCCGTTTATACGGGAGGAAAATAAAAAAGACTCTGTGATATTTTGGCAGCAGGATTTATAAGTTTTCTGGAATAAAAACAGCCGCTTACACGCTGAGATTCAACAGATCACAGCGGTAAGCGGCTATTGGTTTTACACTTCGTTGACAGCCTGGCGTTTCACCTGTCCGATGGCTTTCCAGACAGGAGGCATATATAAGATGATGACTGTCAGTATTAATTCCGGAATAATATATGTGGCGTTGTAACCCAGGGTATAAAGCAGGGCGTTGGTGCCTTCCGGTGTATAAGAGGCAAAAAACACATAACCGGAAATCACATGAAATGCATACCGTCCCAGCACGCCTGTGATGTAACCGATAACCAGACCATGCTTTTTATTGGAAAACAGGCCCGATAGTCCCAGGGCACCGAAGGCCAGCGGATAATCAAGCAATACCTGTACCGGAGCATAGATATAAGGTCCCATAATAAACTGCAGGATCCCATAGGCGACACCGGTCATGATTCCGGTCTTTAATCCATACACATAACCGATCAGGCAGATGAACATCATGGAAAACAAGGTGATGGAGCCGCCGTAAGGAAGAGAGGCAAATTTAATAAAGGAAGTCACCAGAGACAGTGCCATGGCTCCTCCGCAATAGACCATTTGCCTGGTCTTTTGTGAACTTGTTTTGTCATGGGATTTTGAAAAGAACTGAAATCCGAAAAAAACGGCTGCCAGCAGCAGGAGCACAGCAAGGTATCCTGCAGGCTTTAATATGTATTCTGCATCTTCGGCAGAATACGTTAGAAAATAAGACATTTCGATTCCTCCTTCTTTGGCGCAGGAGGGGACTACTATAGCTTCCTTCCGCCGGTATTATCCGGTTCAAGTAGTGAGGGTCAGGTTCTTACCAGTCTCAGCCCAAGGCTCCCCTAGCGTGTAAAAATGTTGTGATTTTGCTGTGAGTATAGCGCAAATGCAAAAGGTTGTCAAGTCGTGTTAAATGATAATATCTGCATAAAAAAGCAAATAAAGCACAACCTAGGATATAGAAGAAAAATGGACAATGGAGGTACTTTATGACTGGCTTTGTGATCGCTCTGATTTCCGGGGCACTTATGAGCATTCAGGGAGTTTTAAATACAGGAGTCACCAAACAGACCAGCATGTGGGTGTCTACTGGATGGGTGCAGCTGACTGCGTTTTTGACCTGCATCATCTTATGGTATTTTTCAGGCCGGGAAAATATATCAGGTCTTTTTGATGTACAGCCAAGGTATATGCTGCTGGGAGGAATTATCGGAGCATTTATCACTTATACCGTAGTGAAAAGCATGGGGACCCTGGGACCGGCAAAGGCAGCTCTTGTCATCGTGGTTTCACAGATTCTGGTGGCTTACGGAGTAGAGGTGTTTGGATTATTCGGTGTGGAAAAGGTTGGATTTGAATGGAAAAAACTCATCGGTGCTGTCGTTGCAATCATCGGAATCATGATATTTAATTAATTTGGAAATAGTGCTTGTATTTACTTATTTCTTTCGGTAGAATAGTAACATAGGCTGAAGATGGTATCCTTTTTTTCCATTATTTTGTAATAGGAGGGATATCATGAAGTACCAGAAAGCGAAGATTGCGGTCATCGTTTTATGTGTTTTTGTTTCGGGTATATGTTACAGTTACAGCAGAATTCAAAAAAGCCGGACAGCGGTAGATGCGTTGCCGGAGATTACTGTATTGGAAAATATATCTGCCGGCACCCGTTTTTCCATGGAAGAATCACCGGCAGAACAGAATTCTGATTCTCCGGGATCCCATGAGAACGATGACCAGGGCAGCGGTTTTGGAAGCACAGAAGATGTTTCGTTGCTGCCTTGTTATGTACATATCTGCGGGGAAGTGGTCTCTCCCGGTGTTTACGAGCTTCCTGAGGAAAGCAGAGTCTTTCAGGCAGTGGAAAAGGCGGGAGGATTCACTCCGGATGCAGCCGCAGAAAGCCTTAATATGGCAGAGCGGATCAGGGATGGCATGAAGATCGTAGTGTTAAGCAGGGAAGAAGCCCGTTTGGCAAAAGGAAATCCGGCGGATTTTTCCCAGGGAAAATCACAGGTAAATCTTAATACTGCCGCCAAAGAAGAACTGATGACTCTTAAGGGCATTGGAGAATCCAGGGCAGAGGATATCATAAGATACCGGGACAGCCACGGAGGCTTTAAAAGGATTGAGGACATTATGAAGGTGTCCGGGATCAAAGATGCAGCATTTCAAAAGATAAAAGATGATATAACGGTTTAACATAGAAGACAGAGGTGTGATATGGCAAGTGTTTTAGTAGTTGATGATGAAAAACTGATTGTGAAGGGGATGAGGTTCAGCCTGGAACAGGATGGCATGGAAGTAGACTGTGCGTATGACGGAGAGGAAGCCATTGGTCTGGCAAAGCAGAAGGAATATGATGTGGTGCTTCTTGATGTCATGCTTCCAAAGTTTGACGGCTATGAAGTGTGCCAGGCGATCCGGGAATTTTCCGAGATGCCGATTATCATGCTGACAGCCAAGGGCAATGATATGGATAAGATTCTGGGTCTGGAATACGGAGCGGATGATTACATTACCAAACCTTTCAACATTCTTGAAGTTAAGGCAAGGATCAAGGCAATCATGCGCCGGAATGCCAAAAAGGGCAGACGGGAGCGTCAGGAGGAGAGCCGTCTGGTCACAGCAGGAGATTTAAAACTTGACCGGGACAGCAGACGGGTATTTATCGGAGAAAAAGAGATTAATTTAACGGCCAAGGAGTTTGACTTATTAGAGCTGCTTACCTGCAATCCAGGCAAGGTTTACAGCAGGGAACAGCTTCTTACCTT
The DNA here is from genome assembly GCF_046972725.1 of Lacrimispora sp. Classification (NCBI taxonomy): domain Bacteria; kingdom Bacillati; phylum Bacillota; class Clostridia; order Lachnospirales; family Lachnospiraceae; genus Lacrimispora; species Lacrimispora sp. Next base: position 1,565,067 of record NZ_JBKVXF010000001.1, on the reverse strand, counting down.
TGTATGGGGCAATAAGGCTATGGATACAGGCGATGTCCGCACCGTGGATGTTCATGTACGGCGTTTAAGAGAGAAGATCGAGCCTAGTCCAAGCGATCCCAAATACGTGCATACCAAATGGGGCGTGGGATATTATTTCCGCGTCTAGGTAAGGCAAAAAGGCGGATTTCCTGCCGGATACATGGGGAATCCGCCTTTTTCTGAATTCAGAAGTCAGATTCTTTAAGCACCAGCAGAATGGAAAGAGAAAAGAGGCACAGACTGGATGAAGCGAAGCCCACAGGGAGAGAGATGGAGAAGACTTGACAATACGGCAAAGATTTTTCCTGTCATAGCAAGTAAAAATTTAAGCAGTGTATTCCGGATTTCGGCTACGTTAAAGGAAGAAGTGGATGCAGGAACCCTTCAAAGTGCTCTGGAAGAGGTCCTGCCTCAGTTTGAAGGATTTTCCGTAAGGCTTGGGAGAGGATTTTTCTGGTATTATTTTGAGAATAACAAGCGTATGCCGGTAATCGAAAGGGAGACCACTTACCCCTGCAAATACATCGAACCACGGAGCAGCCACCAGTACCTGTTCCGGGTCAGCTATTACGGCAGGCGGATCAATTTAGAAGTGTTTCACGCCATTACCGACGGACTGGGTGCCGTCAATTTTTTAAAAGCACTGGTTTACCGGTATGTGGATTTAAAGAACGGTTCACGGACCGGGTTTCAATTTGAAAAGAAAATATCCCCGGAGATCTCCATGAATGTGGAGGACAGTTACGTCCGCAATTATAAAAAGACCCTAAAGCGCAAATACAGCTCCAGGGCAGCTCTTCCTATCAAGGGAGATGTACTTCCTCTTGATGAAGAGAATATTCTTCATGGCTATGTGGGCCTAAAGGAATTAAAGGAGGCGGGCAGGCGTTACGGTGTCAGCATAACCAGGTTCCTTACGGCAGCTCTTATCTGGGCCATCTATCAGGAATATTATTTAGAAAAGCCCTGCCATAAGCCTATTGGGATCAGCATTCCCATTAATCTCAGAACCTTTTTTGATTCCAGGACCATGGCTAATTTTTTCGCAGTTACTCTGATTGAGTTTCTTTCAGACGGAAAAGAGCATACCTTTACGGAAATCTTAAAGACGGTCAGTTCCCAGATGGACCATAAGATCACAAAGGAAAAGATGGAGGAAGTGATTTCCTATAATGTTTCCAGTGAAAAGAAGTGGTATCTGCGGGCCACGCCTCTGTTTGTAAAATGGGGGGCTTTAAATCTTATTTTCAGAAGGAACGACAGAGCATATACCATGACTCTTTCAAACATCGGTCCCATTGATATCTTAGAGGAATACAGAAAAGATATTGAAAGATTCCACATGCTGATCGGAGTTTCCAAAAGGCAGCCCATGAAGTGTGCCGTATGTTCTTATGGAGATGAGGTAATCGTGACCTTTACCTCTGTTTTTCAGGATACCAGGCTTCAGGACCGTTTTTTTTCCTTTTTAAAGGAGGAGAACATTCCTGTGGCTCTGGAAAGCAACGGCGTTCCGGATAAACGGGATGACAAAGGGATGTATCCTCAGATCCGTTATGACAAGGAAAAGATGAAAAAGCTTGCCAATCTCTTTTATGGATTGATGGTGTTTGTGGCTGCTGTTCTTGGAATTATCAATTATGCCACATATTCCGGTTCCATGTGGTCTGTCATTGCCATTGCCCTCATGGCCTATGCCGCCATGACGGTCCGTTATTCCCTGATGCGCCATGCAAATCTGGGGTCCAAGATTCTTCTTCAGTCGGCAGCAGCGCAAGTGCTTTGGGTGGCCATTGACTGGTCCTCGGGTTATAACGGCTGGTCGTTGAATTATGGAGTTCCCAGTACCATTTTGTTTGCGGACCTGGCGGTGGTGTTTTTGATTTTGGTAAACCGTATGAACTGGCAGAGCTATTTTATGTATCAGATCGCCATTACGGTATTCAGCTTTATTCCTCCCATTCTATGGGCAGCAGGACTGATTACCAGACTGCCTCTTACCATTGTTACTGTTGCAGTGACTGTTGTTATATTGATAGTCACCATTGTGCTTGGGGACCGCAGTTTTAAAAATGAATTAAAGCGGCGGTTTCATGTATAAAGACAGGAAGGAGTTGTCTTTGTGTTGAGAAGAAAAAACGTAAGCGTAAGAGGAAATCTGGTGAGAGAAATGATGCAGAATGTAATGGAGACATCGTTAAAAGAACCGATACAGAACGGGGAACTGAGAAAGAATCCGGTAGAGCCGGCCTGGGTCTGTCCATCTGGGTATGAATATGAGATCATTGAAGAAGGGGCTTTTCACATGGAGTATCTGCGGCCGTCCGGCGTGGTGACCGGACGTGTCATCTTACAGCTTCACGGCGGGGGCTACATCGGTCCTATGAAGAATATTTACCGGAGATTTGCGGTCCGGTATTCCAAGATCAGCTATGGCGGGGACGTACTCACTCCGGATTACCGGGTGGCGCCGGAACATCCCTATCCTGCGGCTCTTTCCGATGCAGCAGCAGCGTATGAATGGCTTTTGAATGAGAAAAAATACGACCCGGAAAACATTGTTATTGCAGGAGATTCAGCAGGAGGCGGCCTGGGCCTGGCTTTAGGCCTGTATCTAAAGGACCATAATCTTCCTATGCCCGGTGGTTTCATAACCATGTCTGCCTGGACGGATTTAACCAACAGCGGAGAAAGCCATAAGACAAATTACGAGATCGATCCGTTATTTGGAAATTCCACCCGGAATATGCTTTATGACTCTTCTTATATTGGAGAAGGAGACCCAAAAGATCCTTATATATCCCCTCTGTTTGGTGATTTTAAAGGATTTCCTCCGGTTCTTTTGCAGGCAGGAAGCTATGAGGTCCTGTTAAGTGATACTCTTTCAGTGGCGGAAAAGCTTAAAAAGGCCGGTGTGAAACACCGGCTGTCCGTATACGAGGGAATGTTTCACGTCTTTCAGATGGGACTTGATTTAATCCCGGAGAGCCGGGAAGCCTGGGAAGAAGCCGAAGAATTTTTACGGATTGTGTATCAAATAAATATTAAGCCGGAAGGAAAAGTGGTGCGCAAGGTCCAGAACGGTCAGAAAAAATCAGTCAGGGATGTAACAAAGCTCCTGATTGCAATGATGAAGAAGGAGCTTGACAAATAAGGAGAATTTAATGAGGATAACGCTGGTTACGGTCGGTAAGATCAAGGAAAAGTTCTATACCGACGCCATTGCAGAATATACGAAAAGACTGAGCCGCTACTGTAAGCTGGACATCGTTCAGGTGCCGGATGAGAAGACACCGGACAATGCCGGTGAAGCTGTGGAGCGCCAGATCAAGGACAAAGAAGGAGAGCGGATCCTTTCTTCTATTAAAGATGGTGCCTATGTGGTGGCTTTGGCGATTGAAGGAGAGATGGTAAGCTCCGTAAAGCTGTCGGAAAAGCTCCGTGCCCTGGGAGTGGGGGGAACCAGTCAGATCGTGTTTGTAATAGGCGGTTCTCTTGGGCTGTCTGAATCCGTTTTAAGACGGGCGGATTACAAGCTGAGCTTTTCCCCCATGACCTTTCCCCATCAGCTGATGCGTGTAATTTTGCTGGAGCAGATTTACCGCAGTTACCGGATCATGAACGGGGAGCCGTATCATAAATAAGGAGAAGGAGAAACAAAGGATGGGTCAGAAATTTCTTACACCGATTCTAACAGGAGAACTGGAAGTGGTTCTTGAGAATATGGAAGAGCTGTTCCTTAGAAAGGACGATGACGAGGCAGTGAGGCATGTCCTGGTCCGGAATATCCACATGACGGAAGAGGAACTGTCCCACATGCGTTTTCAGGCTGTGGTATTTGAAAACTGCACCTTTCAGAACTGCAGTTTTGAAAGAGGGGAATTCAGTGATGTAATATTCCGTTCTTGTGACATATCAAACTGCAACTTTTCAGACAGTTACTTTAACCGTATGGAATTCCATGATTCCAAAGGAATTGGGGCTACATTTTGCGGAAGTACGGTTCTTTATTTGTCCGCAGCGAACTGCAATTTTGATTATGCCAATTTTGACGCTTCAAAATTGGAACATGTCCGCTTTACAGAGAGCCAGTTTCGGGGAACTTTTTTCACCCAGTGTCATTTAAAAGATGTGAAATGGGACAAGATGGTTCTTGAAAAAGCCAGTTTTTTTAAGACCTCATTAAAGGGGATGGATTTTACCACAAGCTCCATCCGGGGATTGCTGCTTTCCGATGACGGCAGGGAGATAAGCGGAGCAGTGGTGGATTTATATCAGGCGGCAGAGCTTTCCCGTTATCTGGGGGTAGTGATAAAGGAATAAGGTTTTCTGCAAAGTGTGGCGTGCATTGACAAAAACTTAAAAAAACGGTATATTATTTAACAGGCAACGGTGCTGGTCTGGCACCTGTTGTCATTTTTTGTGCAAGAAAGCGCTTGACGTTTGTCAAAGCCTGTTTTATTGTTAAAACAGGAAAAAAGCAGAAACAAAAGGTGAGGGGAATTATGGTAGAGACGGTTGTATCTGTTGGCCTGGCAGTAGGGGAAAACTGGAACATTTATAAAAACAGAATCCAGCCGCCAGTATTATATGGGAATGAAAAACGGTTGAGTATTGTAACCGGGGTTCATGGTGACGAACTGGAAGGACAGTTTGTATGTTATGAGTTAAACCGTATTCTGCAGGAGAATATAGAGCATTTAAAAGGAATTGTAGACATTTACCCGGCACTGAATCCTCTGGGGCTGGATTCCATTACCAGAGGAGTGCCTGGTTTTGATATTGATATGAACCGGATTTTTCCGGGAGATGAGGAAGGGGCGGTAACGGAGCATATCGCTTCCAGGATCATGGCGGACATATCCGGCTCGGATTTTTGCGTGGATATTCACGCCAGCAGCGTTTTTTTAAGAGAGATTCCTCAGATACGTATGAGCGAAAAGCGGGCCGATGCCCTGATTCGTTATGCAAGGCTGATGAATGTGGATCTGGTGTGGATTCACGAAAGTCCGGTGGTGTTGGAATCCACCCTTTCCCATGGATTAAACAGCATTGGTGTCCCTACGTTTGTGGTGGAGATGGGGGTCGGCATGCGTATCACCAAAAGCTACGGCCGCCAGCTGACGGACGGGATTTTTTGTCTCATGAAGGAGCTTGGTATCTGGGATGGGGAGACCATTACTCCGAAGAACCCTATGATTTCCTTAAACAGGAAACTGGGGCTGTTACATGCGCAAAAGCCCGGAATCTTTATTCCTCTGGTGGAGCATTTGGGGATAGTAGAAGAAAGACAGCCCATGGGACAGATATTAAATCCCCTTGACGGGTCTGTGGTGGAAGAGATCCTTTCCCCAATATCCGGACTTATATTTACCTTAAGAGAATATCCGGTGGTATCCACAGGTTCCCTGTTAGCCAGAGTGTTGGGAGGGGAAGAAGTATGAGAAAAGAAGCAGTTTTCACACTGAGCAACCTTTACCGGGACGATATGAATATATACGGGTACCACTTTGGAAAAGGAGATAAATCTGCCTGTATCATTGGGGCATGCCGGGGCAATGAAATCCAGCAGCTTTATATCTGCTCCCAGCTTATCCGGCAGTTAAAAGATCTGGAAGAGCGGGGAGCCATCGTAAAGGGCAAGGAGATTCTGGTCATTCCCACCATGAACACGTCTTCCATCAATCTTGGAAAAAGATTCTGGTCTGCCGATGATTCAGATATTAACCGGAGCTTTCCCGGAGACATGGAGGGAGAGACTACAAAGCGGATTGCTGCCGGTATTTTTCATGCGGTTAAGGAATACAGCTATGGAATCCAGTTTACCAGTTTTTATATTCCAGGTAACTTTATTCCCCATGTGCGAATGATGGATACAGGCCGTCAGAATCCAAGCCTTGCCAACCTGTTCGGTCTCCCTTATGTGGTTATCCGGGAAGCAAAGCCCATTGACAAGGTAACACTCAATTATAACTGGCAGTTAAATAACACCAATGCATTTTCCATATATACCAGCGGCACAGATAAAATCGACGAGCCGTCTGCTAAAATGGCAGTGGCATCGGTGCTGCGTTTTTTGACCCGCATGGGAATGATCCGTTATACCAGTCACAGCGGGTACATTGCCTCCGTTCTCCGGGAACATGACCTGGCCAGCGTCCGTACAGACTGTGCAGGGATATACCGCCCTCACTTTGAACCGGGACAGGAGGTAAGGCGCGGAGATGTGCTGGCGGAGATTTTTGACCCTATGGAGGGAGAAATCATAAGCCAGATTCTGGCTCCGGCAGAAGGAATCGTGTTTTTTGCCCATGCCCAGCCGCTGGTCATGGAGGGTGCCATTATTTATAAAATTATCCGAAGACTTCATCAGTAAGAGAAACATACTTGACTGGTATGGGTATGACTGTCTATAATAGACAGGGAGACAGCCATATTATAGGACAGGCTTACAGTTGGGAGAACGGATATGCAATATGCTTTTCTGGAGCAAATGCTCATTAATTCGATAAAAGAAGTGCAGATTAAATTGGGATATGAAAAAGAGGCCATCCGGTTTTATTATCCGGAAAAAGCTCTGTTTAAAATAGTGAAGATAAGCGGAGAGTCGAAGGAAGAAATAAAGGAATTTATGGAGGGCTTTAAAGAATATACAAAGGACAAGCTTGGCAGGCTTAAAATCACCAGGAACCAGGAACGCTTCTGTTTTGAGATTCCTGCAGAAGGTGTGGAATATGTATACAAAAATGTAGAAGATAACGGATTTTTAAGGGAATTCATTCAAGCCGTGGAAAAGCCCCATGCGACCCTTGATGACATTTTAAGTGTTTTTGGCAGATTTTCAGACGGAAGGATCATCTGTGAAAAAACGAATCAGGAGGAATGTGATTATATCATATTTTTTGAAGATGCGTCCTTTGACTATTACCGGTATTATTTAAAGTTTCATGAAAACCACGTGACATATCACCGGTTTCTGCTTGAAGAAGCTGTGGAGATGGGATTATAGAAAACGCCAGACAGGGAGAATATATATGCAGAGAAAGACATTGACAACAGTTTTACTATCCGGTTTTGTAATGATACTTGCAGGCAGCTTTCCTGCAAAGGCAGACACCCTTACAAATTCATCCATTCCTTTAGTGCCACCAATGCCCTTTGAGAAGCTGGCCGGGCCGGGAATGAATTTAAAAGGTCCTTATTCTCCGGGGGTTAGTTCAGCAAAAGGAGAAGAGGTTGCTAATTATGCCAGGCAGTTTCTTGGAAACCCTTATGTCTATGGAGGGACAAGTCTTACAGAAGGTGCGGACTGTTCCGGATTTGTTTTAAGCATTTATAAACAGTTTGGAGTGAACCTGCCAAGGACGTCGGAGGAGCAGGGAAAGGCCGGGACGGAAGTGGATGGCATTGAGAATGCAAGGCCCGGAGATCTGATTTCATACATAGGGCATATCGGGATTTATGCTGGAGGAAATAAGCTGATCCATGCAAGCGGACCAAAGGACGGAATCAAGATATCCAATTACGATTTTATGCCGGTTCAGTCCATCAGAAGAATTATAAACGAATAAATGTGAGCGCATCAGGTTTGGAATGAAGGACCTGATGCGCTTTTTTCGTTTCATAAGGGGAAAAGGACAGGCAGAAGTTTTTAAGGAATAATTTGTCCCACCATACATATATTGAGGTAAGAGGAGGGATGATGGTGGAAAGGAAAGACGAGCTTATTCATATATTTTCCAGGAACATAAGAGAGATTTTAAGCCGGGTATCCGTAGACTTTGATGAGGTTCAGGAAATCCGGCTCCGGGCCGCTGGTCCTCTTTTGATGGTATACCGGAACGAAGAATATTATGTGTCTCAAAGCGGAGCTTTAAGCAGGGAGCGAACGGATGCGTTTATAGTTGCCAAGAATGAATTAAAGGAAACCATGGAATACATGAGCAATCATTCCCTGTACGCCTTTGAAGAGGAGATGAAGCAGGGATTTATCACCATACAGGGAGGCCATCGAATCGGAATTGCAGGAAAGACCATTCTGGACGAGTCCGGCATCAAGACCATGAAGTACATATCTTTTATTAATGTCCGGCTGTCCCATCAGGTAAAGGGCTGTGCCTTGCCTGTTCTTCCCTATTTATATGAAGCAGGAAAGGAAATCTGTCATACGCTGATCATTTCGCCCCCAAGGTGCGGAAAGACTACCTTACTCAGGGATTTGATCCGGCAGGTGTCCAACGGTTCCAAAGACTATCCGGGCCTTACGGTCGGTGTGGTTGATGAGCGTTCTGAGATCGGAGCCTGTTATCAGGGAGTTCCGCAGAATGAACTGGGAATCCGGACCGATATTTTAGACTGCTGTCCAAAAGCAAAAGGCATGATGATGTTGATCCGGACCATGTCTCCCAGAGTGATCGCTGTGGACGAGATCGGAAGCAGAGAAGATTTAGAGGCCATAGAATATGTAATGAACTGCGGCTGCAAACTGATTGCAACGGTCCATGGCTGTTCCATTGAAGATATCAGGCAGAAGCCGGTTTTAAGAAAGCTGGTGGAAGAACGGATCTTTGAGCGTTACGTGATCTTAAACTGTCAGGGAAAGATCGGTAACATTGATCAGATCTACGACTCCAGGGGAACCCAGTTATATAAGGCACCGTATCATCCCGCAGGAGTGGGCTGGGACAGGCAGGAGTGTGTCTATGGATAGAACTTATATAAAGATACTGGGAGCGGCACTTGTAATTATCTCCTCTTCCGGACTGGGCTTTTACATGGCAGCCCAGTGGGGGGAGCATTTAAAAACCCTGGAAAAGCTAAAGAAGATGATCTTTTTGTTAAAAGGAGAGATCGTCTACGCCAATTCCCCTCTGACCGAGGCCTTTGAAAGAACCGGAAAAAAGGCGGGAGGCGGAATCGGTGATTTGTTTCTGGCAGTTTCGGAGCGGCTGATGGAGCAGCATGGAGAACCCTTTTTTACAGTCTGGCAGGACGAGATTGATAAGCTGCCAAAGGAGGTCTGTTTATCCAGGGAGGACAAACAGAATCTAAAAGGTCTGGGGGAACATCTGGGCTATCTTGATATGGATATGCAGGAAAGAAATATTCTGCTTTATCTGGAGCAGCTGGATTTATCCATCAATTATTTAAGAAAACATAAGCAGGAAAAAAGCCGTCTCTATACTACCCTTGGAATCATGGGCGGACTGTTCCTGACCATTGTAATGTATTAAGGAGGATAGCATGGGGGTCAATTTGATTTTTAAGATTGCAGCAGTTGGAATCCTGGTTTCCGTTATTTGCCAGGTTTTAAAACACAGCGGACGGGATGAACAGGCATTCTTAACAAGTCTTGCGGGACTGGTCCTGGTGCTGTTCTGGCTTGTGCCTTACATATACCAGTTATTTGAATCCATAAAGAATCTGTTTGCATTGTAGGTGAGCGTATGACAGTAGTGACGATAGCCGTAACAGGGATTGTGGCGGTGCTTTTGGCAGTTTCCTTAAAGGGAATGAAAGGGGAGTACGGAATCTATGTGGTCATGGCGGCAGGCTTTTTTATTTTTTTCTACGGTATGGGAAAGCTTACCACCATTTTAGATACCATGAAGGAGATCCAGTCCTACATAAAAATCAATAACATCTATCTGTCTACTCTGGTAAAAATGATTGGCATTACCTACATTGCAGAATTTGCTTCAGGAATTTGTAAGGATGCCGGTTATGGAGCCATAGGAACTCAGATTGAAATATTTGGAAAGCTGTCTGTCCTGGCAGTCAGCATGCCCATTCTACTTGCACTTATTGAAACGCTGCGGGTGTTTTTATCATAACAGAAGGGAGAAAGGCCATGAAAAGATTCACACGTGTTCTGCTGTGCCTGATGTTCATGATCTTTTTTTCCATGAATTGCTTTGCATCACAAGCCGATTCAAGAACGGATATGACCGGAGGCAAAACAGAGAGCGAAGATGTTGACCTTGACCAGTATGATCTGTCGGATATCCAGACATTTCTGGACCGCATGAATGGAAAACAGGGGCTGGATCTTTCTTTTAAAGATCTGATGAAAGACCTGATGGCCGGAAAGCTTGACCAGGTCATGGGACAAGTAGGCAATGCCATAAAAGATCTTTTGCTGGGAGAGATAAAAACGAGTGGCCATATGATGGGGCAGATCATTATTCTGGGAATCATTGGAGCGGTATTTTCTAATTTTTCCAGTGTGTTTGCAGGGAGCCAGATTTCAGAAACCGGTTTCTTTGTCACTTATTTGCTTCTTTTTACCTATCTTGCCGCCAGTTTTTTTACCAGTGTGACCATAGTGGGAGATGTGCTTGGGCAGATCATTGACTTTATGAGAGCGTTGCTTCCGGCCTATTTCCTTGCGGTGGCATTTGCGGGAGGAAGCGTAACAGCAGCAGCCTCTTACGGATTTACCCTGTTTGTCATTGCAGGGGTCCAGTGGCTGTTGGGAAATGTACTCTTATCCCTGATCCGCGTCTATGCGCTTCTTGTTATGGCAGGGCATATTGCAAAGGAAGACATGCTTTCAAAGATGACAGAGCTTTTAGAGCAGATCGTTTCCTGGAGCTTAAAAACACTGATTGGAATCGTGCTTGGTTTCCAGATCATCCAGGCAATGGTTCTTCCTTATGTGGATTCCATGAAAACCGGAGCGGTCCAAAAGCTGATCGGAGCAGTTCCCGGGATCGGACAGGGGGTAAGCTCTGTGGCACAGATGGTTCTGGGTTCCGGGGTGATCATAAAAAATACCATCGGTGCCGCCGGTATTGTGATCCTGCTTATCATAGCAGCTATTCCTTTAATAAAGCTTGTAGTGCTCATGCTGCTTTACCAGTGTGTGGCGGCCCTGCTCCAGCCGGTATGCGATAAGCGGATCGTTTCCTGTATTTCCGATATTGCCAAAGGTCACAAAATGCTGCTGTCCATTGCAGCCTCCGGCGTTTTGCTGTTTGTAATTACCATAGCGCTTGTATGTGCTTCGACCAACGTAACTTATTATTCCGGGTGAATCTATGGAACAATTATTTGAATGGATACGCAATATTACATATTATCTGATATTTATAACGGTTGTAACAAACCTTCTTCCAAATAGAAAATATGAGAAATACATCCGTTTTTTTGCAGGTATGGTCCTCATCCTTCTGGTTTTAAAACCTGTAACGGGAGGCTTGAGGCTTGATGATACCCTGGCTTATTACTTTGAAGCGATCAGCTTAAAAAAGGAGGCGGGAGAACTGACAGGTGAAATCTCTAAAATGGAAGGACAAAGGCTGAACAAGATGATCACCCGGTACGAGGAAGCTGTTTCAGAGGATTTAAAATCCATGGCAGAGTCCTCCGGCTTCGGCTGCAGAGAAGCAAAAGCAGAGATCAATCAGGATCAGGAAAGCAGCCGTTTTGGCCACGTGGTCCGGGTATCCATGGTGCTTACACCGGAAGCCTCAGAAACGGAGGCAAAAGCCGTTTCTGAGGCAGAATCAATTGCCCCCATTAAAAAAATACCGGAAGTGGAGGGGGTAAAAATCACAGAATCCAGGCCGGATAACGGAAATCAGAAGAGACAGGAAGAAAATTCACGATTATCAGGTCTTAGAAGACGAATTGCGGAATATTATGATTTGGAGGAACAGGATATTGAAATTCAAGTGGAAGATGGGAAAGGATAAATGGCTGATCCTGCTGGCGGTTGGAATGATTATCCTGATCCTTACGATTCCCTCCGGCTCAGGCATGATCCTGAAAGAAGGAAAGACAGCAGAAAGCAAAGGCCAGTCAGAATTGCAAAAAGGGCTTGTCACAGAGCCTTCAAACCAGGATGCGCCGGTGGCTGCAGGGGCAGACACGACTTATGAGGCACAGCTGGAGGCGAGGGTGAAGAAGATCCTGAAAACCGTAGATGGAGTTGGACAGGTGGAGGTGATGATTGTGCTGAAATCCTCAAAGGAGAAAGTTTTGAGGGTGGACAAAAACACATCGGATTCTTCAACAGATGAAAAAGACAGTTCCGGAGGAACGAGAAGAATAACCAGTTCAGAGCAGCAGGAAAGCACGATTTTAACCGGTTCAGGAGAAAATACCGCTCCAATTGTGGAGAAAGAGATAAGTCCAGAAATCGAAGGAATCATTATCAGTGCCCAGGGCGGAGGCAGTCCTACGGTAAAAGCTGAAATTTCCAGTGCCATGGAAGCATTATTTAACCTGCCCCCACATAAAATAAAAGTATTAAAGAGGGTGGAATAAAAAGGAGTGTCAGGTATGAGAAGTTGGAAAACAAGCAATGAACCAAATGTCCCTAAAACCCCAAAGAAAATGGATATGAAGAAACTGTTCCGGAGAAACCAGATTATCATTACCACGCTGGCCGTTATGATTGCCGCAGCCGGATATTTGAATTATGCCGGAAAGCAGGAAGTATCTTCGGATAATGATGTTTATGAAGCAGGACTTACCGATATATCCGAAGAAGATGTCTTAGCGGAGAATAATGCCCTTGACGGCAGTGGTACAGGTCAGGATATTGTAAGCCTTGACCAGGACGCTTCGGATGTGGATAAAATGGCTGCCGCAGAAAGCGCAGGAGTAGCAGATGATCAGGCAGCAGCAAATACAGAAGCCGCCGCAGAGAGCCTTGCAGCAGGGGAAACACAGGCAGCGCCCCAGCTTGCAGAAGGAGAAACACAGGCAGCAGATACCGGTCTTGATAATCCGGGAGAAGCTGTTTTAACAAGCGGAATGAATGTGACCGATTACATATCAAGTGTCCAGTTAAACAGAGAGCAGGTCAGAGCCAGGAACAAAGAGACCTTAATGAATCTGATTAACAATCCAAACATCGAAGAATCGGCAAAACAGCAGGCCATTCAGGAAATGATCGATATGACAGCCATTTCCGAAAAAGAAAGCGCAGCAGAGACGCTTCTTCTTGCCAAAGGCTTTGCAGATCCGGTTGTCAGCATTTCTAACGGAAAGGTAGATGTTGTCATCAATGCCTCCAGCATCACTGACCCGCAGCGTGCCCAGATCGAGGATATCGTAAAGAGAAAAGCAGAAGTTGGTGCTGAAAATATTGTCATTACTCTTATGAAACTGGAAGAATAAAAAGCCTTTGCAAAGGACGGACAATTTTGCTATAATAATTCCATAACCCGGAAATATTAAGTACAGGAGGGAATTGCTGTGGCAGAACTGGAAAGCAGAAATACTCACAAAGTATATGAAAAAGATAAAATCGGCGAAGTGCAGATCGCAGATGATGTGGTAGCTATCATCGCAGGTCTTGCTGCAACCGAGGTAGAAGGTGTAGATTCCATGGCGGGCAACATCACCAATGAACTGGTGGCTAAGCTTGGCATGAAAAACTTATCCAAAGGCGTTAAGGTGGAACTGACGGAAGAGCATGTATCCGTCGAACTGTCCCTGAATATCAAATATGGTTACAGCATACCTTCCGTCAGTGAGAAGGTTCAGGAAAAAGTGCAGGCTGCAATCGAGAATATGACGGGCCTTACGGTTCTGGATGTGAATATCCGGATCGCCGGTGTAGCTTTGGAAGAAAACAAATAGATGTAGCATCTATAGCGGGGGTGGACCACTCGGTGGTCCTTACCCCCGTTTTTCTTTTGATTTATGTAAGAAAGTTTATCTTGTAATGGAATTAGACAGGATTTATAATGAATCCTAAGTGTTAGGACAGGATGTTAAGGACAGGTGCTTTTTTATATGATCAATCATAGGGACAGGAATCATTATTTACCAAGGGTAATGGGGCTATTTGGTCTTGTGGTTTCGGTAATAATAGGGATTTGCGGATTAAATCTTTATTATTTCAGGGAAGTGGAAACCAGCCTGATAAAACAGACATACCGTGACTTGAAGCGGGAGAATGATAAGGTTTTAAACTATTTGCAGAGCTTTACAGAGGCGAAGCTTGAATGGCTTAAATTGTTTGCTTCCTACTGTGACCTGCCGGACGGTTCCGGCAATGAAACCTGGTGGGAGCTTGTGGAAGAATACAACAGCCAGGATTTTAGGCTCGGCGTGGCTGATTTAAAGGGAAATATCTATTACGGGAATCATAAATCCGGAAACATTTCCGACCGTACCTATTATCAGCAGGCCCTTAAAGGGAGAGAATCGGTTTCCAGACTGCTTCCAGGGGATTTTGAAGGACAGGATGGAATCGTACTTGCAGTCCCCATCGTAAGAGAGGAGCAGGTAAGGGGAGCCGCCTTTATGGAATATACGGTAGCGGAGTTTGAAACGTATCTAAACAATGCCCAGTTCAGTCCTTATGGTGTCAATTTCATATTTACGGAAACTGGAGAACTGCTGGTCTCAACCCCTTTTGCCGCCCGAAAAGGCACCATTTTTGAACTGTTAAAGAACATGGAGTACCGGAATGGACAGTCTTTAAAAAAGATGCAGGAGCTGGTGAAGAACGGACAGGCCGGCTACCTGATTTATTATGAAAATAACAACAAGCGGCTTTTGTATTTCCAGCCCTCCGGCATAGAACGCTTAATGGTGGCATCCCTTGTGGAAACGGAAGGATATGAGAGCGTGCTGCACCGGATCCGTGGACTGACCTTAGGCTTTATCACCAGTTCTACAGTCATGCTTGTATGTGCAGTTTTGCTGATTCTTGGCATCCTGCATTTACGGCAGAAGGAAGAAATGCGGGCGCAAAAGGATTATCTGACAGGAGTTTATACCAGGGAAACCGCCGGAAGGCTTGTGTCCCAGGGATTAAAAGGTGTGGGAAATAACAGGTTCTATGCCTGTATGTTTTTGGATATTGATGATTTTAAGAAAATCAATGACACCTATGGACATCACAAAGGAGATCTTGTTTTGGTAGAGGTAGGACAGATATTAAGTGCATGTACCAGACAGGAGGATGTGATCGTCCGGTTCGGCGGAGATGAATTCTGTATCTGGCTGTATGGAATGAGAGGCAGAAAGCAGCCGGAAGCCATAGCACAGCGGATTTTAAATGCGTTTAATATCTCAGGAAATATCCATGCCAGCATCGGCATTACGCTGGTGGGAGAACATGAAAACGATTACGATGCCATACTGAAACGGGCCGATGTGGCACTGTATCAGGCAAAAGGAAAAGGGAAGAACCAGTTTGCAATTGAACCTCAGCTGTAATATGGGGGTCAACAGGGCCTGTAAAATTTAAGTTGTATAAAAATCCCCATTAAGGTATAATAATTCCAAACGTCCAGAAAAATTACCAACAGGAGGACCATGGTAAATGACCAGAAGTAAAATGCGTGAACACTGCTTTAAGCTGCTTTTTTGTGCGGATTTCTATCCGGCAGAGGAAAAAGAGGAACAGCTTATCCAATATTTTGAGGAACCAATGGAGTATGACATAAACACAGAAGGGATAGAGGAAATCATCCACGATGTGGCTATGAGCGGTGAGAATGCCGGCCAGTTAAAAGAAAAGGCAGAAGCTGTCATGTTAAAGATCCCGGAACTGGATCAAAAGATCAATGAGGTGGCAGAAGGCTGGAAGACAAAGCGTATGGGCAGAGCCGAACTTACAATCCTCCGTCTAGCCCTTTATGAGATTTTATTTGATAAAGACGTACCGGAAAAAGTAGCCATCAATGAGGCTGTGGAACTGGCAAAAAGGTACGGCGGGAATGAAGCTCCGGCATTTATTAACGGAGTCCTGGCAAAGCTGGTGTAATATGGCTGGGGCTTATTCCGTTTCACAGGTCAATGCCTACATTAAGAATATGTTTGCCCAGGATTTTGCTTTGAACAAAATTTCCGTAAAAGGGGAAGTCTCCAACTGCAAGTATCACACATCCGGCCACATTTACTTTACCTTAAAGGATGGGAAGTCTTCCATCGCTGCAGTCATGTTTGCCGGATACCGGAAGGGGCTTTCTTTTCAGATGGAAGAAGGCCAGCAGGTGGTGGTGAAAGGAAGTGTGGAGGTATATGAGCGGGACGGACGGTACCAGCTCTATGCCCAGGAGATCACCAAAGAAGGGCTGGGTGATTTATTTGAGCGGTTTCAAAAACTGCGCAATGAATTGGAAGAGATGGGGATGTTTTCCCCTGAATATAAAAAGCCGATTCCCAGGTATGCAAAGACCATTGGGATCGTGACGGCTCCCACAGGAGCTGCGATCCGGGATATTATGAATATATCGGCAAGGAGAAATCCTTACGTGCAGTTATATCTCTACCCGGCACTTGTGCAGGGGGAGAGTGCAAAGGAAAGCATTGCAAAAGGAATCGGGGTTCTGGACCAGATGGGACTTGATGTTCTTATCGTAGGAAGAGGCGGCGGTTCCATTGAGGATCTATGGGCATTTAATGAAGAAATAGTGGCAAGGGCCATTTTTCAGTGTTCCACTCCTGTGATTTCTGCAGTTGGCCATGAAACAGATGTGACAATTGCCGATTATGTGGCGGACATGCGCGCGCCAACGCCCTCTGCGGCTGCTGAGCTGGCCGTATTTGATTACCGCCTGTTTGAAGAACAGATACAGTTATACCGAAACACCTTAAGTAAGACCATGGAGCGAAAGACAGAGCGTTACCGCTTCCATGCAGACCAGTATGGGCTGAGACTTAAATATTTTGACCCAAGACGGACTATCCGGGAGAACCGGCAGAGGCTTTCCGATATGGAAGAAAAGCTTCAGACGCTAATGCTTGCAAAGACCGCAAGGGATAAGGCAGAGGTGGCTGAATTTGCTCTCCGGTTCAAGAACCTGATGGAAAAGCAGGCAGTTCGGGACAGACACAGGCTGGAGTTGTTTACCGGCCGCTTAGAAGCCCAGTCTCCCTTAAAAAAGATCGGCGGCGGATATGGATTTGTAACCGATGAAAAAGGGCAGCGGATCGACTCCATAAAACAGGTGAAGAACGGAGACAGCATCCGCTTGAGAATCCGGGATGGCAGCATGGAAGCTGTGGTTTCCCGAGTCACTCCGAACCAGGAGCCAAAAGGTGGCAGTTTGGAAAGTAAATAAGGAGGCCGGCCATGGCAGCGAAAAAAGAAAAGACCATTGAAGAGACATTTACAGAACTGGAAGAGCTGATTAAAAAGCTGGAGAGCGGAGAAAGCTCTCTGGAAGAATCCTTCCAGTATTATGAGACAGGCATGAGACTTGTCAAGTCCTGCAATGAAAAGATAGATAAAGTCGAAAAAAAGATTATTGTATTAGAGGAAAATGGTGAAGACCGTGAACTTTAAAGAGATGTTATCTGTCCGGACAGAAGAAGTCCGGCAGGTGGTGGAAGCATACTTACCATCGGTGGAGGGATATCAGAAAACAGTGCTGGAGGCCATGGACTACAGTGTCCGTGCCGGAGGAAAGAGACTCCGCCCCATGCTGATGGAAGAAACCTACCGTTTGTTCGGAGGAAAAGGAAAAGAGATCGAACCCTTCATGGCAGCAATCGAGATGATCCACACCTCATCGCTCATCCATGATGACCTTCCGTGTATGGATAATGATACCCTGCGCCGGGGAATGCCTACGGCATGGGTCAAGTTTGGCTATGATATGGCAGTGCTGGCCGGAGACGGCCTTTTGATCTATTCCATGGAAACGGCAGCAAAGTCCCTGGCCCTGACGGACAGACCCGACAGGGTTGCCCGCTGTATGGGCCTTTTGGCAGAGAAGACAGGTATTTTCGGCATGATTGGCGGACAGACTGTTGATGTGGAACTTGCCGGAAAGCCGATTCCAGAGGATAAGCTTAACTTTATTTACCGCCTGAAAACAGGTGCGCTCCTGGAAGCCTCCATGATGATCGGAGCTATCTTGGGAGGAGCTGACGAAGAACAGTTAAAATTGGTGGAAAAGATCGCTTTGCTGGTTGGCATGGCTTTTCAGATTCAGGACGATATCCTGGATCTGACCAGCAGTGATGAAGTTCTTGGAAAGCCGGTATTAAGTGATGAAAAGAACCATAAAACTACCTATGTGTCATTAAATGGCATGACAAAGGCAAAGCAGGATGTGGAGATCATGTCAGAAAAGGCGGTTCTCTGTCTTCATGAACTTCCGGGAACCAACGAATTCCTGGAAGAATTGATCCGTATGCTGGTGAACCGGGAAAAATAAAGGATCTGATTAGAATATGATATTGGAATTAATAAACGGACCAGAAGACATCAAAAAGCTGGAAAAACAGGAACTTGATATCCTCAGTCAGGAAATCCGGGACTTTTTATTGGAAAAGATAAGCAACATTGGAGGCCATCTGGCCTCCAACTTAGGTGTGGTGGAACTGACCATGGCCATATATCTGGCCTTTGATCTCCCAAGGGACAAAGTCGTCTGGGATGTAGGGCACCAGTCTTATACCCATAAGATATTAAGCGGCAGAAAGGCGGCGTTTGATGATCTGCGCCAGTTCGGAGGCATGAGCGGTTTTCCAAAGAGAAAGGAAAGCCCCTGTGATGCTTTTGATACCGGACACAGTTCTACGTCTGTTTCTGCCGGCCTTGGTCTGGCGCAGGCAAGAGACGTACTGGGACAAGACCACTATGTGGTATCGGTGATCGGTGACGGTGCTCTGACCGGAGGTATGGCTTATGAGGCATTAAATAATGCGGCAAGAATGGAAAAGAATTTTATCATTATTCTCAATGATAATAATATGTCCATATCCGAGAATGTGGGTGGCATGTCTGCTTATTTAAGCGGCATCCGTACCGGAGACGGTTACCTGGATTTAAAAAAGCACGTCACCAATATTCTGTCCAGAATTCCCGTGGTTGGAGATTCCCTCATTGAGAAGATCAGCCGGACAAAGAACGGCATCAAGCAGCTTTTGATTCCTGGAATGCTCTTTGAGAACATGGGAATCACCTATTTAGGTCCGGTGGATGGCCATAATGTTAAGGCTTTATCCAGAGCTTTCCGGGAGGCCAAGAAATTAGATCATACGGTTCTGGTTCATGTGATTACACAAAAAGGAAAAGGCTATGCCCCGGCGGAGAGAAATCCCTCCAGATTTCATGGAGTGGAACCCTTTGACATACTGACAGGGGAACCAAAGAAGACAAAAAAGAACCCCAGCTATACGGATGTGTTTTCCAAAACTATCTGTAGTCTGGCAAAAGCCGATGAAAAGATCGTGGCAGTTACGGCTGCCATGCCTGACGGAACAGGCTTAAAGCGATTTTCAAAACAGTATCCGAACCGCTTTTTTGACGTGGGAATTGCAGAGGAACATGCAGTCACGTCTGCAGCCGGAATGGCAGCCGGAGGGCTGAAACCGGTGGTAGCGGTTTATTCCTCGTTTCTCCAGCGGGGATTTGACCAGGTGCTTCATGACGTCTGCATACAGAACCTGCCCGTGGTCTTTGCGGTTGACCGGGCCGGACTGGTGGGAAGTGACGGGGAGACTCATCAGGGCATCTTTGATTATTCCTTTTTATCCGCCATTCCCAGTATGAGTGTATTTGCACCCAAGAATATGTGGGAACTGATGGATGGATTGGAGTATGCCCTGTCCTATGGCGGTCCCATTGCGGTCCGCTACCCCAGAGGAGAGGCTTATCAGGGCTTAAAGGAATTCCGCGCTCCTATCTGCCATGGAAAGGGAGAGATGATCTATGAAGAAAAGGACATTGCCCTTCTTGCCGTTGGCAGCATGGTCAGTACCGGAGAACATGTCAGACAGAAGCTGAAAGCGGAAGGCTGGAGCTGTACGTTGGCCAATGGCCGTTTTATCAAGCCTTTTGATAAAGAACTGGTGGATCACCTGGCAAAAAATCACTGGCTCGTCGTCACCATGGAAGAGAACGTTCTTCAGGGAGGCTATGGCCTTACGGTCACCGGCTATATTCACGAGCATTATCCCCAGGTAAAGGTCTTAAATATTGCTTTGCCGGATTCCTATGTGGAACACGGCAACGTCTCTCTTTTAAGAAAGGGTCTGGGAATCGACAGTGATTCCGTCATCTGGCGCCTGAAAAAGGAATACCTTGATATGGAACGCCAGAATGCTGAATGGAAAAAATATAAAGACAAAGCAGGGGAAGAGAGCAGGGAATGAAAGAACGACTAGATGTGCTTTTAGTAAAGCAGGGGCTTGCAGAGTCCAGGGAAAAGGCCAAAGCCATCATCATGTCCGGGATCGTATACGTTGACGGGGACAAAGAAGACAAAGCAGGAACCATGTTTGCAGATACTTCTGTGATTGAGGTGAGAGGCAATACGTTAAAGTATGTGAGCCGGGGAGGCTTAAAGCTTGAAAAAGCCATGACTCATTTTGATGTGACTCTGGAAGGAAAGATCTGTATGGATGTAGGTTCTTCCACCGGAGGGTTTACCGACTGTATGCTGCAAAACGGCGCAGTAAAGGTGTATGCAGTGGATGTGGGCCATGGCCAGCTTGCCTGGAAACTCCGGGAAGATGAACGGGTGGTATGCATGGAAAAGACCAACATCCGGTATGTGACTCCGGAGGATATTGGAGATAAGATTGCATTCTCTTCCATTGATGTTTCCTTTATATCCCTGTCAAAGGTACTTGGACCTGTAAAGAACCTTCTTACAGAAGATGGAGAAGTGGTATGCCTGATTAAGCCCCAGTTTGAAGCAGGCCGGGAAAAGGTAGGAAAAAAAGGCGTTGTCAGGGAAAAAAGCGTTCACTTAGAGGTCATTGAAGCAGTGATTTCCCATGCTTCTGCGATTGGATTTTCTGTGCTTCATCTGGAGTTTTCTCCAATCAAGGGGCCGGAAGGAAATATTGAATATTTGCTTCATTTAAAAAACGGCCGGGCAGGTGAAGAACGGCCGGAAATACTTGCAGACCCGGAACGGATTGTAAGCGAGGCTCATGCAAAACTGAGTGAAGGCAGGTAAGGAGTTTTATTATGAGACATTTTTTTGTAGTCATGAATCCGGATAAAGAAGGAGCCAGAGAAACTGCAGAAGCGATTTGCCGTTATCTGACCGGCCATGGGACTGACTGTGTCATCGGAGAGAGCAATAAAAAAGAAAACTTTCCGGGCAGCCACTATACGGATTCCTCCGTGGTTCCGGAAAACACGGATTGCATCATCACCCTTGGAGGGGATGGAACCTTAATCCAGGCAGCAAGAGACCTGGCGGGGCGCAATATTCCAATACTGGGAATCAACCGTGGCACTCTGGGATATTTAACCCAGGTTTCCCGTTCTGAAGAGATGGAGCAGGCACTTTCTGCCCTGATTTTAGGAGATTATAAGCTGGAAGAACGAATGATGTTAGGCGGGACAATCCTTCGAAAGGGAGAGCCCATCTTTCGTGATATTGCCTTGAATGAAATCGTTATTATCAGAAACGAGCATTTAAAAGTACTTAAGTTCAAAGTTTATGTCAATGGAGAATATTTTAATGAGTACCGCGCAGACGGGCTGATTGCTGCAACACCGACCGGTTCTACTGCATACAATCTTTCTGCCGGCGGCCCCATTCTTGTGCCGGATTCAAAGATGGTGGTACTGACCCCGATCTGCTCCCATGTATTAGGTGCCAGAAGCATTGTGCTTTCCTCCGAAGACTGCTTGCAGGTAGAGATGATGGGGCAGGATGAAATATGCCAGGCAGCAGTATTTGACGGAGATACACAAACCAAGTTATATCCAGGTGATATCATTGAGATCGGCAGGTCGGAGATAAAAACCATTTTGGTTAAGCTGAAAAATATATCATTTTTAGATAACCTGCGCAATAAAATGACCGGTATATAAGGAGGAAACATAATGAAACTGGAACGACACAGCAAAATTGTGGAACTCATCGGAAAATACGAGATTGAAACTCAGGAAGAACTGGCTTATTATTTAAATAAGGCCGGATTTGCAGTCACTCAGGCTACGGTATCCAGAGATATCAGGGAACTGAAGCTTACAAAGGTCCCGGCTGAATCAGGAAAACAGCGTTACATGGTGCTCCAAAGCCAGAGCTCGTTCAGTGATAAATACATACGGATATTAAAGGATGGTTATTTATCCATGGACATGGCTCAGAACATTCTGGTCATTAAGACGGTTTCCGGTATGGCCATGGCGGTGGCGGCAGCCTTAGATGCCCTTCATTTTAATGAGATGGTGGGCTGTATCGCAGGAGATGATACCATTATGTGCGCCATACGAACCACAGATGATACCATACTTATGATGGACAAACTAAAAAAACTCATTACGGGATAAAGGAGGCGTGCCATGCTTTCAGAATTACACGTAAAGAACTTAGCCCTGATCGAAAAAGCCGATGTGGAGTTTAAAGAGGGATTGAATGTCTTGACCGGAGAAACAGGTGCCGGAAAGTCCATTATCATCGGCTCGGTCACCATTGCCCTTGGCGGCAAGGTACCCAGGGATATTATCAGAAAAGGGGCAGATTATGCCTACATTGAGCTGATTTTTACGGTCAGCGACCCGGAGAAGCTCCGTCTGTTAAAGGAAGCTGATGTTCATCCGGACGGTGACGGAACCGTAATTATTTCAAAAAAAATCATGCCCTCCAGGAGTCTGAGCAAAATTAACGATGAGACAGTGACTGCAGGAAAGCTTCGGGATATTACCGGTCTTCTCATCGACATCCACGGACAGCATGAACACCAGTCTTTACTCTACAAATCAAAACATCTTGAAATCCTGGACCGCTATCAGGAAAAAAAGTCCCATGACCTAAAAGAGAATATTGCGGGCGCTTACCGGGAATATAACCGGTTAAAGGAACGTCTCTCTTCCTTTGCTCTTGATGAAGAGACCAGGCTCAGGGAAATGGATTTTATCCGCTACGAGATCGAGGAAATCGAGAATGCCCAGCTAAAGGAAGGGGAAGAGGAGGAATTATCCTCCAGATACCGTCTTTTTCTTCATGCGAAAAAAATAACGGAAAGTCTGTCCTATGCGTATTCTGCAGTCAATACAGAGCTGCTCGGCCGTGCTTTAAAAGAAGTGGAATCGGTTGCTTCCTATGATGAAAGGATCTCTGTTATAAGAGACCAGCTTTTTGATGCGGATTCAATATTAAATGATATCAATCATGAAATCTCTTCTTATATGGAGGATATGTCATTTGATGAAGAAGAATACAGGCAGTTGGAAGAACGGCTTGATGTGATCCATAATCTGGAAGCCAAGTACGGAAAAAGCCTGGAACAGATTTTTGCAAATCTGGAAGAAAAAAGGGTCCGTCTTACAGAACTGGAAGATTATGACAGATTAAAACAGCAGACAGAGCAGGAAATCGTGGAAGCTGAGGATAAACTGGACGGATTATGCAGACAATTATCCTGTATGAGAAAAGAAACGGCAAAAGAGCTGACAAAAAAAATCAAAGCCGGATTAGAGGATTTGAATTTTATTGATGTAGAATTTTCCATGGAGTTTAAAAAGCTGGATCATTATACGGCTGCCGGTTATGATGAAGCGGAATTTGTCATTTCCACCAATCCGGGCGAGGAGCCAAAGCCGCTGGGCGCCGTTGCTTCCGGCGGTGAGCTGTCCAGAATCATGCTGGCTATTAAAACCGTACTTGCGGACTCTGATGATATACCGACTCTGATATTTGATGAGATTGATACCGGAATCAGCGGACGGACGGCTCAAAAGGTCTCTGAAAAGCTTTCCTATATAGCACAAAGCCATCAGGTAATCTTAATCACCCATCTGCCCCAGATTGCAGCCATGGCAGATGCACATTATGAAATTTTTAAAAAATCAGACGGCAGCAAAACGACAACTACCATTCGGACGCTTTCCGAAGGGGAGATGGTGGAAGAACTGGCAAGACTTCTCGGCGGAGCAGAAATTACAGAAGCAGTCAGAGAAAATGCCAGAGAGATGAAGCGGCTGGCCGGCACAAAAAAATAATGTCCAAAATTAAATGAATTCAACTAAAATATGACAGAGTGTTTTTACCGATTCCTCACATACTATGAGAGGAGCCAAAAAGTTGTCTCCTTTATTCTTCTAAGGAGGTATGTGAGATGGGTAAAAACAAAATTCATAAGCTTATCGTGAGGGTGTTCTGGATCAGCCTGGTCTTTTGTATCGGATTTTCCTGGTTCTATATGAAGCGTGTGATTCCCGACAAATTGAATATCGTAGCAGAGGAAGAAGAACAGTTTCACTTCTCCATGCCTTTTGATGTGACCCTTCATTCGGACAGTGAGGAAGTGGTGTTGAGCAATGGATCCAATATCCCTTCCGATCAGATCCACCTGCAATTAAACCAGCCGTTTTCTGTGTATTCCAAAAACCAGGGAAGCTATAAGCTGGGCTTAAAACTGTTTGGTTTCATTCAGTTAAAAGATATTCAGGTGAATGTCGTAGATACCAAATATGCCGTTCCATGCGGCACACCAATTGGAATCTACTTAAAATCCGATGGTGTCATGGTTATCGGTACCGGCGATGTGACCAAAAAAGACGGCATGACCGCAGAACCGGCATTTGGGATTCTGCAGTCCGGCGATTACATCGAAGCCATCAATGGAACTCCTTTAAAAGATAAGGAGACTCTGATCGGTGAATTAAATAAAATCGGTGTTTCGGAAGCAGTTTTGAAAGTCAGAAGAAATGGAGAAACCATCGATGTGAAGATGACTCCCATTGAAGCAGAAGACGGCACCTATAAGCTTGGAGTATGGGTACGCGACGATACCCAGGGAATCGGTACCATGACTTATATGGACATGAACGGCCAGTTCGGGGCCCTTGGCCATGGGATCAGCGACAGTGACACCGGTAATGTGGTGCAGATTACAGAAGGGGCTTTGTATGAAACTGCCATTATGGGAATAGAAAAAGGCAGCTTTGGCAAACCGGGAGTGATGAGCGGAATCATTTACTACGGACCTGGCTCTGCCCTTGGAACCATTACAGCCAATACGGAAGAAGGAATATTTGGAACTGTCAATGACCGTTTTAAACAAGGAGTGAAACAGGACGCCATACCCATTGGATACCGCCAGGATGTGAAAAAAGGCGTGGCATATATAAGAAGTGATGTATCCGGTAAGATCCGGGACTATGAAATTGAAATACAGCGTGTGGATTATTCGGCCACCCACAAAAGCAAAGGTATGGTGATAAAGGTCACAGATCCGGATTTGCTGGCACTGACCGGAGGAATCGTACAGGGAATGTCCGGAAGTCCCATTATCCAGGATGGGAAGCTGATCGGAGCAGTGACCCATGTATTTATTCAGGACTCAACGAGAGGTTACGGAATCTTCATAGAAAATATGCTGAATCACTAAAAACTAATAATGGAAAGAAAAGGACAGGATTGTAAGTGATTTTACAATGCCGTCCTTTTTTTTCTATTGAAATTAAGAAAATTTTTCAAAAATTGAACAACCAAAACAGATATAGTCGTTATTTTATTAGGAAGAATCTTAAGAAATGTAAGAGAATATTTGTTTTGATAATCAAAAAGTCATAATAAATGTTGGGAAAAATCCATTATTCTGATGATAGGCACTTTTCATTGTACCGGGAATATGTTAGTATAGAAAACAGAAGTGGATTTTTTTGCCGACAAGGAGCATCAAATTTCAACATTGGGAAAAACAGAGGGATGAAAACGAATCTATATACGGAAAGGCATTTTCCCTGTTCGACACAAAAAGAGAAATAGAAAAATTCAGAAATTCAGTGGCACAAAGCCCTTTTTGTCGAATTATGCGATAGAATAACATTGCGGCAAAAGCTGAGGCAAGATTATAATGGCTATACACTAGTTTTAATTTATATCTAAGAATCAGGAGGAGAGTATCAATATGTCAGAAATCAGTATTGCGATTGCGGATGATAACCTGCAGACCTTAAATCTGCTGAATGATATACTGGAAGGAGAGGAGGATTTTCATGTTGTAGGAAGAGCGGATAATGGCGAAGATGCTTATAACATGATTCTCAAAACAAATCCCGATGTTGTCTTATTGGATGTAATTATGCCGAGGATGGACGGAATAACGGTAATGGAACGGGTTCGGGGGAATGGTTCTGTTACAAAGATCCCGTCGTTTATTATGGTAACAGCGGCAGGAAGTGAGAATATTACCGAAGATGCGTTTCGAATGGGAGCAAATTATTACATAATGAAACCATTCAATAAGGAAATTATCGTCGATAAGGTTCGAAGAGTGGGACAGAGAAAGACGAAGGCTCCCAATCTGCAGGGAATGAAAAAAGTGAAGCCTTATGTCAATAAAACTGAATATATGGAGCAGAACCTGGAAAACGACGTGACCCAGATGCTCCATGAGATTGGTATTCCGGCCCACATCAAAGGGTACCAGTATCTTCGGGATGCCATTGTTATATCCGTGCAGGACCAGGAGATGCTTACCTCCGTAACCAAGATACTATATCCTTCAATTGCAAAAAAGCACCAGACCACTCCAAGCCGTGTGGAGCGTGCCATCCGCCATGCCATCGAAGTGGCATGGAGCAGAGGAAAGATGGATACCATCAACGATCTGTTCGGTTATACCGTAAGCACCGGCAAAGGAAAGCCGACAAATTCTGAATTTATAGCACTGATTGCCGATAAAATAAGACTGGATTATAAAAAACTTTCCTAAACTTTCCTAAATATAAAGGAAAGAGACTTCCTTATTTTCTTAAAATGAAGTATACTATATAGTAACAGATGCGCCATAAAAGGCGTAAAGGATAAGGGAGGTTTTTGGATGAAGAAGATTCTTTTCGTTGCATCGGAAGCAGTACCTTTTGTCAAAACAGGAGGTCTTGCAGATGTTGTGGGTTCCCTTCCCAAGTGCTTCAATAAGGAGTTTTTTGATGTAAGAGTCATGATTCCCAAATATCTGTGTATCAATGAGGAACTGAGAAACCAGATGACCTATATGAATCACTTCTACATGGATTATCTGGAACAGAGCAGATATGTGGGGATTCTTCAATGCGTTTACGAGGGTATCACCTTTTATTTTATTGATAATGAAGGATATTTTAACGGCTCCAGACCATATGGAGACAGTCTTTATGATCTGGAAAAGTTCTGCTTTTTTTCCAGAGCAGCTTTATCCTCACTTCCGGTCATTGGATTTCAGCCGGATGTGATACACTGTCACGATTGGCAGACTGCACTTATTCCTGTTCTGTTAAAAGACCGGTTTCATGAAGGCGAGTTTTTTCGCAGCATAAAGTCGGTGATTACAATCCACAACTTAAAGTTTCAGGGCGTATGGGATGTAAAGACCATACAGAGGCTGACTTCTCTGCCGGATTATTATTTTACTCCGGACAAATTGGAAGCTTATAAGGATGGAAACCTGTTAAAAGGCGGAATTGTCTATGGAGACGCTATTACCACAGTGAGTGATACTTATGCCCAGGAAATCAAGATGCCGTTTTACGGAGAAGGGCTTGATGGCCTGATCCGTGCAAGAGAAGGCAGCTTACGGGGCATATTGAACGGTATCGATTACGAGGAATTTGATCCGGAGACGGACACATACATCATACAGAATTATCACGCCGGGAACTTTTCCGAAGAAAAGGGAAAGAATAAGCTGGCTCTCCAGAAAGAGCTTTGTTTGTGCCAGGATGAAAAGATATTTATGGTGGGGATTGTCTCCAGGCTTACGGATCAAAAGGGTCTGGATCTGATCCGGTGTGTGATTGATGAATTATGTCAGGATCATATTCAGCTGGTGATACTTGGTACCGGGGAAGAGCGTTACGAAAACATGTTCCGCCATTACGCATGGAAGTATCCGGATAAGGTTTCCGCGAATATATATTATTCTGAGGCCATGTCCCATAAGGTCTATGCGGCCTGTGATGCATTTCTCATGCCGTCCTTATTTGAACCGTGCGGCTTGAGCCAGCTGATGGCACTCCGCTATGGGGCAGTACCTATTGTGCGGGAGACCGGTGGATTGAAAGACACGGTGGAACCGTATAATGAGTTTGAGAGCAGTGGAACCGGCTTCTCTTTTTCCAATTATAATGCCCATGAGATGTTAGACATTATAAGGTATGCACAGCGTGTGTACTATGATAAAAAGAAGGAGTGGAACATGCTTACGCACCGGGCCATGAAAAAGGACTTTTCATGGAAGAATTCTGCCGTGAAGTACCAGGAACTTTATGATTGGATCACCGGATGTTAAGCTGCTGATATTACAGAAAAGAGACGAGTGAATAAGAATGAAAAGCATGCATATCACCCAGGAAGAAAAGGAAGAAGCAATCAGATGGGCAGAAGATTCTTCCTGGGCAGAGCGGGAAGTTTACAGTGAGGATCTGCTGTATATGGATTGTGTTAAGGGGATTATAGATCATCCCGTATTCCAGTCCATGGAAAACTATATGCAGCATGGGGATACTACCTGCAAGGCCCATTGTATTAAAGTATCTTATATGAGCTACTGCATCTGCAGAAGGCTGGGCTGGGACTATCGTGAAGTTGCCAGAGCCGGTCTTCTTCACGATTTATTTTTGTATGACTGGCATACCCATGCCAAAGAGACCGGGGAACATTTCCATGGTTTTACTCATCCGAGAACTGCGCTTAATAACGCAGTAAAATACTTTGATTTGACAGAAAAAGAAAAAGATATGATCCTGCGCCATATGTGGCCGCTGACCCCGATTCCCCCGAAAAGCAGGGAGGGAATGGTAATTGTCTGTTCGGATAAATTCTGCGGCATGGTTGAAACTGTGGCCAGGTTCAAGCGTTGGATTTTATTCGGCTTTGGCTGGAAAAGCGCTGCATAAGATGGAGGAAACCATGAAATATTGGGATGATATACTAGGGAACCAGGTTTTGATGAGTGCCGTAGCCGGGTGGATGGTAGCCCAGGTGCTAAAGACGCTCATCGATCTGGCCCTTAACAAAAATTTCAATCCGGAGAGGCTTGTGGGATCCGGAGGAATGCCCAGTTCCCACTCCTCAACGGTTTGTGCACTGACAACCGCCGCCAGCTACCGCTATGGTGCCGGTTCTTTTGAATTTGCGGTTTGTTTTGTCCTTTCCATGATCGTCATGTACGATGCCATGGGAGTCCGGAGAGAGACCGGAAGACAGGCGAAATTATTAAATAGCATATTGATGGAAAATCCTTTAAAGCTTAAAGGGGAACTGATTCAGGAAACATTAAAAGAATATGTGGGGCATACTCCTCTCCAGGTGGCAGCGGGAGCAATTCTTGGCATATTGCTTGCGATTTTCATGGGACAATTTTATTAATAAAACGAAAATCTTTCTGTGAATCGTAAGAAAATAGTCCTTGATTTCTTAAGATATCCATATTATACTTTAACAAGTTCAAAATTTGTCATATTTGGAGGTAAAATGGGTATGTCGGTTTATCATAGGATCATATGCTTTTTCCTGTTCAGCTTTCTTGGATACCTTCTGGAATGTGTTGTACTTAGTTATGAGAATAAAAAAATTGTGATCAATCGAGGATTCGGACACGGACCATTCTGTATCATATATGGATTTGGAGCTATGGGAGCCATGATTTTGTTAAAACCGCTTTCAGATAATCTGATTCTTCTTTATTTTGCGTCAGCCACCATGGCTACGTTTATGGAGCTGGTTACTGCGCGTATGATGATTAAACTGTTTGGTTCTTTCTGGTGGGATTACAGCCGGAAGGCATTTAATTATCAAGGGATCATCTGTCTGGAAAGTACGGTTGCATGGGGATTTTTAGGAATTTTCTATTTCCGCTTCCTTCATGGATTTGTGAATCAGATGGCCGGAATTGTTCCGGAGCAGCGGGTGCGTATGGTGGCATTAAGTCTTTTGGCATTTTATGTTGCTGATTTTATATATACCATGAAACTGCAGCTTAAGTCCGCTTGTGAAGAGGACGATACAACAATGATTGGACGTCTGAAAGTATATTGATGAATGGCGGGATTCGATTCGGGTCCCGCTTATTTGTTTTACAGAAAGGATGCATATGGACAAAAAGATAAAACTCGTATTGGCTTCGGCTTCTCCAAGAAGAAAAGAACTTCTGACTCAGATCGGATTCGTACCTGAAATCGTTCCCAGCACCATAGAAGAAATCATAACTTCAAGGAATCCGGAAGCTGTTGTAATGGAGCTGTCCCTTCAAAAGGCCAGAGATGTGGCAGGCAGACAGGAGAAGGGAACCTGTGTGATTGGCGCGGATACCGTAGTTGCAGTGAGCGGACAAATCCTTGGAAAACCGGCCAGCCATGAAGAGGCGTACCGGATGATTTCCATGCTGCAGGGAAGAACCCATCAGGTATATACGGGAGTCACACTGATTGATTGTGGACAGACAGGCAGTACAGTCAGGACCTTTGTGGAAAAGACAGACGTTTCCGTTTATCCCATGTCAGAACCAGAGATAAAAAGCTATGCGGCTGACGAGGATCCGATGGATAAAGCAGGAGCATATGGGATTCAGGGAAAATTTGCAGCTTTTATCAAAGGGATTGACGGCGATTATAATAATGTAGTAGGATTGCCGGTAGGAAGAGTATACCAGGAGTTGAAGCAGTTGTTTGAACAGGAGGAAGAGGATGATTAAACTGATTGCATCGGATATTGATGGAACTCTGGTGACGGATGGAAGCAATCAAGTAAATCCGGAACTTTTTGATGTGATTTTAAAGCTTCGGGCCAAAGGAATCCAGTTTGCAGCAGCAAGCGGACGCCAGTGGGCCAGCATTGAATCCATATTTGACCCAATCAAAGAAAAGATATTTTATCTTTCTGACAACGGGGCTTATGTAGGGTGTCACGGAAGAAATCTGTTTATCAATACCATCGAGCGTCAGACTGTTATGGATATGGTCCGGGAAGTGCGCAGAACAGAAGGACTTGAGGTCATGGTCAGCGGGCCGGATGTTGTGTATCTGGAGACAAAAGACCAGGAGTTTTTGGACTGGCTCATTAACGGATATAAGTTCAGGGTCCAGTGTGTGGATGATTTAACAAAAGTGAATTCAGAGTTTATTAAGGTTTCCGTATACCGCAAGTCAGATGTGGAGTCCTATACCAAAGCCCTTCGCGGGGCATTTTCGGATCGTCTTAAGATAACCATAGCAGGGGATATGTGGATGGACTGCATGAAGCCGGGGATCAATAAAGGACAGGCGGTTAAGCTTCTCCAGGACAGTCTGGGAATTAAGCCGGAGGAGACTATGGCTTTTGGCGACCAGCTCAATGACATCGAGATGCTGAATCAGGCCTATTACAGCTATGCAGTGGGAAATGCCAGAAAAGAAGTTAAGGCGGCGGCAAGATTCCAGACAGACTTAAATGTCAATCATGGAGTTTTAAAAATACTGAAGCTGCTTTTGTAGCATGGAAAGAGGGAAGTTCGTGAAAGTTGGAATAAGACATGGGAGAATTCTCTTATTGGCGGCGGCTTTAATGGCTCTTCTCACAGGCTGTAAAGCTGAAATCCCCATTGTTTCCGAGATAACAGAAACCAAAGCATATACCCTGCCTCAGTCCATGATTATCGTTGCTACTGAGCGGAACCGGTATCAGAAGATATATACCAGTCAGATCTGGGGGGTAAAGCTGCCGGGGGACCGGAATTTTGAAACCTATCTGGTGGATCAGGTAAAAGAATTTCTTCATGAGATGAAAATGATGAACCTTCTGGCAAGGGAAAAGGGTGTGACTTTAACCAGCGTGGAGAAGGAAGACGTGCGGAAGGCATCGGATGAGTACTTTGCATCTTTGACAGAAGATGATATTGCCTATATGGGGATTACGCAAGACGACGTCAGAACCATGTATGGAGAATATCTCCTGTCTAATAAAGTGGTAACGGAGCTGACAAAGGATATGAATCTGGAGATCAGCGACAGTGAGGCAAAGGTGATCACCGTGGACCAGATCGTCCTGACGGATAAGGCCGAGGCTGATGAGGTACTCTCAAAGGCAACCGAAGAGGGAGCCGATTTTTCTGCTCTGGCAAGGGAGTATTCCAAAGATACTGCAATGGAACGTCATATCGGCAGGGGAGAGGCCCCAGGCCCATATGAAGATGCGGCTTTTGCACTTTTAAAAGATGAGATCAGTCCGGTAGTGGAAGAAAATGGAACGTATTACATTATTAAATGTGTCAATGATTATGATGAGAATGCCACCCAGGAAAGAAAGTCCGGCTTATACCGGAAACGGAAAAAAGAAGCCTTTGACCAGATCTATTCCAAGTTTAAGGAAGAAAATCCGGTAACCTTCAGTGATGAAATCTGGAAAGATGTAAAATTCTCGAAAGAGGATAAAACGACTACCACCAACTTTTTTGAGATTTACAAGAAGTATTTTAATGATTGATAAAAAGGAAAGGACAGAATGCAAATGAGACAAGGAGATACAAATCGGATAAAAACCCGGAGCCGGAGGCGCAGAGTAAGCCGCAGGCATGAGATGTTTATGGGACTTTTTCTGTTTGTATTTATACTGATCCTGTTTGCCTCTGTGACGGCTGGCGGAGTGTACGGATTTCGATATTGGGAAGGAAATAAAACTTCGGGGCAGCCACTGGAAACCAGCCGGGAAGTGGTGCCGGAAACCATGCAGAATCATAATCAGGATTGATAATATAAGATGCCGCAGAGTGATTGTCATAAATCACGCTGCGGCATCTTTTATATTTCGCAAAAGCCTTTTCTTATGCCTGGAAAAATGCCTCAGCCAGTGTTACAAGTGCTTCCTGGTCGGCGGTTCCCATTACCTCTCTTGCAGAGTGCATGGCAAGAACAGGCACGCCCACATCAACGGTACGCATGGTCAAAAGGGCAGAAGAGATACTTCCAAGGGTGGAGCCGCCTTTGACGTCGGAACGGTTTGAGAACTTTTTGTAAGGAATCTTGCCGGCGCGGCAGATGCCTTCAATGACGGCTGTGCTGGCAGCATCGGTGGCATAAGCCTGGCTGGAAGCAAGCTTTATGGCAACACCGTCTCCCATAAGAATCTGATTCTTGATGTCGCATTTTTCCCCGTGGTTTGGATGGATGGCGTGAGCCACGTCCATGGAAAGAAGGAAGCCGCTTAAAAGTCCGTTTAAAAATGCTTCCCTGTTATAACCAAGAGATAAAAAGATCTTTTCAAGTATATGCTCTGTCAGTGCAGAAGCAGCGCCCTGCTTGGTATGGCTTCCGATCTCTTCGTTGTCGAAAAGGGCAACCGCATGAATGCCGGTCTTGCATGTACTGTTTATAATGCCGCTTAAACAGGCCTGTACGGAAGTTATATTATCCAGACGGGGCGCAGAGTAAAATTCCTCCTGTAAACCTAACAGGCAGCCGGATTCATAATTATAGATATTAATTTCATAATCCAGAATGTCTTCTTTTTTTACGCCTGCTTCTTTTGCAAGTGCATCTAAGAAAAAGTCTTTACGGTTTAATTCGTCAGTGATTCTTGTAAGGAGAGGAAGCATGTCGATCTGGGGATTGACTGCAACACCCTCATTGGCATTCCGGTTCATGTGAATGGCCAGGTTTGGAATGGTAAGGAGGGGGCGGGCAAAGTCCACAAATATGGTCTTTGGTTCCATGAGAGAGGAGCCGGCAACGGATACCTTTCCAGCCATGGACAGAGGGCGGTCAAACCATGTGCCAAGGAGCGGTCCTCCATATACCTCCACATTAAGCTTTCCATAGTCAAGAGAAGTGACCTCCGGGGAAGGCTTTACCTTTAAGCACGGCCAGTCGGTGTGGGATGCGGCCAGCTTAAGGGAAGGCGCATCTCCCGGTTCTTCTCCGACACGGAATGCAATCAGGGTGGAGTCAAATACGTTTATGTAATAGGATTCTCCTTTTTGAAGCTTCCAGGGCGCCGACAGCGGCAATTCCTGAAAGCCGGCAGATGACAGCTGTTCTGAAGCTGCCATGATGCAGTGGTAAGGAGAAACGGATGCTGCGATCAGTGAATCTAACTGTTTGATGTAATTCATATGTTTTCCTCTTTTCTTAACTTCCGTTTTGCTTCCATTTGGAAACCGGTCATTTTATTATATCATAGAAAAACACCGCTGGGAATCCTTCGTTGACAGTAGAGAACATTCCGTTGTATAGTAAACGGAGAACGATATCGAATGGGAGAAACGGCAATGATTTCTGTAAAAATTGAGGATATGAAATCCTTTACCTCCAAATTATTTGTAGGGGAAGTGTTTGACCAGTTTCTGGTAAAGGAAGCTTCCATCTCTACGTATAATACATTTACCATAGACGGAACCATAAAAAGCGGTTATTACTCCAGGGAGGAGATGGAAGAACTCCGCATTGGGGCCTTATCTTCCTGGTCAGCCATAAAACCATTCTGCTTTTCTTTAATCAAAGGCAAACGGCTGCCTGTAAGCTTCCGGATTATTATGCTGATGCCGGAAGATGGGACCGAACGCTTTCTGGCATCAAGGAATATTGGAATATCCAGAGAACAGGTCAAGGGGTTATATGTGAATATCCGTTATGAAGAGGAAAAGCTCACCTGTGTGACAGGAACTTCGGTTTCTGTATTTACTTTGGACAAGACGCTTGATGAGGAATGGGACCAGGGGTTTAAAGCATTTTTAAAACACAATCAGATTCCTTTCATGGAAGAATAAAATTATTAGCACTCAATGAAAATGAGTGCTGATTTTCTATTGACTTTTTTAGAACTGCGTATTAAAATACTCATTGCAGGTAAATTTGTGAGAATTCCATGAGGATCATGGAACTGATATAGAGTAAAGAATAAAAATAGCGAGGAGTGTTCTGATATGGCAAAAAAAGGAAGTTTGACAATTAACAGCGAAAATATTTTTCCAATCATTAAAAAGTGGCTGTATTCCGACCATGACATTTTCTATCGTGAGTTGGTTTCCAATGGCTGTGATGCCATTACAAAGCTTAAAAAGCTGGAGATTATGGGAGAATGGCAGAAGCCTGAAGATTTGAAGTTTAAAATTCAGGTTACTACAGATTCCAATGAAAAGACCATTACATTCCAGGATAATGGGATTGGTATGACTATGGAAGAGGTTGACGAATACATCAACCAGATCGCATTTTCCGGCGCCCGGGATTTCCTTGAAAAGTATAAAGACAAGGCCAATGAAGACCAGATCATCGGTCATTTCGGACTTGGATTTTATTCTGCCTTCATGGTAGCGGATAAAGTTACCATTGATACCTTATCCTATAAGGAAGGGGCAGAGCCGGTACACTGGGAATCAGACGGCGGTACGGAATATGAGATGGAGCCAGGAGATAAGAAGGAACCTGGAACCATCATCAAGCTTTATCTGAATGAAGAAAGCCTGGAATTCTGTAATGAATACCGTGCAAAGGAAATTCTTGAAAAATACTGTTCCTTTATGCCGGTTGAAATCTATTTAAGCAACGCTTCCGGAGAGCCTGAATACGAGACGATTGAAAAGGATGAATTAAGGGAAACAGATACCGTTATTGAAACCATCGTAGAAGAAGCTAAGACCGAGGAAAAAGAGAACGAAAACGGCGAAAAAGAAGTTGTGGAAGTATCTCCTGCAAAAGAAAAGTATAAGATTGCCAAGCGTCCCGTTCCGGTCAATGATGTGAATCCTCTCTGGAATAAACATCCAAATGAATGTACGGACGAGGAATATAAGTCCTTCTACCGCAAGGTATTTCATGATTATAAGGAGCCTTTGTTCTGGATCCATTTAAATATGGATTATCCGTTTAACTTAAAGGGAATTCTGTACTTCCCAAAATTAAACATAAACTATGACAGCCTGGAAGGAACCATTAAGCTTTACAACAGCCAGGTATTTATTGCAGACAATATTAAAGAAGTAATTCCGGAGTTTTTAATGCTGTTAAAAGGCGTGATCGACTGTCCGGACCTTCCTTTGAATGTATCCCGCAGCGCGTTACAGAATGATGGTTTCGTAAAGAAAATCTCTGATTACATCACAAAGAAGGTGGCAGATAAGCTGACCGGTATGTTTAAGACAGACCGTGAAAATTATGAGAAATACTGGGATGACATTAATCCATTTATCAAATTCGGCTGCTTAAAAGATGAAAAGTTTGCTGAAAAGATCAATGATGCCATTCTCTTTAAAAATCTGGAAGGAAAGTATTTGACGATTTCCGATTGCCTGGAGGAAAACAAAGAGAAGCACGAAAACAAAATATTCTACATCACTGATGAGAAAGAACAGAGCCAGTATATCAACATGTTCAAGGAAGCAGGTCTTGATGCGGTTTACCTGACTCAGAATATCGACAATCCGTTTGTGGGCTATCTGGAGCAGAAGAATGAGAATGTGAAGTTCTTATGCATTAACTCTGACTTATCCGATATCTTCAAGGAAGAAGTAAGTGAAGAGGATAAAGAAGCCATGAAAGCGGACGTAGAGGCTCTGACAGAGCTGTTCCGTAAGACCCTGGGAAAAGAGAATCTGGATGTTAAGGTGGAGAAATTAAAGAACGAAAACGTTTCTTCCATGATCACTGTTTCTGAGGATTCCCGCCGTATGCAGGAGATGATGAAGATGTATACCATGCCTGGTATGGATACTTCTATGTTCGGCGGCAGTGAGACTCTGGTTCTTAACTATAACAACAAGCTGGTTCAGTATATTCTGGGACACAAAGACGGAGAGCATACCAATGCGATCTGTGAACAGCTTTATGATCTGGCAGCATTAAGCCACGGTTCCTTAACACCGGAACGCATGACGAAATTTATTGCAAGAAGCAATGATTTAATGTTAGCAATGGCAGAATAATAATTGTAAAAATACAAAGGATTTGTACGCAGGAAAACTTCCGGTACAAGTCCTTTTCTTTATTCCCCTATTGACATCTGTAACAGGTTTCTCTATAATATATGGTAATGAATACTACATGATAGGTTTCGTGTTAGGAGGAAAATAGAATTATGAGTTATAAAATTGTTGGGGACAGTTGCATCGATTTAACGGCAGACTTAAAGAAAGATCCCCACTTTCAGATAATTCCCCTTATTTTGCAGGTGGGGAACACTCAGATTATTGATGATGACACTTTTGATCAGAAAAAATTTCTGGAATTGGTAAAGAACAGCAATGAATGTCCAAAGACGGCCTGTCCTTCCCCGGAATTCTATAAAGAAGCATATGAAGGTGAAGAAGATCAGATTTTTGTTATTACATTATCGGAACATTTGAGCGGCAGCTATAACAGTGCGGTTCTGGGAAAGAAATTATATGAAGAAGAGCATGGAGATGATGGAAAGAAGATTGCTGTACTTGGTTCTGATTCCGCTTCTTCCGGGCAGTTAAACATTGCTTTATTCGTTCAGTCTCTTTGTCAGGCATCCTTGCCTTTTGAAGAGATCGAGCAAAAAGCAAGGGAGTTTATAAAGAACATGAAGACCTATTTTGTTCTGGAAAGCCTTGATATTCTGAGAAAGAACGGACGTCTTACAGGACTTCAGGCTTTTTTTGCAACGGCTCTTAATATTAAGCCTGTTATGGGGGCTGATTCCGGTGTCATTATTAAGCTGGACCAGGCAAGAGGCATTCATAAGGCTTTGATGCGTATGGTAGATATTGCTGTCAGAGAAGCCGGAGATACCAGAGATAAGGTCCTGGCGATTGCTCACTGCAATAACCTGGAACGGGCCCAGTTTGTTGAGCAGGAGATGAGAAAGCGGGCCGTATTTAAAGATGTGATTATTACTGAGACAGCGGGAGTTGCTACGGTATATGCCAGTGACGGCGGAATCGTTATGACCTTATAACAATATAAGAAGACCGTGATATAAAAAATATGAATGAATCAGGAGCCGGTTTGCGCCAGAGAGGAAGGTTTTTCTCCTCTTTGCAAAAACCGGCTCCTTTTTCCATTCATTGACAAACCTTTGGAATTTGTGTAAGATAAAAAAATGGGAATTAATTTCAAACTAATATAATGGAAAGGTTATGAAAAAGTGGAAGAGATTATGTGGATAACCTGTGTTTTGAGGTGAAAATGGGGATTTATGCCCGGAAAATGTGGAAAACATAATGAAAACAATAAAAACATGTGGAAATTATTAACAATCAGGAGGCATCAATGAAAAAAATAAATGGATGGATGAAAATTCTGCTTCTCCTTCCCGCATTGCTGTTTGTATTGCTGACCGGATGGATCGGATTAAGCGAATGGAACGAAATAAAGGGGGAGAACGGTTCATCCATTGATACAGGCAATGAGCAGAGCATGGCATCCCAGACCTTGGAACCAACCGCAGAAAGCAGGGTGGAAACAGAGGCGGAATCTCAATCTCAGGAAGAAAAGCCGGAAAACCCGTTGGTCCATCTGTTATTTGCAGGTGATATATTACTTTCTAATCATGTAACTACAGCCTATGATAAAGCAAAAGGTATTCATGGAGTCCTGGATGAAGGGTTTCTAAATGAAATCAGCCAGTCGGACATCTTTATGGCCAATGAGGAATTTCCGTTCAGTGACCGGGGAACTGCGGCGCCTGATAAGCAGTTTACTTTCCGGCTGACGCCTTCCAGAGTATCCATGATGAATGAAATCGGGGTGGACCTTGTGTCGCTTGCCAATAACCATACTCTGGATTATGGAACGGATGCCCTTATTGATACCTGCACCACACTGGATAGGGCAGGCATTCAGTATGTAGGTGCCGGTCCCAACATGGACCGGGCGAAACGGCTGGAGACCATGGTGGTAAACGAAAAAACCGTTGGATTCCTGGCCGCATCAAGGGTCTATCCGGATCCGGGCTGGGTGGCTAACAGCAAAAAGCCCGGTATGGTGAGCGGCTACGATCCTTCCATACTTCTTGAAGAAATCAGAAAAGCGGAAGCGGTCTGTGACTATCTGGTGGTCTATATCCATTGGGGAATAGAAAGAGATGAAAAGCCTCAGGAATATCAGAGAACACTGGGAAAGCAGATCCTGGATGCAGGTGCAGATATTGTGATTGGAAGCCATCCCCATGTACTGCAGGGCGTGGAGTACTATAATGGAAAGCCTATCTGTTACAGCCTTGGTAATTTTATATTCGGAAGTTCCATTCCAAAAACCGCTCTTTTGCGGGTAAATGTAAATTTTGATCAGGGAACCACAGATTTATCCCTGGTACCAGGAACTTCAAAAGCCGGATATACCAGGTCACTGACAGACGAAGGAGAAAAACAAAAATTCTACCAGTATTTTCAAAGTATCTCCTTTGGAATTACCGTAGATGAACACGGTGTGATCCATAACAATCAATAATCAGACGAGGTATCTGTCCCCCTGGCAGATGCCTTTTTCTTTTAACCGTTTTGCCAGAGTGTTCAGCACCAGTCTTTTGTTGCCGCTCCAGAGTGGGGCCAGCAGCAGCTTTTTCGGACCGTCACCGCTGATCCGGTGGATGATGACCTCCGGAGGGAGAAGTGCCAGGCAGTCGATGACCAGGTCTGTATATTCCTCCAGAGTATAGACGGGAACAAGGCCTTTCTCATAATCTTTTGCCAGGTCTGTGTTCTTTAATATGTGAAGCAGCTGAAGCTTGATTCCATCAATGCCCCGTTCTCCTAAGTGGGCCAGATAATGAATCGTCTCAAAGATCATATCCCTGCTTTCTCCTGGAAGTCCTAAGATAACATGGGCGATGACTGTTATTCCGGCCTCCTTTAGCTGGTGGTAGGCTTCTAAAAAAACGGGGAGGGAATAACCTCTCCGGATGTAGGCAGCAGTCGATTCGTGTATGGTCTGTAGTCCCAGCTCTACCCACACCGGTTTGATCTGATTCAGGGTCTTTAATAGAAGAAGAACTTCAGGAGAAAGACAGTCCGGTCTTGTAGCAATGGAAAGAACCGCCACGTCCGGATGAAGGATCGCCTGGGTAAACAGTTCTTTTAAATAAGAAACAGGGGCATAGGTATTGGTATAGGATTGAAAATACGCAATAAAACGGCCGGATCCGGCTTTTATCTTACCGCTCACCTTTTCTTTTGCTGCTTCGATTTGATCGGTGATGGAAGCGTGGGCGGAAAAAGATTCTGCAAATTCACCGGATCCACCGCCGCTGCAAAAGATACATCCTCTGTGGCCTAAAGTACCATCTCTGTTGGGGCATGTCATGCCTCCGTCCAGGGCGAGTTTATAAATCTTTTGTCCGTATTGCTGTTTCATTTCAAAGTCAAGAGAATGATAAGGTTTTTCGTTCCAGAACATGGCTGCCTCCCTGTTATTTTCATCATTTCCTTATTATAGAGTCGGCCGGGCCGGGCTGTCAAATTATTTTATAGGTTTTCGTAGAATATTGTATTGAAGAAGATTTGTATAGTATGTTATACTCGTAACAAAGATGATCTTTTGTAATTCTATGGGGAAAAGGAGAGTAAAAACATGAATATAACTGATACTATAAAGCTTCTTAAGTCTGATAATTCCAGAAAACTTATGGCTGCTTTATATGGAGAAAAGGGGATTGAAGAGAATATTGACCGTTACCAGAATCTGCTGTTGAGCTTTGAGAAAAAGTTTCCGGAGAATCAAGAGGTATTCCTGTTTTCTTCTCCCGGGCGGACGGAAATCAGCGGAAACCATACGGATCATAATCATGGAAAGGTATTGGCCGGCAGTATTAATTTAGACTGTGTAGGTGCTGCGGCTAAGAATAACAGCAAGGTTGTAAACATTGTAAGTGAAACATATAATCAGAATTTCACCATAGATTTGGAGGATTTATCTCCAAGCGATAAAAAAGCAGGAACCATTGATCTGACCAAAGGCATTCTAAAAGGCTTTCTGGAAGAAGGATATGAGATCGGGGGATTCGATGCCTACATAACTACCAATGTAATAAGCGCGGCAGGTGTCAGTTCTTCCGCTTCCTATGAGATGCTTTTATGTTCCATGATAAACACACTTTTTAACGAGGGACGTCTGAATGCGGTAAATTATGCTCATATCGGAAAGTATGCGGAGAATGTTTACTGGGCCAAGTCATCAGGTCTTCTGGATCAGATGGCCTGTGCCGTAGGCGGTCTGATTACCATTGATTTTAAGAACCCGGCGGCTCCGGCAGTAGAAAAAATTGATTTTGATTTCGCATCCCGGGATCACAGTCTGATCATTGTCAACACAGGGAAGGGACATGCGGATTTAAGCGAGGACTATTCCTTTGTTCCGGCAGAGATGAAAAAGGTGGCTGAATTTTTCGGCAAAGAAGTTTGTGCAGAGATCACAGAAGAGCAGGTGATTGAAAATCTTAATGAAGTAAGGGCTTTTGCCGGGGACCGTTCGGTCTTGCGTGCCCTTCATTTCTTTGAGGAAAATAAGCGGGTAGATGCTGAGGTAGCGGCGTTAAAGGAAGGACGGTTCGAGGATTTCTTACGTAATATTACAGCTTCCGGCAATTCCTCATGGAAATGGCTGCAGAACTGCTTTACCAACACCAGCTATCAGGAGCAGGGAATCACCATTGCACTGGCGCTTACAGAACTGTTCCTTGCAGAAAAGCACGCAGGTGCATGCCGGATTCATGGCGGCGGATTTGCCGGGGTTATCATGACCGTGCTGCCAAACAGCCTGGCAGAAGAGTATTGTTCCTACATGGAGAAAGCCTTAGGAGAGGGCAATGCATACCGGATGAGTATCAGACCTTACGGTGCGATCTGTTTTCATGAGATTGTGAACCAATAATAATTGTAAATCCTGCCATAATAGAGTACAATAGAAGAAAGTAACACAAAGAAAAGAACGTGTAACTAAAGGAGGCAGGCATTATGAAAGAGAAGCATAATCTGGTCATTACAATAGGAAGACAATACGGAAGCGGCGGACGCATGGTAGGCAAGGCACTGGCAGAAGAGTTTGGAATTAATTTCTATGATGAAGAGATTCTCACCCTCACATCGGAACAGAGTGCAGTGGGTGAAGTGTTTTTCCGGCTTGCAGATGAAAAAGCAGGGAATAATCTCCTTTACCGCATCGTAAGCGGGTTAAAGCCACAGTTAGGAAAGCCTTCTACCGATTCTGATATTGTGAAACCGGAGAATTTATTCCGTTTCCAGTCTCAGGTTATCAGAGAGCTTGCAGCGGAAGAGTCCTGCATCATCGCCGGAAGATGTGCCGATTATATCTTAAGCCGGGAAGATGTGAACGTACCTGGACTGGTTAAGATTTTTGTCTATGCGGATCAGGAGACCTTAATAAAACGAACCATGGATGTGGATAAGGTGGATGAAAAGGAAGCTGCAAAGCGAGTCAAAAAAATCAATAAGGAACGGAAGGAGTATTACCGTTATTATACCGGTGAGAACTGGGAGGACTGGAACAATTATGACCTGATCATCAATACCGGCTGCATTGATCTGGAGCAGACAGCTACTCTTATTAAGGATTATATCAAGCTGAGAGGAATTGAGTGCTAATACAGGAAACGACAATATAAAACACCTTGAAACCGGTGAATACCGGAATATCAAGGTGTTTTTTCCAATGCTTCTTTTTACATAATGGTTCTGCAGATGTGGAGTTCTGCTGGCTTTTCCGTAAAGTCGGCAGTGCTGGCCATAACTTCTTTAAAATGACTGGAGTTCATATGAGCGTTTAAAGAATCCTGGTCTTCCCATTCCTCCACCATAGTTAAGATCTGAGGATTTTTTATGTCCTGCAGAAGATCATAACGGATGCAGCCGGCATCTTTGGTTCTTGTATTTTCCACAAGGCCCTTTGCCAGATTGATAAATTCCTCTACTTTGTCAGTTTTGATGTAATTGTTTGCAATTATTTTAATCATTGTTATTCTCCCTTATTTTATTACCATTTTTCGTAATGGACTTTTTCTTCTTTGTAACGGTCTACAAATTTATTCTCCTGACCGTCCGGGTATCCGATGGATATCATGGCAAAAGGCAGGATGTAGTCCGGAAGGTCAAAGAAGGCGGTTATATTCTTTGGAACGATCTCGGTGGTGGCAACGCCGAGCCATACGCCGCCAAGCCCTAAGTGAACGGCCTCCAGAAGAATGTTCTGAGCAGCAGCTCCCATATCTTCCTCCCAGCCAAGGGCGCCAGGAACTTTTATATCATGTTTATTTGCTACTAACACAAAAGTCAAAGGAGAACCGGCAATTAATTTGGCATAAGGGGAAGTTTGGGACAGCTTCTCCAGACGCTCCTTATCCTGCACAACGATGAATTCCCATGGCTGCTGGTTCACTGCCGATGGTGCCTGCATGGCTGCACGAAGCAGTTTGTCGATTTTCTCCGGTTCCACCGGCTGATCGGTGAATTTACGAATGCTCCTTCTGTTAAAAATTTCCTGCATGGTTTGGACCTCCTGATTTGTTTTCTAAATGGTTTAAAAGTTTTCCGCTTATTTCAATAAAATGAGCGGTCTCCTCCTGGGTTAAAACTCCTTCGTATGCCTGATGGAGCTGATTCCATGATTTCATGATTTCAGCCTGCATTTTTAGTCCCTCAGAGGTAGTGTTTAAATACACCTGTTTCCCTTCTGATTGTTTTGAAACAAACCCTTTGTGCTCCAGCTTCTCAATCAGACGGGTAATGGTAGAGGGAGTTAAATGAAACGTATCTCCCAGCTCTTTCTGCATGATACCGCCGTTTGTATTGATTCGGTAAAGCAGCAGTGCATGGCTTGGAGAAAGCCCTGTTTTTGAAAATGCCTCGTCAGCGATTTTTCCTAAAGCTCTGGAAAGTTTGGCGTTGGAAAAGAATAAGCAGCTGTTTAACGTACAGGTCTGTTCTTTGGTATTGGATTTCCCGTTCAAAGCATCACCTCTCTTGTTTGTACATACAAATGTTATCATGAAATATTTTCTCTGTCAATACGGTAAAAAATTTTATGTAACTAAATTTTGTTAAATTTAATTACATAATATAATTGACATTGGGGAATAATAAGCTTATAATAAAGATGATTTTAATAAATTTAATTTTGTATAATATATTAAGGAGGTATATATATGTCTGTTTATGATTTTACAGTAAAAACAATGGATGGGAAAGAGAAGAATTTATCTGATTATTCAGGGAAAGTGTTATTAATCGTTAATACAGCTACTGCTTGCGGCTTCACTCCTCAGTATGGAGATTTGCAGGAGATTTATGAAAAGTATGCAGATAAGGGGCTGGAAATTCTTGATTTCCCATGTAACCAGTTCGGCAATCAGGCTCCTGGTGCCGATGATGAGATCCATACCTTTTGTACCGGACGATTTGGAATCACCTATCCTCAGTTCTCAAAGGTTGAAGTAAATGGAGATCAGGCGATTCCCCTTTATAAGTATCTTGTAAAGGAAAAGAATTTTGAAGGCTTTGATGCAGGACATGAGCTGACTCCTGTTCTGGAGAAGATGTTTAATGAAAAAAATCCTGATTATAAGAACGAGCCTGATATCAAATGGAATTTTACAAAGTTCCTTGTGGACCGCAAGGGAAATGTAGTGAAAAGATTTGAGCCCACGGCTGATATGAAGCTTGTGGAAGAGAGCGTAAAAGAATTATTGTAATAGATCATAGTTAAAACAGTGGGAGAACGGAGACCAGTTATGAATTACGACAAATTGAAAATAGAAAACCAGCT
Organism: Lacrimispora sp.; assembly: GCF_046972725.1. Classification (NCBI taxonomy): domain Bacteria; kingdom Bacillati; phylum Bacillota; class Clostridia; order Lachnospirales; family Lachnospiraceae; genus Lacrimispora; species Lacrimispora sp. The sequence goes on along the minus strand of NZ_JBKVXF010000001.1, from coordinate 1,520,468 downwards.
ATGCTTTCCACTCTATGCATGTTCCCGTGAGATCGTACGAATGTATAAGCCATTTCTTGATGAGATCGGTTTGACTTATACCCAGTATATCGCCATGATGGTTCTGTGGGACAGAAAGCGGCTTACCGTAAAGCAGTTAGGAGAGATCCTTTATCTGGACAGCGGTACCCTGACCCCCCTGTTAAAAAAGATGGAAAGTGCCGGACTCCTTATCCGAAGCCGGGATAAAGCAGATGAACGAAGTGTCATCGTAGAGCTGACGGAACAGGGAGAAAACTTAAAAGAGCAGGCAGTGCACATACCGGAAAAAATTGTTCAGTGTGTGCCTCTTGAGGCTGATGAGGCAAAGCAGTTATATCAGCTTCTCTATAAGATATTGGGAAAATCCAATCGCAATCCGGACCGGTAGGAGTGCTGCAGGAGCTTTCATAATAAAGATGCGTCTTGAAACAGCTTAAAGGCTGAAACAAGACGCATTTTTTATGCAAAAGATTAACAGCATATTTTACTGCCGATTCCCTGTGGAAATGAAAAAATGTTGAGAGGATCATATCGTTCCTTTACCATCTTTAATCTGCAGGCGTTGCTGCCATAATATTCCTCGTGGCAGCGGGGAAGAGCATCGTACGGAAAGTTGACATAGGCTCCTTCGGTAATGGTTTGTAAATAGCAAAAACGGTCTGCGATCCAGGCTGAATTATCACATTTGCAGCCATCAAAAACCGTATTGAGCCAGAGAATATACTTTGCATTGCGATAGTAGAAGGCAGTTGCTTCCGGATCAACTTGAGAGACTTTGCCGCCCAGGGCGTAAAAGGACAGGGCCGCATAACTGGAACCTTGCGGACGGTCTGCAATCATTGCTGCCAGACGGCAGCTTTCGCAATCTGTAAGATCACGGAGGACAAAACGGCTTGTGGACTGGAATGCTTCATAGGGTGGATAAAAACTGCCGATGATATTGACCGCTTCCAAAAACGGCAGATATTTGAGCGTGTATTTTACTCCGCCAAGCCTTAAAAGGGGCTGTATGATCCCAAGGGCCGCTTCCGGCGGGCCATAGAAGAACCCCCGGGCAAGGATGCCAAGTCCATCTTCCCTGGAGTTAAAGATCCGGGATACCAGTGTGATTCTGGGGTCGGTATCTGTGAGCCAATCCTGCCAGATTTGAACAAAGGCAGACTGCTTTTCCTGATCGGAATCCGGGTACCGGATATCGATCAAAGTGATTTTGTCTACTTTCCCCGGAAGGCGGAAGGTCATGGATACAATGATACCAAAGTTTCCGCCGCCGCCTCCACGAAGCGCCCAGAACAAATCCGGGTTTTCGGTAGGACTGGCAGTCAGAGCCGTTCCTTCGTAATTTATCATCCGAAGCTGGGTGAGACAGTCGCATCCCAGCCCAAGGTACCGGCAGGAAAGGCCCCAGCCGCCCCCAAGGGCATAGCCGCTGACCCCAACACTGGGGCAGGTGCCTCCGGGAAAAGGATATCCCATGGAAGAGACAAATTCATATACCTGTCTGTTCTTTGCACCTCCCTGTACCGTAAGCAGATTGGCAGTTTCATCTATGGATATCTGGTTCATTTCGCTTAAATCAATGGCAAGGATATCATTTCCTGTGGAATAGCCTTCATAATTATGACCGCCGTTTCGGATACGCAGGGAGACATGATGGGATCTGGACCACAGCACGGCATTGCTGACATCCGTTTCCTTTTGACAGTAAACGATGGCCAGAGGGAATTTATTCACAGCTCTGTTGTAAACTTGTCTAAGCTCTTCATAATAAGGGTCATCTGAAGTTATTACACGACCGGTAAGACCATCGAAATCACAAATGTTCATGGTGAGTGCCTCCTTTCTTACTATCATGTTATTATAAGAAAGGGGATTTTGTGCGGCTTGTATTTTCCAGTCAGGATCTGTCGGTTAAAGTCTTCCTTTGGATTTATTCGGCAATCTGAACATCACTGCCATGAACAAGGATTACCTGAGAATTAGTGATGGGTTTTAAATCTATAGTATCTTCATATTCAGAGATGATTTTTTCCGTTTCTTTTTGGAATGGAAAGCAGCTGTAGTGGGGGACAGGATAAAAATCAATGATCTGTAACGCGTCAAAGCTTTCTAAATCGGATGCCATGCTGGGATCATCCATATCTTTTGCATATTCGATGCCGGGTGAGAGAATCATGGAACCGGCTGATTCTCCGATATAGGGTTTTCCGGACAGAATCTGTTCCTTTATGATTTGATCTGCTCCGGTCCTTTTTAGCTCCTGCAATAAAAAGAAGGTGTTGCCTCCGGTTACATATATTAAATCGTTGTTCTGCAGGCGGTTTATAATATGGGGTTGTTCTGCTGTGGATATTTCCAGTTCCTCTACCCAGAGTCCCAGCTTTTCCAGTGCCTTTTTTCCTGATTCCACATAGAAATTCACCTTTTCATGCAAGGCGGCTGTGGGAATAAATGTAACGGTTTTTCCTGCCAGATCACCGGATATAAAATCAGGAAGCAGATTTGCAGTTTCCTGAAAGGATGAAGATAAAAAAAGTTTAATCATAATATATTTCCTCCTGAATTTGATGTATTATGAGTATAACCGGATATTGGTGACATCTGTATGTCAGTCACTAAAAATAAATTTGGAGGTATTGGTGTGAAATTTGAGCGGATGCTTGCAATCGTAATGCTGCTTTTGCAGCGAAAGCAGATAACAGGAAAAGAACTGGCAGAAATGTTCGAGGTATCGGTCCGGACCATTTACCGTGATATTGAAGCTATCAGTGCAGCCGGAATACCGGTCACCACTGCTTCTGGAATCGGCGGAGGAATCGGTATTATGGAGCAGTATAAAATTGAAAAAGGGATTTTTACGGCGGATGATATCAGTACGATGCTGATGGGCCTTGGAATCGTTCATAATGCGTTGTCAGGAACGGATGTTACAAAGGTTCATGCAAAAATAAAAAGCTTTGTTCCGGAAGAATTTGCTGATGATGTGGCTTCAAAAACGGAGCAGGTCATGTTTGATCTTTCTTCCTGGATAAGAGGAAAAGATTTAAATCCAGCTCTTGATGGAGTCAAGCATGGGATGGAGGAAAAGCAGTTAATAAACTTTTTATATCTTGGCAGAAGGGGCCAGGAGCGTTTTTGCGGCATCGAACCTCACCGCCTGGTTTTTAAAGACAGCCAATGGTATTTGCAGGGCTATGTAAGTAAAAAAGAGGAATTTAAATTGTTTAAACTTCGAAGAATGTATGATGTGCATATGGAGGCGGATTCCTTTAACCGCCGGCCTCTGCCTCATCCATTTTCCGATTTCACCCATGAGATGAGCAGAAGGACATTTAAAATAAAGCTGCTGCTGGATCATTCGGCAGTTGACAAAATGCTTGATTACTGTAGTCTTGAGGATATGACAGACCTTGGAAACGGTAGATTACTTGTGGAATTTCCTTTTATAGATGATGATTATGGATATGGGATTTTATTGAGCTTTGGAAATAAACTGACCTGTGTGGAACCGGACTTTGTACGCGGGGAGCTGCAAAGGCGCCTGGAAGAGATGCTGGCACAATATAGCGTATAGTTAAGGTATCAGCCACCGGTTTGCTCCGGGAAATCTGTTATTTCATTTCCCGTTTCCGGAGAAGGAGGAGTATTCTTGTGATCAGCATCATCGCAGGAAGCTCAATGAGGGGCTCGATCACCATAATCAAATGGATGAGAGGTTCATTGGGAAAGGCCATGAGTGCGACTCCAAGTGTCATGGGAGAGTTCTTTGCAATGGTGGTCAGTGTCAGGCTGGCCCTGTCTTCATAGGAATAGCGAATGGCCTTGCCTGCGGTCTGTGCGAGCAGAAAATTAATGAGATAAAACAGCAGAACCGGGATAAGGAGGATTGCAATAACATTCAGATTTGTCAGCAGACTTTTCCCCTTTGAGGCAAACATGGCAGATATGGCCAGAGCAAGAAGCAGGGTCTGCATGGACCCCAAGCTGCTGTAAATCCGTTCTCTCTGATTGGAATTGTGTAATTTTCCTAGCAGCCATTTTCCGATTTGCGCCATAGTAAAGGGCAGAATCAGCATGATCGTCACGCTGCTTAGTACATCCGGAAGGCTGACGGTTCCGGATACGTTTCCAAAGATCAGCAGATAAACCGGAAGAAGTACTACCTGAAAGACAAGATTTACCGGAAGAACGGTTGCTGACAGAGGAACATTGCCTTTTACCATGCCCGTAAATATGAGATACCAGTCGGTACAGGGAGTAACCATCAGCATGATAAATCCCAGCTGCATAATTGGCGAATGGGACAGAAACAGTTTCCCTAAAAACCATACCAGTATGGGCGTCCAGATAAAGTTGATCACGATGGTGATGATGGAAAATGTTACATTTGAAAATGCTTTGCGGTAATCCTTTAATGGGATGTTCAAAAAAGCGCCCAACAGCATGACAAATAAAAATGGAGTTACAAAGTTACCGGCATAGGTTTCTAAAACTTTAATCTGTCCCAGCAAGAGGCCCAGAGGCATAGCTGCAAATATTATCAGGGTCTGGTATTTTTCCAGTTTAATCATTCTGTCTCCTTCGTGTGGCTGTCAGGGGGTATATTTCCAACGTATAAATGTAAAAGTGTAACAGATCTTAACGGCCTTATTATACTATGGATTTCCCTGCATTTCCATCATTCTTAGAGAAACATGGGGTTAATGACAGGAAAAATCAATAAGACTGCCGTTACGGCAGCCTTACGAAGGTGGAGCATATAAAGAATTATAATTCCATGATCTTTTTTTCTTCCAGATTGGCAAGACTTTCCGGAGTGTGGGTAGAAAGGTATACCGTTTTATGATTTTTAATAAAGGTCCGTGCTTTTGAAAGGGTTTCTTTCGCAGCTTCCAGATCTTCAAAAACCATGGATAACCGGTTTTCTCTCAGGGCTGCATCGGTATACGTAATATCTCCATGGATCAGGTAGAAGAGGCCGTCTGATTCTGCAATCACCATGCTGTTGCCTTTTGTATGTCCCGGAGCAGGAAGAAAATAGATGCCATCAGTGATTTTTTCGCTGGAAGTAAAGTTGTAATAGGGGCCATCCTTATACGTAACACGGACGATGTTGTCACCTTCCAGCTTTAAAGCGTCGGCTTCTGCCTCGGAAAGGTAAATCTTTGCGTTGGGGAAGCTTCTCAGCTCTCCGGAATGGTCCGGATGCTTATGGGTCAAAAGAATCCTGGTCACCTGTTCCGGTCCATATCCAAGCTCTGCCAAAGCGGTTAAGTAGTCATTGATCCGCTTTCCCTGATAGATTTTCTGTCCTTCTCTTGGGGGAGTGTCAGGAGTTTCTTTTGGGACTCCGGTATCTATAAGGATTACTTCTTTTCCTGTGTCAATGACGTAATTCTGCAGGCTGGAAGGATAGGTTTTTCCTTCATCAAAGATAGGTTCGCTTACTCCGCCTCCCATTGCAAATGGCTGTGTCATAAATCCGTCTCCGTATAACTTAACTGCTTTGATTTTCATGTGAATTGTTCCTTTCTATTGACCCTTTTTTATTTTATTGATGGCTCTTTATAAAAGAGCAAGAATATCTTTTTCTAATTTTTCCGGTTTATCGGTCGGAGCGTAGCGCTTTAACACTGTACCATCCCGGCTGACCAGAAATTTTGTAAAGTTCCACTTGATACCAGAACCAAGCATACCCTTCTGACAGGATTTCAAATAGGTATAAAGGGGAGATTCGTTGGCCCCGTTTACTTCGATTTTTGCAAACTGGGGAAATGAAACATGGTAAGTCAGCTGACAGAATTCATGAATTTCCTCTTCGTTACCGGGTGCCTGATGGCCGAACTGGTTGCAGGGAAAATCAAGAATCTCAAAGCCTTTGTCCTTATACTTTTTGTATAACTCTTCAAGTCCCTCATACTGGGGCGTGAATCCGCAGCCCGTGGCTGTATTTACAATGAGCAGGACCTTTCCCTGAAAATCTGACAGGGAAACCGGGTTTTGTTTCATGTCCATTACGGTAATATTGTATAGATTCATTTTGGCACCTCTCCATGTGATTTATTATTTAATACAATTGTATTGTACTCAATATAATTTGAAAAGTCAATAGTTTTTTAAAAATTTTTTTATTTCTGTCTATAAAATAGCAGGCTGTGAGAATGCGGTGTGCGGCCTTGCCCCAATCATTACAGAAGTTCCACCGTATGAAGGTAAGGAAACACATCAACAAACTATGGATTAAACGGGGGACCTGAAAATGTAAAGGGAAAACATGCGGTTTGTTCCTGTGATTAGAAAAGGAACTTGTTATATAGAAGAGTGATTCATCAATAATCAGAAGAATGTGGAGAATTATTTTAACAAAATGCAAATTATGGCGGGTTGACAGGTACTATTCCGTTTTTTTTATCATAACATAAGACAAATTGTTTTATTTGAAAGGCAGTAATATTATGGCTTCTTGTCCAAGTGGAATGTTTTCCTACACCGTTCAGGCCGGTGATACCCTATGGCTGATTTCAAGACGATTTAATACTACCGTTGATGCGATTATGACTGCAAACCGTGGCCTTGTTCCCAACAATTTAAGGGTTGGACAGATAATCTGCATCCCTGGCAGAGTATGGCCCCAGCCACAGCCTCAGCCCCAACCCCAGCCGCCAAGGAATTGTCCGGTAGGGTTGCGTACCTATACCATTCAAGAAGGAGATACGCTTTGGAAACTATCTCAGACTTATTGTACAACGGTTGAAACAATTATGGCTTTAAATCCTGGGATCAATCCCAATAATCTGGTGAACGGTCAGGTAATATGGATTCCAGCCGGATACCGATTCCGCAATTTTCCATCATGGCCCCGCATGCAGCAGACGGATTCCGATGATATGATGGAAAACGAACAGATGCCTTCCTGCCCGGAAGGTTATCAATCTTACATTATTCAGGCAGGAGATACCCTCTGGCTGCTTTCTCAGCGTCTAAATACTTCTGTAGAGGCGCTTTTGGCTGCAAACCCGGGTATTAATCCTACCAACCTGTTTGTTGGGCAGGTGATCTGTGTTCCGATGAATGGAAATAACAGTATGCGTCCCCTGCCACAGCCCGGACAGCAGCCAATGCCTACTCCAAGGCCTGGGCAGCAGCCGATGCCGCAGCCAATGCCGCAGCCGATGCCGCAGCCAATGCCGCAGCCAATGCCGCAGCCAATGCCGCAGCCGAGTCCGCAGCCAATGCCACAGCCAATGCCGCAGCCGATGCCGCAGCCGAGTCCACAGCCGAGTCCGCAGCCGAGTCCACAGCCAATGCCACAGCCAAGTCCACAGCCGATGCCGCAGCCGAGTCCACAGCCGAGTCCGCAGCCAATGCCCACTCCACAGCCCACTCCAAGGCCCGGGCAGCAGCCAACTCTACGGCCAATGCCGCAACAGGAGCCGCCCTTAGAAATGTGGGTCACAAGAGCGGAACAGAATCTAAATAATTATCTCCGGTTTTTGTGGATGCAGAATGCTTATTGGATGAGAATCGCTATCCAAAGTAAGCTCTTTAATCTGCCGGACACAGAGATAATCAGTGAACGGCTGATGCAGAATCCAAAAGATTTTGAAATGGCACTCCGTACCTTCTACGGCGATGACAATGCTTCGGAGCTTTCTAACCTTATGTTGGATCAATTGACCATTGCCACGGATCTGGTAAATGCCATGATGAATGCCGATGCAGAAGCACAGGCTGATGCAGAAAGACGCTGGAATGATAATGTGGAAAAAATGGCATCATTTTTAAACAGCCTCAATTCCAACTGGGCGGAAGCGGATTTGCGGAACATGCTCCAGAGCAATCTGGATCTGTTAAAGCAGTTGGTTTCTGACATGATGGCACGTAATTTTGAAGCGAGCAATGCCACGTTTGCCAATATTGAACGTCAGGCAATGGAATTAGCAGATATGTTGACACAGGAAATTGTAAGACAGTTTCCCCAGTATTTCAGATAAGGAAAAAACGTATAGGCAGAAAAACAAAGAAGTAAATAAGAAGCAGTCCGGACGATTCGTAAGCCGGACTGCTTTTTTGACTCTACGAAGCGTGGATTGAAAATCTGTCAGATAACAGTTACAATGTATTTACAGGAAAGATGGTGATAATATATGGATAAACTTTCAAAAAAAGCTCTGAAAGAACAATATCGGAATCGACCGGTCTGCGGTGGGGTATATTTCATAAAGTGCGGCCAGGGAAATCAGGTCTGGCTGCGGGCGACTACGGATCTTTTTGGAGCCAGAAACCGGTTTATATTCTCCCAGTCAATGGATACCAGCCCGGATAACAGTATGAGGGAAGCCTGGAACCAGTATGGTGCGGAGGCATTTTCTTTTGAAGTGGCAGAAGAAATTATAAAAAAGGATACTCAGACGGAAGCTGAATTTTCGGATGACGTAAATGTTTTATTAGAGTTGTGGCTGGAAAAGCAGAACGGAGGAGATTTTGATGGAGGAAATCATTGATATAAGCAGAATGGTTGATCAGTCAGGAAAGATCATTCAACTGCCAAGAAAGCACAATGCAAGGATTGCAGTGCTAAAATATCTGGCTGAAAAATTCAATGAACACCAATCTTATACAGAAAAAGAAGTGAATGAAATCTGTGAGAAATGGCATACCTTTCATGACTTTTTTCTGTTAAGGCGGGAACTTATCAATCATGGTCTGCTATGCCGTGAGCCGGATGGTTCCCGCTATTGGCGGCCGGAGAATTGTGAGAAATAGATGTGAATTTATAAATGGAGGGAGGCAGCCATGGAATACCGTAAAATTGGAACCATCATCCGCACTCTGCGGCAGGAACAGAACATGACGCAAAAACAGCTTGCAGATCAAATGAATATCAGTGATAAAACGGTGTCCAAATGGGAGAGAGGATCCGGTCTGCCGGATATCTCACTGATTCCGGAACTGACCCGAATCCTGGGAGTTGATATTGGGAAACTGCTGGCGGGGGATTTATCCCCCAATGAATTTGTCGGAGGCAACATGAAACACACAAAATACTTTGTCTGCTCCACATGCAAAAGCATAACTTTATGCACCGGTGAAGCCGAGATTACCTGCTGCGGGAAAAAACTTTCGTCTCTTCCATTAAAAAAGGCAGAAGAGGATGAAAAACTTTCTGTTGAAGAAATGGAAGATGACTGGTATATTACCAGTGACCATCCGATGGAGAAGGAGTGTTATATCTCCTTTCTCGCCTTTGCTGCTGGAGACCGGATACAGGTCATCAAGCAGTATCCGGAATGGAGCTTAAGCGTCCGAATACCGAAAAGAGGGCATGGGATGCTGATCTGGTATAGTACGAGGCAGGGGCTGCTTTATCAGCTTTTGTAAAACCTTTTAAAAAGCAGTTGACTCTTACACTGTGAGATACTCTATACTGATTATGAGCTCAAAAAAACACACATATGTGAGGATTAAAAATGCTGAAAATAGGTGATTTTTCAAAACTATCAAGGATCAGTATACGGATGCTGCGCCATTATGATGAGATCGGACTGCTGGAGCCAAGGAGCACTGACCGCATGACAGGCTACCGCTACTACAGTGAGGACCAGCTCCCCATGGCATGCCGGATCACTTCATTGAAAGAAATGGGATTTGGCCTGGCTGTGATCGGAGAGATTTTTAAAAAATATGATGATCCCGGAGAACTGGCAAAGTTTCTGGAAATCAAGCAATCTGAGGTCCTTGCAGAAATGAAGGAAACCAGCCGCCGTATGCGGCTCCTTGAGTCAGCCATTGAGAGGCTGAGAAAGGACGAGACTTCCATGAATTATAACGTAATATTAAAGACCATACCTGAAAGAACTGTGGCAAGTGTAAGAATGGTTCTTTCTGCTTACAATCAGGAAGGGATGCTGTGGAATTATCTTATGACAGAAACCGCAGATCAGAATTTTCAATTTGCAGAAAACTGCTTAAGCCTTGCAATATTCCACGATGAAGGGTTTCAAGACAGCGAAATCGATGTGGAAATTCAGGCCTCGGTAAAAGGAACGTATAAAGATACGGAGCATGTAAAGTTCAAGACGGTTCCTCCGGTGGAAATTGCTTCCTCCATCTATAAAGGCAGTTATGACCAGATCACAGAGGTCAACCATGCGGTTGCAAACTGGGTCAACGACAACGGTTATGAGTTTAACGGTGCCATGTTCTGCATCTACCATGTCAGTCCGGCACAGACACAGAATCCGGAAGAACTGGTAACTGAGGTGTGTTATCCGGTAAAGTTAAAATCATAATATAAAAATGGATTCCTCCTGCGGTCTGATTGGGGGAATCCGTTTTTTCTTTTCATCAGATATCTTTCTAATAAATATATTTTCTTTTGACTGATATAGGAACTATGATAAACGTAAGTAAAAATCTCTGAAATAAAAAATGAATTATCAGTGTCAGCTTGCTATCCAGAGGGAATCCATCTATAATATATATAGATTTAGAATAGGATTTCTTTGTGAAAACTTTCGTGAAGTTTTGTAGTCCAGGGGGGGAAAATGATATTAAATTATTTAGAGATTCTTAAAGTTATTTTTCTTGGAATTGTGGAAGGAATTACGGAATGGCTGCCAATCAGCAGCACAGGACATATGCTGATCGTGGATGAATTTGTACAGTTAAAAGCAACGGCAGCATTTAAAGAAATGTTTTTTGTTGTGATACAGCTTGGTGCAATCCTGGCAGTAGTCGTATTATTCTGGGAAAAGATGTTTCCTTTTCAATTGAAGGATAAGCAGAAACCAGCAATAAAAAAAGAAACGGTTTTTATCTGGCTTAAAGTAGTGATTGCCTGTATACCGGGAGCATTAGTAACAATCTTGTTTGATAATTATATTGAGGCTCATTTTCGCACACCTGAAGTGATAGCAGCAGCCTTGATCGTTTATGGGATAGCATTTATCTTTGTGGAGCATTGGAATGAGAAACGCATAGCCCGTACAAAAGAACTATCTGATATTACCTGTTATACAGCTTTTATGATTGGTTTGTTTCAGGTACTTTCCATCATTCCAGGTACGTCGCGCTCAGGAGCAACCATTATTGGTGCCTTGCTTTTAGGTGTATCGCGTGTGGCTGCGGCAGAGTTTACATTCTTTCTTGCAGTGCCTGTTATGTTTGGATTAAGTGCAATAAAACTGCTGAAATTCGGTTTTGCGTTCACAAGCTCAGAACAGATTGTGTTATGCGTTGGAATGGCAGTTGCCTTTGCAGTATCTATACTTGTTATTAAGTTTCTGATGAATTTTATCCGGAGACATGATTTTAAAGCGTTTGGCTGGTATCGTATTATCCTTGGAATCTTAGTAATCCTGGTAATTGTAATCCCTCGGTAAATGCAGTGACATTATTTACTTTTGAGATTCTATAAAAAAAGTATCAGAAATTATGGGGTTCTATATGCATTCATCTATAATAAGCGGGGGTACGAGCCCCCCATCATTATGGTTCAGCCAACGATATGACGGTATAATTGGTTCAGACTGCCTTCGTATTTCCATTTACGGGCAGTCTGCCAGGGGGTCAATGCCAGTTGCTGCTTCATCCTGTTTCTTGCAGGTTGTCATAATTTACAACCTTCTAATATCTTTATCAGCTATATCAGTGATTTTTTTGTGCTTCAATGAGTGTAGGAAAGGTCATTGAAACGAATGATTCTACATCCTTTCCTTTCATAATAGCCAAGCATTTCGTCAATTTTCCTTTTATCATAACTTGTAATGCAATCTGATAATACATTAACGCCATACGCAGCTCTGCATAAGTTGTAACAGGTTGATTTTACACAGGCAGCAGCATCTGCTCCTGTTATGTAAAAGTCGCATATTTCATTGTTACTGATAAATTCTGTGAATTCTTCACTGCTTAAAACGTTTCCTTTGTATTTTGTGAATATATTTTTTGATACTATCTTCAAGTCTGAAACAAATTCAGACCCGTAGGTATTGGGCTTGAAGGTCCTGGTACCGGCTGATAAATTTTCATGCCTTATATAGATAACATGAATACGATTATCGACTGCCCAATCAATAGCTTTATTGATATTGACAATAATATCCTTATAATTTTTTGTTATATCATTTTGAATATCAATAATTACTAAGCCTTTTTTCTGCATAGTGTCTCCTTGTGATTGTTGAATTGATTTGTTTGCATTTTTATTGTATCATTCAATTGTTGACAACAGTATGGCAACAATCCATGATAAAAAGTGAAAGTTTGAAAGGCGGCTATCAGATGAAAGTTGACAGGCTTGTTAGCATTATTATGATCCTACTTGATAAAAAGCGTATAAGTGCCCAGGAGTTAGCAGATATGTTTGAAGTTTCACCCCGCACGATCTACCGGGATATTGACACGATCAACATGGCGGGGATTCCTGTTTACGGGGCGTCTGGAGTAGGCGGCGGATTTGAGATCATGCAGAGCTACAAGATTGACCGAACCGTTTTTTCGACTGCCGACCTTTCTGCTATTTTAATGGGACTTTCCAATCTATCCAGCATGATACGAGGTGATGAAGTGGTAAATGCCCTTGCAAAAGTCAAGAGCTTTATCCCCGCCGACAGAGCGAGAGACATTGAATTAAAAGTAAATCAAATATATATAGATTTAAGTCCTTGGATGGGCAACAGGAACATACAGCCTTATTTAGAAATCATGAAAACAGCGTTGCAGGAAAGTAAGCTGCTATCGTTTGACTATTCAGACCGCTACGGAAATAAAACCACACGAACGGCAGAGCCGTATCAGCTTGTACTCAAAGGCAGTCATTGGTACCTGCAAGGGTATTGCCGTAATAGAAATGATTTTCGCTTATTTAAACTATCCCGCATATCAAGCCTGCAGATACAAGAAGATATTTTTACACCACGAGCGTATCAAAAACCGCTGTTGGATTTTAGTGATATTTTGGCAGGTATGCAAAAAAGCATTAAAATCCGTATCCATAAATCGGTCATGGACAGGGTCCTTGATTACTGTACTTATGAGCACTTTTTGCCAGACGGCGAGGAGCATTACACTGTGGATTTCCCTTTTATAGAAAACGAATACTATTACAATATTCTTTTCAGCTTTGGGGATCAATGCCAGTGTTTGGAGCCGCCACATATCCGAACGGAAATGATGCGCAGGGCACATAATATAGCTGCCTTATATGAAAATTAGTATAAGAAATCTATTTTGATTATGGGAGTGACTACACGGGATTAATATATGAAAAGGATTTTTGTAATTATTAAAATGTTATTTATCTGTTTTTTATATAAGAAGCAAATTTATAAAAACCATTGACTATAACGTTACGTAATAGTGTATCATATGTGTTGGAAGGAGGGAAAACCCATGAATGCAAAGGAAGTAGCAAAATTAACCGGTATCAGCGTGCGCACGCTTCATCATTATGATGATATCGGCCTGCTTTGCCCCAAAAGAAATGAGGAAAATGGGTATCGCAAATACTCCGAGGAAGATATGGACCGGCTGCAGCAAATCCTGTTTTTCAGAGAATGCGGTTTCCCTTTAGCCAAAATCCAAAAAATGCTTACCAGTTCTACTTTTGACAGAGAGGAAGCATTTGAGTTACAAAAAAAGTATCTGATGCATGAGAAACAGCGTATTGAAACAATGCTTGATACGCTTAACAAATCCATGAAGCTTATAAAAGGAGAAATAACCATGAATATACAAGAAAAATTTAACGGCTTTGATATGAACAACGATCCATATGAGGAGGAGGCCCGACGGCTGTATGGCGATGAGGTTATAGACAAAAGCAAAGCCCATGCTGCATCTCTTAACAGGGCTGGAGAATCCTCTGTTTTGCAAGGTCTGAATGAGCTGTTTACTGAGTTGGCAGCCATTCGAGATGAAAACACGGATTCGATTATTACACAAAAGGCAATGGAAAAAATGTATCAGTATTTTAACAAGAGCTTTGGCTATGAATACACACCGCAAGCCTTTGCCGGAGTCGGGCAGCTGTACATTACGGATGCAAGATTTACTGAAAATATTGAACAATATGGAAAGGGACTTTCCAGGTTCCTTGCTGAGGCCATGAAGATCTACGCAGAGCGCAGCGCTCAATAACAATCTGAGAGTAACGTTAAAGCCCGCCGGTTTGGCGGGTTTTTTCATGTCCTGCGTCCCTGTTCCCCATGCTATTGAATATTTTTGTTAATTAAATAAGACTTGACAAAAGCGTATGGCAGCCATATACTTTTGATATGGAAAAGATTAAAAATAAAAAGCATAAAATTGCATATGAAGCTTTAGATATGGCGTTTGTTTTAATGGAACTGGATAAAAAGACCCGTTATTACGGAACGGATGTTCAGATTTATCACTCTGAGATCCATGTAATAAAGGCAATCGCAGAGCACCCAGGCATTCATGTAGGCGGCCTGGCCGATGTTTTGGGAGTAACAAAAGGGGCTGTTTCCGAAATCCTGAAAAAGCTGGAGAGAAAGGCTTTAGTTAAAAAAGAAGTTGATGCGTTGAATTTATCCCGATATTCACTGAGTCTAACGGAAAAAGGGAAAAAGGCCCATAAGAACCATATGTATTATCATGATGTATTAAACGGCATGGTGGAAGAGGAACTACAGAATGCGACGGAAGTGGAACTGGAATTTTTATTAGGTTTCTTTTCAGCCATGATAAGCAGGATTGAAAATTTTGATGAAAATATAGTTAAATAAAAATTTTATCAAAGCGTATGGTAACTATACACTTTGATAAAACAGGATTTGGAGGTGCTGACATGAAAGAGAAAAAGAGAGAGCATCATATTTATGATAATAGTGAGGCTGGTGAACGACGGTACCAGCAAAAACTTAAAACTGATCAGATAATATATCAGGCATTTTTAAGTTCCGTTTCGCAATTTTTCTGTGTTCCGTTTTGTCCATATGATTTTCCGGTTACTCCACAAACCATATCGTTTGCCGGTCAACCGGAGGATAACAGGAATAAGGAAACCAAAAAAAATAAATAATTGGGTCTAAGGGTATGGTAACTATACACATTCTGTGCAGATAAAAATGGAGGGCTTGTTGTGCAGCAAAATAAGGGCCGTCATTTGGAGAAAAAACTTAGTCCTTCCAAGGAGGAATATTTAAAAGCGATCTATAAGCTGTCTGAAAGAAATCAATTCGTGCGCTCAATTGATATTGCTGTATATTTAGGCGTTTCAAAGCCCAGCGTTCATAATGCTGTGACTGCATTGCAAGAAGAAGGACTTGTTGTCAAGCCTTTAGGGGGCGAGATCCAGATCACGGAGGAAGGCCGCAAACAGGGAAAAGCAGTAACTGCTAAGTTTCAGATTATAAGACAGTTTTTGATTACCTGCTGTAATGTTAATGACATGACAGCAAGTGCAGATGCCTGTAAAATGGAGCATATCATCAGTGATGATGCTGTGTTTGCTCTTGAAAAGTATTTAAGTGCAAAGGAAGACGATGATACTTAGAAAGTAAAATGATTTTTTTTAAAGACAGGTTAGTCGGCACTTACCTGACAACAGATTTTGTGAAAATTTACGGTTGTAAAATATAGTGCTCAAATGGTGCTTATACGTGGTATGGTTCAACCTCTGTGATTATTTTTTGATGGGGCTGCATAGGATATCAAGGTGTTCAAATATCTACATTGCAGGAACATTTCTGGTTACAGCAGTATTGGAGGCAATGATGGCTACGCCCCCAATGCGGACTCCGGGCAGGATGGTAATATTTTGATTCATCCACACATCATTGCCAATCACAGTATCGCCCTTTAGCGGCAAGCCTGCAGGCATTGACAGCCCGGTGCAATGCACATAAATTCACTTTTTCAGCTTAAGCAGAATTTCCATGTTTGCCGTTTCCGGCGAATGGCTTGCATACCGCTCCGCGCAAAATGTATCTGTCTGTAATTTATGATTCGCCAGCCATGTGTTGTAAATATACTGCTGCGCTTTATAAATTGCATCCATGACAAGTGCTTCAAAATTTTCAGCTTCAAAGAAGCAGACAATATATTCTCCGGCTGGCAGTTCCCAGTTCATGAAGCCGTCCGGGGCAGCTCCTGGTTTTGACCTTGCTCCTGCAAAATAGCTAAAATATCCTTCTTCTAAAGAGGGAAAAGTCACACCAACCTCTTCGGCATTCCCGGAAAGACCAGGTAATGTTTGCTTCTGTGCATGAAAGCTCTGCCAAAGACCATCCAGCGGGTCAATGCCTGATTCGGTTCCCAAACCACCTAAATGCTGAATGGGTACATCCTGTTTCGCACCGATAAAACAAATCGGTTCCTCAACCTTCCTTCGGTTTATTTCCAGAACAATCCCATTGGTGATTAATGGTACTCCTTCATCAATTAAGGTGTAATGAAGCAGAAGCTCTGGTTTGGTCATATGATTGAGCGTTTGCGGATTCTTACGATAGCCCTCCGGAGTTATTCCAAAGGTATCCTTAAAGGTACGGGTGAAGTGTTCGTGGGATGAGAAGCCAAGCTCCAATGCAATATCCAAAATACGCCAGTCTTTTTGCAGCAGCATCCCGGCTGCCTTTGCCATACGGCGCAGTTTAACGTACTCAGCAACCGGCTTTTTTACCAACCGGCTAAACAGGCGCTGATAGTAAAAAGGGGACAGTGCCGCCATCTTTGCGAGGTTTTCAATATTCAGTTCCTCATCCAGGTGTTCTTCTATATATTCTATGGTTTTCTGTATTTGTTCCCATGCGTGCATGATAAGCACCTCCTTTGACCATAGAATAGCACAGATTCAGTTAATGCCGTTTGACTGTGTATGCTCTTTTTATTGGTACCAAAGCTATTTGGAGAGGACTGATGATCTAAAACGTTCATATGAAATTTTGCTGCCCGCACGGTCTTTGGTTAAATCGTGGGCTTTCTAGGCAGCTTTTTATGCATATGGGAATCATGGACGCCGACTTGTTCAAAATTCTCCACCATACGCTGTAAGGCTTCTACAAATTTTCCGACATGGTAACCATCACAAACCGCATGATGACACTGGATAGCAAGGGGCATCAGTGTTTTACCATCCTGTTTTTTATACTTTCCAATGGTAAAGATGGGCAGCAGATAGCTGCCATCGGAAAACACATTAATATGGAACGAGGTAAAATCCAGCCACGGCATACTGGAAATATGAAAAACATTGCCGGGAGTATTCTTTTGCGGAAAAAGCTCTCCATTTGCATATTGTTTGGAATCCCGCAAATATGCCTGATAGAACTTTGTAAAGCATGCATCATACTTCGTCCATACCGCTGAGAATGTTTCCGTGTCCGGATTTAAAACCGTATACATGGGATGCATCGTATCCCAATATCCTAAATGATTCTCTTCATTGGTTGTCATTCGGAACTCCGGAAACTGATTTACAATAGTGGAAATTATATATATTTGTGCAGGATATGATTTTAGCCCCCGTTTCTTTAACCAGATGAGCAGATCGGAAACATCGATATCCACTGTTACACTAAAGGAGCACCGCACATTGTTTTTATAATGCTCATAGTGGTTTTTTCTTGCCCATTGTTCCATTGGTATTTCAATAAAGTTCATTAATTTTAGCCTCCAAAAATATAAAATGTTCTGTTTTCGGAGGCGACATTGCTCGTTTTCACCACGTTGATTCACCACCTTAAAAAATAGAACCAAGGATATTTCTTACTGCAATGTATCCGAGTGGCAGATACATAAACAGCAAGTTTAACCTTTGCCACAGCCCTTCTTTGGCTACCAGTGTTCGCTGGAAATGCGGTTTATCTGCCATAATGAACAAAACAAAGAACAGAAACGCAAGGATAAAAGAAACAGCCGATATCATTCCTGTAGATTTATCATTGGCTCTAAATGAAAGTATTGCTAAAAATAATGGTACAAATAAAAGCAGCAGGAAGCCAATAGCTGACCCCGCACCGTGTATTTTTGAGGCGGTTGTAACCACATCCTTTGTTTCATTTACACTGAAAAAGCAGGTAAATATACAGGCTCCAACCGCAAAGACAGCAATACATAAGACTGATAGCAGGGCTAAAGATTTTGAAACCAAATAATAGGTACTGTATAATGCAGGAGTAGCAGTTAAAAAGAGTAACCCGGCAATCAACATCCATAAATTAAAGGGTAATCGAACAGGGCTATTATGATTCCCTAATGTGCTGATTGCCATGATGGTGTGTTTATATCCTTTATAAAACGGGGCAAGGATAATGGGGATCAGTATTTCTCCAACAACAGCAATTAACAAGGCATAGTAACCGTATTGTATGATTAAGTCCATATATTAATATCCTCCCATATTAATTATAACTCAATCCTTTATCAAAGTGAATCAAATTGTTTCGGAGCCGCTGCAAAATAAGTTCGATTTGAATCTATGAGCAATGGCTCTTTCTTTGTGTATAAAATGTAAAAGGCAGATTCCGAAGAACCCGCCTTTTATGGCATAATTATATATGCTAATAACAAAATATACCACTAAATATTTTACCAAATTGGGCAGACTTATCAACTGGTTTTGCCATTAAGTTTGGAAAGCTTTGTTTCTGAAAATGACGGTGTCCGACTGCTGAGTTACCAATTGGAGGATTTAGATTACACGAAGTTGTATCAGGCTTACTCTGCCAAAGGCAGAAATTCAACCGTGGATCCTCAGACCATGTTCAAGATTAACCTATGTCTACTATTTTAAAAAGATTTGAACCATCACTCTTTCAAATAACATAGTCAAAATTCCAAAATAATTATAGTGCTGCCAGTTATGCTTATAATGGATACTCAAAATTGTGCACAGGCCGCTCAACCCATAATTAAAGTATTTTCCCACACTTAATTCTCAAAAGGATTACGGTAATCCAATACTTCTTGAATCAGTACAATTGGGTCGGATATCAGGCCATATTTGTCATCTTCCGGATATGTCACAGCAATTGCAGGCTGATTTCCGGCATATGCCTTCATGCTTTCCATTGTATCCCATTTTGTGCACAAAAAGAAATGGGCATATTCACCTTGTTCAACAACCTTTAGATAAGCTCCCTTATTGCCTTTAATGGCTTGGGTATCTTTTACCCCTGTCTCATATTCATATTTCTCGAATCCATTTTTATTTTCAATCGGTACAATACCGTGCCATGTTCTTGAAATCATAATTGGTGTTTTTCCTTTCAATGTATAAATAAAATGCCTTTTTTTATTTTAGCACAGGTAAAACAAAAAATCATGTATGAGTTCAAATTTTCATATGTGACTTTGATTTGGAGTGATAGTGGGAAAAAGATTTGTGTGATTACTGTTTAAATATAAGGCTATTCATATAATCACAAAACTCATATAGAAGCTCCTTATCTAAAATAACGGTTTTGTCCGAGAGGTAATTATTAAGAGTGGATTGGATCAATTCTGTAAAACGGGCTGGCAGATGCGTTGCTCCCCATAATCCTCCTTGCTCTTTTGACAAAATCAAATTTTCAGTAAGATATGCTAGTACGCGGCATAGATTAAGAATAATATAAGTAGGATTCTCATAAACTGCATCTTTTGCATTTTTTACATCGGCTTTTATGCTGTCAATATAATATTCTTTTGGAATATCTGCAAATAAGTTATTGATCTCTTCCCCGTATAAAGCGATGCCAAATTTCTTGATTACCGTAAAATGTGCGGCCAAATCCCTATCGGTTCCATTCATTGTTTCACAGTATGTTTTTAAATCCTCTTGACACTTCTTTAAGTGCGCATTTGAAAAGTGCAGATCAAAGGGTGTTGGATATACAAAGCGTTTGCATACCGCAAGTCTCACAACGCTCATTTCGAACCCCTTTTGAGGAGCAGTGCAGGATAATTCAAGTAAAATTTTTATTGCTTTCTCTTTTTCTTCAAGGGTTGGTTCATTCCTTACTACTACCAGAAAATCAATGTCGCTTTTATTGGGGTTAAAGCAGCCAAACGCAATAGAACCGTGGATATAGATACCAACCAAGTTGCTTTTAAAAATACGATTGTATTCCTCTGAAATTCTAAACAAAATTCTTTGACATTCCAATACCGCTTCCCCAGTCTTAATATGTTATTGGAATTATCTTATCACATTCTTTATAAATAAAAAAGACATAACTTCCCCTTGGCAGGAAAGCTGTCTTCTTGCAATAACAGTGCAAAAAATATTTTTGGTTTCAAATGCAGATTATACTTATAAGGTGAGGGTGGGATAGAATCTGTAATAATTGAAATCATACCGCTTACCCTCTACATGCACCAACAACGTTCTTTTATCAATAAACCGATAACCGCAACGTTCTAAAACTTTCAGCGACTTAATATTATCCACTCCGGCCGTTCCAATCAAATATGGAATTGTATAATTTTCAAAAACCCACTTTGTCACAGCGTTTACTGCTTCAGTCGCATATCCATATCCTATGTGCTCCGGCAGTAATTCGTAAAATATTTCAGGCTCATGTAAATCATCGTGTTTCCCAGCTCCAACTGTTCCATACAATTCACCTGTTTTCTTATCAAATATACCAAGAGAAATTAAGTCGTTTACAATATCCATATTTACGTACTGAGCAATTGAAAGCTGTGTCTTCTTGTGGTAACAGTAGAAAAAAGATTTCTGAGCGGTCAGAGCATGATATATCATTTTATCTAAAACGAAAATTTAGCTTAGATAAAAAGTTTTTTTAGTCCTAAAAAATTGTTTCCATTTATAACAGTCATTTATATGTAGCATGACATGGCGTGTTGGCGGCATCAGCAAAATGCCCGCAATATCCTTTTTAGCCCAATAATCCAATAGCCATATCGATTTCTCCTGGCTTGTTACGCCGCCATCCCTCAGAATTTTCTCTAACCCCTG
Organism: Lacrimispora sp.; assembly: GCF_046972725.1. Classification (NCBI taxonomy): domain Bacteria; kingdom Bacillati; phylum Bacillota; class Clostridia; order Lachnospirales; family Lachnospiraceae; genus Lacrimispora; species Lacrimispora sp. Next base: position 1,499,518 of record NZ_JBKVXF010000001.1, on the reverse strand, counting down.
AGAAGATACTTTCCGCTTCATATCTTCCGGTTTTAATTTTTTTACGATCTGCCTTGTTCTTTTACCAACTTCATTTCTGTAATGCAATACTTCTTGCATAATAAGGTTTTTACTCAAACTTATAATTTCATCATCGGATAAAGCATTTCCCGTATCGGTAATTGGGGCATTCATTTTTTGTTTCAATTTATCAGTAAACAGCTGGTTCTCATTTGCCACTAAAATAGACATTGTCAAGTCTTCAATTCTCGCGATATGCCAAATTACCCATGCGATTGTTTCGTCTTTCACTGTTGGCATGATCGCATACTCGTTATGGCTCAAATCATTGATAAGATTGTCTACTTCGTTTTGCTCTGTACCGGATATTTCTGATAAATGCAGTTTTGCGTGGAGCATTAAAAAAAGATTTTTGGACTGCTCAATTTTATCTGCCTTGCGTATGATCTGATTCAGCTCTTTGTGTATTTCGCTTAACCCTTCTCCAAAATATTTCATGCATCCACCTCCCCGATAGATTTCTATTTGTCATTTGTCCGTACGGTGTAGCAAACTTTGAATCCACGAATCCAAAATAGCACTTTTTACTATATAATAAAAGACATAACTTTCCCTTAGTGAAAGTTATGTCTTTCTGGGATAACAGTGGGAAAAAGATTTATCACTCTTGAAGGCATTTCTTATAAATTGGGATTAAACTCTGTTTTATGACTGCAGAGAATAAACATAATGAGCAACCCGTTCCGAGCAATAGTCCTGTCTAATATAAATAATGGGAAGTTAAACTCGACTACAGATACCTGATGTGAATTGTGGCTCATCCTCTCAAAATTTCTTCAATTTGTTCAGATTCAATTTGCTTTTTTAAATAGTCAATTTTTGTTTTGACATAATTCTTATGTTTTATCCACTTTAAGCCTATCAAACTTGGAAGTAACGATTCAAGAAATTCAATCCAAGCAGAATATATAGGGACGGCACTCCCTGACCAACTCCATGAAGTAGGAGTTAAAGGGATTCTTTCAAAGTTTTCAAATAACTGATTGTTTTCAAGAAATAGCCAAACATATTCTTTTTTTCTATCAATGCTTAACTTAGAGATGACCGAAAACAGGCAACGCATTTTTGTTGTATCGGCAGAGAACATTTGAATACAGTGTTTTATCCATTCATCTTGTTTTTTCAACAAGTTTTGTTTATTCTGAACGGGTAATAATAAAGATTCTAAAAAATATGGCACAGATATCGTAGGAAACTGACATTTTTCTATTAACTGTTCAAAAATCTTATTGTAAATTTCCAAGAAGCCATTCAGTTCAAAAAAGCAGCGATGCTGTTCTTGATAATCACCAAAAGAGCCATTACCCTTATTAATTAAATAATCTATATACTTGTCCAACATAGATGGTTTAACCGAATAAATCTCTTTTAAAAATTTGCCATTATAATCATGATGGTTATCGCATGACCACATTGCACAATAAATTTCTTCAAGCAATTCCAAGTTGCCATTGAATTTTTGGATAACTGTCTGTGGGGTATTATGTATGTGATTAAATAGCAAATCAAAATAAATATGTACCATAAAAGGAGCGTATTTCATCTTGGTTAAAATGATTCTACACCCTTTTATTAAAACATCTTTATCTACAACACTGTACTTCTCAAAAAAATCCACATCACGTAATGATGATGAAGTAATAACTCCATCAGAGGTATCTGCCAGAAAGTCATAAAGTTTCTGTAGATGTTCTTCTGTAATTAACTCTGATGGTAATTCGTGATAATATGCATACAACCACGCATTTTTTTGGTTATATGCACTGCTAATAATTAAACGAAGAACTTCCGAATCGGGCAACAAGGAAAAAAGAACACTTATCAAGCGATATGGGTTCAAATTGTTTGGCGTATCTTTTTCTATGTAATACTTAATTGCACCAACATAATAATCTTCTTTAAGAGAAATGGAATTAAAGGCAATGTCTAACCCCTTTCCAATTTTCCAAGCAGTATGACCATCAAGGTCATCAGTATCATGGCAAACATCAATTAACTGCTGGAACATTACTAAGTCACAATTGGAAACGTACTGCTCAATTGCTTGACGTTTTAAGTTTTCCAGTTCTTTGTAATCGATTTCTTCTGTGTAATCTGGTCCTTTGAGAAGATTATATAGCCGAAAGGCTTCTCCTTCAAAATATTCAGCAAATAATGCGTCACATGAAATGTTAATGCGGGTAAAAACTCTTGATAAACTACCTGCTAAAAGGCAATTGCGTAATTCATTTGTCGGAAAATATGATTCCAAAATACATTTAATATATATCAAGTCAAATTCTAAAACTGGAAGGCTTATTTCCTCAATCGTACCGCCATAAGAATCAAGAACGTATCTGATCTTTTCTTTATACTTATCGATTTTGCAAAGAGCAGACAAGGATTGCCAAATGAGCTTTCGATATCTTTCAACACCTTCAGATGTAACTAATGGGATTTGATATATAGTAAATGTGTGTTTTCGTCCCCCCTCCGTTGGGGAAAAATGTAATTTCAAGAATTCTTTTGCTACTTCTAAAAAAAGAATGACAACAGCTTCTTGTTTCCAATCATCTGAATATTCTTTTATCTTCTCAAAAAAAGTTATTTGTGTATAAAACCCATAGCACATAGAGTCTTTTTTTATACCAAAGTATTGATTAACTGCGTGATAAAATTGCATATACAAATCCGGGCGTTTTAAATAATACTGAAAAAATAAATCTAATGCCGTTGGAAAATCAGTCATATCTGCAAATCCGCCCAAAATTTCGATAACATCATTCGTTACGTTCTGATAGTTCTTTCCTTTTTCAGTATCAATATCCGAACTTTCAATAACTACACTTTCTTCAAACTCAACTTTATCTTGTAAAATCAAAAGTGCTTCGGTGGGACTAACACGAAAAAACACTTTGACAAATTCAAAGAAGTATGGAGATTCTTCTTGTGCCAATTCATCCCACAATATTTTAATTTCCTTCTCGACAAAACAGATGAGATCTTCATTCCTGAAAACATTAAGCAGGGTGTTAATGGATGTGATTGTTCGCTCCTTATAGCTTTGAAAACAGGCTTTAATCATCGCTGACAGGCTGATTAACTTTTTATCGAAGAAAACATATTTAAGCAAATAATTGGACAGACATTGCTCAGAAAAGCGAATAGCTTTATCATTGCAAATATCAACAATTTCTTGTTCATGAAGTTTACGAATATTTTCAATAAAACTATCCCGGCATAATCCTTTTTCCTGTAAAATTGGTAAGAACGAATCAATATGTTCTAAATGTATTGCTTCCAAAAAGGCAACTATACCAGCAGTTATACACATATTATTATCAATAAGCAATTGATATTTTTCTAATGAAGAGCCATAATAATCTTCATACAATTGTGATACATCATTAATAGAGTCCAAACGGTTTGAACGACAGGCCACTTTCCCTGCAAGTATGGCAATTCGTGCATTTCCCTCTGCGATTCTTATGATTCTTTCTTGATAATCTGAATTGGTAATGCCTAATGCGGTTTCAAGCAACTTCTTAATTTCATCATCTGTGAAAGCGATGATATTAACACTTTCATACAAAGCGATTTCCCGAACATCGTTTATCACTTTTTGAAGTGCATAATCTCGCACCGTAATAAGTATTTTTACATTATACCCTTCGGGTTTCCTGGTTGTATAGCGAACAATGTGCTGTAGTCCTGACAATTGATTTGCATCATCAATAAAAAGAAAATATTTCCCCGGACTATCTATGAAAAGCCTCAAGTCTTCATATATTGGCAAAGCATTACTATGAATACAGTAAAACTTTTCATTATGAGTATCTGAGTAATTTTTCGCATAATGCAAAGCCAATCGAGTTTTTCCTGTGCCCGCCGCACCACTTAGTATTACAATATCAACTTTTTGATAAGCTTCATTGATATTTTCAATTTCTTTATCTCTAAACAAAAATTTAGTGTCAATTGGTGCCGCCATTCTGTTCGAGTTATAATCCTTAACAAAATCATCACACGATTGAATTTGGTCAGTGCTTATTGATATTCCCAAAAAATCTCGAGCAATGATGTGATGAAAAAGATATAAATCTTCTGCAAGTTTGTCAATCCCTACAACTGTAAGCTTAATACCAGTATCTTCACATAAAGTTTTTACTTCATCATCTTGTGAAGGTGTAATGTTGGATGAAGTATGGCAATAAATGATTTCAGAAATTTTATCATGAGTAATGCCTGTTTTTGATGTATCCAGACATTTTACAAGGTCATCCTTAATTTTTGTAAAAAGACTTGCCTTTTGAGTTGTATATTCTACGAAAATATACTTTCCATCTAATGTATTAAAATAAGTGTCAGGTGTACCAGAAGTGGTTTTTCGTGTTCCTGCTTCTCCACCAAGAGAAACTATATTAGGATAGCCAATTTTATATAAATATGAATCGCAAAGATTTTGAAACGAGCCTGCATCCAACTGGAGTATTTTTTGTTTAATACTTTCAATATTAGCCATAATGCCACCTCTACTTCTCCGATTTAATTAGTGTATTTAAAATCCTGTTTGTACGCATCTTAACCGCAACTCTGCACTAGCTTTGGTCACATAGGCTAGTGATTCATCCCAACTCAAGCTGATAACCTCTAAACCTTTTTACCATCTCAAGCATAACCTCTGGAAACAGCCAAGCTCGAAATGCTTCTGCTATTTCTGGATGAGCCATTGTTCCGCCATTCTTGCCTGCTTTTGACTCGATGCCTGCTGCCTTAGTAGCACTAATCCATATCTTTGGCGTTAGGGTGGCGCTGCTTGTCCGGATGGTTTGAATGAGCTTTTCACACTCATCATCAAGAAAATTTGGATTAAACCTTTTCTCCCATAATCTTAAATATTCAATGGTATTGCTGCTACGCAGCCAACTTTGAACAAGATATCCTGGGGATTTGCTATTTTTTTCGCGTGCAATATTTGTAAGTGAAACATAAGGGCTGTGTCCGCAATTTGCGTTAATCATCTTTTCTCCAATAGAGGACAGATGTGAGCCGGGGACATCCAACAGATTCAGTTGTTCAAAGAGATAATCAGACATATAGTCGGCGTGCTCTTGTGTAAAGATTCCTTTCTCAACAAGGCGCTTTAGAACCTTTTCCTGCGATATCCTATATGTCCAAATTGCTTCAGCACGCCGTTTTTCAGCTTCAGTCATACCGCTCACCTCAATTCTACTTATACGAATATTATATCAAGATGAGCGTAACTTGCATAGATTAATATTCCAAAATATGCCTCATTTCGTGTTTATAGTCTATTTCTAAACTACCATCATGTCGAATAAGGATTCTCTCAATCGAGCTTCTGATAACTTCTTCATCCCATCCCGCTATATTAAGTGTAATGCAAATATGTTCCTTGATTGTAGTTTCACTGATAGACGGTTCGTTTTTACAGCCCTTCTTTCCATGCTCGACTTTATTGGCACAGCGCCAGACCACCTCACCGGAAGGGCGGGTGATGCGCCGATAATAAGCGCCGCATTCCGCACAAACTAAAAGGCCACTCAGTACATTATGTGAACTGTACCGAGTGGCCTTCCTCTGGTTAGTATCTTCATCTATGTTGCTGCGGTTTCCCTTGTCAACTTGAACGGCGAAGTAATCCTCGAAGCTGATGATATAGCCAATATACTTAGAGTTGGACAAAAGCTTGCTGATTGCCGGTCGCGTCCATCTTTCCTGCCCAGTGGGTGAGGGGATTCCTTGCACAAAGAGAAAATCAACGATGCCGCCAAGGCTATCGCCATTTGAATATCGATGAAAGATTGCTTGTACTACCTCTGCCGGCTTAGGGTCTACAAAGAGATCATCCTGCTTCTGAACAAAACCATATGGAATATATGCCATGATTCTCATCTCTCCTTCTTGAATTATAAAAGTCATGTATATTAAGATTTGAATTAAAGAAAGCACCAAAAGTCAAATATACGTGACTTTTGGTGCTTATATTTTGGTTTGATATTGGCTCCAATCCTGAATTTCGCATTACTTTCCTTATAAAATAGCAACAGACCTGTCTTTTGCTTCTGCGAAAAACAGGTCTGTTTACTTGACGGAGAAGGTGGGATTCGAACCCACGTGCCCTTGCGGACAACCGCATTTCGAGTGCGGCTCGTTATGACCACTTCGATACTTCTCCATGTAGGTAATATGCAATTCTAAATATTTGTCACATGATTTCAAGTGCGGCCCGTTATGACCACTTCCATATGCTTCCAATTATTTATCACCTGCACATAAAAAATACATCGTCCATCATATAAAAAGCACGAACGATACGATTATACACGATAATAGCAGTTTTGGGTAGTAGTTTTCATAAAAAAATTGTTTTTCCCCGAATAAGCATCTGTCCTGTGGAAATAATAGGGATGAATATAAAAATGTACATATTATATATAAATAATCCAATTATTATAAAATGAAAATTTGAAAACAAAGGTGATTATGAGAAGAGGTGCCTTAATGCAGAATATGAAATACACATTTTCTACCGTAGAAGAGTTGGTCGCATTTGTGGGAAGAGCGGAAAAATGCAATTTTGAAATAGATGTTATTTATAACCAATTGGTCATAGACGGGAAGTCCCTGATTGGAATCTTGATCATTGGAATCGGCAGGCAGGTGGAAATCGTATGCCATAATAAAGATGCCTGTCCGGAAAATCTGGTGGGGCTTGCTGCGTAACAGGCAGTACATCATTTCAAAAAAAGTCAGTCTTGTTTAATTTATAAAAGCAAGACCGGCTTTTTTTTCGTTTTTTTACTTTTTCTTGCAAACTTTGCTTATAAGGAATATAATTTTAAGTTGTTTGCAGGCAATACAGCAAAGCAATGAGTAAAGTAGGAGGATTAGATATGCAGACGGAAGAACATTCCATAAAAAACACCATTCATCGTTTCCACAGTTTTCGTTACGCATTGATATTTGAAGGGATCGTTACGGGAGCTATTTCTGGAGCCGTGGTGGTATTTTTCCGGTATTTATTGACCTATGCGGATGAGATGCTGCAGTCAATATTGACTTATGGGAAAAATCATATATGGGTAATCCCTGTATGTTTTGCCTTTTTGGCGGTGGCTGCCATAATGGTGGCCGGACTTTTAAAGTGGGAATCCTTAATATCGGGAAGCGGAATTCCCCAGGTGGAAGGAGAAATGATCGGAGAACTGGACCCTTGTTGGTGGAAAGTACTTTTGGCAAAGCTTGGCGGAGGACTTTTGTCCATTGGTTCCGGCCTGTCCCTGGGAAGAGAAGGTCCAAGCATTCAGCTTGGGGCCATGGCAGCCAAAGGCTTTTCTCGGATAACCAAAAGGGCAAGAACAGAAGAAAAACTTCTCATCACCTGCGGGGCCAGTGCAGGTCTATCTGCCGCATTTAATGCGCCCATTGCCGGAGTGCTGTTTTCCCTGGAAGAAATTCATAAACACTTTTCGCCGGAAATTCTTTTATCTACAATGGCTTCCTCTATTACCGCAGACTTTGTTTCCAGAAATGTTTTTGGATTAAAGCCTGTCTTTGACTTTCAGATTACTCAAATGATGCCTTTACATGCCTACGGTCATGTGATTTTATTTGGTGTGATTCTTGGAGGAATGGGGATTGTCTACAATACCTGTCTTTCAAAAACACAGGATTTATTTCAAAAAATCCCCTATCCGTCCGGCCGGCTTTTGATTCCGTTTTTACTGGCTGGTGTATTTGGCTTTACCTATCCATATGTACTGGGGGGCGGTCATCCTCTGGTGGAAAATCTGACCACTCAACAGATGATGGCAGGAACCCTGTGCCTTCTTTTTGTTTTAAAGTTTGGTTTTTCCATGATTAGTTTTAGTTCCGGAGCACCGGGGGGAATATTTCTGCCGCTGCTGGTTCTGGGGGCGGTGATCGGAAATATTTATTACAGTACGGTCAATCAGGTGACCGGCTCCCTGAATGGGCTTTTGGATAATTTTATCATACTGGGAATGGCTGGTTATTTTTCTGCCATTGTCCGGGCGCCCATTACGGGAATTATCTTAATCAGTGAAATGACAGGAAGTTTTTCACATTTGCTTACACTTTCAATGGTGTCACTGGTTGCCTATGTGATTCCTGACATGGTTCATTGTGCGCCGGTCTACGACCAGCTTCTTCACCGTCTTCTTTCAAAATTGGATCCTGAGAGAAAAAATGCTCCATCCGGACGGAAGGTTCTGGTGGAAGGTATGATTTTTCATGGAAGTGAAGCAGAGGGACGGAGAGTTTCAGAAATCTGCTGGCCGGAGACCTGTCTTTTAGTGTCACTCCTACGAGGAGATGCGGAATGTGTTCCAAGAGGGGATACGACCCTGGCAGCTGGAGATAAGATCGTGATACTCTGCGATGAAACGGCTCAGAAGAAGCTTCATGATGTTTTGCAGGATGTGTGTGAAACAGTGAAAATAGAATCTAAAGTCTGAATGTATCTGTAATCCTGAATTTTGGTTGACTTTCTCCTGTAAATTGACTTAAACTTAAAAAAAGCAAATCAGGAGTTTCAAATATGAAAAATCAGACGAATGAAAGCTTCGATGAACTGGAAAGGCGCCGCCGCGTCAGAGAGCGCCGCAGGAAGCAGAAGAAAAAACAAAAGCAAAAACAAGTGATATACATAGGGGGAAAGGTCCTGATCCTGGCGGCGGTTCTGACTGTAGTGTTATTTGTTGTAAATAATGTGTTCCAGAAAAATTATGTAGATGTAAGGGCTGTAAATATGCCAGAGTGGGTAAACCAGGAATTTATAACTCCCAATCCATACTCAAGACCAGGAACAGAACTAAAGCAGATCAATCAGATCGTGATTCATTATGTGGCCAATCCGGGAACTACTGCCAGACAGAACATGGCTTATTTTGACAGCTTAAAGGATCAGACAGGAGAGAAGAAGATATCGGCCAGCAGCCATTTTATCATCGGACTTGATGGGGAGATCATTCAGGGAATTCCTTTGTATGAGATGGCATATGCAACTTCAAAGGAAAAGAATGTGGATACAATTTCCATAGAATGCTGCCACCCTGATGAGACCGGAAAGTTTAACGATCATACATATGATTCTTTAGTCAAATTCACCGCCTGGCTGTGTCAGAATTTGAAACTGACGGAAAAGGATGTAATCAGGCACTATGATGCTACCGGTAAAGATTGTCCCCGCTATTTTGTAGCTCATGAAGATGAATGGAAAAAGTTTTTACAAGATGTAAAAGAGGCAAGAAAAAAAGAAATTAAATAAAGCGTGGAATTTAAAGATCCTCCATAAGAGGTTTCCAAAATCGGTCTTTGGATTTTGTAACAAAGATACTGGAAATGGAAACAGACTTATGCGGGGATTTTTTATGGCTTCTTATGGAAAGTATGATTTTATGAGACAATGGAGGGGAAAATATGGTTTTATTAGTTGTAGATACACAAAAATTACTTGTAAATGATCAGCTCTATAACGCCAGGTGCTTAATAAAGAATATAAAGGATCTGATCAGGAAAGCAAGAGAAAGAAATCTTGAGATTATATATGTCGTTCATGACGATGGAGTTAAAGGCGCTCTGACGCAGGGAAAAGAAGGCTTTGAGATTTTTGAAGATTTTAAGCCTTCCGGAAAGGAAAAGATATTTATTAAGAATGTAAACAGTTCTTTTCGAGGAACCGGTTTACTAAAATATTTAAAAAATAAAAATGAAAATGACATTATTGTCGTTGGTCTTCAGACGGATAAATGCATCGATGCTACCATAAAATCTGGATTTGAGCATGGATTTCATATGATCGTGCCAAAAGGCACGAATTCGACTATTGATAATAAGTATTTAAGTGCTGAGGAAAGTTATAAATATTATAATGAATTTATCTGGAATGGAAGATATGCAGATTGCATTCCGATTGATGAGGTCATGGAAATATTAAATAATATCTCCCAGGCCAGTCAATCCTTATAAAGCTCTGCTTCAATAATCCTTACCGCGTCTGCAATGCAGTCGTTGCAGGAACGGAGTACAGTTCCGGTTTCAATTCCCTTTAAATCCTTGCAGATCACACTGCCGTTTTGTTCCTTAAACGCCTCTAAGCATTGTTTGGACATCTGGTAGGATAGTTTCTTTGAATCCGGTTTTTCCAGATGGGCGGAGCTGTTTTTTAAGCCGGATAAAATGGAAGCGGCACCGATTGCCCCGCAGGTCCCTTCCATGCCCCCCATTCCAAGTCCCATTCCTTCGGTGATGCGGAACATGGTTTCTTCATCGATTCCGGTTTTATCACAGAATACGCAGGAAACGGCCTGTGCACAGTTGTAGCCCTGTTCGTGTTTTTTTAAAGCCTCTTTGACTCTTTTTGATGTTGTGTCTGTCATGTGAATATTCCTCCTTTAAAATAATCTTAAAAATCCCCTGCTTATAACACCGTCCGGTCAGACCGAAGATGGACCCGGTTGAAAATGCTGTGAAATAGAAAGCCTCCGAAACAGGTGGCAATTAAGTAGACCCCATTGCCGGCCGGTATGCCATATTGTAACGCAATTTCATGAAAAACGATCTGTGCAGAAGGATAATAAGGGGATATATAGAACATATCGGCCTGACCCAAAGGCTTTGCTGTTCTGTTTATTATAGAAGCAATGATGCAGCAAATCAAAAACAGAGGAAGTGTCCGGGCAAATCCCTTAAGAGATACGTCTGAATAACGGGAGAAGGCGATGACCAGTGCAATGTAAATCAGCAGCAGGTGCCAGATCAGCCCGTGGAGCGTTAAGAACCAGTAAGGGTGGAAAAGCCCGGAAGGCTCTGCCAGTGCCATAATGCCGCCCAGAAGGTTAAAATCCTGCATAAAGGTACACAATATGGTTTTGTTGCTTTTTCCGGGTGTAAAGGGAATGATCAGGCAGAAATACATGGGAAGGCTGCATAGCTGAAATGGAAAGTACCACCAGTTGTAGGTCTGTTCATTTACTACATAATATAGAAACAGCTGCTTCCATACTTCTGTGGCGGCAAGCACCACCCCGCAGAAAAACAGCAGGAGCGGGAGCTTCCTGTTATTTATGCTCCTGTTTGTATAATAAGCCAGCAGAACCACGGTTATAAGCCCTATGGCAACAAACAGGATATGAAACAGGGAATAAGGAACCGGCGGATTCATGGGCCATGCGGTTTTCTCAAGGAATTCCTTCATCAATCATTACCTTCATTTCATTGTTTGCTTCTAATTTGAGTTATATTATATAGGATTGGATAAAAACATGCAAGATAAATGAAAGTCTGTGTAAAATTAAGCGTTTTCTTCTGATGAAGTACTTGATTAATTCCGAAAATACTATATAATGTATAACTGATACTTGATTTTATAATTATGCAAATTCGTGCATATAAGGAGGAATCATTATGAAAAAGAACGTAATTACAATTGCCGCAGCAGTATGCATGGCCGCAGTTTTAACCGCATGTGGATCAGCGCCAAAGACAGAAACAACAGTAGCTGCAACAGAATCAGCAGGAGCAGAAAGCTCTGCAGCAGAAAGTTCCGCAGCAGAAACAAAGACATCAGAAAGTGAAGCAGCAGGCGGAAAGCTGGTTATGGTAACCAATGCAGAATTTCCGCCTTATGAATTCCGTGAAGGCAATGATATCGTGGGTATTGATGCAGAAATCGCAAGAGCCATCGCTGATAAATTAGGCATGGAGCTTGAAATCCAGGATATGGCATTTGATTCCCTGATTCCTGCAATCCAGTCCGGCAAGGCAGATTTTACGGCTGCTGGTATGACTGTCAATGAAGACCGTAAAAAGAATGTGGATTTTACAGATACTTACGCTGAAGCAGCGCAGGTAATCATTGTAAAAGAAGACAGTGCTATCAAGACTCCTGATGACCTGCAGGGAAAGAAAGTTGGTGTACAGTCAGGAACAACTGGTGATATTTATGCAGATGACATTGCGAATGCAGAAATTCAGCGTTTCCCTAAGGGCATAGATGCTGTTATGTCACTTACCCAGGGAAAACTTGATGCGGTAATCATTGACCGTGAACCTGCGAAGGTATTCGTAAAGGAAAACGAAGGATTACAGGTATTAGATGAGGCATTTACCGAAGAGGAATATGCCATTGCCGTTAAAAAGGGCAACACTGAATTATTGGAAAAAATGAACGGAGCCATTAAGGAATTAAAGGAATCCGGTGAACTGCAGAAGATTGTAGATAAGTACATTACTGCAGAATAAGAAAAAGGAAGAGTGCCATGTGGGAAAAGCTAAGAGATGATTTTTATCTGAATTTTATCACAGATGACCGTTGGAAATACATTGCCGATGGTTTGCAGAACACGCTGAAAATCACGTTTTTTGCAGTATTGATCGGCATTGTGCTGGGGTTTGTGGTTGCAGTCATTCGTTCGACGTATGAAAACACTCATAAGTTAAAGGTCTTGAATGCAATTTGCACCGTTTATCTGACGGTAATCCGGGGAACGCCGGTTGTTGTACAGCTCATGATCATGTATTTTATTATTTTTGCACTTCATGATCCTGGACAGGTGTTTACGGCAATTCTGGCATTTGGAATCAACTCCGGCGCCTATGTGGCAGAAATTTTCAGAAGCGGAATCAGTTCCATTGAACGGGGACAGTTTGAGGCAGGCCGGAGCCTGGGATTTAATTATGGTCAGACCATGTGGTTCATTATCATGCCTCAGGCTTTTAAAAATGTTGTTCCCACTCTGGCAAACGAGTTTATTGTGCTTTTGAAGGAAACATCCGTAGCAGGATACATAGGGCTGCAGGATTTGACAAAGGGCGGTGACATCATTAAGAGCCGTACTTATTCCGCATTTATGCCTCTGATCTCTGTGGCCCTTATTTATCTGGCCATGGTTACGGTATTTTCATATCTTGTAAAATTACTGGAGAGGAGGCTGAAGAGAAGTGAGCATTAATCATATTGGAGAGCCTCTAATTCAGGTACAGAATCTTGGAAAAAAATTTGGTGATATAGAAGTATTGAAAGATATTTCCGTGGATATCTATAAAGGAGACGTGGTCTGTGTGATCGGCCCCTCCGGTTCTGGGAAAAGCACGTTTCTCAGGTGTTTGAACCGTCTGGAGGAACCGACCAGCGGGCATATCCTGTTTGAAGGCGTTGATATTGTGGATAAAAAGACCAATATCGACAAACACCGTCAGAAGATGGGAATGGTATTCCAGCAGTTCAACCTGTTTCCCCATATGACCATATTAAAGAATTTGACCCTTGCTCCTGTAAAGCTCCAGGGCCGCAGTGTCAAAGAGGCAGAAGAGCAGGCATTAAAGCTGCTTGAAAAGGTTGGGTTAAAGGACCGGGCAGATTCTTATCCCAATCAGCTTTCCGGCGGTCAGAAACAGCGTATTGCCATTGTAAGGGCCTTATGCATGAACCCGGATGTCATGCTTTTTGACGAACCGACTTCTGCCCTTGACCCGGAGATGGTGGGCGAGGTGCTGACTGTTATGAGAGAGCTTGCCCAGGAGAAGATGACCATGGTGGTAGTTACTCATGAAATGGGATTCGCAAGAGAAGTGGGCACCCGTGTCATGTTTATGGACGGCGGATATTTCCTGGAAGAAAACAAGCCGGAAGAATTCTTTGCCAATCCCCAGAATGAAAGATTGAAACTGTTTTTAAGTAAGGTACTGTAAAAAAGCGTTCCCGGCAGCCAACACCGGGAACGTTTTTTGTATAGGATAGTTTCCTATACAAACTGTGCTCTTTATTCCAGAATTTTTGCCATGCAGTACTGGTCCACATACCTGCCGTTCACAACCATGGAGCGGATTAATGTGCCCTCTTTTTTAAATCCCATTTTTTCGTATAAGTGTACCGCCCTTTCATTGTGTGTCATGACGGTCAGCTCAAGTCTTGTGACACCGCTTTTGGCTGCCCATTTGTCAATTTCTTTAAAAAGGGCCTGTCCATACCCTTTTCCCCTGTAGTCCTTACGGATTCCAATAACAAGGTAGGCACAGTGTTTGGTCCGGTTCGCAGAGCCTCTTAGGGCTGACAGGAATCCGGCTGCCGTCTCCCCGTCATATAAGAGCAGAAGCAGGGAATTGGATTTTATCATTTGTTTGATACGTTTTTCCATATCTTCCGGCGTTGAGGTTCGTTCTCCAGGTTCCAGAAGCATAAATTCTGTCTCCTGATCCAATTGTTTCATTAATTCTAAAAATTGCTCCGAATCTTCCGGGGATGCGGGTCTGATTTTCATAAAATGCCTCCTGACTGCAAAAATTTTAATTATTATACCACACATTGACGCAAACGCAATTTTTTCTTCCTATGATTATTCATTGCCCTTTCCGACAAAATTGTGTTAGAATAGGAAAGAGTTTACATATTTATTGAGATTAAAGAGTAAGAAGGCTGAATAAAAATGATGTACTGTATGAGTGTGAGCCATAAAAAGGCTCCTGTTAAAATCCGGGAACGGTTTGCTTTTCGGGAGGAAGAAAAAAAGGAATTCATGGAACTGCTTGTCAGAAAAGAGGCAGTGACCGGAATTGTAGTCCTCTGCACCTGCAACCGGAGTGAGGTCTATGTTTCGGGAACGAAATACGCAATCGGGGAGCTGCAGCGGGAAATCGCAGATTATAAAAACATCAGGCTGGAGGAACTGTTAAAATACTTAAACATTTACAGCGGGGAAAGTGCCATCAGACACTTGTTTAAAGTGGCCTGCGGATTTGATTCCATGGTGCTGGGAGAGGACGAGATCCTGGGACAGGTAAAAGACGCTTATCAGATGTCAAAAGCCCAGAAAACCGTGGATTATGAGATGAATGTTCTCTTTCAGAAAGCCGTAACGTGTGCCAAACGCATCAAGACCGATACCAGGCTATCCAAAACTCCTCTCTCCATTGCTACCCTGGTGGCCAATGAGGTCTTTCGTTTTGAAAACGGAAGAGACATGAAAAAGGTCATGGTAATCGGAATGTCCGGAAAGATGGGAAGTATCATAACTAAAAATATTATTTCCAAACCGGGCATTGAGATTACAGGAACCGTCCGGAGGCATAATGCCTGCTTAACTGTCAATGTTCAAAGTGACCGGGTGAAGGTGGTGGATTACAGGGACCGCTATCAATATATGAATGACATGGATATCGTCATAAGTGCCACACTGGGGCCTCATTATACCGTAACTTATGAGGAGCTGTCCAAGGTCCTTGAAGATGGAAGGAAGCGTCTCTTTATTGATGTGGCGGTGCCTGTAGATATGGACCCTTCCATCGGAGAGATAGACGGACTGTCTCTTTTTGATATTGATTATTTTGATACGCTTTCAAAAAACAATACAAAGATCAAGTTAAAGGAACTGGACCGGGCAAGGGCAATTATGGAGGAGGACCTTGATGGGGCCATAAAAGAAGTGGTATTTCACCCTTACATTCAGCGCATGGAGGAGTTAAAGGCTGCGTTTTCCGGTAAGCGTCTGGAAACCCTTCTTTATCAGATCCGGGATCATGTCAGCAGTGAGGATTTGAAAGTGGTGCTTCGGACACTCGATGGGCTTGAGGACTGGATCAAGGAGGGCTGACCATGGGATATTTCCCGTTTTTTGTGGATATAGAAGGAAAAAGATGTCTGATTGCAGGAGGAGGAACCGTTTCTTACCGGAAGGTCTGTGTGCTGATGGATTATGGACCGGAGATCCGGGTGGTGGCACCCAGAATGGTTCCGGAGCTATATGAGCTGAAAAAGAAACTGGGAGGCAGGCTTATTCTTGAATGCAGGGACTTTTTGGAATCAGACCTTGACTATGCAGATTTTGCTGTGGCAGGAACTTCAGATGAAGCACTGAACAAACGGATCTCTCAGCTTTGCAGGGCCAGAAATATTCCGGTAAATGTAGTGGATGTACAGGAAGAATGCAGTTTTATTTTCCCGGCGCTTATTAAAGAAAAACATATTACCGTTGGAATCTCTACAGGTGGAGACTCTCCTACCATAGCAAAATATCTAAAGCATCGGTTTCAGGAAGCCATTCCGCCTGGATTTGGGAATCTGGCAGAACAGCTCGGCTCCTACCGGGATATGGTGAAGGAAACGGTTGATCTTGTATCCATACGGTCGGACATATTTAAAACCATGGTGGAAGAAGGAATCCGTCAGGGAGGAACTTACACCAGAGAACAGGCAAAAGAACTCATAGAGAGGAAACTTAAGGAACATGAAGGAAAAAACCATACGCATCGGAACCAGGAGAAGTGAGCTGGCGGTTGTCCAGACCAATCTGGTGGCAGAGGCTCTTTTAAATACCGGTATGGGGATAAAGACAGAGCTGGTGTTAAAGCAGACGGAAGGAGACCGGCTGCTTGATAAACCGCTTTTGGAATTCGGAGGAAAGGGCGTGTTCGTTACAGCGTTTGAACAGGCTCTTTTGCGTGGAGAGATCGATCTTGCAGTTCACAGTGCAAAGGATATGCCAATGGAGCTGGAGGAAGGTCTTAAGATTGCTGCAGTATTAAAACGGGAGGACCCTCGGGATGTGCTGGTGACTCTGGCAGGAAGTGATTTATCGGGAAACGGGGAAGTAGTCATAGGAACTTCCAGCTTAAGAAGAAGAATGCAGATACAAAAGGCCGGTGCAGATCTTTGGCCTGGTCAAACCGTTCGCTGTGAGAATTTAAGGGGCAATGTGCAGACCCGTCTTGGGAAACTGGCAGAGGGCAATTATGACGGAATCATTCTTGCGGCCGCAGGATTAAAGCGTCTGGGACTATGGGAAGACAGCCGGTATCAGTATCAATGCTTTGACTGTGAGACATTTATTCCGGCTGGCGGTCAGGGAATCTTAGCTGTGGAAGGGCGGATAGATTCTGGTCTGGATGCTGTTTTAAGGCTAGTGGATGATGAGGAAGCCAGACAGTGTCTTACCCTGGAACGAAAGGTTTTAAGACTTCTCAATGCAGGCTGCCATGAACCAATCGGTATATATTCAAGGATAAAAGACGGCAAGATGGAAGTATTGGGGATGAGCCATAGAGGGGAAGAAACAAAAAAAATCCATCTTTGGGGAGAAGTCACGGAACTGGATCATCTGGCAGAACTGGCGGCCAGAGGTCTTTCATAAAAGGAGGATGCAATGAAAGAAACAGGAGTTGTTTATCTGGTAGGAGCAGGCCCTGGTGATCCGGGGTTAATAACGGAGAAGGGATTGTCAAGATTAAAACACTGTGATGCGGTGGTCTATGACTCTCTGGCTTCCGACCGCCTTCTTTGGGAGGTTCCTGCTGATTGTGAAAAAATCTATGTTGGAAAACGGGCCGGCTCCCATTCCATGAAACAGGAAGAGATCAACCGCCTTCTGGTGGAACTGGCAGGGAAAGGGTATTCTGTTGTCCGGTTAAAAGGGGGAGATCCCTTTGTATTTGGCCGGGGTGGGGAGGAGATTCTGGCCCTTCAAGAAGCCGGAATTCCTTATGAAGTGGTTTCCGGTGTTACCTCTGCCGTAGCAGCTCTTGCAAGTGCCGGAATTCCAGTGACACACCGGGCGCTGAGCCGCAGCTTTCACGTTATGACCGGACATACCCTTTCCGGGGATGGGACTCTTCCATCTGATTTTAATGCATTTGCAAGGCTTTCCGGCACTTTGGTGTTCCTGATGGGCCTTGGGAACCTTTCCCTGATCGTGAAGGGCCTTAGAAAAGAAGGAAAGTCCGGGGAGACACCGGCAGCCGTTATTGAGAGCGGTACCCTTCCCGGACAGAGAATCGTGCGGGGAACGCTGGCAGATATTAAGGAAAAGGTCCTGGAATCAGGCATAAAAAGTCCGGCGGTTATTGTCGTTGGAGAGGCAGCTGCTCTTGACTTTTCTTCTACCCGAAAGGCTCCTCTGGAAGGATGCCGGATCGGGATGACCGGAACGCCTTCCTTTACCGGGAAGCTTCATAAGGAGCTGACTTTACTTGGAGCAGCCACAGAATATCTTTTAAGCCTTTCCGTAAAGTCCTATAAAACCGGAGACCGTATGAGAGAGGCCTATAAGAATCTGTCCGGTTATACCTGGATCGTATTTACCAGTGCCAATGCAGTCCGTGAATTCTTTTCCGGCCTTATGGAGTGCGGATACGATTCCCGTGCTGTCGGTCATGTGAAATTTGCTTCCGTTGGAAACGGTACGGCCAGAGAGCTTCTGCGTTACGGCTTCCGCGCGGATTACACACCAGAAACCTATCAGGTAAGAGATCTGGCAGTGGGGCTGAAAAAACTCATATCCGGAAAAGACCGGATATTGATTCCAAGGTCTTCCCGGGGTTCCAGAGAATTAAATCAGATCCTGGAGGAGACAGATGTCTTCTTTGACGATGTAGTTCTTTATGATGTGGTCAGCGGCAGTCTGGATTCAGGAAAAGAGAACGTGGCAGCAAAGGATCTGGATTATGTGACCTTTGCCAGCGCTTCTGGAGTGGAAGGATTTTTTGAAGCAGGCGGCAGGCAGGCAAAGGAATGGTTAGATGGTGTAAAAGTGGTGTGCATTGGAGATATTACAGCAGAAGCCTTAATAAAGCATGGAAGAAAAGCAGACTTAGTTGCGGAAGTATACAGCATCCCAGGGGTGGCAGAGGCCATATGCCGGGATTGGCAGTCAAGTACTATGGATAAAAGTATGAAAGGAAAAATACAGAATGAAGTTTGAAGAATCTGAGGCATTATTTGAAGAATCAAAAGACTATTTTCCAGGCGGTGTAAACAGTCCGGTACGGGCATTTGGTTCCGTAGGCGGGACTCCGGTTTTTGTGAAACGGGCATCAGGTTCTCATATCTTTGATGAGGATGGCAATGAATACATTGATTATGTAAATTCCTGGGGGCCATGCATTCTGGGTCACGGATACGGACCGGTGGTTGATGCGGTCCGGGAGGCATGTCTTGATGGCTTATCCTTTGGAGCTCCTACCAGAAAAGAGCTTACGTTAGGGCGGCTGATCAGGGAGTGCATTCCCTCCATGGAGATGATGCGCATGGTCAGTTCCGGAACAGAAGCAGTTATGAGTGCCATCCGTGCTGCAAGAGGATTTACGGGAAGAGATAAGATCATAAAATTTAAAGGCTGCTATCACGGCCATTCGGACGGACTCCTGGTAAAGGCCGGTTCCGGCGCACTGACAGGCTCAGCACCGGACAGTGCAGGCGTCCCTGCTTCTTATACGATGCACACGCTTCTTGCCCAGTACAATGGAGAAGCGTCGGTAAAAACCCTGTTTGAAGAATTTCCTGATGAAATCGCAGCGATTGTGGTGGAACCTGTGGCTGCGAACATGGGGCTGGTTCCGCCAAAGCCCGGTTTTCTGGAATTTTTAAGAGAAATCTCAACACGGTACGGGGCACTTTTGATCTTTGATGAAGTCATTACAGGCTTCCGTATGGGAATCGGCGGGGCACAGGAATACTATGGTGTGATCCCGGATATGACAACTCTTGGCAAGATTGCCGGCGGCGGCATGCCCATGGGTGTTTATGGAGGAAGAAAAGAGATTATGGAAACGGTTTCTCCTGTGGGTAAGGTTTATCAGGCAGGAACCCTCTCAGGAAATCCCATTGCAACAGCAGCAGGAATTGCCACGGTCAAGACCCTGATGGAACACAGAGAGTTATATTCTTCCCTTGAAAAAAAGGCGGAAAAGCTGATAAGCGCATTCACTCAGGCCCTTCCCCATACGCAGATCAATCAGGCCGGTTCCCTGTTCAGCGTTTTCTTTTCCAATACTCCGGTGGTGGATTTTGATACCGCCCTTACTTCGGATACCGGAAAATATGCAAGGTATTTCCATTATCTCTTGGAACACGGCATCTATACGGCACCGTCTCAGTTTGAGATTCTGTTTTTATGTGCGGCCCATACCGATGAGGACATAGAAAAAACCTGCAAGATCGTGAAAGAAGCGGCTGGAATCCTTTCCTAAAAGCATACGGATCAGGCTGGAGAATGGCAGATGAATGCATTCTCCGGCCTGTTTCGTTTTTCGTTTATAATCATAAAAAAATCCAATAAAAATCTAAAAGTTACATAAATTGTATTAACATTCGGATTATCTATTGATAAATAATCCACTTTGGTATATTTTATTCTTAGAGGAGGCTCAATATATGGACTATTTGGTTGTATATACTAGCAAAACCGGAAATACTCAAAAGGTAGCCATGAAGATATTCGAGATGCTTCCAGGAAAATCCAAAGATATTGTCAGTCTGGAGGAGTTGCATGGAGAGGAAGCGGATACGTATTTTGTTGGTTTCTGGAATAACCGCGGGACCTGCAAAACAGAGATGATGGATTTTCTTTCCGGTCTTCACGGGAAACGGGTCGCATTATTTGGTACCTGCGGACTTATGGGAAATAAAGAATATTTAAAACAGGTAGAACGGCAGGTCGTTGTTTTCCTTCCGGAAGATAATGAGTATCTCGGCTGTTTTTTATGCGGAGGAAAGCTACGGCCTTCCATACTTGAAAAATACAGACAGATGCAGTCAATAAACGATACCCCTCAGATCAGGGCCCTTATTTCCTCTTATGAAGATGCCATGCTGCATCCCAATGAGGAAGATTTAGAAAATGCGTGCCGGTTTGCCGAGTCTGTGCTTCGGTTAGTGACAAAAGAAAAGGAGGAGTTCGATGGGGTTGAAAGATGATAATGATTCCGGTAAAAAGCCGAACAAATCATTTTTATACTATTACACGATTGTTTTAATACTCATGATTATATTTAATGCCATGGCAGTGCCGTGGATGCAGTCAAAGACCATGACAGAGGTGCCGTACAGCACTTTCCTTGAGATGGTGGACCAGGGAAAGGTCCAGGCGGTTGCAAGGACGGAGACAGAGATTCAGTTCAAGTCTGATACAGGCAAAAAGGACTGGGAAGGAAAACCTGTATATCAGGTATATAAAACGGGACCATGGCCCGATGAAACTCTGACAGAAAGACTGGTAGCCCATAATATACAGTTTGAAAAGACCATTGTGACACAGATGTCTCCGCTGCTTTCCATTCTTCTTACCTGGATCATTCCGATTTTGATTTTTGTATTTCTGGGTAATTTTTTATCAAAGCAGCTGCAACGGCGGATGGGCGGTTCCAATGCCATGTCCTTTGGAAAGTCCAATCCCAAGATTTATGCGGAATCGGAAACAGGAAAGACGTTTCGGGATGTGGCAGGACAGGAAGAAGCAAAGGATGCCTTAAAGGAAATCGTGGATTTTCTGCATAATCCTCAGAAGTATGCAGATATTGGAGCGTCTCTTCCCAAGGGGGCTCTTTTAGTAGGACCTCCGGGTACCGGTAAGACACTTCTTGCAAAAGCGGTGGCAGGAGAGGCCCATGTCCCGTTCTTCTCCATATCCGGTTCGGAATTTGTGGAGATGTTCGTCGGTATGGGTGCGGCAAAGGTCCGGGATTTATTTAAGCAGGCCAATGAAAAAGCACCGTGTATCGTGTTTATTGATGAGATCGATACCATAGGCAAAAAGCGTGACGGCAACGGTTTTTCCGGAAATGATGAAAGAGAACAGACATTGAATCAGCTGCTGGCTGAGATGGATGGATTTGACGGTAGGAAGGGAGTTGTGATCCTGGCGGCAACCAACCGTCCCGATTCCCTGGATAAGGCACTGTTAAGACCTGGCCGGTTTGACCGGAGGATTCCTGTGGAACTTCCAGATTTAAACGGACGGGAAGCCATCTTAAAGGTTCACGGGAAGAATGTAAAGCTGTCTGATGACGTGGATTTCCACGGAATTGCGCTGGCTACGTCCGGTGCCAGCGGTGCAGAGCTTGCCAATATAATCAATGAAGCCGCCTTAAGAGCCGTCCGTATGGGAAGAAAGACAGTGACCCAGAGGGACCTGGAAGAAAGCGTTGAAGTGGTTATCGCAGGATACCAGAAAAAGGATGCATCTGTCAATGTGGAAGAAAAGAAGATCATTGCTTACCACGAAGTGGGGCATGCTCTGGTAGCAGCGTCTCAGACCCATTCGGCACCGGTCCATAAGATTACCATTATTCCAAGAACCTCCGGAGCCCTTGGTTATACCATGCAGGTAGACGAAGAAGAACGTCATCTGCTGACAAAAGAAGCGGCACTGAATAAGATTGCCACCTTCACCGGAGGGCGGGCGGCAGAAGAACTGATATTTGAAACGGTTACCAGCGGTGCCTCCAATGACATTGAACAGGCCACCAGGATTGCCAGAGCCATGGTAACCCGCTACGGAATGACCGATGAGTTTGATATGGTGGCTTTGGAAACCGTGACCAACCAGTATCTGGGAGGGGACACCTCTCTTGCCTGCGCACCTGAGACAGCGAAGAAGATTGATGAGGCAGTCATAAGAATTGTAAGGGAACAGCACCAAAAGGCCCTCCAGATATTAAAGGACAATGTGAAAAAGCTTCATGAGATTGCTGAATATCTTCTGGAACGGGAAACCATTACCGGGGAAGAGTTCATGGAGATTTTTAATAAGGAAATGGTGTAAAGGTTATTCCGCCCGGACGGAAAAAAGGAACCAGAGACAGAAAACCGTGTCTTTGGTTCTTTTTTATTGCCGGGAAATAAAAAATTTATAAAAATTAATGAACCGGATAAGATTCTGGTGACTCTAAGTATATAGATGCATCTAAAAAGGAAAGGAAACAGGTGATGGACGAAGAAAAAAAGGCTTTGGTAGAAAGCATGCTGCGCGGAAGCGAAGAAGCATTTGACGAACTATACCGTTCCTGTTCCGGAAAGCTATACCGTATGGCGTATTTTATCACCGGTAACCGGAGTGACAGTGAGGATATTCTGCAGGAGACATTTGTAAAATGCTTTCTCCACAGAGCTACCTTAAAACAGCCGGAACGGTTTGAATCGTGGCTGTACCAGATTCTGGTCAGGACGGCGTGGCGTCTGGAACGAAGAAAAAAGGGCAGGTCAGAACTCTCATTTGAAAGCATTTTGGAAAATGAAGACGATTGGAACCGGACAGAACGAATCCGGGAAGATGAGAATTCCAGGAGTCCGCTGGAGACGGTTTTGGAAGCTGAAACTGCTTCAGAGATTCAGAAGGCCCTAAAGCGGCTGGATATGAAATACCGGACTGTCATTCTTTTATATTACTATAATGAGTTGAGCACCAGAGAAATTGCAAAAATTACAGGAACCCTGGAAGGGACGGTAAAGTCGCGCCTTTATAAGGCGAGAAAACTGCTGAAGGAAAAGCTGGAAGCGGAAGGCAGGAAGAAATCAGAAAAGGAAAGGGGCGTTTGTCATGAATAAACTATCAGACCATCATTTAAAACATGTCATAAAGTCAGAAGTGGATTCCATAAAGCCGGATGCAGATTTGAACCAGCAGCGCCTTCAGGAAATTCATAAAAAAATAGGTCGAAGGAGTGATTTGATGAAACTTACAAAGAAAAAATTAGCAACTTCGGTGGCAGCTGTGATGGTCATTACCGTAATGGGAACGGTCACAGCGGTGGCAGCCGGTAAAATTACAAGTCTGATCAGTTTCAGCAGCCAGAATGATGTCATTGATTCTATGACAGAACTGGTTTTGCAGGCAAACGATCAGATGGGAGCGGTTCCAAAGCTGGTGGATGAATTTTCAAACGGAATGGCATTCCAGGAGGGAAATATTACAAAAGTAAATGGATTCGACGAAAATAACAACCAGATCATCACCTATCCGGAGCTGATGGCCAGCTATGGTAACGATTCTGAGGTTACTTTAAGCAGCCATGTGCATCAGGAGGTTTTGGCAGAGGAGTCTGATACAGCAGGAGAGCAGGAAGTCTATCAGAATGTTTCTTTGAATGCCATAGAAGAAAACTATCTCTTTCTTCCTGCGGATGCCAGTCCATCAGCGGAAGATCAGAAGCTTTATGACGAGGGAAAACTTCAGATCAGCTATGGAAGCAGCAAGGAAGAACGCAAGGTCTTTAAATCCGTAAGCTGGTCAGAGAATGGCATGGATTATCTATTGTACACATCAAAAGAGATTCCGTTAAAAACTCTGATTGATATGGCAAAAGAAGTGATTGACGCAAAGAAATAGCGCTATCGTTTCAGCCATTTGGCGGAAAAGAGAAAGTGAAACAGCCGTTCTGTTGTGGAATTCCCAAGAAGAAGGCATAAAAACAAAGACGGGAGCAGGCCGTAAACAACAATTTCATATCCGCCCCCATAAAACAGGCCGTTTGCCTTAGCCGCTTTAATAAAAAAGCCGTGTAAAAGGTAAACGGCTATTGTGTGGGTTCCGAAAGCCGTAAGAAAAGGAATCTTTTGGCTGGGAAGAAAAAGCAGAATGCCAAAAGTCCATACGCCGGCATTCAGCAGGAACAGGACACGAATCCAGACGGAGTAATGTCCTCTGGCATAGGAAAGCGAATGATACAGCCACTCCGGTTGAATTTCTGACCGGTACCTCCATAAGAGCCATGTACTTCCCGCCATCATTAAAAAGAGCAGGAAACTTATATGGGGAACCTTTTTAGAGAAAACCGGAAGCTGCTCTTTCCATACATTATTAGAGAGATACCCTGTCAGGAAAAAGGGAAATAAAACAATGGTTCTGGATAGGCTGAACGGATAGCCGATCCACGGAAAGCTGCCGGATAAAAGGGCTGAAAGGACGGCTCCTGCAAGCAGGCAAAACGGAATATGCAAATAACGGTTAATAAGAGGAAGGAGCAGATACCACAATGCCATGGAAACCAGATACCACATCAGCCAGTAAGGTCTGGTAAGAGGCTTAAAAGCCGTAACTCCAAGACCGTATTTTGC
The DNA here is from genome assembly GCF_046972725.1 of Lacrimispora sp. NCBI lineage: Bacteria > Bacillati > Bacillota > Clostridia > Lachnospirales > Lachnospiraceae > Lacrimispora > Lacrimispora sp. The sequence goes on along the minus strand of NZ_JBKVXF010000001.1, from coordinate 1,474,611 downwards.
AAACAGCAGGTAAACAAGCTGAAAGCAGACATAAGGGTAAAAAATTTGTTTCACCAGCCGCCCAAAGTTCCATTTTGCAAAATACCCGGAGAAAAAGGCAAATGCAGGCATGTGAAAGGAATAAATCACTATATAAAGAAAGGATTCTAAATCCCCATGAAAAAGCTCCAGGATATGTCCGAATACCACGAGAAAAATTAAAATGGCTTTTCCGTTATCTATTTTATAGTTCCTTGCTGCCTGCTGCTCCATAGGTTATCTGCCTCTTATTTTTTCTTTAGTATTTCTGCATACATCCATCCGTTGTATTTAAACACGGATTGATCCTTCAGTATGGACATCTGCCTGCGCCAGTCCCTTGGGGATTTTCCCATGACAGCAAGAAAATGCCGGTTAAAGCTTGAGATGGAATGAAACCCCACCCGTTCCGAGATGCTTAATACCGAGCCTTCGGTCATGCGCAGTAAGTCTGCGGCTTTTCGAATGCGGGTAGCGTTTAAATATTCCAGCGGCCTGGTACCCATGACAGAGGAAAACAGCCTGCGAAAATGGGTAGGGCTTAATCCGCATAAGGCGGCCAGATGTTCCATAGGAAAGTCATCCATATAATGATACCGGATAAAATCCAGTGCCGGTGCAATGACCAGAGCGTTTTCCGGCTGCTGGTCTTTTTTCTTATCAGCAAGTGCAGCGGCCCGCATCAGATTGGAAGCCAGGGCAAGAAAAAGTCCCCGGACTCCCAGTTCATATCCAGGCTCTTTTCTTTTTATTTCTTCGATGATCTCGGACACCAGGGAATAGACGACCGGATACTCTTCTTTCCCCAGGATCAGACTGAGATGGTGCTCTGAGATAGAGAGAAAATCTACGTTATGTAAGTCGGCCCCGGAAAAAAAGGGGTGGAGCAGTTCCCCCATATCCACAAATATGTAGGACCATTTGCTGTTGGTACCCGGTGAGCTGCAGGTGGTGTGGGGAATGTCACAGGAAATGACGGTCACATCTCCCGCCTGAAAAGGACAGGACGTGTCTTCAAACTTCATGATCCCGCTGTCCGTCTCACAAATCCCGATTTCCAGACAGTTGTGGATGTGCAGACGTTCGGAAGGTACGTCGGATATCCGCCAGTGGTCACCTGTCAGAAGAAGAACAGGGAAGTGGGCCGGTAAGTCATAGTCCCGAAATTCAATGATCGTCTTTTTCTTTTTAGGCATATCTGCCTTATCCTCCTGAAATATACTTCAATTTATTATACATGATATCTAATCTCTATTTCAACCAAAATCACACGTTCAAAATAGGAAAGAAAAATGAAAATGGTTTAATAAAGTATGTGTTTTTCCAAAAAAATCTAAAACCGGAAAAAATCATGGGGCAAAGATTCAACGACAGTAATAATAAAAGGTTGAAATTGCATAGCTTTAATGGGGAATTGATTGGAAATGGGATTCTGTATTTTTTATAATATTGCTATAAATAAAATGCAAGGAAGGGGGATTGTTTATGAAAAATTCCGAAAAAAGGGCAAACCCGGGCATGGAATATGAGAGAAAAAGGCATGATGCTGTATGGTACTTGAGGCGTGACTGGCAGTTATACGTACTTATGATTCTTCCCATGCTGTTTATTCTGGTTTTTAAATTTCTGCCTTACAGTGGATTGTCTATTGCATTTAAGGATTATAAAGTTGCAAAGGGGTATGGGGGAAGCGAATGGGTGGGGTTTTCCATCTTTGAAAAGGTATTTCAGAAGAGGGATTTCGGCCAGGCTCTTGGCAATACGCTGCTTCTTAACGTTCTGGACCTGGTTTTTGGCTTCCCGATGCCGGTCATTCTTGCCCTCATACTCAATGAAATCAAAAACCGGTATTTCAAGAGCGTGATGCAGACGCTTTTGTATCTGCCTCATTTTTTATCCTGGGTCATCATTGGGGGAATCGGCTATTCCATGTTTTCCATCAGCAGCGGAGTGGTCAATGTCCTGATTCAGAATGCAGGCCACAGCCCCATTCCGTTTCTGCAGGATAACACCTGGTGGCTGGTCAGTTATGTACTGATTGGAGTCTGGCAGTCCATGGGGTGGGGAACTATCATCTATCTGGCGGCCATAACAGGTGTGAATTCTGAACTGTATGAAGCCGCAAGAGTTGACGGGGCCGGAAGATTAAAGCAGTGTCTTCATGTGACACTTCCCTGTATACGCAGCACCATCGTGACGCTTCTGATCATGAATCTTGGAAAGCTTATGGGAGGTTCCTTTGAAAGGATCTATGCTCTGGCCAATGCCAAAGCAACAGAATATACCACCACCATTCCGGTGCTTGTATACCGTTGGGGAATTGAAAGCGGGAAATTCAGTGAGGCCACGGCACTGGGACTGTTCCAGTCAATTATTGGCCTGGCACTGGTGCTGGCAGCCGATTATATTGCCAAACGTCTTGGTGAAGATGGATTGATTTAAGGAGGGAATGACTATGAGCCGCAATCAACAGAACAAACACAGGGTATGGACCAGGGCAAGGGTAAAAGATACAGCCATAGATGTATTTTTTCACCTTTTGCTTCTGCTCATTTCTCTTACCTGCCTGCTTCCCTTTATCCACATTTTTGCCAAGTCCATCAGCCGGGAAGCCTATGTCATTGCAAATAAGATTTTTTTGATTCCCAGAGAAATTAATTTTAATGCTTACAGCAAGGTGTTTCAGGATGCATCCATCGTCCGGTCTTTGTATGTATCCATCATTGTAACCGTTTCGTTTACGGTTATCGGAACATTTTTGACCATCAGTTCCGCATATGCCCTCAGCAGAGTCCAGCTAAAGGGAAGAAAGGTCATGACTTTCTTAATCATGTTCACCATGTATTTTACCGCAGGAACGATTCCCGATTACCTGCTGATGAATGATTTGCACATGCTGGATACCTGGTGGTGCATGATTCTGCCCCTTTCCTTTGCTGCTTATAACTTTCTGATCATGAAGAACAATTTCAAGGCCACGATTCCAGACAGCCTGATTGAATCCGCACTGATCGACGGAGCCAGCCATTTTAAGATATTAAGCAATATTGTGGTTCCGCTTACCAAACCGATCATTGCGACCATCGCCCTGTTTTACGCCGTAGGCCGGTGGAATGCCTATTCGGATGCGCTGTTTTATATCAAACAGCGGGCAGACCTACGTCCTCTGCAGCTGAAGCTTTATTATCTGGTGGTAGCTGCCAGTGAAACCTTTAAAGCAGAAGGCGGCGCAGCAACCGGACAGATTACCAACCCTGAGGTACTGAAGGCGTCCTGTATTATTTTTGCAACCTTGCCCATCATCTGTATCTATCCTTTTGTACAGAAGTATTTTGTACAGGGGACCATGATAGGTGCAGTGAAAGGTTAGAGATATTGGAATCAATATGAAGAAGGAGGAGGACATTCATGAGAAAAATGAAAGCATTAAAAAGAGCGGCTGCTTTTTTCATGGCATCCGCAATGGCCGCAGGGCTTATGGCAGGATGCAGCGGTAAGAAGGAAGAGGTTTCTGCTTCCAACGATCCGAAAACAGAGGAATCAAAGAAGACAGAAGATACGAAAGCAGGAGAAGGCGGAAAAAGCTATGGGGATTATTCCAAAGGGTTTCCGGAGAATGTGACGATTAAAATACCGGTGTATGACAGAGGATTTGAAGGCTGGGACCCGGTAAACAACTACTATACCCAATGGATACAGAAGGAATTCGGAGATAAATATAATGTAACCGTCCAATATGTGGCAATCAACCGCCAGAATGAGATTGCAGATTATATGCAGATGATTGCAGCAGGCAATGCTCCGGATATTATTTTCCATTATGATATGCCCCAGGCAGTCAATTACTATGCAGAAGGAGCCATGCAGGAGCTGGATCTTGATGAAATAAAGTATTATGCCCCTGATTACTTTAAGAAGACGGAAAAGATCATTAACACCTACGGAAGACTGGATGATAAGAACACTTTCTTCTTTGCGGAGCGGACTCCCATTTATTATAACTGGGTGACACTGATCCGCCAGGACTGGCTGGATAAGGTAGGGAAGGAAAAGCCGGTCACCAGAGAGGAACTGGATGACGCGGCAAAAGCATGGAAGGAGGCTGGTCTTGGGAAACTGGGCGCACAGATCGTCAATAAGAGCTACACCTACCAGTATCCGTTTATCGGGTCAGATCCGGATCAGAAGGAATTAAATCTATATCTGGACTTAAATGTAGCCCCTCTTACCTGGAAGGCCACAAAGGATTACTTAAAGACAATGAACCGGGAATTCAATGACGGCATTCTGGACCCGGAGTTTTACTTAAATGCCGACGATGCGGCCTGGAAGGCAGATTTTGTCTCCGGAAATGTCGGAACCTATTCTTTTTATATTACGTCTAATACAGATGCCATAAGCAGCTTAAAAGCAAATGACCCGGAAGCCGAAGTTTCTGTTCTCAGTCCGACGGCCCTGTCACCAGAGGGCAGCAATGCTTACTATTACAAGTACCCGCCTTTTGGCATGGTCATGGGAATCAACTCCAAGACAAGTGATGAGCAGAGAGCTGCAATCTGGATGTTCTTAAACTGGATGACCCAGCCGGATAATTTATTCTATCTGCAAAATGGAGAAGAGGGAAAAAATTATACCCTGGATGCGGATGGAATTGCAGTACCGGTCAAGGATTTTGCCGGTGAAACCAAGTTATCCAATAATAACAACAAGGATTACTGGTGTCTGGTTTCAGAGGTTGCTGATTATGGAGATGAAGAAAAGAACTTAAAAGCAAATACAAGAATCCTTGCCCCGGCAGGCTATGAGGATCTGATTAAGCAGTCCTATGATTATACCAAAGAATTGGAAAAATATGGTCTGGTCAGTCCCATCTTCACAAAGAGCGTAGAATCCACTGGTGAATACGCCTCCGATTTAACAGCAATGTGGCAGGAATTTTATGTGGATATGGTTACCTGTAAGCCGGAAGAGCTTGATGCAAAGTATGAGGAGTACTGTAAGGAGTATCTGGATAACGGATATCAGGAAATTCTTGACGAAAAGCAGAAGTTGATCGATTCAGGCGATTTTGTCGCAGAATAAGAGGTTAAGGGCTGCTGCAAATACGCATCAGCCCTGTTTTAAACATACAGCAGGCTTGTCTGCCTTAAGAAGTAGAAAAGGGAGTATTTCATGACAGAATATATATTTTACCAATCAGCTGCGAAAGGGGCAGAGGCGGTTTTAGTTCCCCCCGACAGGTACTATGATGCCGGTTCCGGCTTTGGCTTTTTTACAGAAAGCTCCAGAAGATCGGCAAAACATGGGGAATTGCCGGAACTGAATACAGGCTTTGTTCCTTCCGCCTGGTTTCAGAAAAAGACAGTGATAAGCCAGGATTCCCATGGCTGTTATGTGGATTCCAAAACCATACTGGCGGATAGGGGGATTTGGGGGAGGAGAAGGCTTCCTCTGTCCTTTCAAGCGGATTTAGACCTGCAGGGAAGCTATCTTTTGACTGTCACCCTTTATGCAGGAGAAGATGAAAAGGAAATCCTTTTGTTTGCAGGAAGGCGGCAGTTGATATGGAAAGGATGCTTAAAAAAGGGAGAAGAGTGGACCGGTTCTTTTCCTGTCACCATCTGCGACATCATTCCAAGGGGAGAAACTGCACGCCTGAAAAATCAGGCAGTAGCAGTAACCGTTATCAGCCGGTCGGCAAGGCTTTCTAAGCTGCGTCTGGAAGCGTGGAACGGAAAAACCCTGTTTATTGCCGGAGATTCAACCGTTACGGATCAAAGTGCAGAATATCCGTATGCTCCCGAAACCAGCTACAGCGGCTGGGGGCAGATGCTTCCTGCATGTTTAAACGGTGCTCTGGCAGTTTCCAACCATGCCCATTCCGGTCTTACCACAGAGAGCTTCCGGAAAGAGGGGCATTATGATATCCTGATGGACTATATTTGTCCTGGCGATATCTGTCTGTTTCAGTTCGGGCATAATGACCAGAAACTTGACCATTTAAAAGCGGAAGGTGGATACCGGGGAAACCTTTTAACCTATATTCGGGAAATAAGAGATAAGAAAGGGGTTCCTGTGCTGGTGACTCCTCTTGCCAGAAATACCTGGAAGGGCAGCGACGGAACCTATAACGATCTGCTGAAAGCGTATGCCGCTGAGGTCATAAAGATTGGAAAGGAACTGTCCGTTCCGGTTCTGGATCTTCACAGAAAAAGCATGGAATTTATTATAGCCCATGGCCTGGAAGCGTCCAAATTGTGGTTTTATCCTTCCGACTATACCCACACCAATGATTATGGTGCATGGCTGATGGCAGGATTTATCACGGAAGAATTAAAAACGGCCGGAATTATAAGTTCCGGGGGAAATGAGATTCCCTTCTGGGAGCCGGTTAAGGAAGTGACAGAAAGAATCCCGGATTGTTCTGTTTCCATGGATCTTCCCAAAGAAGCAGAAATCTTTCTGCCGGAACGGCCGGAAGATAATCTTACCCGTGTAGAAGCCCTGGATTTTGTGATACGGGCCGTTCATTTTTTCCCTACCAATGTGTACAATGATTTATTTTCCGATGTAATTGGACATGAGTGGTTTGCAGGAACTGTAGAATGTGCCGTTCAAAATGGACTGATTCCGCAGGAGATGGCAGCAGACGGACATTTTAATCCAAACCGGGATATTACCCTGGAAGAATTTTTATGGATAGCCGTGGCCGGATATAAGAGCAGAAAGCAGCTGCCTGAGAAAATAAGCACAGCACCGGAAGGAACCCTTCCATGGACCAGGGAATCTGCAGGCATTGCCTGTGCCCTTGGTGCAGTTGATCCAAAGGATAACTGGAAGAGAAGCATTACAAGAAGAGAAGCCGCCGCCATACTGGGCAGAATCGGCATTTGACAACTGAAAGGGAGAACATATATGACAAAGACAAAAAAAGGAAGCTTTACGCTTCCGGGAGAATCCGGCTATGAGGAACTGACTCTTAAGCTGGCAGACCGCTGGGGAGCCGATGTGATCCGGGACAGTGACGGCACTGTGCTATCTGAGGAGATTACAGGGGCAGGATACGGGATCTATTCCACCATTTGCCTGATCCGGGACCATAATGAATGGGCAAAAGCCCACCCGGAGCAGCTTCAGCAGACCTTTCTGATGACAGAACCAAGAACAGGAGAAAAGGAAACTCTTGTGATCCCCTTGATGGAAGATTTTTATGAGGAGCAGTTTTCCGTTAATGACAGCCCGGAATCCATGAAATACTGGCAGGTTTATGACCGCACAGAAGAGAAGGAATTATCCTCCCGTTTATGGACCTATGATGGGGAAACAAAAAATGTGACCATTCAGGAAATCATGCCTTTTCATCAGTATACGGTCAGCTTTCTGGCATACCGGATATGGGAGGAAATCTCCATGTACAACCATGTGACCAATCACTGGGAAAAGGAGCATCTCATGCCTGTGGACCCGCGTCATAAGGAAACCGCAGATTATCTGTACGGCTGGCTGAAAACCTGGTGTGAGGAACATCCGGTAACCACAGTCGTCCGGTTCACCTCTATGTTTTACAATTTTGCCTGGATGTGGGGAAGCAGTGAAAACAAGCGGAATCTGTTCAGTGACTGGGGGTCTTATGATTTTTCTGTCAGTCCCAGGGCGCTTGATGATTTTGAACAGGAATATGGTTATGCCCTGACTGCCGAGGATTTTATCAATCAGGGTAAATTCCATGTGACCCATATGCCGCCTGGAAAACATCAGCTGGATTATATGGCGTTTGTGAACCGCTTTGTGGTGGATTATGGGAAAAAGCTTGTGGAGCTGGTTCACAGCTATGGGAAAAAAGCCTATGTATTTTATGACGACAGCTGGATCGGAGTGGAGCCTTATAACTGCCATTTTAAAGATTTTGGATTTGACGGACTGATCAAATGCGTATTTTCCGGTTATGAGGCAAGGCTTTGTGCAGGCGTTGAGGTGGATACCCATGAATTACGGCTTCATCCATACTTATTTCCGGTAGGTCTTGGGGGAGCTCCTACCTTCTGTGAAGGCGGTAATCCCGTAAAAGATGCTAGGGAATACTGGAGCCGTGTAAGGCGTGCCCTTCTAAGGGAAAAGATAGACCGGATCGGTCTTGGGGGATACCTGCATCTGGTGGAAGGCTATCCGGATTTTTGCAGCTACATAGAAAAGATCGCAGATGAATTCCGTCAGATCAAAACCTTTCATGAGACAGGAGAGGTATACCGTCTTCCCATTAAAGCAGCCGTTCTCCACTCCTGGGGGAAACTCCGGTCCTGGACCTTATCCGGGCATTTTCATGAAACCTTTATGCATGATCTGATCCATGTAAATGAGGCATTGTCAGGACTTCCTGTTTCTGTGGATTTTATTAACTTTGAAGACGTAAAAGACGGTGCCTTAAAAGATGTGGATGTTCTTATCAACGCAGGTGCAGCCGGAACCGCATGGAGCGGCGGGGATGGCTGGAACGATACCTGTATTGTGGAAGAAATATCCCGTTTTGTGTATGAAGGCGGAGTTTTTCTGGGGATCAGAGAACCGTCGGCAAAAGAAGGATTTCACACCTTTTTCCGGATGTCTCATGTTCTGGGAGTGGATAAAGATACGGGAGCCAGAGTATGCCACGGGCGCTGGAAGCTTTTGGAGGAAAATATCAAGGGCCTGATTCCAAAAGGGGCAGGAGTCAAAGGAGAAAAAAACATTTATTCCACAGGGAAGGAAACTCATGTACTGGCCAGTGAGGAAGGAACCCCAACCATTGCCTTTAAGGAATTTGGAAGCGGCTGCGGAATTTATTTAAGCAGCTTCCAGCTGACCAATGAAAATACCAGAATGCTGCTGAACTTAATGCTGTATGGCAGACATATGGATCTGGAACAGAAGTATCTTACCGATAACCCTCATATGGAATGCGCATGGTATCCAAAGAGCTGTCAGCTGGTGGTGATTAACAACAGTGATAAAGTTCAAAGTGCCGCTGTAAAAACTGATTACGGGGTTTCTAAAGTCACGTTGGAGGCTTATGGTACTGCAATTATAGAGCTGCAATAAGAAGTCAAAAGCTTCTATGCTATATTGAGGACAATGCCGTAACTCAGATACTATGAAGCAGTAAATTTACTCCATACGGAAAAAATACACGGCAAATAAATAATAAAGTAACCGGAATATAGTTTTTTAAATGTCCATATTATCCAATTTAACGGATGATATGGACATTTTTAGATAAAGTAGTATATCTTTTTGATTTTTATTTTTCTGGCATTGATACATTTCTTTTCTAAAAATTCCTTCCAAACCTCTTAAGTTATATTGGTAATTAATTTCTTTATTATAATCACGTGGCTACCTGCGTTGGTTTTCATAAAATAAAGGTTTTTGTTTCAATTAATTTGAAAAAATCAAAATAAGAGATAAGCGTATATTTGCCTGTGGCAACAAAAATTACATTAGGATTTACCCACAAAAAACAAATAGTAGAAAAAGCTAAAAGAATTTTTAGACCACTTTTATCCAACCTTTCTCGAAAAATACAAACAAGATGTTATTTTATACATGTAATAGGTTATTTGTTACATTAAATGTAATTTTAACAATTTTTAGCGTAAAATGAAATTAAAAAAATATTGGAGGTTATAAAGGAAATCCAACCAAACGGGGAGGCTTTATTTTATGAATGCATTTACATCAGGAAATCTAATAATCAGCAGTGAATGGAACATTAGTGAAGTTCGGGAATTTGATATGAAGGTTGAGAAAAACTGCCATACAGTTGTCAGGATAGCAGGATTTATACCTGCTGAAGCAGGAGCGTCTCCTGTTTTTCAGAAACTGGCGGGAAGCAGTGTAACAGTTTCTGCAGCAGAAGAGAATGGAAACAAAGCAGTTTTGCCAATCTTCTGCGGTTTCATAAAAGATGTTGAAATCTGTCAGGAAGGAAATGGGTATAAAGCAGCGATTGAGGCAGTATCGCCTACGGAATTAATGGATTTAGAAAAGAAAAGCAGATCATTTCAAAACGTTGATATGACCTATCAGGAACTTGTGGGATGTGTGTTATCGGACACAGAAAATGCTGATGTAATCTTTCATATGGAAGACCGTAAGATTGGAAAACCAATCTACCAATATAGAGAAACAAACTGGGAATTTTTAAAGCGCATTGCATCGCAGTTAGAAACTTCATTGCTTCCAGGGGGAGGGTCTTTAAAACCGGAACTGTATTTTGGCCTCCCTCTTGGTGATTTTGCGGGGGTAAAAGGAATCCAACCAGAGAAAACATGGTTTGATAAAACTTACTATACCTATGACCAGAATCAATACCATTTTCAAAAGGGGCAATTCATCTGCTATGAGATTAGCAGCTATGAAAGCTGGAAGATTGGTGACCAAATATCCATGTGGGATGGGAAAACAATGGTCATCTTATCAAAAAGGTGCAGGTTGGAAAATGGCCTTCTGGTTTACCATTATACAGTGGGTTCTCCCAAGGTATTTGGGAAAGTACCATACGACAATCCTAAAATGGCAGGGGCTTCTCTGGCCGGAACAGTGCTGGAAACAAAACAGGAATCTGTACGGGTTCAGTTGGACATTGATGGGGAGCAATCTTCCGAGGAAGGGTATTGGTATCCCTGGATGCCTGAAACAGGTAATCTGATGTATTGTATGCCGGAAAAGGGAGAACGTATCACAATCACCTTTGATGATGGAGAAGGCAGTGCCAGGGCCAGCAGCAGTATCAGAAAAAATGGAACCGGCAATGCAGAGATGGGCGATCCTTCCAAGCGGTATTTTACAACGGCAATGGATAAACGTATGTATTTATTGCCGGACAGCTTGGGATTTGTGGATTTAAAGCAAAAAGTTCCGTTAAAAGCAGAAATACATGACAGAAGGGGGGCAGACATAGAGAGCAGCCGGGATGTGACAATCTTAGCCAAGAAAGGAGTCTGGCTGAAAGGCAGCAGGATATCTTTTCAAGCTCCCCAGGAGATTTCAATTGTAAGAAGGAATGTCCTGTCTCCTACGGTCATCAATATGTGCAATGGATTTGATTCCGTTGGAAAATTTGGAAAGGTAAAAATGGAAAAAAGCAAAGATACCGGATTTCCTGTGTTTGAACCTTCGGAATTAGAAAATTATGATATCAAGGGAGCAGAAAATGCTGTGATGGCTTCCACTCCCTGTTACGCTGGCTCTACCGAACTGGAACGGCAGATTATAGGAACAAAGGTGAATATGGTAAAGGCCAGATAGGGAAAGTCCTTAAAATTGGAGGTGATGAATCATGAGTAAAGTCATAAAAATCGGAGGAGTGGGGAAAAATCCTGCAATTGAAAAAATGAATCGTCTCAATGCAATCAGCAGCCAGTTGGATGCCGCAGCTGTGCTTGAACAGAAGATATTCTATTCTAAGCAGGATCAGGCACAGCAGCGCTTAGAGAATCGAAAGAAGATTATTAATGACTTTTCCATCAATTTTCAGGAAAAAGATGGGTAAGGGGTATGAACAATGAACATATTGTATGATTCGGATACGGAAGGCTGTATCCAGGAAGCAGTTGTCCTGGAACGGATTGTGTTGGCCGATGGAATCTTATCGGCAGAGATTCCGGCGGATCTAAAGGAGATGCCGGAAAGCATGAAAGAAATGTTTTACCCATATGAAGACCGGCCGGAGATGATTCTGGCAGATGCTGATGGAAAAAATCAGATGACGTTTCAGCGGATGGATAAAAAGCTTGGTATGGAAGAAACGAGAAATGCAGCAGAGGCGGTCAGGGAATACATCGGCAGAATAAATCCAAGAAGTGAGCTGTCTCTCGTTCATTTGTATGTGGATGGGCAATATCCCGCGGGCTGGTTTACTATGGAATTGGAGGAATCTGAAGAAAAACAGCAGCATGTAAAGGCGGTCTTATCCGTTTACAACAAGATGTGGCTTGTTACAGCTACCTATCCAGTGCAGGACCGTATGAAATGGGAAGTACTGTTGAAACATTTTTTTCACACATTACGTGAAGTTATTTAATATTTTATGCTAGATTCGGGGGAAACGAATGAAAGAGGTTAAAGATGATGATGTTGATAAAATATTCCTTCAATTTCAGAAGGAGCTGCAGAAAATAAAACAGGAAACAAAAGAACCATATAAAGAACTGGCTGGTTGGTCAGAGTTTCATGGCCCTGGCTTTGTTCTTAAAATACCCGATGGTTTTGAAGAAACCGGAAGGGAAAAGGCGGCATTCGTTTTCTTTTCCAAAAACCGGCCGGAAATGGTTCTCCTCAATCCGAAAGAACATGCAGGACTTACGTTCCAGGCGGCAAGACTGAAACATAAAATATCTGTTTTAAAGTTGGAGGATGAGGAGAAACAAATTCGGCAAATACTAAAACAGGCAGACGGAAAAATTGTTTTCTACGACCAGGGAAGTTTATCCGGAGATACTCCTGCCCTGTGGTTTGATTACAAAAGCTTTGCCGCTGACGAACGGGTGTATAACTTGATGTGCCTGTTTCTTTCCAATGAAAAATTAATGATAGGAACTTTTTACTGCATGTTTCAGGATTACGACAGATGGAAGCCTGCAATCCTGAAAATGCTGGAAACGATACAGACAGAGGAGACCGAAGGTGAAAGAATACAATCTTAGAACAGAACCGCTGCAGTTTTTAGAAATCAGAGAGCTTAGAGTTACCAGACAAATCAATGAGCATGGTACGGCAGTCATAAGCGGATATATTACAGATGAGGATGAAGAGGTATATGTAAGGCAGCTTGCCGGAGATGTGTGGGAGAAAATAGAGGAAATAGGAAAGGATGGGAAAACACAGACACTTTTCTGGGGGATTGTTACCGGATTTTCGATTGAAGGAAGAAGGGACCAGAAAAAAATGACGCTGGAGATCACTACGGGTACATACTTTATGGATTTAAAGCAGCATTTCAGGACCTTTCAGGATCATTCCGCCACATATGAAACCATATTTGAACAAATCACAGGGATGTATGAGAACTCTGGTGTAATTAAAAATCGGTCGCTTGCGTCTCCCATAGAAAAACTGGTGTTGCAGCACAGAGAAACGGATTGGGAATTTTTAAAGCGTCTGGCTGCCAGGTTTCATAGTTTTCTTGTACCAAGCACCATGATAAGCGGTGTGAAATATTTTTATGATTTACCAAAAGGGGATCACTATGAGATTTCAAATTCCATGAAATATACAGTAAAAAAAGATATGGGCGACTACCGGAGGAAACGAAATCAGGGGCTTTCAGAGATGCGGGAAGAAGACTGTCTGGAATATAGCTTGCAGAGCCGGGAGGATTATCAGGTTGGGGACGAGCTGACCGTAAATGGACTGCAGCTCATTGTCTGGAAAACAGACAGCAGGTATGAGAGAGGGGAGATGCTTCATACATGCCACTTAAAATCCAGACCCGGCATGGACGCTCTGGAAATATTTAAAGAAGACAGGTCCGGTTGTCTCTTCCCGGCAGAAGTTCTGCAGGTGAAAGAGGATAAAGTAATGGTAAAGGTCTTAACGGATGAAAATCAGGAACAGAATATTAATCTGTGGTATCCATATTCTACGGTTTATTCTACTCCTGACGGAACTGGCTGGTACTGTATGCCGGAAGTCGGTGATGCAGTCCGGCTGCATATACCGGAACATAGAGAAGAAGAGGCTTATGTGGTCAGCTCTGTTCATCTGAATACGGAAAGCCCGGACCGGAAAAATCCGGAGCACAAGATTATCAAGAATAAATACCAGAAAGAAGTCCGTTTTACATCAGATTCCATTGTAATTACCAACAACCAGGGAACAAAAATTGAATTAAATGACACAAAAGGGGTGCAGATTGTAAGCCAGAATGACATTGTAATCAAGGCGAAAGATGATTTGACGATCTCCAGTGAGACTGGTTCTCTCATAGCAGCAGGAACGTCCTCCGTAAATCTGAAACAGAAGACAACAAGCATTGACATTGATGAGGGGATTTCATTTACTGGAGGAGAACTAAAGGTACAATAAGCAGGAGGAAAGGTAATGGACCGGATAAAAGTATTGGAGAGGGCCGCCAAAGATGTGGAAGAAAAGTTATTTGCTTCTCAGTGTCGTAGGCTAGAGAGAGAATACCTGAAAAAGGAACGCAGGGGCGAGGCTGTAAATGCATTTGTTCGGTTGTTTAATCAGGCCGCAGATGAACAGAAAAAGTGGTCATGGCTGGGAATCACTTATCTCCATACCAGTCTCCAGACGAAAAGCTATGAATTTTTATTGTCTCTGTATGATGAAAAGTTCCTTTTTGATACGTCTCCATCAGAACTCTACTGGCGGCCTTCCTGCTTTTTTGAATGCTTTGAGGAAGATATAGAGTCTTTGATGGCAGGCCTGCAAAAACAGTATACCAGGATCTGGAGGTATGAGGAAGAGGCAGTACGCGGAGTTTGTGTGGAATATTACTATGCAGCGGTCAAGCAGCTATGCTTTGACCTGGCAGGGGAGATTATGAAAACAGAAGCTTTTCAAAAGGCAGTAAAGGAAGAAAATTTTACTGCCTTTTTTGGAAGATATCAGGGAGAGGGGGAGGTTCTTTGGCGTATGAAGGGAAAATGAAATATTTTATATTGACTAACGGAGATAAAAATCCTTTTCCGCAGATTATAAACTGGAGCCAGGCTATTGATGTAAGGAAGCTGACAAGGGAGGAGTACCAGAAAATGCCGCCTTTTATTCAGCTTAACGCAAAGCTTGGCATGGATGGGGTATTTCCTGATGTTATTGCTAAGCCCTTTCTCTTGTTTTCCAGGCCAGCGATGGAGGTGACGGCTTTATATGATCCAGATATTCCATTCTTATTTTTTGTACTTTTCGATACAGAGAAAGGAGAGTGTTCATCCTTTTTTGGGCCAGTACTAGAAGAAGAGGACTGTCTGGTAAGAGCACCTGGTCTCAGACAGTCTGAACTCATATTTGACAGGCAAAAAATGAGCGGGATTCCTTTCTTTCGCGTAAGGAATGGGCTGGAAAGTTATGCTATTGTTCGAATGGATCTGGCAGAAAGTCTTCTGGAGAGAAAAATTGTTGGTCTGGAACTGAAAGAAGTTTGTATGGCAGATAGAACGGTATGGAATATTGGAGAAAATTCATAAAGGACAAGGAGGATCTGTGATGAGCGATGCAGGGAAACTAAGTTATGGACCAGGATTAGGAACGGCTTTTAATCAGGCGCAAAAAACAGCGGACAGCACAGAGTATTTAGTGGAAGGAGCAAAGCTGTTTTGCGTGAATGGCAGCTGTATTACCCAGTTAAAGTTACCGGAAAATCATAATTATACCAGTGGCGGGAAACAAAAGGCAAATTGCAAGGATTGTAAGGCATGTGAGAATATTTCCTACTTTGGAAAGTGCCGTAAAAATGAGGACACTCATCAGTGCGAAGGATTTATGAATTTAGTGGAAAAGTGGGAGAGTACTGCAGTATCTGCTACAAAATCAGAAACGGTGGGTGGAGAAGATGCAATTAGTATGAGTTCCATTCTGGTGTGCAAAAAGGGTGGAATTATCATGCCGGTTACTTCCGGGCAAGGATATGATGGAAAGATTAACTGGGTGGCTTTTTTAAAGCGTTATCAGAATGTGGCTCGATGGGTGGCAGGAAAGAACATGCTCTGTCAGGTCTATGGCAAGGACCCTATCAATATGAATACCGGAAATTATATCTATGAAAAAGAAGACCTTGCTATAAAAGGAAATCTGCCTTTAAGCTTTCAGTTGTTCTATAATGCTATGGAATGTGGCGACCAGGAGGTTCTTGGAGAGGGCTGGAACCATAATTATGGAATCCGCCTAATAAAAATAGCGGAGGAGGAGCTATTAGGAATTGTTTTAGAGGATGGTAGGGAAATTTCTTACAGCAGAAAGTTGGAGGGAAACTATGCTCCAGTCATGGGAGACGGAGGAACTATTAGTAAATCGGAACGTGGTTACCAGTTTGCGCAGGAAGACGGCATGGTTTATGAATTTGACAATGATGGAAAGTTGCGTGGTCAGAAGAACAGAAATGGAAATTATCGAAAGTTTACTTACAACAGTAATGGACTTTTGGAGTGTGTAGAGAATAAGACGGGTGGCAGGCTGAATTATACCTATAACAAGGAAAAGAGGCTGATTTTTGTGGAGGACCATACAGGAAGAAAAATCAGCTTAAAATACCAGTATGGAAAGCTTCGGTGGTTAACTACTTCCATGGGAAATACCTATACCTATGAATATAATGAGAACGGAAAGCTGGATGGAATCATCACCCCCCGGGATATACTGGGAGTAAAGAATGAATATGATGGAGCGAACCGGGTAAGAAAGCAGATCATGCCTGATAGGGGAGTGACGGAGTTCCGCTATGATGATGAAAATAACCGCACTTACATGCTGGAGCAGAATGGAAATCTGGTCATTTATGAATGCGATAAGCGGATGCGTAATGTTCGAACCATTTATGAGAACGGGGAGGAGACGTTTGAATATAATGACAGGAACCAGAAAATTCGTTATACGGATAAAAACGGGAATACGACCCGGTATGCATATGATAACCAGGGAAATTTGGCTAAAGTTATTGACCCATTGGGACAAAAGTTTTACATGACATATGATAAGAGAAGCCTTTTGCTCAGTATAAAATATCCCAATGGAACGTCCATAAAGAACAGCTATAATGAGTATGGAAAATTGATTGAGACAGTGGATCGTCGGGGATATTCTACTAAAATAAAGTATGTGAATGGTCATAATATTGACAAAGTCCTGCAGGCTGATGGTACGGAGTGGAGATTTCAGTATGACGGGCAAGGAAATATCACCCAGGTGACAGATCCTATTGGAAATTGCAGAAGGTTTTTTTATAATGAATTAGGTCAACAGGAAAAATATTTAGATGGAAATGGCAATCAGACTTTGTATTCATACAATAAGAATGGTAAACTGGAAGAAATCACGAATGCAGCTGGAGACAAACGGAGTTATCAATATAATGATAGCGGAAGAATCAGTGAAATAAAGGATTTTGACAGCAGTATTCACCAAATGGAGTATGATGCGTGCAATCGCTGCTGTAAATATACGGATCCAGAGGGAAATGTTACCTCATATGAATACGATGGTATGGGGAAAATGGTTAAAAAGATCCTTCCTAACGGGGGAGCGTATCTGTATTCTTATTCTGGCTTGGGAAATATTGAGACTGCTGCTGACCCTCTTGGAAATACGACAAAGTTCTTGCATGACCCCAATGGGAACTGTATAAAAATCACAGAGTCAAATGGTGCGGAAACCTTGTATACTTATGATGCCTTAAATCGCCCTGTCCGTAAGACCGAGGCAGATGGTCTCATAACAACTTATGAATACAATAGTAATAACCATATAGTCAAAGTAATGGATAACTACGGAAATCAGTCTACGATTGAATACGATGATGCAGAGAATCCTGTTGGCGTGACGGATGTATATGGGAATCACACCTTGTATTCATATGATTGTTTTGGTCAGGTTGTGAGCAGAACAGATGGGGCAGGAAGAAAGACGGATTATAGCTATTATCCGGCGAAACTCTTAAAGAAAGTCCGGTACTGTGACGGGGCAGACAAAGAATTTTGGTATGATGGAAACGGGAATGTTATAAAGACAAAGAATCAAGATGGCTTTGTTGTATATTTTGCATATGATTGCCTGAATCGCTGTATTGAGGCAAGAGATTGCAGAGGATATAAGAAAAGTTATACTTATGACAAAACGGAAAATATTACTTCATTAACAGATGCTAATGGTAATATGACGCAGTATGAATATTCCCTGGGGGGAGCACTGAAAAAAATAACGGACCCATTAGGATCCATTACCTGTTATGAATATGACAGTATGAGTGACCTGATATCTGCAGTGAAATCAAAAGGAAAGCAGTCTGAAGCAACAGTTTATCAAAGAAATCTTATGGGGGAAATTGAGTCAGTAACCAATGCGCTGGGGAATACAGAATATTATGAATATGATACGAAAGCAAGGATAACAAAAAAGACGGATCGGGATGGCGGAGAGACATATTTCAGCTATTCTTTGACTGGACTCCTGGAAAAGATAAATTACCCGGATGGGCGAGAGGCTTTAATGGAATATGACGGTCTGAGAAGATTAAGAGTGATAAAAGACTGGCAGGGCTGTACCAAAATAGATTGGGGCTTATATAAACATTTGAAATCCATTACAGACCATAAAGAGCGTAAGGTTTCTTATGAATTTGAACCAATGGGAAATCTGACTGCAATTACATATCCCAATGGGAGGAAAGTAAAATATTCCTATGATGCGTGTCTGCGTCTGCTGAATCTTACCGATGGGGACCATGCTGTCAATTATCGGTATAATAAAAACGGATTACTGGAAGAGAAGCTTTTTTCAAATGAATTAAAGACAATCTTTTCTTATAATCAGGCAGGAAAGCTAACTGGATTAGTAAATCAAAGCAATGGTAAAATTTTAGATCAATACACCTATTCCTATGATCCGGTAGGAAATAAGACTGATATTGTAAAAATAAGATCAGGTGTTAAATCTGACAATGGTCATTTCCAATATGAATACAATTCACATAATCAAATGATCAGAGTGCTGAGAGATGGAGAGGCGTTGCGTGAATATGATTATGACGTATTCGGTAACCGAATTTTCAAAAGAGAAGGTGAAAATGAAACATTCTATACCTACAACTCAGGAAACCAACTGGTAAAGGAAATTGGAAGTGAGACAAAAGAGTATGAATATGATTTAAGGGGAAATCTGTCGGAGGTTTTAGTGAATGGCAGATTAAGCAGGAAATATGAATTTGATGCAGAGAACCACATGAGCGGTGTTTATGATGAAGACGGACTGCTTAGTATATATCAATATAATGCTTTAGGTCATAGAATCGGGAAAAGGGTTAGAAATAAAGATTTTCCTGGTGGTGAGAGTGAGCAGGAATATGTGCTCGATTTTACTAAAAGAGGAAAAAATCTTTTGGAGAAGATTGAAAACGGAGAAACAGAAGATTTTGTGTGGGATAAAAATGTTATAGGATCCATTGGGAAGTATACAAAAAAACAATTTCTGAATGACGAAATGGGAACTACTATCCGAGCCTGTTATAGCAATGGACGGCATGCTGGGGTATGGGAATACGATGAGTTTGGTGAAGTAGCAGATCAATGCGAGAGCACGGATCAGACATTTGGATTTACCGGATATCAATGGGATGAGTCCAGCAGGACCTATTATGCTCAGGCAAGAGAATATTCTTCCACTACAGGGACATTTATCAGTGAGGATGCTGTAAATGATATTATCGGACTCCCGCAGACTATGAATCATTATGCGTACTGCCATGGAAATCCCAATAAATGGATTGATGTAAACGGACAATTTGCCCAGCAAGAAGCGAATCAATTAATTGCTGACTATTTAGTGGAAGAATATGGAAGGGCATTTGAAGCTTGGAAGGATGATATTTCTGATAGAATTGATCAGGTTGGAAAAGCTGTGCATCATGGAGTAAATGTCACTGGGGATGCAGTAAAAGATGGGGTGGAAGCGGTAAAAGATGGAGTCAGTAATCTGGCCGTGTCAGCTAACGAATTATGGAATAATAAAATTTATGGAGTGGATACGGTGTTGTATAAGGATGATGAAACAAATCTTACTGTTAAATCGCATACGGGAGGAAATCTTATAGTAATTTCAAAAAATAAAAAGAATGTATTCCAGGGTTGGTCGTTAAATTTATCGATGGATGTACCGTATATCGATACTACGATAGGTTTTAACCTGTCAGGGAAAAATACAGATATTAATTCGTGGAAGACAAAGAACTATATAAAGGTAAAGGATGTAGACAAAAAACTTAATTATTCATCGGGGGTGGGGTATAACAAAGAGGGTGTTTATATTAATGAAAGCTGGGGAGGAGGTACAGATACACTGCCTCTTGCGCTTCCTAATGGGGTATCTATTGATTCACATACAAATGTTACATGGTCTATTTCTAAAGATGAAACAATAGTACCATGGGATACAGTAATGGAGTGTGTTAAGGTGGTAGCATTAGTTTCCATTGCGGTGTTCTTCATTCCTGAAACGGGAGGAGCATCCTTGGGCGTGCTATGTGGGGTATAGCATTAAATATTGAAGAATTAGGGTGTGTTGAGTAAATTGTAAAAGCCTAATGCTTGGATAGGCTACAATAAATTGGACAGATATTTTAAGGTCATGTAAAATAGAGGATAGAAAAGGAGAAATGATCATGACCGAAAAAAGAAAGCCCCGTTCTTATACGGATGAATTTAAACAGCAGTTAGTTCAGCTGTATCATAATGGAAAAAGAAAATGTGATATCTGTCGTGAATACGATATTGCCACCTCATTGCTGGATAAATGGCTCAAGCAGTCTGCCACCTCTGGTTCTTTCCACGAGAAAGATAACCGTTCCACAGAACAGCAAGAATTAATTGAACTGCGTAAACGAAATAAACAATTGGAGATGGAGAACGACATTTTACACCAAGGGTGGGCAGCGCCAAACAAGCAGCGCTGATTTTAGGACGAAAGTAAATGTGATCAAAGCAAATGCCCACAAATACTCTGTATCAGCAATGTGTAAAGTCCTAAACATTCCAAGAAGTTCTTATTATTATGAAGCAAAACAAAAACCACAGGAGAACCATCTGGCAGCTGAAATCCGGGAGATATTCCATCAGAGCCGGAATAATTATGGTACCCGGAAAATCAAGGTGGAGCTTTCCAAAAAAGACCTCAGGGTTTCCCGTAGGCGTATTGGGCGAATCATGAAACAGGAGGGACTTGTATCCTCCTATACCGTAGCACAATACAAACCACATGTGGATAAATGCAATGAATCCAAAGTGCAAAACATAGTAAACCGGGATTTCTCCGATCAGCCGCAATATAACGTTGTAGTCAGCGATTTGACCTATGTACGGGTAGGAAACAGCTGGAATTACATCTGTGTGCTTGTTGATCTGTTCAACCGGGAAATCATTGGTTACAGTGCTGGCAAGAACAAAGATGCCAAGCTGGTTAGTAAAGCTTTTTCCAGAGTCAATGTAAATCTGGAAAAAATACAGATTTTCCACACCGACCGTGGGAATGAGTTTAAAAATAAAACTCTGGATGAAACGCTTGAAACATTTCACATTCGCCGCTCTCTGAGCATGAAAGGGTGTCCTTATGACAATGCGGTAGCAGAGGCTACATTTAAAATCATTAAGACCGAATTTGTGAAAGGTCAGGAATATGAGACGCTAGAGCAGTTACAGTACGAATTGGCTGATTATGTAAACTGGTTTAATAACCATAGGATTCATTCCTCACTTGGTTATTTGACCCCCAAAGAGTATCGACTTACTAACCTTAAAAAGTTGTCTAAAAAAATGTTGACAATCCAGCTAAGAAGACAGGCTCAATATGAACCTTGAAAATAGAAACATTTTTGAAAGAAAGTTTAAATCCATGTAAAAAAAGCTACCTTAAACTCACGGTAGATGTAATGGAGCTTATATTTGTTTTTTTCATAATCATCTTTGAGGCGTTCCGGACGCTCTCCATATTTTTTGTCAGAAAAAGCATTTATAGTTGACGAATTTGTGAAGGAGAAAGAATTTGTGATTTTCTTAAGAACCAAAGTATGGTCCCAGTAAGAGTAGCGCAGGGTAATAGGTTTATTATGGCGAACGCTGTTAGAGGCAAAGTAGTTGGTCCAGACCTTGCCCAGGAGCTGTTGTTGGGGTATTTTTTGTACTTATGGAAATGAGAATGGTCGTAAGCCAACTGTTTAAGAGGGCTGTATCTGCAGATAAGATTAAGGAGCCAGCAAATAGTTTTATATTGTTACTGAATAATAGTGAATAAATATAATGCCCATAGCAATAAATTTACTTTATGGAATGTTTGGCGATTAACATTATACCCCAAAAACAAGGTCATTACTTTACTATTTGAAAACTTTCATAGAATTAATGTTTAACAATAAAAAAAGTAGTGAAACTTGACACTACCAGAATTAGCAGAAGGGAGATATTAATGAAAAGAATAGTAAAATATATAAGATTCTTTATGCTTGCAATGCTGGGATTATTTATAATACTGGTTATTTTGATTATATTTTCTACGTTTAGCTCAGAGAATAATAGAAGCAATGAAAGTGATTCTGGAAATATAATCGTGGAGTTTGAGAAAAAAAAGATGCCAGATCTTGAGAAAAAGGTACCAGTTTTTGCAGATACCATGGAAGAAGCACTTGCAGTGGTGAATCACGATCTTTATTTTGGAGATGATAAATATATTGATAAAGTAAGTTATACCCTAAAGGTTTTTGAAAATGATAAATATTCGACAATGTTTTATTTGTCTGATAAAAACTCAAAAGAAGGTGCATTTGTTGGAGCTAAGTTTAATATAAGGACTACAAACAATAAGAAACAATATGCATTACTTTATACAATGCACGTGGGATATGGTGACCATAGTAATAACAAAATGACGCCAGAAAAAGAATTTAGCCTATTTTGTCAGTACATACAAGCATTTGATATTGGTAATTTGAGTAAATATGGAATTAATGAAGGAGACCGTTTCATATTTGGAGGTATTGATACCGTAGATGTGAACCAACTAAAAATAGAAGGACAAAGTCCAACTGAAATTATTGAATTTTCACTTTATGGAGAAAAAAATTATTTCTGGTATTACGATAATTTAATAAGTGATAAACCAAGTTCGGAATTTGATATAGAAATAGAAGAAAAATAATGAGATGACGGTAATTTAAGAATTGTTATACCGATAAAAGTGGCAAAGTGACAAGATATCAATATGATTATTGGGGGTATTTAATCAATATTTTATGTTGTGAATTGGCCAAGGATTGTTCTCATTTTTTCTGTGGTTTCTGCTTCGGCTGTTATGTTTCTGAGGTAATGCTGAGTCATATTAAGGCTGGTGTGCGCCAGGAACTTTTGAAACTCAGTGTCTTTCATTCTATTTTGGAAGGACGATATTTCTAATAGAATTGATCAGGTTGGAAAAGCTGTACATTATGGCGTAGATGCAGTTGGGGAAGAAGTATAAGATGGAATAGAAGCAATAAAAAAATGGAGTTAGTAATGTGACCGTGTCAGCTAACGAATTTTTGAATAATAAAATTTATGGAGTGGATACGGTGCTGTATAAGGATGATGAAACAAATCTTACTGTTAAATCGCATACGAGAGGAGGGGACATAGTTGTAAATAGAAATATTTGAAATCAATTTACTGGTTGGTCGTTTAATTTATCACTGGATGTTCCGTATACCGATGCTTCGCTTGGTTTCAATCTATCTGGGAAGAATATGGATATTGATTCGTGGAAGACAAAGAGCTATATAAAGGTAAAAGATGTAGATAAAAAACTTAACTATTCAGCAGGCATTGGGTACAACAAGGAGGGGGTATATATCAATGAAAGCTGGGGAGGAGGATCAAATACGTTACCTTTAATACTACCTAATGGGGTAACTATCGATTCCCATACAAATGTTACATGGCCGATTTCAAAAGATGAAACAATAATGCCATGGGATGCATTTGCTGCTGCCTGTGTTGTAACTGCAGGAGTAGTCGTGTTGGCGGTTGCTGGTCCAGAAATTGTGCTTGGAGGATTGGTAGCAGAAGGTGGAGCGATAATAGCAGCAGTTGGAAATTATGTAGTTGCTGCATGTAGTGGTTGATGTTATTAAAAGCATTATTAGAAAATATTGCCACTAATAGATGGAGTCTCTATTTTTTCATGCGAATATAGTATTAGATAATTAGCCAGAAAGAGAGAATATTTGTGAAGAAAATAATTAAACACATAGGACTTTTTATACTTGCAATACTTGGATTATTCATGGGGGTGGTTGTTCTAATTATATTTTCTGGTTTAAGTTCGGAGAATAAGGAAAGCATCGGAAATAATTCAGAAAGCATAATACTGGAGTATGAGAGGAAAGGAAGGATTCCTACCTTTGAGGAACAGGAACCAATTTTTAAGGATACCATGGAAGAGGCTCTTATTGCTGTAGAGAATTATTACTTTAAAGATTATCCATACATGAGTAAAGTGGATAATATCATAAAAACTTTTGAGAATGATGAATATGCAGCATTGTTTTATCAATCTGTTAAAAACTCTAAAACAGATGGATTTGTGGCCAGTAAGTTTAAAATAAGAGTGTTTGACGGAAAAAAACAATATGCGGTGATTTTGGTGTTACCTGTTGAAAGTGGAGGAAAACAGGTGTCAAATGAATTAGATGCAATTCGTGATATGGCTGTATTCTTTGATTATTTTGGGGAGTTTGGAATTAGCAATGAAAGTCGCTTTATATTTGGTAGTATTCAGTCAGACAAGGTAAAAACATTAAAAATCGAAGGGCAAATGCCCACAGAGGTAATTGAATATTTTAGCAGTGGTAAAAAAGAGTATTTCTGGTATTACGAAAACTTAATCAGTGATAAACCTAGTACAGAACTTCACATAGAAGTGGGAGAATAGTAAAATGACGGTAATTTAAGGATTATTATACAAATAAAGGCAGAAATTTGATAAGGTATTTTACTATAACTGTGCGGATTTAATGCAAATTGGATTGTCAACACTTTTTTAGACAACTTTTTTAAGGTTAGTAAGTCGATACTCTTTGGGGGTCAAATAACCAAGTGAGGAATGAATCCTATGGTTATTAAACCAGTTTACATAATCAGCCAATTCGTACTGTAACTGCTCTAGCGTCTCATATTCCTGACCTTTCACAAATTCGGTCTTAATGATTTTAAATGTAGCCTCTGCTACCGCATTGTCATAAGGACACCCTTTCATGCTCAGAGAGCGGCGAATGTGAAATGTTTCAAGCGTTTCATCCAGAGTTTTATTTTTAAACTCATTCCCACGGTCGGTGTGGAAAATCTGTATTTTTTCCAGATTTACATTGACTCTGGAAAAAGCTTTACTAACCAGCTTGGCATCTTTGTTCTTGCCAGCACTGTAACCAATGATTTCCCGGTTGAACAGATCAACAAGCACACAGATGTAATTCCAGCTGTTTCCTACCCGTACATAGGTCAAATCGCTGACTACAACATTATATTGAGGCTGATCGAAAAAATACCGGTTTACTATGTTTTGAACTTTGGATTCATTGCATTTATCCACATGTGTTTTGTATTGTGCTACGGTATAGGAAGATACAAGCCCCTCTTGCTTCATGATTCGCCCAATGCGCCTACGGGAAACCCTGAGGTCTTTTTTGGAAAGCTCCACCTTGATTTTCCGAGTACCATAATTATTCCGGCTCTGATGGAATATCTCCCGGATTTCAGCAGCCAGATGATTCTCCTGTGGTTTTTGTTTTGCTTCATAATAATAAGAGCTTCTTGGAATGTTTAGGACTTTACACATTGCTGATACAGAGTATTTGTGGGCATTTGCTTTGATCACATTTACTTTCGTCCTAAAATCAGCGCTGCTTGTTTGGCGCTGCCCACCCTTGGTGTAAAATGTCGTTCTCCATCTCCAATTGTTTATTTCGTTTACGCAGTTCAATTAATTCTTGCTGTTCTGTGGAACGGTTATCTTTCTCGTGGAAAGAACCAGAGGTGGCAGACTGCTTGAGCCATTTATCCAGCAATGAGGTGGCAATATCGTATTCACGACAGATATCACATTTTCTTTTTCCATTATGATACAACTGAACTAACTGCTGTTTAAATTCATCCGTATAAGAACGTGGCTTTCTTTTGTCGGTCATGATCATTTCTCCTTTTCTATTCTCTATTTTACATGACCTTAAAATATCTGTCCAATTTATTGTAGCATATCCAGAATTACATAAAGGTAAAAGATATAGATAAAAAAATCAACTATTCAGCAGGAGTTGGATACAATAAGGAGGGAGTGTATTTCAATGAAAGCTGGGGAGGAGGAACAGATACGTTGCCTTTAGTACTTCCTAATGGAGTGACTGTTGATTCTCGTACAAATGTTACTTGGTCTGTTTCAAAAGATGAAACAATAGCACCATGGAATACTGTATTGAAATGTGTAGGTGTGGTAGTATTAGTTGCAGTGGCAATAGCACTAATTCCAGAGACAGGTGGGGGGTCCGTTGTTGTACTATGCGGAGCGTAGTACTGGAAATAATTAAGCGAGGGTGATATTAATGAAAAAAGTATTAAAATACATAGGTCTTTTTTTACTTGTAATACTCGGATTATTCATGATATTGGTTGCTTTAATTCTATTTTCTGCATTTAGTTCAGAGAATAATAGAAGTACTGGGAGCAATTCAGAAAACATAAAAGTGGAGTTTGAAGGAAATGGGAAGATACCCGGCTTCGAGGAACAGACCCCTATTTTTGCAGATACAATGGAAGAAGCACTTGCAGTAGTGAATCCCGAGATTTATTTTGGTGAAGATACATATATTGATCAAGTGAGTTATATCATAAAAATTTTTGAAAATGAAAAATATTCTACAATGTTTTATTTGTCTGATAAAAACTCAAAAGAAGGTTCATTTGTTGCAGCCAAGTTTAGTATAAAAATAGTTGATTCAAAAAAAACAATACGCTTTAATTGATATAATGCGTCAGGGATATGGTAATTCAAAGAAAAGAGAAGTTACCCCCGAAAAATCTCTAAGTATTTTTTGTCAATATATTCAAGTGTTTGATATGGCAAATTTGAGCAATTTTGGCATTGTCGAAGGAAATAGATTCATATTTGGGGGGATTGATACAGTGGATGTAAAAAGACTTAAAATAGAAGGTCAGAGTCCAACTGAAATTATTGAGTTTCCCCTCTATGGAGAGAAAAATTATTTTTGGTATTATGAAAATTTAGTTAGCGATAAACCAAGTTCGGAATTTAATATAGAAGTGGAGTAAGGGTGAAAAAGACAGAATTGGTTAAATGTCTGTGTTTTCTGGTCCCATATGGTAAATAAAGATCATCATTATTCCGGCAATTGTGATAATGAATTTCTTGTGACAACGACGTTTTTTGATGTAATAGAATCATTGATTAGGTAAGAACTTTCAGGAAAGCTGATGGAGAAGATTGGCCACCACCAAGAGCAAAATATAAAATACTGCCATTGTGATTTATTAATTTAATCATTCAAGAAGTGAATCATTTTAGCCTTTGATGTTTACTACCCAAAGCTTACATTTTATTGGAATGTGTAGGTGTGAGAGTGTTATTTTCTGTGTCCATAGCACTTATTCCATAGACAGATTGGGCAACCGTGGCTGATGCTCTATGGAGCATAGTATTAAAAATGATTAATCAAGGGAGATATCTATGAAGAAAGTTTTAAAATGCATAGGGCTTTTTATACTTGCAATATTTGGATTATTCATGGTATTGGCTGTTTTGATAGCATTTCTTGCATTGAAATCAAAAGGTAATGGAAGTACGGTAGATAATTATCAGCATATGATATTTGAGTTTGGTGCGAGGAAAATTCCGGCTTTTGAAGAGCCGGAGCTAGTTTATGCAGATACAAAAGAAGAGGCTCTTGTTTCTGTAAATCAGAAAATTTATTTTGCGGAAGATTATTTATATGCAAGTAAAGTAAGCGATATTATAAAAATCTTTGAAAATGATGAGTATGTAACAATGGTTTATTTTTCCAAAAGGGATCCAAAAGAGGGGGCGCTCGTTTTTGCTAAGTTTAAAATAAGCACAGTGGAGAATAAAAAGCAATATGCACTTCTTAATGCAATTGTTCAAGGACATGGAAGTCCAGGAGAGACTAAGATAACCCAAGATAAAGAATTTAGTATATTATGCCAGTTGATTCAAGTGTCTGACATACCTTATTTAAGGGATTTGAGTATCGTCGAAGGAGATCGATTTATATTAGGAAGCCTTAATGGAGAATACGTAAAAAGGCTGAAAATAGAAGGTCAGAGTCCAACTGAAATTATTGAATATACGCTTTATGGGGAAAGAGAATATTTTTGGTATTACAAAAATCTAATCAGTGATAAACCAAGTTCAGAGTTTGACATTAAAATTGAAGAAAGATAATAAAGTTAACGAGAATTTAAAATTGTTATACAGATAAAAGTGGGACTTTGCACATACACCAAGTAAGGGGATAAAACCCCTTACAAAACCCCTTCCAAGTCAAACGGCGGTGTATACTCTTCTTTCGCACTGCTTTTCTCCTGCATAAATCCCTGATCAAGTCCAAGCCGAATGGCCTCCTCAAGCACCTTATTATATTCATAGGAAGTAATCCTGCGGTTGATTTCAGGATAATCTTTGCTGTGGTAAAAGGGGGTATACTGGCTCATAAGGCTGATGTAAAACATTCCTTCCGGCAGTTCCTCCTTCATCCAGTGAAGAAGACGCAAAGAATCCTCTTTTGCTCCGGGAAGGACCATATGGCGCAGAATAACTCCTTTTTTCATGATGGTTCCGGAAGAATCAAACTGAGGTCTGCCTGTCTGAGTAACCATTTGAAGAATTGCTTTTCTGGCAGTTTCAAAGTAATTGGCTGCATTGCTGTAGCGCAGAGACAGCTCGGAACTATTGTATTTTAAATCAGGCAGCCATATATCCACGTAATCCCTTAAAAGTTTTACCGTATCTGGAGACTCATACCCACCGCAGTTATAGACCACAGGGATGAAAAGCTTTTCTTTTACGGAATCCAGGGCATTGAGGACCGAGGGCAGGTACTGGGTGGCTGTGACCAGATTAATGTTGTGTGCGCCTGAATCCTGAAGTCTTAAAAAGATTTGAGCCAGCTTTTCATCTGAGATTTCCTTTCCCCCTCCTTCCTGGCTGATGGTATGGTTCTGACAAAAACAGCATTTCAGGGTGCAGCCGGAAAAGAATACGGTGCCGCTTCCCTTGGTGCCGCTGATGCAGGGCTCTTCCCAGTGATGAAGTGCGGCGCGTGCCGCTTTTATGGTATCGGAACAACCGCAGTAGCCTGTGGTTACATGGCGGTTTACTCTGCAGTTTCGGGGACAGAGACTGCAGGCTTCATACATATAATCAAAATTCATATCGGTATCTCCTGTTGATTCAATATAGAAAAACGCTCTGGTCAGTACCCCTCCGGCAGCCCTTTCTGCTCCCGGTATTCCCTGGGAGAAAGTCCGAATTCCTTTTTAAATGCCCGGTAAAAGCTGGTATAATCCGAAAATCCATACTGGTGATACAGTTCTGTAAAAGGTATGCCGGACAGGACGCCGTTCTTGCTGGCATTCAGCCGTTTCTTTATAATATACTGATGTATGGAGATTCCCATATTGTCTTTGAACACATGTGAGAGATGGTATTTACTGGAATAAAAAAAGGAAGCCAGGTGATCCAGAGACAGGTTTTCATTTAAGTGGTTGTTGATATAGTCACATACGTTTAAATAAAGGACATTTTCATAGGCCTGGGGAACCTGGTGGAGCATCTCATAGGTAATGCGGTTGATATGAAGAAGAAACGAATGTACCAGCAGTTCCGCATTGAGCTCATGAAATGCTTTTTTTCCGTGAAGTTCTTCCAAAAGATCCAAAAGGCGTCCCTGGATGTTCTGAAAGGTGATAAAGTCTGTGCGGAACCGGTAATGCTTGTGTTCCTCCACATACCGGATCGTATAAGAAAAATCCCTGGACCAGGAACACATGGATTCGTAGTATTCCTTGCTGATCCAAAGCACAAAACGCTGATAATTCTCTCCGGAGGAATGAAAAATGGGATGGTGCTTTACGCCGGGGGGAATGACCAGATAGTCTCCGTACTGCAGAAGGTATCTGCTGCCTTCCACATCATAGGTCACATCTCCGTTTAAAAAGAAATACACTTCATAATAAGGATGGCTGTGATCCTGGATATGGTCCAAATTCATATCTTTATAAAAAAATACTTCAAATTCTCCTGAATTCATATACTGCCGTTCATTAAAACCGGTGGATAATTCCTTTTTCATAAAATTCCTCCTTCTGATTGATACATGCAGTAATTTCATTATAAAACACTACCGCAAGATTTGCAATGTGAACGGCAAATTCATCCATGGTATTCCGGTTGAAAGTTGTTTATACTAAATGCATACTTAAGATCCGAAAAAAAGGAGGTATTTTATGAAATTATCATTTAGATGGTATGGAGATGACGATAAGGTTACGTTGCAGAACATCCGTCAGATTCCAGGCATGCATTCCATAGTAACCGCTGTTTATGACGTTCCGGTCGGCGATGTGTGGAGCAGGGAGACCATTGCACATTTAAAGAAAGAAACAGAAGCAGCAGGCCTTGCGTTTGAAGTCATCGAAAGCATACCGGTCCATGAAGATATTAAATTAGGAAAGCCAGGCAGAGATCAGCTCATTGCCAACTATTGCGAAAATATCAGAAGAGTGGCTGAAGCAGGAATCAAATGTGTTTGCTACAACTTTATGCCTGTATTTGACTGGACAAGAACTCAGCTTGACCATGTGCTGGAAGATGGTTCCACCACACTTGTCTACTATCAGGATCAGGTGGATAAAGTAAATCCTCTGGAAAGCGATGGAGATTTAACCTTACCAGGCTGGGATGCCAGCTATACAAGAGAAGAACTGAAACAGGTAGTAAGTGAATACAACTCCATGACAGAGGAAGATCTTTGGAACAACTTAAAGTATTTTCTGGAGAAAGTCATTCCTGTGGCAGCAGAATGTGATGTGAATATGGCAATCCATGCCGATGACCCATGCTGGAGCATCTTCGGACTTCCAAGAATTATCACCTGCGAAGAGAATGTAGACCGTTTCTTAAAGCTGGTGGATGATCCGCATAACGGAATCACTCTTTGTACCGGTTCTTACGGCTGCTCCAATAAAAACGACGTGGTAAAGATGGCAGGCAAATATGCCGCCATGGGACGTATCCACTTCGTACATGCAAGAAATGTAGCAGTTTTAGATGGTGACAGGGGCTTTGAAGAACGTGCCCATTTATCAGAATGCGGTTCCCTGGATATGTTTGCCATCTTAAAGGCGCTTCATGACAATGGCTTTGACGGATATGTACGCCCGGATCACGGACGTATGATCTGGGGAGAGACCGGCCGTGCAGGCTACGGACTTTATGACCGTGCCCTTGGTGCAACCTATCTAAACGGACTTTGGGAAGCAATTGAAAAAACAAGCAAATGAGAAAGAAGGATAGTCACATGGCATTAACATTTGGAACAGATTTAAGCGGTAAAGTAGCAGTGGTAACCGGAGCAGGCGGTGTTCTGTGCGGTATGTTCGCCAAAACACTTGCACAGGCAGGAGCAAAGGTGGCAGTTCTTGATTTAAACGAGGCGGCAGCAAAGGAAGTGGCGGATTCCATCGAAAAGGAAGGGCTTACAGCCAGAGCCTATAAGGCAAACGTACTGGAACGGGGAAGTCTGGAAGAAGTTCACGCAAGAGTTCTGGCAGAGCTTGGTCCCTGTGATATTCTGATCAATGGTGCCGGCGGTAACAATGCAAGAGCCAATACCGATAAAGAATACTTTGAAATGGGAGATATCGAAGCAGATGTCAAATCCTTTTTTGATCTGGACCAGTCCGGTGTGGAATTTGTATTTAACTTAAATTTCCTTGGAACCCTTCTGCCCTGTCAGATCTTTGCAAAAGATATGATCGGAAGGGAAGGCTGCAGCATTTTAAATATTTCTTCCATGAATGCTTTTACGCCACTGACAAAAATTCCGGCTTACAGCGGGGCAAAGGCAGCCATCAGCAACTTTACCCAGTGGCTGGCGGTTCATTTCTCCAAGGTGGGAATCCGTGTCAATGCCATTGCTCCCGGTTTCTTTGTTACGCAGCAGAATGAGAAGCTGCTCTTTAAAGAGGACGGTTCTCCGACCGAACGTACGGAAAAGATTCTTGCTGCCACACCAATGGGAAGATTCGGGGAAGCAGAAGAATTAAACGGAGCATTGCTGTTCTTTTTAAACAATCAGGCGGCAGGCTTTATTACCGGCGTTGTTCTTCCCATCGACGGAGGATTCTCTGCATATTCAGGCGTGTAACGATAAAATTCACTCTGTTCATGACCGATTCGCTTTTAAAAATTGAATAAACAATTCATAAAAAAGATACTCTTTTTGATATTTGATAAAAAGGGTATCTTTTTGTATTACCGTGTCGAATTTTGTCAACTGTGAGATATGTTAAATTTTGTTTCCATTTTATAGAAACATTGACAATATATTACAAAATAGCGTATAATAATTAAAGCATTCTAAAATATGTAATGGTTTACATTTACCAAAGACAAGGAGCACGAGACTATGAAGACATCGGGGGAAAAGAAATGGTTTCAAAGAAAAGCCAAGGTGGAGAAAGGAGAAAAAAACAAAAAAACAGGTAAAAAGGGAGCATCGTTTGGCTCGCTGCTTTCTTTGAAGTCACTGAAGATGAAGATGCTTATGTTCATCATTTCCATTATTCTGGCACTGGCTGTCACCAATATGATTATCAGTATCTCCGTCAGCTATAAGGGGATCACGGATGTTGTAAAGAGTGACCTGGAATCCACAGGCAAGCTGGTAAACAGTCTGGTAGTACAAAACTTAGGCCAGATGAAGACAAATATTGAAGCCAGTACCCAGGGCGGAAGCTTGAAGTCCATTAACTCAAGAGTGGTTACGGAATATCTTAACAACCAGTGTCAGCTTTACGGTTACAAGGATTTGGAAGTTGTCAACCAGCAGGGTGTGGTTACCCGCAGCGCCAGTGGCGAACATATTGGAGACAGCTATGTCGACCGGGATTACTTTAACAAGGCATTAAACGGCACTACAGCTGTTTCAACCACGGAATTAAACGCCAATAATGAACTGGAGATCCGTGTTGCTGCCCCCTATGAACTGGGGATTTTAATCGCTACCTATGATGGTTCCGTATTGAGTGATTTAATCAAAGATCTCCGCATTGGAAAGACCGGCAATGCATATCTGATCGATCAGACCGGTACCATGATTGCCTGCATTTTTCCGGAGCTGGTCAATGAACGGCAGAACTTTATTGAGATGGCCAAGACGGATAAGTCCTATGCATCATCGGCCCGGATGTATCAGACCATGCTGACGGGAAAAACCGGAATCGGAACCTATGATTATCAGGGGGTCAAGCGGTACTGCTATTACAGCCCTGTAACCGGTACTGATGGATGGGCGCTGGGGGTTGTTGCTCCCATTAAAGAGACGACCACATCCATTTACAATGTAATATTTGCCATGATCATTCTTGCAGCCGTATCCGTTGCAGCCGGATGCTTTCTTGCGTTCCGTTTTGCAGCACCCATTGCAGGTCCGATTTCAGAAATTGCAAAACGAATGAAGCTCTTATCGGAAGGAGATTTACTCAGTGAGGTTCCGGTTGTAAAGAGGAACGATGAAATCGGTGTTCTGGCAGAAGAAGCCTCCAATTATGTAGAGAGCGTAAGAAAGACCAATCATACCATCATAACCGTATTAGACAAGATCGCTTCCGGAGATTTCCGCCGTTCAGAAATCACAGATTTCAAAGGTGATTATGTAATGATCCAGCAGGCCATTCAAAGAACGGAAGAAATGCTTTCCAAAACCATGGAAACCGTAGAAAATTCTGCTGATGAGGTGGCAAAGAGCAGTGCCCAGGTATCCCAGGGAGCACAGAACTTAAGTCAGGGAGCTGTGGAGCAGGCGGCAGCCGTGGAGCAGTTATCATCTTCTGTCAACGAGATTTCTGCCAGCCTCATGGATACTGCCAGATCTGTGGAAGGCATGAATAAACAGGCAGGCCACGTAGGAAAAGCAATGGAAGAAGGCAATGAAAAAATGCATGAAATGATGGAATCCATGGACCAGATCAGCAGGAAATCCAAGGAGATCGAAAAGGTCAATAAGCTTATTGAAGACATTGCATTCCAGACCAACATTCTTGCTCTGAATGCAGCCGTTGAGGCAGCGCGTGCAGGTGAGGCAGGAAAAGGCTTTGCCGTGGTTGCAGATGAGGTGAGAAACCTTGCAGGAAAGAGTGCAAATGCAGCAAAGGATACTTCCAGCCTGGTAGCAGACACCATTTCTGCAGTCAGCAAAGGAACGGATATTGCAGCTTCCACAGGAGAATCCTTAAATGGCATACTTGCTGAGACAAAGAGTATGGTTCTTGCCATCGAACAGTCAGCAAAGGAACTGAAAGAGCAGAGTGAGAAGGTCAATGAAGTGACTGTAGGCATTGGGCAGATCTCAGCGGTTGTACAGAGTAATTCCGCTACGGCTGAAGAAAGCGCTGCAGCAAGTGAAGAGCTTTCTGGCCAGGCAGAGAATTTAAGTGAATTGATGAGCAAGTTCCGGCTTCGTTAAATACATATTTTATAAAATCCGCGGCAACCGGAATGTAATCACATTTTGGCGCCGCGGATTTTTTGTTTTCCAATTCTAGTTGTTTCCTTATTTTGAATCGTCGTTATGGACTGCTTTTGCATGAGGAATATAGTTATAGATGTCCTGATATGCTTCCATCTCTTCTTCCGTCTCCGGAGTAGCCGGGATAAGTCCGGTACAATCCATGGCAGAGCAGGCCTGAATGTCAACATCGTAGTTGTTTTTTGCGGTGGTGGATTTCTTGTATTCCTTTTTTTCTTCTTTCTTTTCTGATTTCATATGAATTTCTCCTTCCAAGGGCTGTTTTAAGCTGGTATGAAATTAGTGTGGGGAAAAATGCCGTAATTATTCATCTTATAATCGCATTCATTCATTTCGTTATACCCATTCCTTTCAATCGTTATATAAGTTGCTAAGCGATAAATTCCATAAAAAATGGAATCATGGAGGAAATATGAGATGAAAATTGCTTTTTTTTCAAACGAAAAACAGCTGCCGGCTTTAAAAAAAGAAAAAATCAGCGGCATTGGGAACCTTTTGTTAAAGGTTGATTATTTTTCCATGGAAGAGAAGCTTCTTTTTGCGTTGGATTGCACCGTATACGATATGATAGTGATTTATCCAAAGGGTGGAGCAGTTTCCTGCGGGGAGATAATCAGACAGGTGAAAAAGAGAGGAAGAAACAGTGTGATCACTCTGCTTAATGGAACGGGGAATAACTTGAAACAAACAAAATATACCGTTTCTTTTAACGGTCAGTCCTATGTTCTTGATATCCGGGATATTCTTTTCCTGGAATCCTATTACCGGAAAACCAGTGTGGTGGTGGATAACGGCAGAATGAGAATCAGGGCCAGGCTTGACGAAGAGGAAAAGAAACTTCCCAAAGACCAGTTTGTACGAATCAACCGTCACAATATTATAAATATGCAGTATGTAAGAAATGTAAAAGGAGACGTCATTGAGATGCAGAACGGGGAGTGCCTCTATGTGAATACCAGAAGAAAAAAGAAATTTGAGGAAATATACCGGAAGTTTTTAGAGATAAATTTTATGCTTTTGTAAAAATATGTACAAAAACGCAATATGAAAGGCAAAAAACGCAAAGCGGATTGTCAGACCTTAAAACTGGTGATATTGTTGTTGCATGGAGGAGACAACAAATCCTATTCTTATTTCGGCAATTCACTTCTAAAGTTAAATCTAAGGTATTCTGGTAAGTTCAGAGCAGGCAGCGGAAATCAGCCGATTTCGCTGCCTGCTTTATATTTATTACCTGTATTTGTAAGAATTGGTAAAAAAATGTCAGAAACATTTCGAAAATTTTAGGGAAATATAAGGAATTATTCCTGATTTTAAAGGGAGTCTGTGATACAATCAGGTTAGTAACATGGATCTATGATAAAAAGGAGGCAGTGAACGGATGAAAATTGGCAGATTAATAAGAAGATTATTGTTTTTATTTGTCATGGTTTGTCTATTGACCGGATTCACTGTGGCGCATAAAGGTTATGAGCTTTACCGGCAGGCCCTTAAGACAGAAAGCCTTACGGAACAGGTGGAAGCCATACGGGAGAAGAAAGGATTTACTTCCTTTAAGGATTTACCCGGTGTCTATGTAAATGCAGTGGTATCGGTGGAAGACCACCGGTTTTTCAAACATAATGGAATCGACCTGATTGCCATAGGCCGGGCGGTTCTGCACGATATTCAGGCCGGACGGTATGTGGAAGGCGGAAGCACCATAACCCAGCAGCTCGCAAAGAATCTGTACTTTGGCCAGGAAAAAGAACTTACCAGAAAGGCAGCGGAGGTTTTTATGGCACTTGAACTGGAAAAGCAATATACCAAAGATGAAATATTTGAATTATATGTAAACTGTATTTATTTTGGAGACGGGTATTACAGCGTCGGAGAAGCCAGTGAGGGCTATTTTAAAAAAGCTCCGGGGGAAATGAGCGATTATGAAAGCACTCTCCTTGCAGGTGTCCCCAACGCACCGTCAAAATATGCTCCTTCGAAAAACTTAAGGCTTGCCCAGGAACGTCAGAAAAAGGTGATTGCCAGAATGGAAGCCTGCGGATATTTATCCGCAAAAGAAGCAGAAACCGTATCCGAACAGATTGTCGCTTTTAATTGATTTTGCTTGAAGATTAACGGAACAAAAGGTATAATAGAAGCACAACCATGCAGAACCTGTGCTGCAAAAAGATTACAGGGAAAGAGGGGAAACCGTATGGAGGATAAGAAAGTATACAACAAGATTATGTTCATTTCCTTTTGTTTGATCATTGTATTGCTTTGTGCCGGTTCCTACAGTTATTTCAACGGAAGAAAAAACGCACCGGAGATCAAAAGCCCGGTAAAGAATGCCAGAGTCCTTATATGGGAAGAACCAGTGAAGTGACGGATAAGAACGGCAATGATAAAAGAAATCAGATACCAGGAAGGTATGGGCGTTCCGATTGGATGCGTATGACTGCTTCTGGTATCTTTTTTGATACAGGAAAGGTTGAGGAATATGGATGTAAGAAACATGCTGAATCTGGTTAAGACCGGAGAAATGGACATAGAGGCAGCGGAACGGCTTTTAAAAGATCTTCCCTATGAAGATCTTGGGTATGCAAAGCTTGATCATCACAGGGAGCTTCGTTCCGGTTTTGGGGAAACGGTGTTCTGCCAGGGAAAGCCTGATCCCTATCTCGTTGAGATCTATAAGAAATTATATGAAAGAGATGGAGAAGTTTTTGGCACCAGGGCGTCAAAGGAACAGTATGAGCTGATAAAAGCGGTTGTACCGGAGGTGACCTATGATCCGATTTCCAGAATATTAAAGGCAGAGCGGCCAGGAAAGGAAAGAAAGGGCTGGGTATCGGTGTGTACCGGCGGTACGGCTGATATTCCGGTAGCGGAAGAAGCAGCCCAGACAGCGGAATATTTCGGCTGCTATGTTGACCGGGTCTTTGATGTGGGCGTTGCCGGAATACACCGGCTTCTGGCCCAGAGAGAACGGCTTTATAAGGCCAACTGCATCATCGCCGTCGCCGGAATGGAGGGGGCCTTGGGAACAGTGGTCGCAGGCATTGCGGACTGCCCGGTCATTGCTGTCCCCACATCCGTAGGATATGGCGCAAGCTTTCATGGGGTCTCAGCACTGCTTACCATGCTCAATTCCTGTGCCAACGGGATCTCTGTAGTAAATATCGACAACGGGTACGGGGCAGGATATTCAGCAACACAAATCAATCGACTGGCGGAGAGGTAAAATGAATAAAATACTGTATTTGGAATGTAATTCAGGCATTAGCGGAGATATGACAGTAGGGGCACTTCTGGATTTGGGTGCGGACCGCGATGTGCTTTTAAAAGCCCTTGAAAGCCTGGGCATCGGAGGCTATCATCTTCATTTTGGGAGAGCAAAGAAGTGCGGAATCGATGCCTTTGATTTTCATGTCCATCTGGAGGATGCTCCTGATGGGGAGCACGGTCATAGTCATGACCATAAAGAGAATCACACCCACAGTCATGAGCAGGTAAGAGATCACCACAGTCACCCCCATGGTCATCTTCACCGCAACTTACAGGACATCAATCAGATCATTGACCGTCTGGATTCCAATGACCGTGTGAAGACTATGGCAAAACGGATGTTTGAGATCGTCGCAGAAGCGGAGTCCACGGCCCATGGGATTCCGGTCTCTGAAGTTCATTTTCATGAGGTGGGGGCCATTGATTCCATTGTGGATATTATCGGAACTGCAGTCTGTATAGACGACCTGGGAGTGACGGATATTGTGGTATCTCCTTTGGCAGAAGGCTTTGGAAGTGTCAGATGCCAGCATGGGATCATTCCGGTCCCGGTTCCTGCCACTGCAAACATCGCCTCAAAATACAGATTAAAGCTGCGCTTTACAGACAGTAATGGAGAGATGGTAACGCCCACCGGTGCCGCCATTGCCGCAGCTTTACGGACAAGTGAGGAGCTTCCTGCCTCCTTCAGGATCTTAAAAACGGGGCTTGGTGCAGGAAAAAAGGATTTTGAACATGCCAATATCCTTCGTGCCATGATTCTCGAAGAGGAAGCAACGGATGAAGAAATGTGGATTTTGGAAGCCAACATTGACGATTGCAGCGGAGAGATGCTAGGCTTTGCTATGGAATCCCTGCTGGAAGCAGGTGCGGCAGATGTATGGAACACACCTGTTTATATGAAAAAGGGGCGTCCGGCCTACATGCTTTCTGTTTTATGTAAAAAAGAGTGCATACGTATTATGGAAGAAATCCTGTTTCTTCAGACTACCACCATTGGAGTCAGGAGACATTCTGTTGAAAGAACCATTCTGGACCGTGAGAAAAGAACCGTAAGTACAGAATGGGGCGAAGCGGAAGTAAAGATCTGTACCTTTAAGGATAAGGTGTTTTGTTATCCGGAATATGAAAGTGTAAGACGTATCTGTAAAAACAACGCCATAGACTTTCAGACGGTTTATGGAAGGATCCGGGATGAGGCTGTCACATCATGGAAAAGCAAATGACAGGTCAAAATGAAATACTGGGAGAGACAATAAACAATTTCACAAAATTTTAACGATGATTTTGGCGCATACAGTCGATAAATAATTGAATGATTCGATTATGAGGGGGGAGTATGAAAAAATCAATTATAGTTAAGATTGTGGTAGGAATTCTTATTTTTGTATGTGTGGTCTATGGCGCTTTGGTTTTCTTTATTTCCAATTTGTTTAAAAGCGGGAATGTTCCGGTCATGGATTTTAATGAGGAGCTTCACTTAAAAAGACCGGCTGAGGTAAAAACCAGTCCAACCATACTGTTTCTTGGTAATAGTATGACTTATATCAATGATCTGCCTGAGGTCTTTGGCCTTTTGAGTCAAAGCGGCGGATTTGAACCGGAAGTGTATGATTTAACGGAAGGTTCCTACCGGCTTCAGTATTTTGCAGACGAAACCGATGAAGTGGGAGCGCAGGTATATGCGGCACTGGAGAGTTACACCTGGGATTATGTGATCCTGCAGGAACAGAGCGGAATCGCCACCATGGGAGGAGAAGACCTGATGTACCCGGCTGCAAGAACTCTTGATGAAATGATACGTTCTGCAGAGGGAGAATCTGTGTTTCTCATGACGTGGGCTTATAAAGATGGATTTGCCCACAAGTTCTTAGGTGTGAATGTGGAGAAGACAACAGAAGAGATGCAGACCATGATTGCCGAGAATTACCGGAATATAGCAGGCGAACTGGATGCGCTGCTTGCACCGGCCGGAATCGCATTTATGAGGTGTGCAAAACTCTATCCGGAAATTGAGTTATGGGATGAGGATAAGACCCATCCGTCTCCTGCCGGAACGTATCTTGCGGCCTGTGTTCTATACAGGGTTTTATACGATCAGTCACCGGAAGGTCTTTCCTATACGGCAGATTTGAACGGGGAGACCGCATCAAAGCTGCAGCTTGTTGCTGCCGGCATAAATTGACAAGATATCAAACCATATTGGAGGATGGACGGAATGAAGAATAAATGGAAAGTCACCATTCATGGCAAGGAACATGAAATTTCTTTTAAACCAGGCTTTATTAAGGGAAAGAGATACGTTGATGGTGCTGCAACAGCAATAAAAAACACCAACTGGTATATACGCCTGTTTGATGATGTTTTTGAAATAGACGGACAAACCCTTCATCTTACGGCAGTAGGTGCGAAAGTAGACTTGGCTGTTGACGGAGTGTATGTTAATTCAAAAAAGCCATATACCCCATTTAAGACCGTACCGTCCTGGGCCAATATTCTCTCTGGTCTTTTGCTGATATCCGGGATGTTCTTAAGCGGTTTGACAGGTATGATGGTTGGTGTCATTGCAGGGATGTTACTGATTGTTCATTCCATATCCCCAAAAGCACATAACCCCATGCCTGCCTGCATCGCCCTTTCAGTAATCGGGTTCGCGCTGCAAATCGCTCTTTTTATCATGGCTTTGACTCTCTAGATACTGATTGGACTTTATGATATAAAGTTCTTATTCATGGCTTCTGGGTCCATATCCTTTTGATTTTTGATCCATTGTAACCAATAAGAAAATTCACATGCTAAATGCATTTGATGTGATTGAATAATGCTTGTAGGAGTAATTGAGGGAAATTCCACGGAAAGCTTAACTTTTATCCCGGTTTT
This sequence comes from Lacrimispora sp., assembly GCF_046972725.1. Taxonomy (NCBI): domain Bacteria; kingdom Bacillati; phylum Bacillota; class Clostridia; order Lachnospirales; family Lachnospiraceae; genus Lacrimispora; species Lacrimispora sp. The sequence goes on along the minus strand of NZ_JBKVXF010000001.1, from coordinate 1,433,888 downwards.
TGTATCTTTGATCTGGTGGCGGACCCCACCGATGATGGTGCCATCTTTCAGACGGGCAACACCGGTTGATTCGTATTCATAAGAATGGTCTCTGGGTGTTTGCAGCCCGGTTTCATCGTCAAAAACAATAAAAAACTGAACCGGTAACGGAGAATTTCCGGTTGTCTCAATTACTTCCACATTTTTTTCCCCCAAAGGCCTTAATACATAGTGATCCGGGCAGGCAGCTAAATTCACCCGGGTGTTTTTAGCTGATTGATTTAACATCAGATCTTCGATGCCCTTTGCTGCCTTTTTCGCTGTTATACCGTCTAGATAGATTTCTGTTCGAGCAAACCTTCTTTTATTTCCAGATAAATAAGCGCCTGTTCCCATAATCATTTTACTTAATTCCAATTTTGTTTTCAATTTTTTATACATTTCTTGATAGGAGTAGCTCATTTTAATTTCAACTAGCTTTTTACTTATATTATTTAGATTTCTTATGTCAGCACTTTTATAGTTTAATACTTTCAATACCTTTTTTACGCGTTTTCGCTTCCACTCTGTCAGTTGTTTGGTTGTAATGTTTTTTCCGTCAATACAAATTTTCATATAAATTCTCCTTTTCCCCAAATCTTTAGATGTCATCTTTCTGATTGTATTATGGTATGTTTAATGCCATAATAAACTATCGTCTCCAAAAACGGGTGGATTAGTACATTAATGTACTTTCTGCTTAAAGTCGGTGAACAAAGGATTAATTATAGTTATCCGTTTGTTTTTCCTACATGGCCAGACTGTCAATAAAGGAGTCTGGTATTCCTGAAAATTGGACATCTAATGACATAATCCGTTAAATAAAATCATTAATTGAACAAAACATATAAAAATAAACCTATAATAATTATTAAACTATAATAAAATACATATTTTGAGTTGAAAGAACAAATTAATGGAATAATATTGACGAGCGAATGTTTTGAATATAACATTATTGTAGATGTAATGTACAAAAATACATCCATGACCATGTTTTGGACTTGGACCTTGGAGAGGAAAACTATGCGTTTGAATTATCAAATGAGGGTTATTCTTGAGGCCTCTAAAAACAGTGATGAGCCAATTGGTGTACACGAGGTAATGCAATACCTGGATATATCAAAAAGCGCAGCATATCTTCTTATACAAAACTGTCAGGTCTGGCTGAATGAAAATCAACTGGAGGAAGACCCGGCACAACAGCGGAGAGAGCTTTACATAGGGAAAGGAGAGTTAAAAAGTAAATTAAAGAATATTCTATCGAAAGCGAGTTGTGAAGAGTTTGATTTTTCCCCGGGAGAAAGAAGAATCTATATCATTGTTCTGCTGATTCGAAAAAAGCATGTTTCGACGCATGAAATCATGGAGCGGTTTCGCATCAGCAGGAATACCTGCATTATGGATCTGGCCGAAGTGAATCGTATTTTAGAAACCTTTCATGCAGGGTATACAGCAGGAAATCACGGGTATGCTCTGATGGGAAAAGAATATGATATCTACCGGCTTAGTTTATGGGTGGCTTCAAAGGTTTTTTCTGAACTGTATCCCCAAAATTATGAGATGGCAATGTCTTTGTTTGAGTTTCCTGAAAAAGATATAGAAGCGATCAATCAGATGCTTGGCACAGCTGCCAGGCAATTTGACCTTTTTGCCAACAGGGAGGCAATTTACGTCTTTGGTGTTTCCTGTACTCTGGTGTCTGAAAGAGTTCGTTTCGGCCACTGGATCACAGAGGAGATGATTCCGAATTATTACCGGATGAATACCTATAACTGCCGGATCCGCAGCATTTTGTACCAGACAGGGGTGGTAGAGGCTGTTTTTGGAAAACAGGCTTTTGAAGCAGGCAAACAGGGGATGGCTGAGTGCCTGACCAGAATGCTTGTATGTGTTTGTGAAGAAACGGGAGATGATATTGTCTCCATTCATGTAAAAGAAGAGAACTTAATCAATTATGCGGTTCAAATTGTACAAAGATTTGAAACATACGTAGGAATGCTCTTTGAGAATAAGGAGGAATTGGAAAAGAACGTGACCCTCAGCTTAAAGTGCATTCTGCTAAGAAAAAAATATGGTTTCCGGATATGCAATCCCTTAGTCCAGGAGGTAAAAAAACATTACATTCATATCATCGAACTGACCCGGAAGTCGGTAGAAGTAATCAGTGATCTTGGAGAAACAATCACAGAAGATGACTGTGTCCTGTTCAGCATTAATTTTCTGGGGGGGATGTTAAAGAATAAGCGTGTCACCGTCCAGACCCCTCATATTCTTGTGGTATATGGGGGAAATTCTGATACCAGTGTGCTGCTTCAGGGACAGATACAGAATCTCATACCGGGTGCACGGGTCCTTACTGCTTCCTTGTTTCAGAATTTGACCAGATTTTCGGAATATATGGATATGATCGTATCCACCATTCCAATTGACATACAGGGAATTCCTGTAATTGTGGTAAACACCTTTCTGACCGAGTATGACAAAGACCGGATAAGAAAACTGATCGAACATAAGATTTCCAGAGATGAAGATCTTATGAGGTTTTTAACGGATTTCACAAGGATGTCGGAAGAGTTTGTCCGTCTGGAGGACAGGAAATATCTTCGCCACAGAATAGAAGAATATTTTAAAATAAACAGGGTTAAAATTAATTATGGATCAGGAAGGCGACAGACGTTAAAAGACCTGCTGACAGAAGACAGGATCAGAATCGTTGATTCTGTAACAAACTGGCAGGAAGCGGTTCGTCTGGCGGCGGAACCATTAGAGGAAGATAAGAGTATCGAACCGGCTTACACAGAAGCTATGATCTTATCTGTTGTAAACTTAGGACCTTATATCGTACTTTCTCCTGGTATCGCAATTCCTCATGCAAGACCGGAAGCCGGTGTCCGGACCATGTCCATGTCATTGCTGAAAGTAAAGGAAAAGGTTTATTTTACCGAAGAAAAATATGCCAATCTGTTTTTTGTACTGGCTAGTGCAGATGGCAACAGTCATCTGGAGGCCTTGAAGGAGCTGACAGACATCTTTGCTGATAAAGCAGCCTATGATAAATTTATGAGAGCAGATACGGTAAAAGAGCTGCACAAGCTAATTTTATAAAGGGCCTGTTGGGAATATCGAAAATGCAAAAAGAAAGGTGATATTCAGATACGGGTCTAAAGAAATACTGAATACGGAAAATAAAGGGTAACGATAATGCTGAGGGAATTATGTAAAACAAGTCTGGAAGAGCAGATTAAGGAAATTGATTTTCGAATTGGTTATCTTAAGGAACGTAAAAAGCAATTGATTGTTGCAAAGGAACGGGAAGACCTCCGGAGGTTTGTGGAGGCTGCAGAAAAAAATGGGTTATCGCCGGCGGAACTGGCCAGGCAGCTCTTGGCCAGACAGGCGTAAGAAAAACAAATAAAAAGGCTGAGGTGGGGATCCTCGGCCTTTTTGTTATCCGCTCACAAATCTGTTTATAATTTTAATAATGCATCTCTTTGTAATATTCTTCCAAAATGTCCAGATATGCTTTGGCATACTTTGGAAGATACCGGTTTTTTTGATAGGCCGCAATCAATGTATTCTCAATCCGCTCCTTTCCAATGGACAGGCAGACCGATTCTTTCGGTTCCCGTTTCTTTAAATGCTGATAATAACTTTCCGGTGCAAATGCGGCCCCTAGTCCCTCTATGGCCAGGCGGATGGACATCTCGCTGTTTCTGGTATGAAGAAGGATATTTGGTTCCAGACCATAATCTTTAAAGAGCTTCAGAGCCAGACCGCCGGTATTCTGATCCGGATAGAGAAGAATAAAAGGTTCTTTGGCAAGCAGACTTAAGTCGATCCACGGATAATGAAATCCTTCCTTTTCTTCTGCAAAGGCTGTCAGGGGATTATCGGCGGATAAGATCAGTACCATCTCTTCCCTGCCGATGACCTGATATTCCAGATCCGTGGGGAACTCATGGACATTGTAAAAGGTAAGGTCCACCGTGTGGTCCGTCAGCGTATGCTCTGCCACAAAATTCACTTCTTCCATCATATTTACCTTAACGTGAGGATACAGCCTGTGAAATTTTAAAAGAGCAGGTCCGATTAAGCTGTTTCCAAGCATAATGGGAATGGCAATGTTTAAGCGTCCATGGTTCTGGTGCATAATATCATCAAACTCAATATCCCATTCCATACCGTATTCCACAATTTTTTCTGCATAGTGAATGTAACGTTCTCCAAGATAAGTAGGATGATAGCTGCTTCCGATCCGGTCAAACAAACGGGCGCCAAGCTGCTGCTCTAAGTTTTTTAAATATTTGCTTAATGACGGCTGGGAGATAAAAAGAGTCTCGGCGGCTTTGCTGATGTTCTTTTCTCTGGCAATGGCTATAATGTATCTGGCTTCTTTTAATTCCATAATAATTGTCTCCCCTTTGTGATAAATAATAACTTATAACTATAGCTTTAATGCATAGAAAATATAGATTATATGTATTTGACGTACAGTATATCATAATTTATAATAAAAGTATAGATATAAATTAATTGTACTTATAAATAATCATAAGGAAAACCAATGAATCACAGATAGAAAGCATGGAGAGGTAAAGATGAAGAAAAGTAGTGCATTTATCATGGTGGTGCCGGGACTTGTGATCCTGGCAGTTTGTCTGTTCCTTCCGCTTTTGAAGGTACTGGTACCGACTTTTAATATGGGAGATTATCCGTTCAGCGCTTATTTGGACTTTTTTAAGGACGGATATTATCTGAAGATCTTTTTAAGAACGGTAAAGGTAGCGGTAATCACAACCGCGGTCTGTATGGCTGCAGGGGTTCCGACTTCTTATTTTATCAGCCGGTGCGGAAAAAAATGGAGAGGGATTCTGCTTTCGGTTTCTATTTTTCCAATGATGACAAATTCGGTGATCCGAAGCTTTGCCTGGATCAACATTCTGGGCAGCAATGGAATTGTGAATAAATTCCTTATGGCCGCCGGTTTTGTGGATAAGCCGGTAAAGCTGTTATATACGGATTTTGCCATAATTATCGGTTCCGTATACTTATTTCTTCCTTTAATGATCGTTACGGTAGCCGGAATCATGGAAAATATCGGAGATGACATGATGGAGGCAGCCGTAAGCCTTGGGGCAGACCGGTTAAAGGCATTTATGAAAGTGGTTTTTCCTATGAGTCTTCCGGGTATCATTGTAGGAGGAATCCTGGTATTTACAGGAACCCTGACTGCTTACACCACTCCACAGCTTTTGGGAGGGAATAAAAATATGGTCCTTGCTACCTTCATTTACCAGAGAGCCATGAGTGTGGGCGACTGGAACGGCGCCGCCGTGATTTCCTTAATCATGATCGTCGTGACTCTGGCGGTGATCAAAGGGTTTAATGCTCTGGCAGCAAGACTGGACCGAAGAGGAGGAAGCCATGCGTAAAAATAAACTGCTTACTGGGTTTGCCCTGCTGGTATTTGCATTTTTAATTGTACCGCTGGTCATTATTACGGTAACGGCCTTTGGAGAGGGCTCTGCCATCACATTCCCCATTGAATCCTTTTCCGTAAAATGGTTTGTCAATGTATTTACCTTAAAATCCTTTCGGAGCTCATTTTTAACCAGTCTTCAGATTGGGCTGCTTGCTACGGTGATCGCACTTCTTGTAGGAATCCCGGCCGCGTATGCGCTGGCAAGATCCGGCATGAAAGGCAGAGGATTTTTAAAATCCGTATTTTTATCTCCAACCATTGTTCCAGGCATAGTCATTGGTTTTGTCCTTTACCAGTTTCTTGTGCTGACTTTACGGATTCCGGTATTTGCAGGACTTCTGGCAGGCCATTTTATGGTGACACTGCCTTATGTGATCCGGGTAGTGGGCTCAAGCCTTGACCAATTTGACTTTTCCGTGGAAGAAGCGGCATGGAGCCTTGGCTGTACAAGATCCGGAGCATTTTTCAGGGTCGTGCTCCCGAATATCACTTCGGGAATCTCTGCTGCATTTATGCTGGCATTTATCAACTCCTTTAATAATATTCCGGTTTCCATGTTTCTTACAGGTCCCGGTGTGTCCACATTTCCGGCAACTTTAATGAACTACATCGAATATAATTATGACCCTACCGTGTCGGCAGTTTCCGTGGTATTGATGGCGGTAACAGTTCTTCTCATGGTAATCGTTGATAAAACACTGGGAATTGCAGCTTTGGCAAAATAGGAGGAAAACCATGGCATTTATGACACTACAGGACATTGATGTCCGTTATGATAAAAAGAAACAGATTTTAAAAGGCCTTCATCTGGAGGTAAACCAGGGAGAACTGGTTTCTTTATTAGGGCCGAGCGGCTGCGGAAAGACTACGACGCTTCGTGTGGTTGCCGGGTTTATTGAGCCGGAGCAAGGAGTGTTTACTTTGGATGGGGAAAATTTAACAAAGGTTCCGGTTCATAAAAGAAACTTTGGCATCGTATTCCAGAGCTATGCCCTATTCCCTCATTTAAGCGTGTATGACAATGTGGCATTCGGTCTGAAGATGAGAAAGCTTCATAAGGCAGAGATCGATAAAAAGGTGAATCACATTCTTGAGGTATGCGGTCTTACGGAATTTTCCGGACGCTTTCCGCAGCAGATGTCCGGCGGACAGAGACAGAGAGTGGCACTGGCAAGAGCGCTGGTCATTGAGCCGAAGCTGCTATTGCTTGATGAGCCTTTGAGCAACTTGGATGCAAAGCTGCGCATCAACATGCGCATGGAGATCAAGAGAATCCAAAAACAGCTTGGGATCACCACCTTATTCGTCACACATGACCAGGAGGAATGCTTTTCCATCTCCGATAAGGTGGCAGTTATGAATCAGGGAGTGATCGAACAGTTCGATACTCCGGAAAATATCTATCACAGGCCAAAGACAGAGTTTGTTGCAAGATTTATCGGTTTTGAAAACTTTCTGCCCTTAAAAAAGCAGGGAGATGTATATAAATCAGAAGCCGGAGCAGTATTTACGGTAGAGCAGGCTCATGGGGAAGATACAGTCATGGGAACCATACGTCCGGAGGATATCCGTGTGGCAGAAGCCGGACAGACGAAAAATATACTGGAAGGTACCATTGGAGTGAGAACCTTTCTCGGAAAAACCTATCAGTATGAAGTACAGACGGCAGCAGGAAAATTCCTGGTAAACAGACCTGCGGAGGAAACCTATGAGGAAGGCTCCGCCATAAGCCTTTATCTGCCGGAAGGAAAACTGATCCTTGTTCAATAGGTAACATCGGCGTATCGCCGGTCAATGATAAAAAGAGAGGAATCAAATCATGAAAAAAGTATTGGCATTATCTTTATGTGCAGCAATCGTTTTAACAGGCTGCGGGAGCGCTGCTCCAAAGGGAGACAAGGAAACTGCAGCAGCAGAAAAGAAACTGGTTTTATCTACTTATGGTTTAAGCGAAGATATTTCGGAAGAAGAAGTGTACAAGCCCTTTGAGGACCAGTTTGGCTGCGAGATCGTGACAGAGACAGGAAGCACCAACGAGCGTTATACCAAGCTTTCTTCCAACGCGGAAAGCACCATTGATGTTATCGAGCTGTCCCAGGCAATGACTGCCAAGGGAATCGAAGAAGGTCTTTTCGAGCCCCTTGATTTAAGCAAGATCGAAAACAGCCAGTACCTGATCGGTGCGGCAAAGACCATGGCAGAAGCCGGCCAGGGAGTTGCCTATACCATCAACAGCATTGGAATCATGTATGATGCAGAAGCAGTCGGATTTGAGATCAAGAGCTTTGATGACTTATGGAAAGCAGAATTAGAAGGAAGCATTGCGATTCCTGATATCACGACCACCTTCGGTCCAGCCATGGTTTATATGGCAAGTGATTACAAAGGTGTTGACGTAACCACCGATAATGGAAAAGCAGCGTTTGAGGCACTGGAAGAGTTAAAGCCAAATCTGGTAAAAACCTATGCAAAGTCTTCTGACTTGATCAATATGTTTACTTCCGGTGAGATCAAAGCAGCAATCGTAGGTGATTTCGGCGTTCCCACAATCAAAGAAGCAAATCCAAATCTGACTTATGTAACTCCAGAGGTGACTTATGCGAATTTCAATACCATCAGCATTACCAAAAACTGCAAGGATAAAGAACTGGCTTATGCCTATATCAACTACCGTTTGAGCAAGGAGCTGCAGTCGAAGACGGCAAAGGCATTAAATGAAGCGCCTACCAACAATCAGGTAGAGGTGGAAGAGTCAAATGCCATCAGCATGACTTACGGCCCGGTTGCAGAAAATGCCAAAGTACTGGATTATTCCTTTGTAAATCCCATCTTAAGTGATTGGATCGACCAGTGGAACCGTATTATCAACAGCTAAGGAAAGTGAAAATATGAAGGTTGACTTATTAATTCAGAATGGATGGGTCTACCGGACATACAGGCAATGTTTTGAACAGGCGGACATTGCAATCGTGGGGGAAAGGTTTTACGACATTTCCCCTGCTTCCTGTTATGAGGCCGGTCTTGTGGTGGATGCAAAAGGAAAATATATCATACCGGGTCTTATCGATATTCATATGCATATCGAAAGCTCCATGACATATCCATTGGAATTCTCATCCGCAGTCCTTCCCCACGGTGTGACTGCTGTGGTTGCAGATCCTCATGAAATTGCAAATGTATTCGGGTTAGAAGGAATCAAAAGTTTTATGGAACAGGAGACGGAGCTGGATATTTTCTACGGGATTCCCTCCAGTGTTCCCTCCACCAGCCCTGGGCTTGAAACCTCCGGCGGCAGGATCGGGGAGGAAGAAGTCATGGAGCTTTTAAAGGATGACCGCATTCTTTGCCTTGGAGAGGTGATGAACGACACGGACCTGGTTTCTTTGGAGGATACCCTGATCAAGCGTATCGTAAAGCTATGTCAAAAGCAAGGGCGCAGGCTCCGGATCGAAGGCCATTGCCCGGCGCTTACCGGGGAGGAACTGGCAGCATTTATCGGGAGCGGTGTGGATGCAGACCATACCCAGCAGACAAAAGAATCTGTTCTTGAAAAAACAGATATGGGTATGTTTTTAGAACTTCAAAAAAAGTCTTTGACTCCTGAGGTCGTAGAAACGGTGGTTGCACATAATCTTTATGAAAATGTTGCACTTGTAACCGATGATACCATGCCGGATCATCTCATAGAGGGCCACTTAAACCAGATCCTTCGTCTTGCGGTGGAAAACGGTATGCCGGCGGAAAAGGCGATTTACTGTGGGACATTTACTCCTGCCCGGAGAATGGGCCTGCATGACCGGGGGATGATTGCTCCGGGGAAACTGGCAGATCTGGTCATTCTTGATAACCTGGCCGATTTTGTTCCTTCTAAGGTTTATAAAAACGGAAAAGCATATACTCCCTCTGTTCAGGTACCAAAGGCAGCATTTCCTGATCACTTTTACCAGTCAGTCAAATGCCGTCTGGCTCTGGCATCGGATTTTAACTTGAACCGGTGTGAGATAGAAGAAGGAACTGCTATTGTAAATGTGATGCAGATTCAAAATATGGGAACAAAGATCGTTTCCGTAAAGCGGGAGGTCCCGGTGAAAGGGGGCTGCCTCTGCTGGCAGGAGGCAGGGCTGTGCCTGGCGGCTGTTTATGAGCGTTACGGAAAGACGGGAGATATGGCTTACGGGCTATTGGAGCATGCCTTTAAGCTTCCCGGTGCGGTGGCTACCACCTGGAGCCATGACAGCCATAATCTGCTTGTCATTGGAAATTCTGTAAAGGATATGGTCCTTGCCCAGAATCAGGTAGTCCATATGCAGGGCGGTTATGTAGCAGCCCGGAACGGGAAGGTGACTGCAGCAGCATCTCTACCCGTAGGAGGTATCCTCTCCGATGGGAGCATTTCTAAACTTTCAAAAGAACTTGGGGCAGTCCGGCAGGAGATCGAAGCAATGGGATATGAAAACAGCAACGTGATCATGTCCATTTCCACCCTGACCCTTCTGGTGTCGCCGGAATTAAAGTTAAGCGACAAGGGATTGTTTGATGTGAAGACCAAAAAAAAGGTCCCTCTTGTGGAAAAATATAATCGTTTGTAAGGGAAAAGGTTGATAAGTGTGAAAACTGTAATTATAAATGTAATTGTGGTAACCATGAATGAAGCCCGGGAAATCCATAATCCGGGCTTTGTAATGTTTGAAAATGATACGATCCTGGCAACAGGACCTATGGAGTTACTTCCAAAAGAAGCGGAGGATTCCCGGATTCATTTCATCGATGGAAAGAACGGAATCTTAATGCCGGGAATGGTCAATATTCATACCCATATGGGAATGATCCCATTCCGGGGGCTGGGAGATGACTGCAAGGACCGTCTTCGGGTATTTTTGCTTCCCATGGAGCAAAAGGCCATGGACCGGGAACTGGTTTATCTATCCACCCGTTACGCCGCAGGGGAAATGCTGCTTTCCGGTGTCACTTCCGTCCTTGATATGTATTATTATGAAGAAGAGGCTGCAAGGGCAATGGATGAAATGGGAATGAGGGGAATTGCGGGCCAGACCATCATGGATGAGGGAGCCTGTGATTTTTCAGATCCTTATGAGGCCATCGCTTATGGAGAACGGCTTATAAAAAAATATGAATCCCACCCCCGCATTACGGCCTGTGTGGCTCCCCACGGAACCAGTACCTGTTCCGGAGAAGTTCTGCAGGCGGCTTACCGGATCGATTCCTCTTATCGTGTACCTTTTACCATTCATACAGCCGAAATGGAGTATGAAATGGAGTATTTCCGCAAAGACTACGGGATGACGCCGGTTCAGTATCTGGAAAGCATTGGAGTTCTTGGAGAAATGACGCTGGCTGCACACTGCATCCACATGACGGAAGAGGACATTCTTTTATTAAAAGAGAAAGGTTCAAAGGTGGCACACTGCATCGGCTCCAACACAAAGGCAGCAAAAGGAGTTGCACCTGTCACAGCCATGCTGGGGCATGAGATTCCCGTAGGACTTGGAACCGATGGCCCTGCCAGCGGAAATACTCTGGATATCCTGACCCAGATGAAGCTGTGTGCCGATTTTCATAAAAATGAGACAAAGGACAGAAGCGCATTTCCAGCTGAAACCATCGTTTCCCTTGCTACAATTAAGGGGGCAAAGGCGATGGGAATTGACCGTGTGACCGGTTCCTTAGAGCCAGGAAAACAGGCAGATATGGTTCTGGTTGAAACCGGTTCCGCCAATATGTTCCCTGTCTACGACCCCTATTCCTCCTTAGTCTACAGCGCCAATGCCTCCAATGTGGAGGCCGTGTATGTGGCAGGAGAATGTCTGGTAAAGAATAAGAAGCTGGTAAACGTGGAACTGAAAGAACTCAGAGATTCCCTGATACAGAAAATGAAAAAAACAGAATTTCGTAAACATATGGATTTTTATAAATAAGTGGTCAGATTCCGGTGCTTTTTGTCGGATATTCCCACTTTGTGCTGACAGAAATAATTGACAACCAAATTTCCCTGTGGTAAACTGTACAAGTATTAATTTGCGCCAATGCCCGGTATCTTGGATACTCCAACCAGTACTTGGTATGCGGTGAGAATCATTCATTAAAGGAGGAAATCAAAATGATTTCAAAGGAAAAGAAATCAGCTATTATTGCTGAATATGGAAGAAAAGCTGGCGACACAGGTTCTCCAGAGGTACAGATCGCGATTCTGACAGAAAGAATCACAGAATTAACCGATCACCTTCAGAAGAACCCAAAAGATCATCACTCCAGAAGAGGTCTTCTGATGATGGTTGGACAGAGAAGAGGTCTTCTTGACTACTTAAAGAAGACAAACTTAGACAGCTACCGTTCTTTGATCGAGAAGTTAGGAATCAGAAAATAATAAACCATTTAGGGTGGAGAACTTCTCCACCCTATCTGTATATTAAGAAAAGAATGTTAAAAGTAGAAGTATCCCCCGAGACCGCTGATGTGCGCGTAACAAGCAGAGCCATAAGTGAGTCATTCGGACAGGATATGCTCGCATACCCTGTCCGAATGACTCACTTATGGCGAGCAACCGCGAACGAGGGACTTATGTCCCGAGTCTGCTGTTGTGAATTCTGCCGAAGGCAGAATCTGCTTGTCCACTCACGGGCCGCATCCTCAAGTTCGGTATATCAAAACAAGAACGGGCGGTATTGCGCGTAGATCAGTAGTTTCGGCATCTTCTGCTATTTAATATAAATTAATGAATTATGTAAAAGGAGATCCAGTATGTACAAGAGTTTTAGTATGGAACTGGCTGGCAGAACATTGACTGTTGATGTCGGCAGAGTAGCGAAGCAGGCAAACGGCGCAGCGTTCATGCACTATGGTGACACTGTAGTATTATCAACCGCAACTGCTTCCGACAAGCCAAGGGATGGAATCGATTTCTTTCCTTTGAGTGTGGAATATGAAGAAAAGCTTTACTCCGTAGGAAAGATTCCAGGCGGATTTAACAAAAGAGAGGGAAAGGCATCTGAGAATTCTATTTTGACTTCCCGTGTAATTGACCGTCCCATGAGACCTTTATTCCCGAAAGATTACCGTAACGACGTTACGTTAGACAACATCGTTATGTCTGTAGATCAGGACTGCAGTCCGGAGCTTACCGCTATGTTAGGTTCTGCGATTGCCACTTCCATTTCTGATATCCCATTTGATGGACCATGTGCCTCCACTCAGATCGGACTTGTTGACGGAGAACTTATTATCAACCCGACACAGGCTCAGAAGCAGGCTTCCGATATGGCTCTTACGGTTGCTTCCACAAGAGAAAAGGTTATTATGATCGAAGCCGGTGCCAATGAAGTACCGGAAGACAAGATGATCGAAGCAATCTTTAAAGCCCATGAAGTAAACCAGGAAATCATTAAATTTATCGATACGATCGTGGCAGAATGCGGAAAACCAAAGCACACCTATACCAGCTGTGCAGTACCGGAAGAGTTATTTGCAGCCATTCGTGAAATAGTACCTCAGGAAGAGATGGAGGTTGCCGTATTCACTGATGAGAAACAGGTCAGAGAAGAAAACATCCGTAAGATCACTGAAAAGCTGGAAGAGGCTTTTGCTGATAAAGAGGAATGGCTTGCTGTACTGGGAGAGGCTATCTACCAGTATCAGAAAAAGACGGTACGTAAGATGATTTTAAAAGATCACAAGCGTCCGGACGGCCGTGCCATGAATGAGATCCGTCATCTGGCGGCTGAAATCGATATGCTTCCTAGAGTGCATGGTTCTGCCATGTTCACCCGTGGCCAGACACAGATTTTAAATATCTGTACCCTTGCTCCGTTATCCGAGAGCCAGAGATTAGACGGCATCGACGATCAGGAGACTTCCAAAAGATATATGCATCACTACAATTTCCCATCCTTCTCCGTAGGCGAGACAAGACCTTCCAGAGGTCCGGGACGCCGTGAGATTGGTCATGGAGCATTGGCAGAGAGGGCGCTTGTTCCCGTTCTTCCGACAGTGGAAGAATTCCCCTATGCAATCCGTACTGTGTCTGAGACTATGGAATCCAACGGTTCCACTTCCCAGGCCAGCATCTGTTCTTCATCCATGTCCTTAATGGCAGCAGGTGTTCCCATCAAGGCGGCTGTAGCCGGCATTTCCTGTGGTCTGATTACGGGAGAGACGGATGATGATTATATCGTTCTTACTGATATTCAGGGACTGGAAGACTTTTTCGGTGATATGGACTTTAAGGTGGGCGGTACTCACAAGGGTATCACAGCCATTCAGATGGATATTAAGATCCACGGCTTAACAAGACCGATCATTGAAGAAGCCATTCGTACCACAAGAGAAGCAAGACTTTACATCCTTGATGAGGTTATGGCTAAAGTAATCAAAGAACCCCGCAAGGAAGTTGGAAAATATGCTCCTAAGATTGACCAGATCAGCATTGATCCTCAAAAGATCGGTGATGTGGTCGGTAAGCAGGGCAAGGTCATCAACAAGATCATTGAAGAGACCGGCGTTAAGATTGATATCTCTGACGATGGAAGCGTATCTGTCTGCGGAACCGACCAGGCCATGATCGACCGTGCCATCCAGATTATTAAGAGCATCGTTACAGAGCTTGAGCCAGGACAGATTATGACAGGTAAGGTTGTAAGAATCATGAATTTCGGCGCTTTCGTAGAACTGGCACCCAACAAAGACGGTATGATTCATATTTCTAAGCTGTCTGAGAAGAGAGTGGCAAAGGTTGAGGATGTGGTAAACATCGGTGATGTTGTGACCGTAAAGGTGATGGAAGTCGATAAGATGGGCAGAATCAATTTAAGCATGAAGCCAACCGATCTGAATGCAAAAGCAGAAGATGGAAAAGAAGAGAAAGAAACAAAAGGAAACGAATAAATATCCGCTTGGATTTATCACAGGCAGCAGACAGAGCACACAGGTTCTGTCTGCTGCCTGTTTTCAATGGAACAGCAGATGAAAATTGCTGTGCCGGTGCAGGGAATTCACTCCCTGCGCAATAAAGTCCCAGGTATCATTATAATTGCCGGAAACCGTAAAATCGCTGTCTGAAAGAAAGGAAAGGAATCCTTCCGGGTCGGAGAGATAACGGTCTGCAAAATCATCTGCAAAATTGACCTTTTCTGCATCGGTCAGATTCCCGGTTCTGTTATGAAAGACATGCTCCAGATTCCGGGAGAAATAGTATACGCGGTAGGGGATAGTACCTACTTTTCCTGTTTCTGAAAGGCGGTTTAAAATCTGGGATTTTCGTTGGTTGCGGTCCAGAACACGTTTGGGAAACGGGGTTTCTATCCGGTCCTCGTAATATTGAATGTCTTTTCCCTGATTAAGGAGCACACGGTTTTCGGGAATGAAGACGCCATCCGTATCTACCAGATGAATGACTTTCAGAATATCATTTTTCTGAAATCCGTACCGTTTCCGCTCTGTCTCAATATGCTGATAAACAGTCTTCACCACACTGTTTACAGAGACAGACCAGTTGCTGGTCATATCGCCATGAACGATATGGAAGCGTACCTCTTCATTCTGAAATATCTTTTTTAAGATAGGGCTTAACGTGTCTTCATCGGTGGGGCCTTCTGCAATGAAAAGAATTACTTTTTTACTTCTGGAAATCATCAAAAGCCCCCTTTCCGGCACGGCGGAACGCACGGCTGATCTCAACCGTATCTGTCTCTGCATAAACCTCTTCCCGCTGGCCGCCCAGGGTGATGCTTCGTAAGTATAAGTCCCTTAGATTGTTGTTGTTTTTCACATTTTGCAGGCGCATGTAGCGGTTTAACGGATTGGTGGTGGAAACCACAATGCTTTTCTTGTGAAGCATCTCTAAGGCCCGCAGGTTATGGGAGGTAAAGATCAGCTGTCCCCTGGCCCCTTTTTCCATTACCGTAAGCAGTTCGCCCAGAAGGTATTCGTAAATGCCTGCATCCAGTTCATCAATAATCAGGCACATGGAAGGGTGGTTATAGATGCACATTAATACATTTAAGACAGATATTATCTTGATGATTCCTTCGGATTCGTATTTTAATGGAATGATAATGTCTTCCCGTTTTGAAATCAGTTCAATCTTAAATCCTTCCGATCCGTTTTCCAGAAGCTGCTCCCCAAAGTTGTGGATTCCGATGGAAAGTCCGGGAATCATTGCGGAGAGGACCGCATTCATGTCTTTGATGATATGATTTAGGATTTCATATTGTTTTTTCGTAATGGCAGAGGGACCGTCAAGGCGGATGGGCAGTTCTCCCTTCGCCACCTTTTCCCCCACTTCCAGCCGGAAAGCAAAGGGCAGCATGAAATTCATGCTGATGGAACCGGAGTGTGCGTTGGTAATTACAAACAGATTGATGCTTGCATACTGATGGAGTGCTTCTATAATATAAGCGTAATCCTCAGAAATATTATCGGGGGCTGATAAGAAAATGCTTCTGCCCTCTATTCCAAAGAGAAAGGAAACCATATTTTTCTGGGCCAGTTTTTTTGCAACGCTTAAGTTGATCCTGTTTTCTTCATTGCTGCGCACCAGTTCGTCAAACCGGTATTTGGGAGTAAAAACCGGACCTTTGGAAGAGAGGGAATAATCAATCAGATTTTTCTTGCTTTCAAATCTTTCCCCGTTAAAGAGAGACGTGGACAGGGTCTCATTAGAGATCTCAAGCGATTTGTCTGGCGTTTTCTGAAACTGGACCGTGTAATCTGCCATGGCTGATTTTGTGGGGGTCTGTATCATGAATTTCACATGGATCTTGCAGGAATCATGGTCTTCCGTTATATAATGACCAGTCTCCCTGGGCAGGGATTTCCCGGTCAAAAGCATCTGAATTACAGACATGGCCTCTACAACGGCCGTTTTGCCTGACCCGTTCTGACCGTAAATCCCAAGAATGTCGGCAGTTGTTGAAATGTAGTTTTTCTCAATGGCAGAGGGCATCTCAATATGACCATAGTGGGTATTCTTAAATCTGGATAGTTCAATCTCAATGATTCGGACAGTGGTATGGTTCATGGATTCGGCATCCTTTCCTTTTTGTTTCTATAGTAGCATATTACCTTTATATATCAAGAAAAAATTTGTGATTCGGTACATTTTATATCAATGGTTCCTATTATGTACGGATATAGCCTATTTATTCTTGTTAATGTGATCCATAGAATTGATTTTTCCCAAAACATGTCTTCCGTTTTAACCTTTCCTTCCATGGATTTATCCTTCCGGAAAGGTTACAGGTATCTTATTGACAAATTGCCGTTTACCACGTATAATGTCCTTACTTAAAGAAGTAGCTTCATATTAAATTTCATAAAGGCTTCATTAAAAGGGAGTAGTTTTAATGCATTGTCAACATCCTGGCTTTTATAGGCAGCCTGGTGGTGCATGCCAGCAATGGTTACCAGACTTTTAATGTATTTATTCTTCGTATTTTGTTATTTTGGAATAAATGCATTGAGAGTCTTTTTCTTTTTCCTTTTATGGCAATAATAATGAGAGAATGAAGTGCATTTTGGTGCGGCTGTCCCAATGAGACGGCAGAATGGAGGAAGGTTTGAAAGACTGGTATTTAAAAAGTGGTGAAGAAGTATTAACAGAGCTTCATACAACAAAAGAAGGATTAAGCTCAGAGGAGGCCGCAGCATTGCTCGCCAGGAAGGGAGAGAACGTTCTTTCCGAGGGCAGGAAAAAAAGCACTTTGCAGGTCTTTGCCGAACAGTTTAAGGATCTTCTGGTAATTATACTTATTGCAGCTGCCGTCATTTCCATGCTTTCCGGAAATACAGAAAGTACGGTGGTTATTGTGGCCGTCATCATCTTGAATGCCATCTTGGGCACTGTGCAGCATGAAAAGGCCCAGAAGTCTCTGGCAAGTTTAAAGTCCCTTTCCTCGCCAACGGCAAAGGTGATCCGGGATGGCCAAAAGATTGAAGTCGATTCCAGAAAGGTGGTACCCGGAGATATTCTTTTGCTGGAAGCCGGAGATATGGTGGCGGCAGACGGGAGGATTTTAAATAATTATTCCCTTCAGGTCAATGAAAGCTCTCTGACCGGAGAATCCACCAATGTGGACAAAGATAATAGTATGTTAGAGGAAGAAGCCCCTTTGGCGGACCGGACCAATATGGTCTATTCCGGCAGTCTGGTTACTTACGGCAGAGCCGTTGTGGTGATTACCGGAACCGGTATGAATACGGAAATCGGTAAAATTGCCAGCTTAATGAGTGAAACAAAGGAAAAGAAGACGCCGCTGCAGTCCAGTATGGATCAGTTCTCCAGCCGCCTTGCCATGGTCATTATGGTTATCTGCGCGCTTGTGTTCTTATTGAGTCTTTACCGGGAGATGCCTTTGCTTGATTCCCTCATGTTTGCCGTCGCGCTGGCAGTGGCTGCGATTCCGGAAGCACTGAGTTCCATCGTTACCATTGTTCAGGCCATGGGGACGCAGAGAATGGCAAAGGAACATGCGATTATTAAGGATTTAAAGGCGGTAGAAAGCCTGGGCTGTGTTTCTGTGATCTGTTCGGATAAGACGGGCACCCTGACTCAGAATAAGATGACGGTCCAGGAGGTGTATATTGACGGAAAAACAATAAAACCGGAGGAACTTGACATCAGCAGCCAGCTTCACCGGTATCTGATTTACGATGCGGTTCTGACAAATGATTCTGCTATTGTGGAAGGAAAGGGGATCGGGGATCCTACGGAATTCGCCCTTCTTGAAATGACAGGAAAGGTCAATGTGAGCCACCATTATTTACGAGATTTGATGCATCGTCTGGAGGAGCTTCCCTTTGATTCTGACCGTAAGCTCATGAGCACAAAGTACCATCTTCACGGTGTCCCTACGGTGCTCACAAAGGGCGCAGTCGATGTCCTTTTAGACCGTATGACTCATATCCGTACATCAGAAGGGGTAAGGGAGCTGACCCCAAAAGACAGGGAAGAGATCCTGCACCAGAATCAGAGGTTTTCAGAAAATGGTCTCCGTGTCCTTGGATTCGCTTACAAAGAGGTGGATAAGGATCATGTGCTTTCCCTGAATTCAGAAAATGGATTTACATTTCTCGGCCTGATCTCCATGGTGGACCCGCCGAGGGAAGAATCAAAGGAGGCTGTATCGGATGCAAAGCGTGCGGGTATCCGGCCGGTCATGATTACCGGTGATCATAAAATTACGGCGACGGCAATTGCAAAACAGATCGGTATTTTTGAAGAAGGAGACCTGGCAGTTACAGGTGCAGAGTTAGATGCAATGTCCGATGAAGAACTGGACCGGAATATTACAAAGACGTCCGTATATGCAAGGGTCTCTCCGGAGAATAAGATACGGATCGTAGATGCCTGGCAGAGGCGGGGCAACATCGTTTCTATGACCGGAGACGGTGTCAATGATGCTCCTGCACTTAAGAAGGCGGATATTGGAGTGGCAATGGGAATCACCGGTACGGAAGTATCCAAAGATGCTGCTTCCATGATCCTGTCCGATGACAATTTTGCTACGATTATAAAAGCGGTGGCCAACGGCCGTAATGTTTACCGGAATATTAAAAATGCCATACAGTTTCTCTTATCCGGCAATACAGCAGGTATCCTGTCGGTTCTTTATACCTCTGTCATGGCGCTTCCGGTTCCATTTGCACCGGTCCATTTGCTGTTTATCAATCTCCTTACGGATTCTCTTCCGGCAATTGCCATTGGTATGGAACCGGCGGAACACGATTTATTGGAGGAAAAGCCGAGGGACCCCAAAGAGGGGATACTGACCCGTGAGTTTCTGCTGAAACTGCTCTTGCAGGGAGCTTTGATTGCGGCAGGTACCATGACGGCTTTCCATGTGGGGCTTAAAACCGGCAGCTCCGCGACCGCCAGTACCATGGCATTTTGTACCCTGACCTTATCCCGGTTGTTCCACGGTTTTAACTGCAGAAGCAAATATTCTATTTTTAAGATTGGCTTTTCTACAAACTGGTACAGTCTGGGGGCATTTCTTGCCGGAGTGGTCCTGTTAAGCCTGGTGATGTTTGTACCGCTGTTATCCAGACTTTTTTCCGTCACAGCGTTAAATGGCAGTCAGATTGCCATCATCTATGGTCTTGCAGTGATTCCGACCATTTTGATTCAAATGGCAAAAGTCATAAAAAACAAGAACGAATGAATGGGTCCCAAAGGGAATCATGGAAAAAAATAGCCAAAATCAGTCGGATTGTGTTACAATAAGGTAAATCATTGAAACAGAGGAAGTAACTATGTTGTATCAGATCAAAGATGGGACAGTAAGCGCAGGCGGAACGCTCATACTGTCTCATATCGATTTTGAGATTCGTGGAAATGAAAAAATTGCAGTGGTGGGAAGCAATGGAGCCGGAAAAACCACGCTGTTAAGGCTGATAGCCGGAGAGCTTGACTTAGACAGAGATGATAAACGGAACGGTCCCGGGATTACCAGTGCCAGAAAGCTGACCGTGGGATATTTAAAGCAGCAGGCATTTCTTAAAAAGGACCGGACGGTGGAAGAAGAACTGCTTAAATCCTTCTCCTGTGAGGATGAGTATTCCTTGGAGCGTTTTGCATATGAACGGGAGTATGATATCCTGTTTACCGGGTTTGGTTTTTCAAAGGAAGATAAGAAACGAAGGCTTTCCTCATTCTCCGGAGGGGAGCAGACGAAGATTGCTCTGATCGGACTTTTATTGCAGAAACCGGATATTCTCCTTTTGGATGAGCCCACCAATCATCTGGATGTTCAGACCATCGAGTGGCTGGAGCAGTATATGCAGCAATATGAAAAAGCTGTTGTCATGGTGTCTCATGACCGTTTTTTTCTGGATCAGACGGTTTCTGTAGTCTATGAATTGTCCGGAAAAAAGCTTACCAGGTATTCCGGCAATTACACGCAATACAGGGAGGAAAAGAAAAAGACCATCAGGCTTCGTATGAAAGCATATGAGCGCCAGCAGCAGGAGATTGACCGGTTACAGGAACTGGTGGAGCGATTTAAAAACAAGCCTAAGAAAGCGGCCTTTGCCAGAGCCAAGAAAAAGGCTGCGGAGCGGATTCAGCCGGTGGAAAAGCCTCAGGAGGATGAGGTCCATATGTTTACCGGTTCCATGGAACCGGCCATCTTGGGAAGCAAATGGGTCTTTGAGTCGGAGCACTTAAAGATTGGGTATGACCGTCCGATTACGGAGCTTACCATGAGAATCCGGAGAGGACAGAAGATTGGAATCCTGGGAGCCAACGGAGCAGGCAAAAGCACGTTTTTAAAAACTGTGGCAGGCTTGATTCCAAAGATTTCCGGAGATTATTCGCTGGGAAACCAGATTACCATAGGATATTTTGACCAGCACTCTTCGGAGATCTCGTCTTCAAAAACCGTGGCAGAGCATTTCCATGATTTATTTCCCTCGTTTACTGAAAAAGAAGTCCGCAGCATTTTAGGTGCCTATTTATTTGGAGGAAAAGAAGCGGGAAAACGGGTGGATGTCCTGTCGGGGGGAGAAAAGGCCAGACTGGTTCTCATGGAACTGTTACAGAGCAGGCCCAACTTTCTGATTCTTGATGAGCCTACCAATCACATGGATATAAGGGCAAAGGAAACGCTGGAATCGGCGTTCACCGCCTATACGGGAACCATTCTCTTTGTATCTCATGACAGGTACTTTTTAAACCGGGTGGCAGAATCGATCTTGCTGTTTGAAGGACAGTCGGTGTTCTATTACCCATTCGGTTATGAGCATTATCTGGAACGAAGCAGGAAGGCGGAGAGCGGGGAGGGGATTGCAGCCCGCATCCGGGCAGAGGAGCAGGCTCTGATCGCAGGAATGAGAGCGGTTCCAAAGGCGGAGAGGCACCGGCTGAAGGAAATTTCTACAGAAGAAGCGTATCTGGATTGGAAGCTGGGGCTGGTACTTGAAAAACTCCTTCCTGCAAAAGAAAGAGTGGAACAGCTGACTTTTTCTATGGAAGCGCTTAGGAGGGAGTGGCTGGAATCAGAGGATTTCTGGCAAAACCGGTCATGGCAGGAAGCAGAGAGGCATGAGCAGTTGGGCAAAGAGCGGGATAAGGCATGGCAAGAGTGGAACCACTGGTGTATGGAATGGTATGATGCTGCGTATGGGGAAGACATGGATTAAAAAAGCGTAGAATAAGGACAAGTAATCTGTCATGATTCTACGCTTTCTATGTAACTGCTATGTGAATTTACGAAGTATGGGCTGCTTTTTTCTGACTGTAATCAGTATTTACCGGAATCGGTAACGGGTCCGGAATTGGAGCTGTATCCATAGACAGGTGCAGAAAAGGAATTGGAGGCCTCCTCTTTCTTTAGCTTGAATTTCTCCACCTCCTGCTGAAGTGTCTGGGACTGAGCGGCCAGTTCTTCACTGGATGCAGAGCTTTCTTCTGCAGTAGCGGCATTGGTCTGGATGACAGCAGTTACCTGAGACAGTCCCTGATTGATTTCTTCAATGGCTGCAACCTGACTGGAAGAAGCTGTTTCGATTTCCTGGATTGCCTGTTCTACCAGCTTGGATTTTTCTGTGACTTCTTTTAATATCCTCGCGGCGTCCAAAGCCATCTGTTCCCCTTCTGAAACGGCTTCTACGGAATGGCTGATCAGGTTTGCTGTTTCTTTTGCAGCTTCTGCGGATTTAATGGCAAGGTTGCGGACTTCATCAGCAACCACAGCAAAGCCTTTTCCGGCATTGCCGGCGCGGGCAGCTTCGATGGCAGCATTCAGTGCCAGAATATTTGTCTGGAAGGCGATATCTTCAATCACCTTTGTAATATTGGAGATCTCTTCGGATGCAGTGCCAATTTTATTCATGGAAATAGTAAGATTCTGCATGTATTCATTACTGGCAGCAACGCCGGCACCGCTTTGCTCTACATAAGATGAGGCCATACGGACGCTGGCTGCATTATGTTCTGCCTGTTTTACTACGGTGGTGATGGAGGCGTTCAGCTCTTCTACGGTTGCCGCCTGTTCTGTGGAACCGGATGCAAGTGCCTGGGCAGCAGAGGAAACCTGTTCTGCACCGGTATTTACCTGTTCGGCGGACATACTGATTAGGAGTAAGGTACTGTTTAGATCTCTTTCAATCTTACGGAGTGCAACTCCAAGAACATCTTCTTCCGAACGAAGAGGAACTTCTTTGGTAAAGTCTCCGTTGCTGATTTCTTCTGCGATCAATACCTGTTCCCGGATGCCCTGAAGCATTTCCGTGAAGGCATCAGCAAGCTGGCCGGTCTCGTCCTTTGAATCAATGTTCTTTAAATCCACATTGACGTGTCCAAGGGCGATCTTTTTAGCCGCGGTAACTACCTGTTCAATGGGGCGGCTGATCATTCTTGATATCCGCAGACTCAAATAAAGTGCAGAAATTGTGGCTGCAGCAAGGAAGATGCAAAGGATAATTGTGAGAGTGGCCGCGGTGGAGTCATTGCTTTGGCTTGTTTTTTTTGCATTGTCCATACGAATGGTAATTAACTGATCCATGTTGTCATAGATCTTCTGAATGTTTTGGGTATCTTCATCCAGTGCAGCTAATGCCGCTTTATTATTTCCCGCTTTTGCGGCCTCCAGGCATTTTTGAACCATTGGATCAAAGGAGTTGTCAAATAGCAGGAGTGCTTCATCAAGGATTGCTTTTGTAGATTCCGCTGTGATACTTTTTCTGTACTCGGCAGCATTTTGTTTAAACTGAGCCTTCTCATTTTGATAATTCTGCTCCAGAGCCGCCAGTTCTGTTTGGTTTCCGGCCTGGTTGATCATTGTCTGGATGCCGGTGCGGAGATTATAAAGATTTTTTGTGGAAACAAAGAGTTCATTCATAGGGGCAGTTTGATCTCTGTATAAAAATGTGTCCATCTGGTTGATGCGAATCATGCCGAAGATGCCCACACACCCAATAATTAACATAATTGTTACCATGCCAATAAAAGCTGTGAGCAGTTTCTTTGTAATACTGTAATCCCTGAAATTTTTCATGCGGATAGCCTCCTGATTTTAGTCGTTTCTTTTTGTGTGATTGTTTCCATTTGTTCTGCAAAAAAAGATAATTTTGTGTGCATGTGGGATTCGCAGTTTAACTAAGACTGTGCCAGCATGATAAAAATCTCAGGATTTCACAGGTTTTTAAAGGGACATGACGGAAATATCGACGGCGAATGATTAAAGCTGCATACTGGTATTGTGCATGTCATTGAATTTGTCGATGGCTATTTTTTTCTGTTCCATCAGAGAGTGGGCATATACGTTCATGGTAATAGCTACGTTGGAATGTCCCAGTATTTCACTAACGGTTTTGATATCAACATGAAGTTCCAGTGCTCTTGTAGCAAACGTGTGACGGGTGGAATGGAATTTCCGGTCTTGTACCCCTGCTTTTTGCAAGATTTTCTTATAAAGTTTCTGATAGGCCCTGGGATCAATGGGTACATCACTTCCTGTTAATATGTAAAAGTCTTCTTTTTTTCCACTTAGCATATGTTCCTTAGCCAGTTTTACAAGAAATGCAGGAAGTGGGATTTTTCTTATGGATGTCCGGCTTTTGGGAGTTCCAATATTTAACATGGTCTTATTATCTGTGACCGTAAAGTTTTTGGTTCGGGAAACCGTGCGCTTAATGGACATGGTAGCTGCTTCTAAATCAAAATCGCTCCATTTTAAGGCACAGAGTTCACCAAGACGGATTCCCGTATAAAAACACAGAACAATGCCCAGTGCCCGTTTATCTTTATCGTTCATGGCTGCCTGTTCCATAAGTCTTTGTTCTTTCATGGTAAATATCTGTACTTCCTTTTGATCTGCCTTTGGTAGTTTTACTGACTCCAGAATGGAAGAGCAGTCTTTCCTAGTTAAAAGAATCTCTTTCAGCGCGGTTTTAAAAACAGCCAGTATTTTTTTCTTATATGTTTCGGACAGAGAGGCATCTTCTTTCATGGAGGTTACAAACTCCAATACTGATTCTTCGGTAATTTCTTCGCTTCCGGTTCTTAAGTAAAATGGAATGATATATTTTTTTATGCAGTGATAATAGCTTTCATAGGTAGAAGGCTTGACCCTGTGTATGGCTTTGCATTCTAACCATGTATTAAACTGATAAACAGCATTATGAACCATTTTCTGGCTGTTTTTTTCTGCTGATTTTCCGTTTTCCAGGAAAAATTTCATTTTTTCTTTTACTTCCCGATAACTTTTGCCGTAAAAGTATTGGTATTTTCCGTCTGCTTTATGTTGCCGGCCTTCCCACCGTCCGTCTTTTCGTTTGTAAATATTCTCACCTCTGCGTGGCATCGCTAAAGTTCTCCTTTTTGACGTATTTTTTGACGGCGAATATTTTGAATTTCACCTAAAATGCTATGCATCTTTCGTATAAATGCATTTGAATTCTATTATCAATACTGTTTTTGTTAGGATTGACAAACAATAAATGAATATTATATAATGAGTGATGTCAAAATTTGTCTGAAAGTTGCGGCGTGGTTTTAGTTAAACTGCGCCTTTTATTGTTAAAAAAACAGCTGTTTTTATTAAAGTTTGGTTTTTAGCTATGTGTTTTGGGAAAGACTGTTTGTGAATACAAAGCAGGCATTGAATATAAGAAAATTGCAGCAATAGAACAGAATAATAAATTGTATCTACCTACACTTAGTACATAAAAAAGGGAGATAAAATACGTTTTGTTAATTAGATTTCAAAGTCTGATAAACTAATTATAATCATTTTTTTAAAACTTACCATACCTAAATTTTTCCAGTTTTTCTGTTGACGTTTGAAAATAAAAATAAAGACAAAAAAGCGGCCGTCAGGGATTCTGATTGCCGCCTTTTTATGAAAATATTTTGTATGGAAAAGATGCCTATTGAAACAGTTGTACCGCATTAAAACGGTCCTTCCGGTAAGGATCATAAAATCCGTCGCTGATTTCCCAGCCTTCAAACTCTTCTTTCTGAAACAGCAGGTGTTCCTCACGATGGGAGCGCATGGGGAGTTCTCCGATCAATACCCCTTTTTTCGCCACTCTTAAAAGTTCCTTTGTAGCAGCTTGTGCGTATTCCTTATTATCAAAATACAGATAGACACCATAGCAGATGACCTTGTCAAAGTATTTGTCTTTAAAAGGCAGGTCTGCAGCTTCTCCGGTGAGAACAGAATTATGGAGAATTTCAATATGTTTTTTTACCAGAGTGTGAGAGTAGTCAATTCCAACATAGTCGCAGTCCAGATACTGGGCCAGTGCCCCTGCGCCGCAGCCTACTT
Source organism: Lacrimispora sp. (assembly GCF_046972725.1). Lineage (NCBI taxonomy): Bacteria > Bacillati > Bacillota > Clostridia > Lachnospirales > Lachnospiraceae > Lacrimispora > Lacrimispora sp. The sequence goes on along the minus strand of NZ_JBKVXF010000001.1, from coordinate 1,408,103 downwards.
CCAATACTTTATCTTCCTTACGAATGTCCAGTCTTTTTACGATCTGACGGGCAACTTCTTCCATATCAACATGGGTGGCCTCATATCCATCATAAGCAAGTAAATCGGTGCTCTCTGCCTTGCCCTTTCTGGTCCAGATCTGTTTCCAGGTTTCCTTTGTTGTTTCCTGTGTGTTCATGTGTTATTGCCTCCTTATTAACGTAATATGTGTTTGAGTGCGTCTGCAAGCCGCTCATTGTCTGATTTTGTGCGGACTGCAATGCGGATAAACTCTCTTCCTTCCATTCCCGGCTTATGGGATAAATCTTTTACCAGAATGTTATAGCGGTTCAGCAGAAGTTCTGCGATCTGGGATGCGGAGCAGCCGTCCGTAATTTCACAAAGAATAAAATTGGCCTCTGAGGGATACAGCTTCAGCTGCCGGATGGAGCACAGCTCCTCGTACATCTCTTTTCTGGTCTTCTTGAATTTTTCCAGAGCCTCCACATAGTCTGACTGGTATTTCTCAAAAATCTGGAGAAAGTACTCGGCCAGGGAATTGATGTTCCAAACCGGAAGTTCCTCTCTGACAAGGCGGATCACCGTCTGGTCACTGCAGGCTAAAAGGCCCAGGCGAAGTCCGGGGACTCCGTAGGATTTGGAAATACTTTTTATGAGGACCAGATTGGGATATGCGTCAAGGGTTTCCTGATTCATCAGGGAGGGCGAATCTTCGGCGGAAGAGAAATCAAGGAATGATTCGTCCAGGATCAAAAATGCCTGTTTCTCCATGCAGTATGAGGCAAGAGAGAGCACTTCGGATCGTTTCATATAGCAGCCGGTAGGGTTATCCGGGTTTACCAAAACCAGAGCATCCAGTTCCTGATCCTTATAAAATTCCATCAGATCGTTTGCTGTGTAGGTGAAATCCGGTGTTGAGACCATAAAAGGAATGGGGAATCTGGCACAGTTTCCGTACTCTTCAAAGGAAGGCTTTATCACTCCAACACCTTTGGAAAAGGAACGGATCAGCGGCTTTATAAGCTCAGCGGCCCCATTGCCGGTAAGGACATTTTCTTTATAAAGTCCCAGGGATTTTGCCGCCAGTAAATTATTGATGTCAAGACCGGATGGGTAGCTGGTGCACAGCGCTTCAAAGCTGGCTTTGATCTCACCCATCAGCCGGCTGTTGGGAAAGTAGGGATTGACCAGATAGCAGAAATCGAGAAGTCCGGGATAACGCCAGTAACCTCCATAACGGCTGGAAAGTCTGGTAAGCCTGCTTTGGGAATCTGTGAAAATGGATTCTGCAATATCTAAGTCCTGCTCATCGTCGATCTCATACCAGAAACCATTTTCCAGTCTGGTGGCCTTTAGGTCGTGATCATCGAGCAGGGAGATGACTTTTAATACCTGCTCATAATATGCGTTATTCCCCAATGCCTTGCTGTAAGCTTCCAAAAATGGAACGTAATGAGTGGTGGAAAAGCTGCGGCTGAATTTATAAATGTTTACGGTCTTATAATAAGAATGAATGTCTTCAAAGCGGAAATCTTTTCTCGTCAGAAACTTCATAATATTGTCCTTCTCATCCAAAAGAACTACGGTTCCATCCATCCAGCTTTCAAAATGAGCCACCAGTGCCAGATTGGGATAGGGATCATTGATGATCTGGGTCAGGACTTCCTGTTCAAATATCAGGTCGGATTCCAGTAAAATCGTATCGTCCTGAAGAAGATGTTCTTTTGCCAGGTAAAGAGAATAAATGTTATTGGTCGTCTGGTAAACCGGATTGTCAATAAAGGTGACCGGCGTATGTAAGGACAGAGAACCGACAAAAGACTTGAGCTGTTCTCCTTCATGTCCTGTAACTAGAATGATTTTATTTAAATGATAGTGTTCCAGCTGTTTTAACATGCGTTCGATCATGGGAACTTCGTTTACCTGTACCATACATTTTGGCTGATGTTCCGTTAATTTTTTTAAACGCCGACCCATTCCGGCAGCAAGGATTATCGCCTGCATAATGCCTCCTTTGTTCAAAAATAAAACATATTAGTTATTTATGAACATAATAGCAGGTTCTTCCAGGTCTGTCAATGGGAAGAATGGAAGAAAGAGAAAAAATCAACGGGAGCGTGAACGGATTGAATCTTGACAATCTGAAATATCGTGCTATAATATGAAAATGATTTCTGATTTCAAAAACGAGGGAAGCATATGGCAGAGAGAGGCAGATACCGGACAAAGCAGCAGGAGATCATCCTGAGCTGTTTAAAAAAACAAAAAGAAACGTTCTGCACGGTAGAGCAGTTTATGCAATGGCTGCACCGTGATGGGATCCATGTTGGTCAGACAACTGTTTACCGGGCCCTGGAGCGGTTGACAGAAGATGGGGTAGTGGTAAAGATCCCGTCTGTCGATGGGTCAAAAGCTCAGTTTAAGTATATCGGTGAAGAAATAAATTGCAATGTGGGTAAGCTGGTGTGTTTAAAATGCGGCAGCATGATTCCGCTGGAATGCTCCAGGCTGGATGCATTTTATGAGCATATCCATGAGGATCATGGATTTTTGCTGGACCATAGGCACATGGTGCTTTACGGCTACTGCAGCCAGTGCCAGTAATGAACAGGAAGGGAGAGAAGGAGTATGGAGTATTTAAGGAATCGCAGGCGCAGTACAGCCCTGTTTCTTGCACTGCTTATAGCAGCTGCTCTTCTTTTTTCTTCTTTGTTTGTATTTACCCATCTGCAGCATGACTGTACAGGGAAAGGCTGCAGGGTCTGTTCGGAAATCGGAACGTCTATCCGCACCATTCACCTGCTTTCTCAGGCAATCGGATTGGGAGCAGCCGTAATATTTGCGTTTATCTGTGTAAAAAATCTTGGGAAATTCTATCTTGCCGGACTTTTTTTATGCCCGGCCTCTTTGGTTCGTTTAAAGGTACGTTTGAATGATTGAATTGTACGGATACCTGAATATGGCAGCGGATAAGATAATGAGATAGAAAATTGGAGGATCAATCATGAGAAAAAATGCAATAAGGACAAATTGCTTTCTGGCTTTTTCTGTCCTTGTTTTTGGTGCACTGCTTTCCGGATGTGCAGGAAAAGAAAAGGCGGCTGATGACGGGAAATTAAATGTAATGACGAGCTTTTACCCGGTTTATGATTTCACTGTAAAAGTGGGTGGAGATAAAGTAAACGTAAAAGATATGGTTCCGGCAGGGACTGAACCTCATGACTGGGAACCGGGGACCCGTGATATTGCAGATCTGGAAGAGGCAGATGTATTCGTATACAGCGGAGCTGGAATGGAGCATTGGACCGAATCGGTCATTCATAGTCTGGATAACAAAGACCTTCTGATTGTAGAAGCATCAAAGGGAATTTCCTTAAGAGAAGGCCACGGGGAGGAAGAAGAAGGGGAAGAGGAGCATGACCACGGGGAGTTTGATCCTCACGTATGGCTGGATCCCCAGAATGCAAAAAAAGAAATGGAAAATATCAAGGATGCCCTGTGTAAGGCGGACCCGGATCATAAGGATTACTATGAGTCGAATTACAAGACCTACAGCGAAAAGCTGGACCGGCTGGATCAGTCCTTTAAAGAAACGCTGGCTGCGGTTCCCAATAAATCCATTGTAGTTTCCCATGAAGCCTACGGATACTTATGTGCTGCTTACGGGCTTACCCAGGTGGGAATTGAAGGGCTGGCTCCGGACTCGGAACCGGATCCTGCAAGAATGGCAGAAGTCATTGATTTTGTCAGGGAAAACAAGGTAAAGACCATCTTTTTTGAAGAACTGGCAAGTCCAAAGGTAGCTGAGGCCATTGCAAAGGAAACCGGCGCGAAGACGGAGGTATTAAATCCGATCGAAGGACTTAGTGATGAAGAATTAAAAGCAGGAGAGGATTATATTTCCGTCATGGAGAAAAATCTCGCTGCATTAAAAGAAGCATTAGAATAAGCAGAGACAGGAGTAAGGATTGTGAATGCGATTGAAATAAAGGGCTTGACCTTTTCCTATGAAAATACACCGGTGTTAAAGGGAGCAGATTTTTCTGTTCCCCAGGGGCGGTTTGCTGCTCTGATCGGACCAAATGGAGCAGGAAAAAGCACACTGATTAAAATACTTCTGGGAGAGCTGCCATTAACGGGAGAAACAGGAACCGTGAAACTTATGGGCCGGGAGTTAAAGCAGTTTAACGGCTGGAGCCAGGTGGGATATGTTCCTCAGAACGGGATGGCAGTTTATAAGGATTTTCCTGCGTCTGTGGAGGAAATCGTTCAGGCCAATCTATACAGCCGGATCGGCAGGTTTCGTTTTGGCGGCAAAAAAGAAAAAGAACTGGTGGATTATGCCCTTAGCCAGGTAGGAATGGAGCCGTATAAGAAACGGCTCATCGGGAAGCTTTCCGGAGGCCAGCAGCAGCGGGTCCTTCTTGCCCGCGCACTGGTAAACGGTCCCAGGCTGTTGATTCTTGATGAGCCAACCTCCGGAGTGGATGAAGCCAATACCCAGGAATTTTACCGTCTGATCAGGAAATTCAATCGCAGCGAAGGAATGACAGTACTTATGGTCACCCATGACAAAAGCTGTTTATCCGGACTTGCCGATGATGTGTGGCAGATCGAGGAGGGCAGGATGGAATGTATATCGGAAGAAGGGGGAGAGAATTGCCATGGAAATATTTAGTTACGTTTTTATGCAGCGGGCATTTCTTGTAGGGATACTGCTTGCAATGGTGATTCCCTGCATCGGTGTCGTTATTGTACTAAAACGCCTTTCCATGATCGGGGATGCGCTATCCCATACATCTCTGGCCGGAGTGGCCGCCGGACTTATACTGGGAATCAATCCGGTGGCAGGCGCGGCGGCTGCCTGTATTCTTGCCGCCTTTGGAATCGAGGCGATCCGCAGAAAACTGCCCCGTTATTCCGAGATGTCCATTGCCATTATGATGTCTGCAGGCATCGGCCTTGCCGGAGTGCTTTCAGGGTTTGTGAAAAATTCTGCAAACTTTAACAGTTTTCTTTTTGGCAGTATTGTAGCAATCAGTGATATGGAGATGTACCTGGTCATAGGAGTTTCCTTAACGGTCCTTTTACTGTTTCTTCTTCTATATAAAGAACTTTTTTACATCGCATTGGATGAGAGAAGTGCAAGGCTTGCAGGCGTTCCGGTAAAACGGGTGAATTTTATTTTCACCATTTTGACGGCTGCTACAGTATCTGTTGCGGCAAGGACGGTAGGAGCGCTGATCGTATCCTCTATGATGGTGATTCCGGTGGCCTGTGCCATGCAGATTGGAAAGAATTATAAGCAGACCGTGATTTATGCGGTGAGTTTTGATGTGATATTTATGATAACGGGCCTTTTTCTGGCCTACTATTTTGGATTAAAGCCAGGGGGCACCATCGTTTTGGTGGGAGTTGCTTTCCTCCTTTTTATTTTTGTTGGGAAGAAGCTCCTTGGAATAAAGAGTTAGATTGCCGTAAGGAGTAAATAAATGACAGATCTTTATATTATATCTGGTTTTTTGGGAGCAGGGAAGACCACGCTGATACAGACGATGTCCGAACATGTTTTCCAGGACCAGAAAATCGTAGTCATTGAAAATGACTTCGGAGAAGCCGGAATTGATGCCAGCTGTCTGAAAAGCTGTGAGATTATGGTTACCAGCATCAATGCGGGATGCATCTGCTGCAGTATGTCCGGTGATTTTCATAAGGCCATCGGACAGATCGTAAAGGAATACGGACCGGATGTGATTGTCGTAGAGCCTTCCGGTGTGGGAAAGCTTTCGGATATTATAAAAGCCTGCTTAAAGAGAAAGGATCTTGTGATGATCCGCCGCTGCGTGACTGTCGTGGATGAAAGGAACTTTGATAAGTATAAGGAGAACTACGGGGATTTCTTTATGAACCAGATCCGCTATGCAGATTTGATTCTGCTGAGCCACCAGAGCGGCAATTTTGGGAAGGTGGAAGAGACCATAAAGAAGATAAGAGAGATGAATCAGGAAGCAAGAATAGAGGCGGATTTTTGGGACAGCATACCTTCTTCGGTATTTCTGACAGGGGAACGGACAGCGGCTGCAAAGGAGCTTGAACGGGAGTCTGTCCAGAGTCCTAAGATTCCGCGCTTTTTTAAGACACTTTCGTCTCCGTTTGGTCTTGCAAGAGAAATCTTTACTTCTGTTACGTTTGAATGTCATGATATTTTGACGGAAGAGCAGCTAAAAGAAAAGATCAACAGGGTGATCCGCCATGGGGACGGGACCATCCTCCGTGGCAAGGGAATTATGAGAGGTGAAACGGGCGGACTTTTGTTTCATTACATACCGGGAATGCTGAAAGTGGAGTCCAGTACGGCAGAAGGAAACAGCATCTGCTTCATTGGAACAGGGCTGAAAGAGCAGCAAATAAAATCGTTATTTCAAGGAGAATGATAACATGATTATTCCTGCATGGGTTATAACAGGATTGCTGGACGCAGGGAAGACCACGTTGATCAACCGGTTGGCGGAAGAAGAACTGAAGGAACAGGAAATCCTCGTCATACAGTTTGAAAACGGAGATGTTCCGTTAAAGGAATCAGAGCGGATCCGGCATTTAAGCTATACAAAAAGCCAGATTGAAGAAACTCCCTTTGAAGTCAGTGAAAGGATTTGTGAAGAACTTGAAAAGAATCCGGTGGATTTAATCCTGATTGAATGGAATGGGATGGAGCATTTTCATACCCTGGAACAGATGTTTCTGCAGTTTCGTACAAAGCCTCTGGTCAGCATTGAAAAGGTAATCTATGCTGCGGCCGGAGAGGCTCTTGAAAGCAGAATCGCAGACTCCGGAACCATATCCATGTCACAGGTGGCTGCAAGTGACTGTGCATATCTTCGCACAGATGGTACGGCAAAGCTGAAAAGAGAAGGCAGGGTGCGGTTAAAGGTCAGGTCAGATCTTCCGGTTTTTACGGACGATCATTGGGATAGGTTTATAAATAAGCTGCTCCGCTATGATTTAAAACCCCAGCTGTGGCTTTTGTCCGTATCTGCAGCTGCGGTTTTGTATCTGCTGGTGAAGCCGGTTCTTGGGCCTGCTGGTTATCCCCTTGATGTGTTTCTCACAGTATTCTTAGGAGTCTTTTTGCAGGCAATGCCGTTTCTTGCAATCGGAGTCCTTCTGTCTTCTGCCATTCAGGTATATGTAAGTCCGGACTGGATTCAGAGGAAGTTTCCAAAGAAGATGATTCCGGCCCAGTTGTTTGCCGTCTTTGCCGGGTTTTGCCTTCCGGTCTGCGACTGTGCTTCTATTCCGGTGTTTAAAAGTCTGGTAAAAAAGGGAGTTCCCATGTCAGCGGCCGTTACATTTATGCTGGTTTCTCCGGTCATTAATCCGGTGGTCATTCTTTCCACCTGGTATGCGTTCAATGGAAATGCAAAGATGGTCGGTGTCAGGTGCGGACTTGGAATTCTGTGTGCGGTGCTGACAGGGATCACTTATCTTTTGTTCCCTCCAAAGAAGGTGTTTGCCGGCGGAATGCTTGCAGGCAAGGCAGAGGGCTGGGAGGATTATACCTTATTATCTGGAAACCCGGAACGGTCTTCCCGGTTCTTTCAGCTGATGCGCCATGCTCAGAATGAATTTTTCAGTGTTGGAAAATATCTTTTGACAGGTATTTTCGTATCCACCCTGTTCCAGCAGCTTCAGCCTGCCATGGTCCGGTCGGGGACTGGGATCTCTATGGGAGCTTCCATTTTGTTTATGATGGCCATGGCTTTCGTTTTATCCCTGTGCTCCTCATCGGATGCGGTGGTGGCAAGAGCGCTGGCAGGAAGCTTTCCACTGGGTGCTGTTATGGGATTTTTGGTGTTTGGCCCCATGATGGATATTAAAAATGTGGCAATGCTGCTTTCCGGCTTCCGGAAAACCTTTATCGTACGTCTGATGGCAACGGTGTTTGTCATCTGTTTTACGGCGGTATTTCTCTTTGCCGCATTTGACAGCGGAGGGATCAGATTATGAGATTGAAAGGGAAAGGATTGAATCTGGAGGCACTGACAGAGTGTGCCTGCTATCTGATTTTCGGGATTTTGCTTTACCGTCTTACGGTTACAGGCATGTATCTTAATTATGTAACGCCCCGCATGAAGCCTTATTTGTATGGACTGTCTGCCCTTATGGTATTATGGGCGGCGGTGAATGGCAGAAATTTATTCCGTCCCAGATACAAAAGTCGGCTGAAACGGTGTCTGGTTCTGGTGATTCCTATTTTGCTTCTTTTGGTTCCGCCGTCTTCTCCTGCCTCGGGAGCCATGGTAAAAAGCATTTCCAGTGCCAATCTCACCTCCAAACCTTCCGGAGGCTATGAAAGCCAGGCAAATGAGACGGTGCCGGCGGCAGATGACTATGCCTTCTATGGGCAGGACGAACTGGAAAAGCCCGATGAAAGTACAAACGAAAGCCAGGAGGTTTCCGTACAGCAGCTTCCAGACCAGGCCCCATCATTTAAAAGCAAGGGGCTTAATGAAGAAACAAGAACAATCACCATTGCAGATGAGGATTTCAGCACCTGGGTCAATGAACTGAACATGAGCCCGGATAAATACGAAGGGTATACGGTTATTATCAAAGGCTTTGTCTTCTTAAACATGGAAGACCGAAGGGAGAATGAATTTGCTCTGGTCCGCTTGTCCATGTGGTGCTGTTCCGCAGATTTATCACCCATGGGACTGATTACGGAATTTACAGGCAATCTGTCCTTCCAGGAAAACGATTGGGTTACGGTTACGGGAACACTGGCCATAAAGGACGGGTATCCCACCATAGAGGCTGATAAGATAGAAGCAGCTGAAAAACCGGTGGAGGAATACGTTTACCCTTATTATTAAAAGGTGTAAGGCCCGGAAAGGATAGAGGATGAAGAAAAAGCCAGTTACGCTGTTAAGCGGTTATTTGGGAGCAGGGAAAACCACTCTGTTAAATCACATATTGGAAAATCAAAAAGGCAGCCGGCTGGCGGTCATTGTCAATGATATGGGAGCGGTCAATGTAGATGCCAGACTGATCCGCAGCCAGGCAGCCGCTGGTGGAAAGAATAAGGTTCTGGAACTGACCAACGGCTGTATCTGCTGTTCTCTGCGGGATGATTTTATCGGTGAAATCCGGAAAATTGCACAAGAGGAGGGAATCGACGGAATCGTTGTGGAGGCTTCCGGTGTCAGCAGTCCCATCAGCATTGCAGATGGGTTTGAGGAGGAAGGTGGCGAATTTCCCGCTTTTTTGGATGCTATTGTGGCAGTAGCGGATGCCAACCGTATCTCCTCGGAATTTATGGATGAACTGGAACACCGCCGGGACACCGATGAGGCCGGGGAGGAAGAGGATGTCATTAACCTTGTCATCGAGCAGATCGAGTATTGCAATATCATCATTTTAAATAAATGTGATCTTCTTACAGGGCCAGAGTTAGAACGGGTGGAGCAGGTGATCCAGACGCTGTCTCCAGAGGCAGAACTTATAAAAACCACCAACAGCGTGGTGGTGCCGGAACGGATCTTTCACCGGAGGCTCTACGATTATGACCGCCTGAACCGTTCTTCCGCCTTATCAAAGGCATTGCTGGGGGAAAAAACAGAGGAAGAAGGAGATTATGGAATCCGTTCCTTTGTTTATGAACGGAGAGAGCCCTTTGACGAAGCTTTGTTTTATGGGTGGCTGGAACAACACTACCCCAAAGAAATGATACGGGCGAAGGGGTATATCTGGTTTGTCCAGGATAGGAATCAGGCGGTTTTATTTGAACAGGCAGGAAACAGTGTCGCCATAACCCCCATATCTCCCTGGGTGGCTTCCGGAACGAAAGAGGAGCAGGAGGAAGTCTTAAAAAGCTATCCGGAGCTTATGGAAGACTGGGATGAAGAATGGGGAGACCGGATCAATCAGATCGTATTTATAGGAAAGATTCTGGATGAAGAGTCTGTCGTAGAAGCGCTTGACAACTGTCTTGTGAGATAGAAGAAAGAAAAACCGGGGATTTCTCAGTAATATGGGAAATCCCCGGTTTTTTTCTATGTATTTGAATGGGATACGTTGCGAAAATCTTTCGACATTTCAGCCAGAAAAGAGTTCCATAGATCAACGCTGAAATGCACTAATTTCATGTTGCTTTCTGTAATCACAGTTTTAAGATGATTGTTGATAATATCCGTTTTAAAATAATGGATTTTTTCCGAATCATCATCGGTGAGATAAATAATGCTCATTTCTTTTGCGCAAAGTACAGCAACCTTTGGAAATTCACTGTTTACCACCCGGATGTGGTTGATTTTATCTTTATGGATATAAGAATCAAATCTTTTTAAGTAAGGAATGCGTTTCTCTGGCGGAATATCTATTGTACCGAGTAAAGGGATGATGGCGTGGCCGCTGGATTGAAATCCAATCATGGCATCAATATTGACGTAAAATTCCGTTTCTTCCGTTAGTATGCCGTGAAATAGGTTGAGAATGGCTTTTTTGATTCCAGTGTCGATGTCAATCTCTTTTAATTCGTTCTCATGGATCAGATATCCGATGGAAATAAAATTATAGACCGCATCAACGGCTCCGTTGGTCAGGCGGGACAAAAGAGAAGGGTCCTTGATCAGAGCAGCTCTTGCTTCGTTTCCGTCATAACTGATCTTTCTGATTTTCTTCCGGATAAGGGAATTATAAAAGGTCGTCAGATAGCTTTTTTGAGTGATAAATGTCATTAGAGGAGTTCCGTCAAGCTGAATGCAAAAAAGCATGAGAAACTGATCTTTCAGCAGCAGAAATGGGCTGCCGGTTTCCTCGTTGATTTCCCATAGATTCAAGTCCAGATGTTTCTGTGCTTTGGCAATGGCCGTAAGCGTGGATAAATGGTAATCCGGACCGGAGGGTTCCAGGCAGGACATATGGATAAAGTGATTAAAGGGAACATTGTCCTGTTTTTTCGTGTCCGTTATTTTTATCCGCTGAAAGATATCAAAGTAAAGAGGATCCATCAGCGGCAGAGTGCTGAAAAATTCCAGGGGAATATCATTTTTACTGGTGATATGGTCTGAAACAAGGACACAGAATAAGTTTATAATATTTTTACTCCCAAGAAAGCTTGCTTCCCGGTCGGAAAGAACGGGATTTCCATCATTTTCGTCCTCATAGTCTTTGTCCAGTGCGTATTCTAAGGCACAGGAAAGAAACATTTCCAGTTCATATTTGGAACTGAAATCATAGATTACCGGAAAAAGAGGTAAAAACTTTAAATAGCAGCAATAACTGTAAAGGGATTCTGCAAAGTAAGCTGCCGCCTGTCTGCTAAAGCTTCTTTTTTCCTTGATGAAGGGGAGTCTGGCACCTTTTAAGATTTTACTTAAGCCGCTTGGTGTCATATTCATGTTGAGTGCGAAATCTGTTTTAGTCGTTTGTGCAGTATCAATAAGTTTTTCCAATAATAAGCCGATTTTCATTCTGTTTTTCCTGTTCTTTCTTGAGATGGAAAAATAGTTACAAGATTTTTCTAAACCTTACTTCTTATTGTAACCTTATTTTCCTGATTTTTCAAGCATTGCCTTTCTTTAGCAGATATAATTTTTGTTAGGATTTTTTTTCGTGGCATAAACCAGTGAAAAGAATGACTATACATATATGAGCTTTATAAAGGAGGGATTTGAGTTGAAACGAAAAAAACGAAAGCAGTTCATAAGCTGGTTCCTGGCGCTAATGATGGTATTAAATGTATTATTGCCGGTTCAGACAGTGTTTGCTGATGAAGCAGATCCGGCTGGAGGGATCACCAGCATGGATTCGGCAACCCCGTCAGATGCGAAACGGGAACCAGCGGCTTCAGGAACCCCTTCCAGTGCAGGGAAATCCTCCCGGGCAGATAAAATAAGACCGGGCGATCCCATGGCAACGCCTGCGGCAGCAAGATTGGCCGCTGGGGAAAGCGAAGACCGGACAGAGGATTTAGAGGGGCTTACGGTAGAAGTGAAGCAGAATGATGTGGTTATACCGGTAGGGGGAGAGATAAACGGCAATGACCCAATTTCTGTCTATGTATTTTTTAATGTGCCTGTAGAAGGAAATGATCCTACACCGCCAGTTACTGTAAAGAAAAATGATACGGCATATTTTGAGTTAAGCGATGCATTTAAGATTTTATCAGGAGCCACAGTCCCGTTAAAAGATGGAGGAGCGCTGGTTGGCCATGTGTCCTTTGTTACTGATCCGGATACCGGTATGGTTTCTGCCAGGGTCCTGTTTGATGGAGATGACGAAGTTTTTGATGGGACGGTAAATACGGTAAAGTGTAGGTTTGAGGCTCGGTTACAGTTTGATTCAACCGGAAGTCCCGTAACAGGTGAGGAACGGCTTGTGACCATACTCGATAAAGATTACACGGTGGTCATACCGCCTGCAGAGATCATTTATGAGGCAGAGAAATCAGGAACTCTGGATTTGACAAATCAGTGTGTGGAATGGAAAGTAAGAATTACCGCCACTCAGGGCGGCAGTGCCATTGATTTAGGGGGATATAAATTTTCTGATGATCTAAAGGATGTAGGAACCTATATTTCGGATTCCTTTGCAGTGACAGGGGATCCGTCTGCAGTGGCGGAGATAAATAATGGTCTTTTGGAGTATGTTTTTCCGTCTGGAGCAAAAGGCACCCAGACCGTGTCCTTTAAAACAGAAATCCCGGAAGAACTTTATTATGCGGCAGCCGGGGAACAGAAAATCTACAATAAAGCCGGTCTTTATGATAATGAAGATATTTTAAAAACAGAAGGTAAGACACAGGTTTCCTGGACGCCCAAGTGGATTGAAAAAGAAGGGGAAGCAAGCGACACAGGCAGTTCTGGCGTATATAATCCCAAAGACAGAAACATTACCTGGACGATTACTGCCAATCAAAATCAGGCATCTTTAAAGAATGTTGTTATCACCGATGTTCTCTCTCCTGGAATAAGTGATGCTGAAAAAAAGCTGGTCTTTGACTCAGCAACCCTGCAAAAATGGGAAGATTCTGATTTTGGAGATGCCATTGGCATAACTCCGGATGAAAACGGGAACTATGCAATCGGTGATATCGATACCAAAATCCTGCTGACCATTGTGACTAAAGTGCCGGATGATGTTCTGACCACAGGAACCGTCACCTATTACAATCAGGCTTCCATCAAATGGCAGGGTTCTTCCGGTACCAGTTCCGGAAACGTTGGTGTAGGCATTGGATATAATGCAATTAAAAAAACAGGTACGGCACATCCGTCAACAGGTACGGTTTCCTGGAAGGTGACAGTGGATCCAAAGCAGCAGACCATCCCAGACCCGAAGGTTTATGATCTTCTTGTCTATGGAGACGAATTCAGCGGATTTGATATTTCCTCAGTAACCGGAATCCCGGAAGGGATAGACCCCAAGGATCTAAAAGTAAGTTACGGTCTCAAATACATAGATGATACTTTTTCAGGGGATGGACTTCAAGTAACGGTCATTCCTGTTATGGAGGAAGGAAGACAGGTCGGAGATCTTTTGGAAGTTACTGGTTTTGTCACTGGTGCAGGCGCAAAAGAAAGTACTTTTACCTATGACAGCCAGGTCGTGGATCCAAAGATATTTGCCACAAACAATTGGACTACAATTTATAACACGGCCACACTTTTCAGCGGAACAGCCAAGCTTAATGAATCCACAGCAGGAGTCGATTACAACAGTAAGATGCTGTTAAAGGAAATGTTGAAACGGGAGGCCATATCCGATCCGGCAGCAGGAGTAAACAACCGTACAAGAAATGCTGGTGAAGGGTTTGATTACAAGGATAAATCCGTGATCTTCCGGCTGAATGTCAATGCCAATGGGTTAAAGCTTTCCCAGATGAAGGATTGGTCAGGAGATGAATTGGGAGAAACCACGGTTACGGATACTTTGCCGGAAGGCTGGGTGTTTGATAAGATTGACGGCGGCAGGGATTATCTGATTTTTGAAGGAACTGGAAATTGGGACGGAAGTGTGACGGCATCAGGCGGTGCATTAGAGTCCGTATCAGATCTTACTGCTGAAATCAGCGGCAGAACCGCTTCCTTTACCTTCCAGAACATGGATAGACCTTATGTCATTCTTGTAAAGGCCAGACCGGATGAAGCTACGGTGAAAAAATATTTTGCTTCCAATCAACCAACCATAGTACGAAACAATCTGAAGCTGGTCACCGAAAAATCTCCGGAAGTTACCAGTACTCAGGATATAACCATTGTCAGTGAGGTGCTGGGAAAAACATCAGCCATTCCAGGTGCCGGTGTATTGCTCTGGTCCGTGGAATATAAGCCTTCAGAGCTTATTACATCAGCAACCAGGCTTTATGATACCCTTCCTCTGGGGATTGATGTAAGAACCGATGCAAAAGGGCAACTGGATATGTCGGAAGGAAATTTCTCCGCCAACGAAATGACACTCCAGGCCAATGGAACATACGTCCTGGGGAAAGCGGTTCCGTTAAAGGCAGGAGAAACTATATTCTATGACAATGATTCCAGAGGGCTGACTTTTATGATACCCGACAGTCAGAAAGCATACCGTTTCAGCTATATTACCGATGTGACCGGTGAGCCGGGAACTATATCCAATAAGGTACTCTTATATGGAGGCACGTCCGAAGGCGTAGAGACCAGCAAACCTTACATGATCACTGATGCGGACGGTTGGGCAAGCATGCAAAGAAACGGCTGGATTTCCATTACCAAAACCGATATGGAAGGGATTCCTTTGAAACATGCGGAGTTTACTCTTTTCGCCCAAGACGGAAAAACCGTGATCAAAAAAGGATTGACTAGTGGTGACGGCACCTTAAAATTCAAGGTTATTCCTGACGGCAGTTATATTTTAAAAGAAACCGCAGCTCCGGCAGGTTATATTCTGGAGGGCGTATCCCATACCGTAACAGTCTCAAGAGAGGGCAGTGTAGTCACCTCTTCCATTGACGGAAAAACCGGAGGCGGCTCCAATGCCATAGTGGTGAGAAACCGATCCGAAGGTACTGTAGGAAATTTAAAAGTCATCAAGACCGTTGCGGGAAATGCAGCGGATACAGATAAGAAGTTTGATTTTACCGTAACTTTCCATGAAAATTCAGAGACCTATTCCTACCTTGCATATGACGTTTCCGGTAACGTGGTTAAAAACGACGGCACTATAAAAAGCGGTGATACCATTTCTCTGGCCCATGGGGAGAGCATACTCATACAAGGACTGCCAAAGGGTATGGATTATACGGTGACTGAAGCCGATTACAGGGAGAACGGTTATGTGACTGCCAGTACGGGAGCACAGGGTACCATAGAAGCAGATGGCACACAGACAGCTTCCTTTATCAACACGAAGAATGAAACTCCTCCAGTGGAGGCCCTTACTGGAAATCTGACCATCAGTAAAACAGTCTCCGGAAACGGAGCAGACTTGAAAAAGAAATTTGAATTTACCATAACCTTTGATCATGCACCCGATGCTTATTCCTATACCGGTAACGGCATAGGGGAAGGTTTGATTCGAAGCGGAGATAAAATATCTCTTGCTCACGGACAGAGCATTACCATCACCGGATTACCTGCTAATGCAGGCTATCAGGTAAAGGAAGGGGACTATACGGCAGAAAAGTATACGGCAGCCAGTGTTGGAGAGAAAGGCATCATAGAAGCAAAAGCTACTCAAATTGCTGCTTTTACCAACACAAAGCAGACAGATTCCATTTCCCCGCCCAAACCTGAAAAACCGTCCGGTGGAGGCGGCGGTGGCGGTGATAACGACGATATCGTTGTGAAAACCCCAGGTGTACCTAAGAGCGGTGCCACCCAGACTTTGAAAACCGATCCTCCGGAACCCGGTAGTACTTATCCGCCTGCCGAGACCGTACTTGTTTTCGATCAAGTTCCCAAAGGAACAATATACGGAAAGAACGGCGGATTGCCGAAAACAGGAGATGAAAGCGTCAGCTTTACAGCCATTTATGGACTGTTAATGATATTTGCAGGACTGGGGGCCTTCTGTCTTTTCCTCCTGACAATTAAGAAAACTTCCAGAGAAGAATAACCTGTGTTTATAAGGATTTCTGACAGAATAAGCCAGCCGGCCATAGCCGGCTGGCTTATTTTTGAATGAATAAACTCCTTCTTTGTCTGCAGGAGCTGCCAATTATAGGTATTTCTCCCAGTTTTTGCGCGCTATTCAAGGAATAACCATCATGGTATACTTGAAAAAACCATAAAGGAGAAGGATAACGAAATGAAAAAGTATAGGATGAAAACAGGGCTTTTAGCTGTATCCGTTTTTATGTTAATCATCTTCGGCTGCCGGAACAACAAAGATGCATTTGCTGAAAATGAAGCAGGCCCCTCCTCACAAATTCCACAGACGGAAGAAATCAGTGGGTTGCAGACGGATAAATTAGTGGGATATTATGCTGCGTGGTCGGCTTATTCCAATTTCTCCCCCAACCAGATTGATGTCTCCAGGCTGACTCATATCAATTACGCATTTGCAACTATTGATTCTGATTTAAAGCTGGCTATGGGATATCCGGATGTGGATCCTGAGAATATCCGAATATTAAATTCCTTAAAGCAGACCAATCCTGATTTAAAGACATTGATTTCCGTCGGCGGCTGGAACTGGTCAGGAAGATTTTCTGATGCAGCTCTGACAGAAGAAAGCAGAAGTGCTTTTGCAGACAGCTGTGTGGATTTTATAGTTAAATACGGGTTCGACGGTGTGGATCTGGACTGGGAATATCCGGTCAGCGGAGGCCTGACCACCAATGCCAGGCGTCCGGAAGACAAACAGAATTTCACCTTGCTTCTTCAGAAAATCCGTGAAAAGCTGGATACCAGAGGAACGCAGGATCAGACACATTATCTTCTTACCATTGCCGGAGGAGCGGACCGCTCGTATGTAAATAATGTGGAATTAAGAAAGATTGCCCCATATCTGGATTATGCCAATATTATGACCTATGACCTTCACGGAACCTGGGATACCCATACGGATTTACTGGCACCTCTTTATCCCAACAGTGATACGTCTCCCCAGTATAAAACAAGTGTGGAGCAGGCGGTCAATACCTGGTTAAATGCATCTTTTCCGGCGGAAAAGCTGGTGATGGGCATTCCGTTTTACGGTTACTTATATTCCTCAGTCGGTAATTCCAACCAGGGGATGTACCAGAGGTTTGGCGGAGCAAATTCCATCAGCTATCAGGACATTCAGACAAACTATCTACATAAATCAGGCTACACCAGATCCTTTCATTCCCAGTCCAAAGTTCCGTGGCTGTTTAACGGCACCATTTTCATAAGTTATGAGGACGCAGAATCGATTGGGTATAAATCAGAATTTATCAAGTCCAAAAAGCTTGGTGGGGCCATGGTATGGGAACTGAGCCAGGACCCGTCAGGGGAACTGCTTGGAGTGTTGTATCGTGGATTGAACCAGTAGTATCACCATATTTTGTTTAACAGCAAAGTTTTCAATGTTTAATATCTGTCTGTAGAAAAGAAGCTTGCTCAGCTTCTTTTCTTTATGTGTTTCTGTAATATGGAAGAAATAGCCTATTCTTCTTATATAGAGATATTTTAAAATCATTATCCTTGGGGCATAAAGCCGGAATTAAATAATACAATAGTCATATGAGAAGAAATATATATAAATATAGATAAAATTTATTGATAAAATTTGATATGAAAAAAACGATTTTTACAAAAAATATAAAATGAGTTATAATTAGGTATCTATAATATTTATGAGATAATTATAACAAAAAATTGTGAGGTAAGTTACTTGTATATCTGCAATAGTGTTAGCAAAAGATCATATAGAAAATTATTAATTCAAAATTGAGGAGGATTAGAATGGGATTTGATCCAGGAATATCAATTGGGGATGAGCTTACTAATGATGAGATGAGAACGTTATTCAAATGTGGCAATATGGGCGGTATGCGTCGTTCAAAGAAAACAGGAACATTGGTTATTATATCTGATGATACTAAAGGTTTATACCGTGATGAGTGGAAGAATGGTGTATTACATTATACTGGAATGGGTAAAATAGGTGACCAGGTCTTAGAAGGAAATCAAAATGGCACTCTTTATTATTCTGATACAAACGGAATAGACATACATCTTTTTGAGGTAATGAATAAATCTATTTATACATATCGTGGTGTTGTTAAGTTAGTAGACAAGCCCTATCAATCGATGCAACCAGATGATAATGGTAATATGCGAAAGGTATGGATGTTTCCGGTTAAGCCAATATCAAATGTAGATGAATTAATCGAATTGTCAGAAAGGGAAATTTCAAGATTATCTAATAGAGAATTAAACAGAAGATCTCAGATTAGTCAGGTAGAACGAAAGCCCCAAAGGAAAGAAACAACAATCTATTATCGAAATCCTTATTTAAAAGAAATAATTAAGCGTATTGCGGAAGGTAAATGTCAGTATTGTGGAAATGAAGCTCCATTTTATGATAAAAACAATAAACCTTATCTTGAAGAACATCATGTGAAAAGATTAGCAGATGGTGGAACAGATACACTTGATAATGTTGTTGCTGTTTGTCCAAATTGTCATAGAAAAATGCATGTTTTGAATGAGGAGACAGATATGATTATACTGGAAGGAATTGCAGCACAAAATGAAAATCGATTGAAGAGGCTGATGGCATATGAACGAGAAGTTCGAAAATAGAATTGTATGGAGAAAAATAAAAATATGAAAACAATACAGGTATCAGCGGCAATAATTATAAAAGAAAATAAGATATTAGCAACACAAAGAGGGTATGGAGAATTCAAAAATGGTTGGGAATTTCCAGGTGGAAAAATTGAAGAAGGGGAGACTGCAGAACAAGCATTAATTCGTGAAATAAATGAAGAATTAAATGTTTCTATTGAAATAAAATCTAAGTTAAAAATAGTGGAATATAATTATCCAGGATTTCATCTTACTATGCATTGTTTTTTATGTATAATAACTTCTGGAACACTGACATTAAAAGAACATAAGTCAGCAAGATGGTTATGCAAAGAAGAATTAGATGTAGTGAATTGGTTACCGGCGGATAGGGAAGTAATAAGTGAACTAGCGAATATTTCAAAGGAATTATGATTTATATTTAACTGCTTTGTAAAAGTGGCTTTTCTTATCTAATTAGGGTAAGGTTGTATATATTTGATTTAATAATAAGTGAATAATGAATATAATAAAAGAGCATGCAGACCTAATACTGCATGTTTGTTTTTTTAAGAATAATTATTTATAAATTTATTACATAAAAAAAACTTGACTTTGAGTTGACTCCAGGTATTACAATCAATACAGCAAGGAAAAAAGGAGGTCTTAGCGTGGCTTTAAAAAATCACATGTTTAAAGCGCATTTTTCACACAAAGGAGAGAATTACTCCGATGGCAGAATTGTGGAGCTGAATCCGGGTAATACTTCGCTTGTGGAAGAGTGTCAAGAAAAAAAGTAAAATCAAGGTCATGAAGCCAGAAGCTTTGTAAGAGGAATCCATTATGACAGTAAAAGAAGTAAGTGAAAAATATAACATAACACAGGACACACTTCGCTACTATGAGCGGGTTGGAATGATTCCCCCGGTAACACGGACTCCGGGAGGAGCAAGGAATTACCAGAAAACAGACCTGGAATGGGTGGAGCTTGCCATTTGTATGAGAAGTGCAGGACTTCCGGTAGAAGTCATGATTGAATATGTGAAACTGTATCAGGAGGGAGATTCCACGATTGCTGAAAGACTTCAGCTTTTGCAGGAACAAAGAGAGGTACTGTTTGAGCAGAGAAAACAGCTGGATGAAACTCTGGACCGCCTGAACTACAAAATCGAAAGATATGAAGCTGCGGTAGATACAGGGAAACTTACATGGAAAAAATGATACAAATAAAAGACAACAAGGAGAATGCAGAATGTATTTAGAAAAAATCAATCAGCCGTCTGATGTGCGGAAATTAAATAAGGAACAGCTTTTAGAACTGGCAGAGGAAATGCGCCGGGTACTGCTTGAAAAGTTAAGCAGGCGCGGAGGACATTTTGGACCTAATTTCGGAATGGTGGAGGCAACCATTGCGTTGCATTACGTGTTTGACTCCCCGGCGGATAAAATGGTGTATGATGTATCTCACCAGAGCTACTGCCATAAGATGCTGACAGGAAGAAAAGACGGTTTTTTGTATGAAGATCATTACGATGATGTGACCGGATACAGCAGTCCGGATGAAAGTGAACATGATTTCTTTACCCTTGGCCATACCTCAACTTCGGTCAGTCTTGCCTGCGGTCTTGCAAAGGCAAGGGATTTAAAAGGCGGAAAAGAGAATATTATTGCAATTATTGGTGACGGTTCTTTAAGCGGCGGGGAAGCATTGGAGGGACTGGACTTTGCTCCTGAATTAAACAGCAATCTCATCATCGTGGTTAATGATAATGATATGTCCATTGCAGAAAATCATGGCGGAATATATAAGAATTTAAAGCTTCTCCGTGATACCGAAGGAAAAGCGGAATGTAATTTATTCAAAGCCATGGGGCTTGATTATCTGTTTGTAAAGGATGGAAATGATACGGTTCAGTTAATTGAGGCTTTCAAAAAGGTAAAGGATCTGGATCACCCCATTGTCGTGCACATTTGTACCCAGAAAGGAAAAGGGTATTCTCCGGCAGAAAGAAACAGGGAGAATTGGCATTACTGTATGCCGTTTGATATAAAAACGGGAAAACCATCCCATTCCTTCTCCGGTGAGAATTACTCGGACATGACGGCTGAATTTCTTCTTGAGAAAATGAAAAAGGATAAGACTCTGGTTGCGGTCAGTTCGGGAACGCCTACCGTTTTTGGATTTACTGCCGAGAGAAGAAAAGAAGCCGGTGACCAGTTCGTTGATGTGGGAATTGCGGAAGAACATGCGGTGGCTCTTGCATCAGGGATTGCTGCCAATGGCGGAAAACCGGTATACGGAGTGAACAGTACCTTTATTCAGCGTACCTATGACCAGTTATCTCAGGATCTGTGCATCAATAACAACCCGGCAACAATCCTTGTATACGCGGCTTCTGTATACGGGATGAAGGATATCACCCATCTTGGAATATTTGACATCCCAATGATCTCAAATATTCCAAATATGGTATACCTTGCCCCTGCCACAAAAGAAGAGTATTTGGCCATGCTGAACTGGAGCATAGACCAGAAAAACCATCCCGTTGCAATACGTGTGCCGGGGGGAACTGTGATTTCTGATGGTAAGCCTGTAACAAAGGATTTCAGCATATTAAATAAGTATGAGGTAACGCAAAAAGGCAGCAGAGCAGCGATCGTTGCATTGGGTTCTTTCTATGGACTGGGAGAAGAAGCTGCCTTTGAGATCGCTCAAAGGACCGGGACAGCACCGACCTTAATTAACCCCATGTACATCACAGGAATTGATGAACCGTTACTGGAAGAACTGAAAAAGGATCATGATGTGGTGCTTACCCTGGAAGACGGAATATTAGATGGGGGCTTCGGGGAAAAGATTGCGAGATTTTATGGAGATTCTGATATAAAGGTCTTAAATTACGGTCTGAAAAAAGAATTTCTTGACCGGTATGATGTGAATGAAGTACTTCGCAACAATCGGCTGACAAAGGAACAGATTGCAGAAGATGTTATGAGACTTACCAGGCGTAAATAAAAGCCTGTGTTGGAAATTTCTATAACTTAAAAAAATAATATACAAAAGTACGTCTTGATTCGGGCTGTAAAGGCCAGGGCCAGGGCGTATTTTTTTGTCTCTATGACATTTCATAAGGTATTGTTGCGAGTTTATTTTATAACAGCGTCAATTCTATTAAAATAAGAAACGTTTTTGAAAAATAAGCGTCCATAGCTCAGTTACTAAAAAATTACCACATGTAGGGGCATATGTTTTTTGGCAGCTGTTGAAAAAAGGATGTTATTATCAATATAT
The DNA here is from genome assembly GCF_046972725.1 of Lacrimispora sp. Taxonomy (NCBI): domain Bacteria; kingdom Bacillati; phylum Bacillota; class Clostridia; order Lachnospirales; family Lachnospiraceae; genus Lacrimispora; species Lacrimispora sp. The sequence continues at coordinate 1,386,080 of NZ_JBKVXF010000001.1, read as the reverse complement.
ACAAATAATAAGGAGGTAAAAGCATGAAAATAGTTGGTATTACTGCATGTATTGCGGGAATTGCCCATACTTACATTGCAAAAGAAAAATTAGAAGGAGCAGCGAAAGAATTGGGTGATGAAATAAAGATTGAGACTCAGGGATCAATCGGTATTGAAAATGCGCTTACACAACAAGATATAGAAGAAGCAGATGTGGTTATCATCGCTGCAGATATCGGGATTACAAAGGACCGTTTTAAAGGGAAACCAATTATTGAGATTCCTATCAGCCTTGTAATGAAGTCCGCAAAGGGTGTTATAAAGAAAACACATGAGAAATTAGGAAAATAAAGAATTGAAGGAGAGGGTGGATCATGAAAAGTAGAAAAAATGATATTCAGCGTCATGTGATGACTGGTATCGCTTATATGATACCATTTGTAGTTGCAGGAGGTTTGCTGTGCGCACTTGCAAAGGCTTTGGGTGGATACGACATTGGCAATGCAGTAGAGGCGGGAGCAACCCCGTTCAGTAATTTAAATCCCTTTACCTGGCTGGGATTTTGGTGGGGAGTCAATAAGCTTGGGACCTTTGCCATGGATTTTGCGGTTGCAGTTATGACGGCAGGTGTGGCATATTCAATCACCGGACGTCCTGGTATTATGCCTGGTCTTGTAATCGGATACTGTTCTTCACAGTCTAAGGCAGGCTTTCTTGGGGGACTGCTGATGGCCTTTATCATCGGTTACTTTATTAACTGGATGAAAAAATGGAAAATTCCGAAATGGAGTCAGGGGCTTATGCCAGTCATGCTGATTCCTCTTATTTCCACTCTGGTGTGCGGAATGATATTCCTTTGTGTATTCTCCATTCCAATGTCCTTCCTTATGACCAAATTCCAGGCATGGATTATTACATTAAATGGCGGTGCAAAAGGAATTATTGGTGGTGTAATCGGATTTTGTATGGGGTTTGATCTTGGTGGTCCGGTAAACAAAACCGCCTCCATGGCAGCCAATGCTTTGCTGGCAGATCAGATTATGGGACCGGCAGCAGCGAAAATCATCGGTGGTATGACGCCTCCCATCGGAGCATTTATTTCTACACTGATTGCAAAGAAAAAGTTTGGAGCAACCCAGCGGGAAGCTGGAAAAGCGGCATTTCCTATGGGACTGTGTTTCATTACGGAAGGAGTATTGCCCTTCGCAGCGTCTGATCCTTTGCGTTTTATTCCGGCATCTGTACTTGGTTCCACCGTTGCCGGCGCCATCGCCGTTGGATTTGGCTGTGAAAGTCCGGCAGCAGCAGGCGGTATCTTTGTTGTACCGATGATGAAGAACCCCCTTGTGTTTATCATTGCCCTGATCATCGGTTCCGTTGTCACAGGCGTTGTGTATGCACTGATTAAGAAACCTCTCGATGAAGAGGATACGAACATAAAAGAAGACGAGGATTTTGATTTTAATATTGAAATCCAATAGTAAAAAGGAAAAGTGGAGGAATAAATATTATGCTGACTTCAATGAAAATAATTCTGGATCATGCCCATAAACATAACTATGCAGTAATGGCCATGAACAGTATTAATATGGAAATGGTAAGAGGCGCGATTATGGCAGCCCAGGAGTCATATTCTCCCATGATTATCCAGTTTGGCTGCGGACAGATGAAAAATCATGCTCATGCAGAGGAAATGCTTCCAATGATTAAAGAACTTGCGGAAAGGGTTTCCGTACCGGTCGCACTGAATCTTGACCACGCCACCGATTATCAGATTATTGCAGACTGCATCAACCGTGGATTTACCAATATCATGTTTGACGGTTCTTCCCTGACCTATGAGGAAAATGTAAAGAGAACTGCAGTGGTAGTAGCCATGGCCCATGCAGTCGGCTGTTCGGTGGAGGGAGAATTAGGCCATGTTGGAATGGCAGTTGATTCTGACGATACCAATCTGGATCTTTATACCAATCCGGACCAGGCTCTTGATTTTGTAAACCGGACAGGTGTGGATGCCCTGGCTGTGGCAATCGGTACGGCTCATGGCGATTACCCAAAGGGCAAGATTCCAAAACTGGATTTCGACCGGCTGAAATTACTGAAACAGACCGTTGATATGCCACTGGTTCTTCACGGAGGCTCCGGTTCTGGAGAAGAAAACTTAAAAAAGGCAGTCGAATACGGCATTAATAAGGTAAATGTGGCTACAGATGCATTTTCCGTAGGAAAAAAGGCAATGATGGAAGCACTGGAACGTGATCCGAATATGGACTATATGCACATGTGTATGGAAGCGGAAAAAGGAATCAAGGAATTTGTTAAACATTACATGGAGGTTCTTGGATCTGCCAACCAGTATAAGTTCTTAGATGCTATAGCGACAGGCAATGAATAATTTATATGGAGAATAAATGAGTAATACAGGTGAAAAGGCATACTTAAAGAAAATACTGAAAGCTCTTTTGGACAATGAAAATATCCCCGTATCAAAACTGGCCGATCTGCTTGGAGTCTCTGTAAAGACTGCAAGGACCAGAGTGGAGCAGGCAGATCAATGGCTGCGGCAGATGGAACTGGGACATATAGAAAAGAGGCCGGGACTTGGCATCCGTTTGTGTACGGCAAGACGTACAGAGCTATTGGCCATGGGTTATTCTGAAAGCAAGGAAGTGGCAGAAGACATTCCCAGGAACAATCAGGTCATTGGAATGCTTTTAAAGTATGCTCTGGATAAGCCGGTTACTCTTCAACAGCTGGCGGAGCGCCTGTATATGAGCGCTCCCACAGTGTCAGTTCTTGTAAGGTCTGTAGAAGGCTGGTTCCACAAATATAATTTAAAGATCGTGACGGTGCGCAGCAAAGGGATCATGATCCAGGGCGATGAGAAGTCCTGCCGGCAGGCCATGGTAAACTATATGGTCTATATCATGCCGGAAATCACAGATGCACTCTTTGAAACCTATTGTGCAGGAGTCAATTATGAAAGGGTAAAAAGCATCATTGTGGATATGGAAAACGCATGGAGGATCCAGTTTGCAGAAAATTCATTCCGGACTGCCTGGATTATGGTATGTCTGTCAATCAAAAGGGCCAGACACCCTCTAAGCGCAGAGGACAGCGAGACAGAGGAAAGCATGAGGGAATTTGCAGAATACTTATTTGCAAAGTCCATATACGACCGGGTGAAAGCAGAGTTCTCTCTCCAGGATATGGAGGAGGATACCCTGTTTCTCACCTCCATGCTGCTGTCTGCCAGGAAAATCGGAAATGACGGAACTGGGAATATGCGCACCAATCCGGGATATTTTAATCAGCTCCTTCATCAGTTTGTGAGGGAAGCCATCAACATTATCGCCAACGTTCTGAATGAAGACCTGTCTGAAGACCAGGTGCTCTACGACGGTCTGCTGATGCATATGCGTTCGGCCATATTCAGAATGAAGTACGGGGAAGAGCATACAGACAATATCAGTAAATTTGTTAAAACAGAATATAAGCAGGTGTATCTGGCCACATGGTCCACAAGCTCTCTCTTTGAATCCTACTACGGAATCCAGATTACAGAGGATGAGATATCAAATATCGCCCTGTATATCCAGTCGGCGCTTGTTCGCAAGACCATACCCATGAAAGCACTTTTTGTCAGCAACTCCGGAATGGGGTCTTCCCAGCTGATGATTGATTTAATCAAAAAGAACATCCCTGAGATTGTATCCGTAAAAGCCATCAGTGAACATGATTTCAAGCCATATATGTGTGACAGATACGATGTTGTTTTTTCCAATATCAAGCTGAAATACAACCATGACAGAATGATAAGCATCGGACAGGCTCCTTCGGATAAGGATATATATTCCATCAGAGAAGCCGTGACCAATATACGAAATATCAAGGGGAATATGCGCTTCCGGGCTTCAAGCATCTGCCATCAGCTCTTCCGTGCAGGATATATGCTGGTCCATCCCCCTGTTAAGGACAAGGATGAGCTTTTGCGTCTCATGGTGAACAAGCTGTTAGAGACCGGTGATGTGAGAGAGGATTATCTGCAAAACGTTATGGACCGGGAGAAAGCGACGACAACTGCGGTGGGGGGAGGAATAGCCATCCCTCACGGCAACAATCAGGCGGTGAATGAATCCCGGGTGGTGGTGGCAGTTCTTGATCAGCCCATCGCCTGGCACGAAGATATGGTAGACGTGGTTTTCCTGCTGGCACTTAAAATGGATACCAGTCTCCAGAAAGCATGTACCCAGCAGTTTTACAAGGACTTTATTTCCCTGACGGAAAATGATGAATTCATGAAACAGATTCGTCAGGTAAAGACAGGGCTGGATTTATATCAGTATTTTATTAAGTAGAGGAGTGAATATATGGCTGTAAAAGATATATTAGATAAAAAGGTTATTGATTTAAATATGGTTGCAGAGGATAAGGAATCAGCCATCCGGCATCTTTCCGGTCTGCTTTATAAAGCAGGATACATTACGGATATCGATGGTTATGTGAAAGACGTATTCGTAAGGGAAAGTGAAGGGATTACCGGAATCGGCAATCATGTGGCAATTCCCCACGGAAAGTCTGAACACGTAAAAGAGGTCGGCATTGCCATTGGAAAAACAGATAAAATGATTCCTTGGGAGTCTTATGATGAACAGCCGATTCACTATATATTCCTGTTTGCAGTACCGTCTGACAATGAAAATGCCATGGTACATTTAAAACTGCTTTCTGAGCTTGCAGGAAAGCTGGGCAATGAACAGACAATGAAAAAACTGGAATCCTGTAAGGATTATTCTGATATTGTAAAAGCTTTTGAGGCATAGGATAATCACGGAATAATGGAAGATAAGGAAAAGTATATGAAAATATTAGAATACCAGTATGATGGAGAAGCCTTGAAAAGGGTGTATGAAAATACCCAGTGGACCGTAGGAATCAAGAACTGGAAGCCTTCCAATGATATCGAACAGATTGGGAATCTTGAAAGGCACAATTGTACCGATGAGCTGTTTGTCCTCTTGGAGGGCTGCTGTACTCTTGTCTATGCAAATGAAAAGGAAAACGGTCTGGATCTGGAAATCATTGATATGAAACCGTATGCAGTGTATCAGATTCCGCCTTCCCTCTGGCATAATACGATTATGACAAAGGATGCGAAGTTACTGCTCATAGAAAACAGCGACACCTCCATGGAAAACTCAGAACTGCGGGATTTATCAGAAGAAGAGCTGATCCGTTTAAAAGACCAAATGAAGTAAAACGTATACTGGGGAGTATATTTGTTACGGCGCTGCCTTGTCAGATTGACAGGCAGCGCTATTTGTGTTTATTCACTCTTGTGTTTTTATTTGCCGGGAGCTATAATATGAATTGTAAGTACTTACATTCATGATTTTCCGACAGCGGATGTGATTGGAACTATTTATTTTAACAAGTCTTTATATATGGTATAAACAGCCTTCTTGCGGAAAATCATCAGATTGAAACTCAGGAGGCAAAAATATTTGTAAGGGTGGAGAAAAGATGTTTAGAAGGTTCATAAAGTACACAGACAAATACAAGAAGGAGTGGTCCATTGGTTTTTTTTGCTGTATTCTGGAAGCTGTTTTTGAAATCATGATTCCGTCTCTCATGTCAAAGATTATTGATTTTGGAATTGTAAAACAGGATTTTAATTACATCATGAAAATCGGAGGGGTAATATTGCTTCTGTCGATTCTTTCTTTCATATTCGGGAGAGGATGCAGCAGCAATTTTTCAAAGTTTGGTAATGGATTTTCGGCTGAGATCAGAGATGACGTTTACGGGAAGATCCAATCCTTTTCTTTTTCCAATATGGATCATTTTACCAACCCCTCTCTGATCACAAGGCTGACTTCAGACGTGATTATTATACAAAATGCGGTTACGCCTGGAGTCCGTTCTATTTTCAGAGCTCCCATTATGCTTATATCCGGTGTTATTATGGCTGTCTTAATGAGCAGAGAGCTGGCTGTGGTCTTTTTTATATCCATTCCCATATTGGGGATTCTGCTGTTTTTGATCATAAAAGCGCTTGCCCCCATCTATCATAAGATGCAGCGGACCGTTGATGTTTTAAACCGGGTAACGCAGGAGAACTTGAGAGGTGTCCGTCTGGTGAAGGCTTATGCAAGAGAAGATCATGAAGCGGCCAAATTTGAAAAGGTGAATCATGATCTCAAACAGATATCGACCCGTGCCTATTGCATTTCCATGCTGAATTCTCCGGTCATGCAGCTGGTCATGTACGGCACCATCGTCTCCATCATCTGGTTCGGCGGCAATCTCGTGATTACAGACCGGCTGCTGATCGGACAGCTGACTGGTTTTTTAAGCTACGTTCTTCAAATATTAAATTCACTGATGCTGATTTCTGCAGTTTTTATAAACCTGACAAAAGCAATGGAGTCATTTCGCCGTATTTCAGAAGTCTTAGAGGAAAGGGTTGAATTGGTGGATGAAGGTGATGAAAGGAACCAGATCAAACATGGTTCTGTAAGAATGGAACAAGTATCTTTTAAATACAGCAGGAAAGCAAAGGAATTTGTCCTGAAAGAAGTGAATGTCTTCATAAAACCAGGGGAAACGGTGGGCATTCTTGGCGGAACCGGGTCTTCCAAAACATCCTTCGTGCAATTGATTCCAAGACTCTATGATGCAACCGGCGGGACGGTGTATATAGATGATATTCCCGTAAAAAATTATACGCTGGAGCATCTGAGAGCAGGTGTGGGAATGGTGCTTCAAAAGAATATGCTTTTTCGGGGAACGATTGCGGAGAACCTGAGATGGGGAAATGAAAATGCCTCACTGGCAGACATGAAAAGAGCCTGTGAAGCAGCCTGTGCCAGTGAATTCATTGAGCAGAAAAAGGAAGGATATGAATTCTATGTGGAAGAAGGCGGGAATAACCTTTCCGGAGGGCAAAAACAAAGGCTTTGTATTGCAAGGGCGCTGCTTAAGAATCCTAAAATACTGATTTTAGATGATTCAACCTCTGCACTTGATATGAATACCGAAAAAAAACTGTACGAAAACCTGAAAGAACAGTACCCGCAAACCACCAAAATCATAATTGCACAGAGAATTTCATCCGTATCCCTTGCGGATAAAATCATCATATTCAATGAGGGAATGATCGATGAGATGGGAACCCATGAGCAATTGCTTTCCCATAATAAAATATATCAGGAAATCTATTATTCCCAGCAGAAGGGCGGTGTTCTTAATGATTAAGTCTTTGGAACAGAAGAATCTGTTTGCAACCATAAAAAGATTCAGCAGATATTTCGGACCCAATAAATTCTTTTTGATCCTTGTTGTGGTCCTTTCCGGACTCAGCGGTCTGGCGGGCATTGCCGGTTCTTATCTGCTGCGCCCCATCATCAACGACTATATTCTTCCAGGAGATGTGGCGGGACTGCGCACCGCAGTTCTTGCGCTGATTGCCATGTATTTGACCGGTGTGCTGTTTAACTTTTTAAGCAATCAGATCATGGTGAAAATAACCCAGAAAATCATCTTTGAACTTCGGAAGGATTTGTTTCAACACGTGGATTCCCTTCCCTTGTCCTATTTTGATTCCAACAGTGACGGGAATGTAATGAGTTATTTCTCCAATGATATCGATACGATTGAGAATGCCTTAAATACCTGTTTTTCTCTTATGTCCCAAAGCTTTATCACGGTCTTTGGCTCCATCGTTATGATGTTCGTTCTGGATGTACCTCTGACATTTTTTACGCTTATCTGTCTGGCGGTTATGATCTTTATTATTTATTATAATGGAAAACGTTCAAAGACCTATTACAGCAAAAGGCAGAAGCATACGGCTGCATTAAACGGTTTTATCAGAGAAATGATAGAAGGGCAGAAGGTTGAAAAGGTATTTGGCCGTGAAGCAAAGAACTTAAAGAATTTCCGGATTTACAATAACGACTTGCGGATCGCCTCCACCAATGCCTTTACCTATTCCAGTATTATGGGCCCTATGGTGGTAAGCATCGGATTCATCAACTATACATTTACCGTTTGTGCAGGCGGATTCATGGTCATAAAAAACCTGCTGGACCTTGGAACCCTGGCTTCCTATCTGATTTTTGTAAGGCAGTTTTCCGTACCGGTCAATCAGTTTACGCAGCAGATCAATCTTTTTCTTGCAGGGATTGCAGGAGCAGAGCGAATCCTGAACGTATTTGATATGGAAAAGGAACCGGATGAAGGAACCGTACTGTTAAGAAGGACCGGAACTGATGAAGCCACAGATTCCTTTGTATGGGAAAGACCGGGGAGCGCAAGCCTGACTCCGGTTAAGGGAGAGGTGCGGTTTCACGATGTAGTGTTTGGCTATGATTCCAGCCGGATGATTCTGAATAAAATTAATATTTACGCTAAGCCCGGACAGAAGATTGCATTTGTGGGAGCAACGGGAGCCGGAAAGACCACCATCATTAATCTGATCAACCGGTTTTATGATATTCAAAGCGGCGTCATCACCTATGATGGAATTGATATTAAAGAGATAAAGAAGAAAGACTTGAGAACTTCCCTTGCTTTGGTCCTTCAGGATACTCATCTGTTTACAGGTACAATTACTGAAAACATCCGATATGGAAATTTAAACGCCACAGATGATGAGGTGATAAAGGCAGCGAAGCTGTCAAACGCAGATTCCTTCATTCGGAGACTGCCCATGGGGTATGATACTATGCTGAAAAATGATGGAGATAATCTATCCCTTGGTCAAAGACAGCTGCTTGCCATTGCACGTGCGGCGGTTGCAAATCCTCCGGTTCTGATTCTCGATGAAGCAACCAGTTCCATTGATACACGAACGGAAAAGCTGCTGGAAGAGGGAATGGATGCAGTTATGAAAAACAAGACGGTATTTATCATCGCACACCGCCTTTCAACCGTTAAAAATGCCGATGTAATCCTGGTTTTAGATCATGGTGAAATCGTGGAGCGGGGAAATCATCAGGAATTACTTGAGCAAAAAGGCAGATACTATGAATTGTATACCGGTGCAAAGCTGCTGGTGTGATGGGCGGCTATCTTACCTGACATAAGGCGGGCCGGTCATTCCATATAAATATGTGTTTTCCAATAGGTGGCGGCCAGATGGATAAAGTCCCGGGAAGGGGCATTCAGGTAATGGTTCTTTGCATAAACAGCGCAAAGCTCCCAGTTGGCGCAGGAACCCAGGGAATAATAGGAAACATCGTCTCCTGCAGTGGCATAAGAACGGGGAATAATGGTGCAGCACTGGCCGTTGCCGGTCAGGAGACGCATGGTACGCATACTGGTGGACTCAAAAAGCAGGCGGGGAGTAAAACCGGCTTTTTCAAATAAACGGTCAATGAGTATTCGCATGGTAGATGATTTCTTAACAAGAGTGAAAAGCTCGTTGGAAAATTTTGACAGGGAAATCTCAGGATAGCAGTCAGTAGTGTCCGGAGTCTTATAAGACAGCGGGTGGCTTTTGGGAATGCAGAGATAAAAAGGCTCATGCAGAATACTTTCATAGGTCAGATGTTTGTATTTATGCTCTGCAACGGTATGAAACCCAAAGTCCAGGCGGTTGTCCGCTAACAGCTTTGCTTGCGTCTCTACAGAAGCCTCCAGGGGCTGAAAAACAGTATCTGGATATTTGGCGTGGATTTCCGGATAAATGGCGGTAAACATCTGGATTCCTCTTTCCGGTGTCAGGCCAATGGTTATGGTTCTATTCCAGTTTTTTGCAATGTCCTCTATCTGTTTGTAGGTTTCTTCCTTGATTTGAAGGATCTTTTTCCCGTTTTCTACATAAAGCTGCCCGGTTTCCGTCAGTTCCCAGTGGTTTCTGGTACGTATAAAAAGCGGCGCCCCCAATTCTGTTTCCAGCTTTAAGAGCTGCTGGTTCAAGGCGGATTGTGTTACATATAATTCTTCTGCTGCACGTGAAATGCTTTTATGTTTTGCAATGGCCAAAACATACTCGATCAGTTTTGTTTCCATATCTTTTTCTCCCTTTGTTTCATGACAATGGTTCTGTGTAATACCGTAAAACGAAATACATGTAATTTAGAAAAACTAAACACCATGTAATTTTAATTAAGTTGATTTTCCCATATCTTATTTATATAATGAAATTGCACAAAAGAAAAGGGAAAATACAAAATAAATGAATGAAATAACATAAAATAAAAATCTCATCCGGCAAAGCAGAACCGGATGAGGTGATTATTAAAAAACCCATACAGGTAAACAAAGAAAAAGGGAGTAGAGGTTCATGGAACAGAAGGAAACGAAAAAAACACCGCTTTTTATTCAGGTGAAGCCGGAAGATAATGTGGCAATCGCCATTCATGACCTGGAAGAAGGAATCGAAGTGCTGCCGGGAATTTTTACCCGCACCCCCATTCCCCAGGCCCATAAGATTGCACTGCGCAAAATCGGCAAGGGAGAAGCAGTCATTCGTTATGGGGTTGTTCTTGGTTACGCAAAGGAGGAGATTCTGGCAGGAGCATGGATTAACGAATATATGCTGGTGCTGCCGGAATCTCCGGCACTTGATGACCTGCCATATGGAACGCATCTTGTTCCGCCGGATGAGCTTCCGATGCCGCCCGTCCATACTTTTATGGGATATTCCAATGGTGAGGGATATGCAGGCACCAGAAACCTGCTTGGTATTATGACAAGTGTTCAGTGTGTGGCAGGCGTGGCCAGAGCCGCAGTGGAACGGATTAAAAAAGAATTGCTGCCAAAATATCCATATGTAGAGGATGTGGTTGCAATCACCCATTCCTATGGCTGCGGAGTCGCTATCAAGGCACCTATGGCCGATATCCCTATACGTTCTCTGAAGAATATCATGCGCCATCCCAATTTTGGCGGGGAAATTATGGTTCTGGGGCTTGGGTGCGAGAAGCTCACCTATGAATATCTGCTTGATAAGGAGGAGATCACGCCGGAGAATTGTATCACCATTCAGGATTGTCACGGACAGGATGAGATGATGAAGCAGATTCTTCAGATGGCGGATCAGAAACTCCAAAGGCTCAATGGCCGCCGCAGAGAAAAACTTCCTCTTAGTAAGCTTATGGTTGGAATGCAGTGCGGAGGCAGTGATGCTTTCAGCGGACTTACTGCGAACCCGAGTGCGGGCTATGCCGCAGATATGCTGGTACGTGGGGGAGCCACCGTATTGTTCAGTGAAGTAACCGAAGTGCGTGATGGAGTCCATTTACTGGCGGCCCGCTGTGTGGACCGGCAGGTAAGGGACCGGCTTGCAAAGGAGATGCAGTGGTATGACGATTATCTGGCAGACGGAGGAGTGGACCGGGATGCCAATCCCACACCGGGAAACAAAAAGGGCGGTTTGGCCAATATTGTGGAAAAGGCAATGGGGTCTATTGCAAAATCCGGTACTGCTCCCATTAAAGAGGTCATAGGCCCCGGGCAGCAGCCTTCTAAGCACGGTCTGATATTCTGTGCAACACCTGCTTCGGATCTTGTATGCGGGCCCTCCCAGCTGGCAGCAGGCATTGGCCTTCAGGTGTTCATGACCGGGAGGGGAACGCCCTATGGCCTGGAGATCGCACCTGTCATCAAGGTCTGCAGCAGAACGGAAATGAAGGAACACTGGTTTGATATGATTGACATTTCAGCCGGAGAGATCGCAACAGGGGAAAAGACCATTGAAGAGGTAGGAACGGAGATCTTTCATTATATTATCGATGTGGCTTCCGGCAGGAAACGGCCTTACAGTGATCAGTATGGATTCCATAACGATCTGTGCATATTTAATCCGGCACCTATTACTTAATGGATCCTGTTTAATGAAATAAACGGCTATTGATATATTGAAAATAAAAAGAGTATTAAAATAAGAAGGTATAGAATAAAATGATCTGTTGATACATGCATCAGATTCATTGGTTCTATACCTTCTTTTCGTCTTAGGTTTCGTTTCCGGTACCGTCATCAACGCCGGGGGTTCCATAAAGTTTTAAAAACTCTTTGACCAGAGCATGATCTGCTCTGCTGTCTTCCATCATGGGCCAGTATAAATCCTGCAAAGAGATATTATAGATATCCAGGGGCCTATAATCCGTTAATCCGTTGTAGAGGCCCTTTTTAAAATAGAAAAATGCATTATTAAAATCTCCGGTATGATAAAAGGCAAAGGACACAAAGAAACAGATATATAAAATACGGTCATAAATTCCGCTGTCCTGTAAGTACTTTAACAAACGGAGTCCCTCCATACAGACCGATTGATAGTTTTTGCTGTAGTAATAGCTGGTCAAAGCGTTGATATGGACTGCAATATGAGTCTGGTCATGATACATAATGGCTTTGTCGGGAATTAATTGAACAGCCTCAAACGTGGCTTTCTCTGCATCTTCAATATTGCCCAGAATGGTGTGACCGGTAGATAATAATACATAAAATCTGGCTTTTGATGCAAGGTCAACGAATTGCGTGGAAGAGTCAGATAAAATCTGGTTTAGTTTGGTGACACATTTCTCATGTTCCTTTTGTATAAACAACTGAATGGATAATTCATTAAGCAGAATTTCGGTATCCCAGGGTGCTATCTTAAAATCCTTCATGTTTTTTGCCTTGGAGTTAAGTTCCTTTAACTTAATATAATCTCCCTTCTGATGACACCAGTTAAAGCCATTGACCGTATGGCACACAGAAACTGGATCGATGCAGTCTAAAAACCTGTAATATTGAAATAAGTCCTCCTGCAGCATGTCGCTGAATTTATAAAGAATATGGGAGGAAGGAGAACGTTTCCCTGTTTCAATAAGATAAAGGTATTTTTCTGTGCAGATATGCTGAGACAGTTCGCTTCTGCTTAATCCGCAACGTTCACGGAAATTCCGGATAACCATACCAATATGTGCCATGTTTCATACCTCTTTAGAATGTGTGAATGAAAAATATAGTCCTATATTTTATACATTGCCTGGTTTGTAATACAGTCAGTGCAGGGTTACAAATTATTATATAAAAGTATTTATACATGTAATTTACCGGTTTGTCAAGAAAATGGTTTACGGATGATGGTAACAATTGTTCCGTTGTGTAACCGGATGATTTTCAACTATAATAAATTGATAGATAATTTTTTATTTTGTAACAATTAAGGAGCTTAACATGGAGTTTTATCGAGGGATAAAATATCTGGCATTGGTGTGTTTTGTTCTTTCCGCCTGTTTCTTATTTGGATATATGAATAGCAGAAGAGATTTTAAAGAGGCAAAGGAAGTATACAGAAGTGTGAACGGTTCATCTTTTTCAAAAATCCCGGTAATTCAGATACCGGAACACTCTATTTCAGCAGATCGGAAAGGGAAAGACCAGAAGGAAAAAGCCCTGGCTGATGAGCAGGAGGAATGGTTTCTTGAAAAAAAGTCTCAATGGCCTTCCATGGTAGGCTGGCTGTCCTGGGGAGGAGGAACGTACAGCTATCCGGTCATGCAGGCGGACGATAATGATTTTTATTTAAATCATTTACCTGACGGTTCCAAAAACAGACTGGGATCTATCTTTCTGGACAGCAGTGCCAATGAGGACTTTTCCTCGCCGGTATCGGTAATCTATGGACATATGGTCCAAAGCGGCGAGATGTTTGGCTCTTTAAAGGAATACCGCAGTCAGTCCTATTATGAAAAATATCCGGAAGCTGTTTTATATACGGACAAGGGCAGGAAGACAATTCAGATTCTGGCTTCCTATCTGGTAGATGGAGAAAGGGATGTCTATCCCCATGGTTTCGTTACGCAGAACGACTGGGAATCCTATATGGAAATGGTAAAAGAATCTTCATTGATTCATGGATTATGGGAGGAAGAACAGGGGGATAAGCTGGTCATTTTTTCCACCTGTGCCTATGATTTTGAGAATGCGCGTCTGGCAGTGCTTGGGCGTTTTGCAACAAAATAAAGTTGGGAGGATATGATTAAACAATATGAAACTACAAAGGAAAAAAGCGATAAGCAGGATCATTTCATTGATTTTGGCCTTTTTGCTGGTATTTAACGGGAATTATATTTCCGGTTACAGTGCACCTTTAAAAAGAGCATTGTATAAAGACGGAGAATTATTAAAAGACGGAGATGAGGTATCTGTTACAGACAAACTTTTCTGGCAGGTAACGATTGATCAGAAAAAGCTGGAGGAAGGGTATGTCGTTAAACTTCCCCAGGGAGTGATTCCAGATGTTACGGGCGGTAATGTGGACGGAATCCCTGCAAAGATAGTAGCAGGTCGTGACGTTCAATTACTTGCTGAAGAGGAGGAGTTACTTTCGATTCAAAGCAATCATGAAATTCTATCTCTAAAGGAAGATAACACGGAGTCCGAAGCGGAAATAGAATCAGAACCGGAAACAGAAATGAAATCAGAAACAGAATCCGAAACGGAAGCAGAATCCGAAACGGAAACGGATTCAGAAGCGGAAACAGAGCCAGAGTCAAAAGCAGAAACGTCTGAGGACATTTCAGAGACAGAAACAGGAGACAGCCCGGTAAGTGAAACGGAACAGGAAGCTGTCCGGGAAACAGACGTCCAGCCATCGTTAGAGAGCGGCGGAAATCTTGAAGAGAGCGGCCAGAATACAGAAGAAGAGGAGATTCAGGAAACCTTGGACAACTCCGTTAGAGAAGGAGAACAGGAAAGTAATTCAGTCTCAGATACAGGAGAAACGCTGCCACGAAAAAAAATTGAAAGCAAGGTTATTCTGGCAAGTGACTCTCAGGCATCGCTCCAGAGAGAATTGCAGACGGTGGAAATTCCCTGTGTGATTGATCCTTCCAAGGTGGTAAATGGAACGATTATGATAGACGGCATGATGCTGCTTGTCTCTCTGGTTCCGGAAGAAGGAATAGAAGTGCATCCAGATCTTGTTAAGCTGGTTTATCCAGAAGGCGATTCCGCGGACGCTTATCCAGAGGTCAAGGAGGGGTCTGACATCAGCTTAAAGGATCAGTTAGCCATCAGCTTTAAATGGGACAGCTTAGAAGAAGTAAAACCTGGTGATTACTTTGAATATGAGCTTCCGGATGCTTTTGGAATCCCTGGAAGCAGCGGCTCAAGTATGATGCTTGCAGATATTAATGCTCCGGGTTTTCCAAGAGAAAAGCCTTTTGCGCAGCTGTCATGGGAAGCGGGCAGTAAGAAGCTGAAAGTTGTTTTTCAGGACATGGGGGTATATCCTGATGGAACGGACAATGAAGCCCTTTCTCAGCTACATGATGCTTATGTCACATATAAGTGCACTTTGGATAAAGATGCGGATCATGATCCACAGGGGAAGGTAATTATCTCCCTTGGCAGCAGTTCTGTTACTGTAACAGTCACTGAATTTAAACCCAGTCCTCCAAAGATTAAAAAAGATGTTGGAGTTCTGGATGATAAGGGGGAAGTAGAATGGACGGTTACTTATACCCATCCTACGGATGCCTATACAGGTGAAAAGCCGGATAGGATTGAGGATATTCTGCCAAAAGGCTTAGAGTATGTAGCTGGAAGCGGAACGGTCATTCTGGATGGAACGGATGAAACCAGCCTTCGCTTCTCAGAGGAGAGTGGGCAACTTACCTGCAGTTTGGATGGGATTTCTGCAGGCCAGAAGATTGTCTTTACATATAAAACCAGGTTGTCTGATGAAGAACTTCAGAAAGTATGGAAGAATCCTAATATAACTATTCAATATGAAAATACGGCAAATGCTACAAATAATGGCAGTCCCGTATCTGTTGAGGGCAGCGGGAAAGCAACTCTGAAAGTAAGAGGGGACAGTTGGAATTCAGGAACCTTTATTAAAAAGGTAGGAACGCTGCCGAAGAATTTAGACCCTGACCAGGCAATTATTAAGTGGGAGGTCACTGTAAATACTGCCGGACGGAGCTTTAAGACCCTACAGATAGAAGATACGATGGGAAGGGGGCTTTTGCTGGATAAAGACAGCATTTCGGTAAATAATGCCTCACCAGTTTATCCTCCGGAGATTGAGAAGACAGGTGAAAAAACCCAAATGAATCTTCCGCTGATCAAAGCCAGCGATTCCCAAGCCGCAGAGAATACTTATACCATTAGCTATACAACAAAGATTGACCCGGAATACTTTAATCAAACCAGTGATTTGACGGATGAAGACATAAAAAATGAAGCCAGGCTGATTTATGAGTGGCCGTCCGGATCTGGTCTGACTCCGGTGGATATTCCTACTGTAACAAAGGCACCGGTTGGAATCAATAACAGCTTGCTGAATAAAAGAGGTGTAACTTATGATATGAAGGATCACTCTCTTACCTGGGAGGTTACAGTAAATCCAAACAAAGTCGATCTGACAGAGGTCACTCTGGTGGACGATCTGTCTGAAAGCAATGCTGGACACCGGTTTACATCAGATACGTTGAGCGAAGAGCAGGCCCGGGAAATAATTAAGTCTGAAGTGGAAAAAGCTCTTTCCTCCATTGGAACTGCAAAATTAGAATCTATAAATCTGGATGATAACAAGCTGACTTTGCACATAAAAGGTCTTGGGAATAATTTGTTTTCTGTTTCCTTTAAGACCTATATCAGTGACTCGGAGTTCTGGGCAGGTAACCAGTCAAAGGACTTCTTCAACACAATGACCATGCTTAAAGATGGCACGAATGTAGGAAATACACCTATAACAAAAGATATTTCCTCAGATGCAAAGATTTCTGCAAGCAGTGAAGTACTAAGCAAAGAAGCAGTTTTCTATAACCCGGAAACAAAAAGAGTAACATGGCGTCTTATAATCAATAACAATGAAACTGATTTAGGAACAGTAACCGTCACAGATCTTCCCGGTCAGTACCTAAGTGACCCCCAGGATGCCCGGTTAAATGGTGAACCATTTATGGAACCCAATACCTTTACGGCAGATGGAAATAAGATTACCATACACCTGGACGGAGTAAAGGAAAGGCAGGTGATTACCTATACAACAGCAGTTGATGTAGACGGTGCTGATTTTATCAATAAATCAGAGGTAGAGCTGTCCAATTCTGCGGAACTTACCAGCAGCAGCAACGCAGAAAGGGTCATATTAAATCCGGTTACAGTAAAGTTGTCAAATAAAGTATTAACAAAGAACAGTCCCGGAAGAGAAGGGTTAGTTGCTCATTATGCAGTGGAATTAAATCCATTGGGCCTAGATCTTTCCAGGGATATATCAGATCATAAGCTGCAGCTGGAGGACACCTTGCCAGACGGTCTTTATCTGGATCTGGATTCATTGAAAATGTATAAAGCAAATGTGAAAGAAAGTGAAATCGTTCCGGCAGGAGGAACCTGTACGGTCCAGTTGGAAAAAGGCGATGAAGTGATTCCTGCAGCCGCCTACGATTCCTCCAATCGTAAGCTTACCGTAGATATTCCTGATCCTGAGGGAAGATATCTTTTGTACTATGATGCCTATATCGTGCGTATTGGAGTAGAGTTAAAAAATGATATCCAGCTGATAGGAAGTGTTCTTCCTGACGGCGGAGAGCTTGGCAAGTCTTCCCGTGTGATGTCGGTTGCTTCCGCGGGAGGTGCAAGGCTTGGACTGCCGAAAGATAAGTTTATTTCTGTACAGATTAAAAAAACAGATAATAATGGAACTATTTTAAAGGGAGCGGAGTTCGGTCTTTTCCAATCAACGTCAGATACAGAACCCCTTGTAAAGGGAACAAGCGATGACACTACCGGAATCTGTACTCTTGGACTTAGCAAAAAATCCGTTAAAGGAACAGACTACCTGTACTGGAGGGAACTAAAGGCTCCCCAGGGCTATGCCCTCAGCGATGGCTGGCACACCATAAAACTTTCAGAACATGACTCCGATACGGTCCTTACGGCGGTCAATGTAAAGGAGGATGAGAAAAACAGCGGAGAGATCAGGATACGTAAGCTGGATGAACAGAATCTTCCTTTACAGGATGCTGTCTTTAGCGTGTACGAAGACGAGGCCTGCAAAAATCCTGTTATGGCAGAAGGCCAGCCGCTGACAAAAAGCAGCGATCCGGCTGGACAGGTCCTATTTAACGGACTTTATCCAGGTCAGACTTACTACGTAAAAGAAACCAAAGCTCCTGATGGTTATGTCTTATCAGATAAGATAACTGCTGTTGCTGCTGAGAAGGACTGGAGTGATCCCGATAAAATAAGGCTGATAAATGAAAAGGCTGACGTAACCTTAAAAGTCCAGAAAATAGACGGCCAAAATCAGAAAAAAACTTTGCCCGGTGCAGTATTTCAGTTGTTTGAAGATAACCAGTGTACCGTAGAAGCCAGCCAGCCGGTAACCTCCGGGGAAGACGGAAACGTATTGTTTACAGGTCTTTTGCCTCATCATACCTATTACCTGAAAGAAATCAAGGTTCCGTCCGGTTACATCATGAGCAGCGATGTGATTACGATTAGAACAGAGGAAAATCATCAGGTGCTGTCCTCCATGAGAATAGAAAATTATCCTGTGGGCTGGGATGAGAAAGCATCCATTCACGTAACAAAAACCAGTGAAGACGGTAAGAAAAAATTATCAGGTGCCACATTTGCCCTGTACCGTCAGGACCGGTTGACACTTACAGGAGAACAGACCACCGGAGAAGATGGAACAGCTGGCTTTGCCGGGCTGAAGGAGGGAACGTACTACTTAAAGGAAGTTGCAGCTCCGAAGGGGTACCAGTTGTCCGCAGACTGGATAAAAGTATCCGTTGCAAGAAATTCCGCAGAAAAGGTCTCTGTGAAAAATAAAGAGCTGCCGCCTAAACCCACTGAAGAATCAGGCAATCCGGGAGGCTCCAATGGTTCCGGAGATCCGGACGGTACCGGAGGTTCAGGCAACCCTGAAAGTCCAGGCAGTTTTGGAGGTTCCAGCAGTCCGAAAGGTCCAGAAGGCTCTGGCAAAAACAACCCGGGAGGTCCAGGTGTTTCCATCGGTTCAAACAACCCGGAAGACTTGGAAAGCTCCTATGCTGCGAATGAAACACAAGGTTCAGCAGAGGAAACAAACAGTATTACAGTTGAAACAGAATTAAAGCCTACCGGCAATATGACATCAGGAAAATCTTCCATTCCAAAGACCGGTATTTCGGATGATTCAGGCATATGGAAGGCTGGAGCAATGATTTTCTTTGCTGCAGGAGCAGCCCTGTGCTTCGTATGGAGGACTGGAAAAAAGAAAGGCCCTACGGCTGTAAGATTCCGCTTTAAAAAGAAAAATTAATGAAAGCACCTTGCATTCCACGAATGCAGGGTGTTTGTTATGTTGGCCTTTTTCCGGGACACAGGCCATTCCTTTCGATTAACATAAAAAGAAAGTTGACAATATCACTAATTAGTGATATATTTGAAATATGAAAAAAAATACAATATCTTATGGAAAAGAAAATGATTTTAATTTAAAAGCATTTATAGTACTTAGCAGAACGACTCAGGCACTTCATAGAAGAGCAGGTGCCATCTTTAACCAGGGAGGTCTTACAACGGCCCAATTTGCCGCACTGGAGGCATTGTATCACAAAGGTGATTTAACAATTAACGAAATTATTGACAGTATTCTTTCCACATCGGGAAATATGACGGTAGTAATTAATAACCTGGAAAAGGATGGCATGATAGAAAGACATCCGAATCCCAATGATAAAAGGTCCTGCATCATTGCGATCACGCAAAAAGGGAGAGAAAAGATAGAAGAGATATTTCCCAGGCATGTAGAAGATTTGGCAGAGAGCTTTGCCGGACTTAAGGAAGAGGAAAAAGAAATGTTAGTGCAGTTATTGAAAAAAATAGAGACGAGGAGTAAATCATATGAGCAAAGCAATAAAGACAATTGAAAAGATAGGATTTCAATGGGGGATGGACAGTCCGTTTCTGGCATGTATGCATCACCAGGATCAATACCCGGCAGGGAATGAGGTACAAGGGCCTGCGGTTTCCCTGGAAGGAAGAAGAATAGGGAATGATTTTTCCGGGAAAGACGGCTTTAGTATGTATCATGGAGAAAAGGTTCCGGGATTTCCCGTTCATCCCCACCGTGGGTTTGAGACAGTTACCATTGTACTGGAAGGAATCGTTGATCACTTTGATTCCAAGGGAGCGGAAGGACGTTATGGGAATGGAGATGTCCAGTGGCTGACAACCGGAGCCGGATGCCAGCATGTAGAGATGTTCCCGCTGGTTCATCAGGATAAGGGAAATCCTCTTGAATTATTCCAGATCTGGCTGAATCTTCCGGCAGGCAGTAAATTCACAGACCCGGATTACAAGATGCTTTGGGCAGAAGAAATTCCAGTGATAAAGCATTCCAATGAGAAGGGAAAGACTGCAACGATCCGATTGATCGCCGGGAAATATGGAGATAAAAAAAGCCTGGAGCCAACGGAACATTCCTGGGCAGCAAGGGAAGAAAATCATGTGGGGATCCAGCTTGTGGAGCTGGAGCCTGAGGCAGAGTTTCATATCCCGGCAGGTTCTAAGAGCTTAAACCGTAACCTGTATTATTATGAAGGAACCGGTTCTATTACCATAGATGGTAAAACCATTGATCCTTCCTCCCGGGTCAGGCTGTCAGGAGAAGATCAGATTACAGTGGTAAATGGAGACAGAGCCAGCTGCCTGTTACTGTTGGAAGGGGAGCCGATTCAGGAGCCGGTGGCTCAATACGGACCATTTGTTATGAATACCCAGCAGGAGATACAAGAGGCATATGTGGATTATCAGAATACCCGGTTTGGAGGCTGGCCATGGCCGGATGATGAGCCGGTTCATGAAAGGGAAACAGGAAGATTCGCCCGTTATCCGGATGGAAGAGTGATAAAAAAATAATAATCGGCCAATAGAATAAGATTAGTAAAGCAGAAACTCAGCATAAAAGGGCCCTTTTGATTTTTTTACGGAAATCAAAAGGGCCTGCGTGCTTCCAGGCTCCTTCTATTGAAGAGAGACACGGGGAATCATACGGCTTCTATAGGTAATGGCATAGATGCCCCTGCCCTCCCTCCGGTGAAGTTTTAAGTAAGTATCTGTAAAAGGGGTCCGGACAAAGCCGGTACAGGGACCATTCATAATAAATTCCCGTAAAATCCCATCCACTTTTATTTTTGGGGTGCCATCTTCAGAAACCAGAATTTCAATGGTGGTTCCTTCTCCTGATTCATAGGTGCCGGCGGCTTCCAGCAGGGTGGTTTTGTCCCAGCAGGTTTTATTCTGCAAATCTCTGCTTACAAGAGGGCTTTTTCCGCTATATGCCCGAAAGAGAGCATCAGAAATCAGACTGACCGGTACTCCGGAGGTATTGCACAATACAATGACTCCGGCTTCTGCCTCATAGGACCAGGCAATATGGGAAGAAACGCCGGGAAGGCTTCCCCCATGTCCATAAACCGTCAAATCATCGAACTGCATGGAATAAAGTCCGTACCCATAAGAGCCGTTTTCCAGATAAGGCTGTCTGGGCCGGCACATTTCATCGATCCGGCATTCACTTAAAATCTGTTTACCATCCTTCCCTTTTCCCTTATTCAAATACATCGTTACATAGTTTTTTAAATCATGGAGCGTAGACTTCATAGCGCCTCCCCCGTTTAAAACGAAAGCATTGTCATGATAATCCCGGGACCCGGTCATGACTTTGCCGGTTCTTTTATATAAGGTGGCGGCGTTGGGGTCCTGAGAAGGGCGGATAAAATCGCAGAAGCTTCGTTCCATATGGAGAGGACTTAGAATATGTCTGGTTATATAGTCCGCATAGGATTCTTCCGGCCCTGTTCTTCGGATGATTTCTGAGAGCAGGCCATAGCCGTCATTGCAATAGCTGAAATGCTGACCGGGAGTTCCGTTAAGTCCTCCGTTTTCAAAGGTCTGTGCATTTAGCCGTGCGGCCACCTGTCGGGCTCCTTCCTCAGCAATCCGGCAGTTATAAGCAAAATCTCCGCATACCGTTTCATCAAGAGACAATTCTTTTGCAACCTCCCCGATTAAGATTCTGGGAAGGGGGAAATATCCCCCGCTGTGGGAAAGAAAGTGTTCTATGGTTACCGGTATGGGACCATTACCGGTGAATTCCGGAATGTAACGGCTGACAGGGTCCGTGACCCGTAAAAGGCCCTTTTCCTCTAGCTGCATGATGGAAAGGGCAGTAAAGGATTTTGTAACAGAGGCAAGTCCGAAGATCGTGTGCTCATTCAGCCGCTTTTTTGATTCCAGGTCGCTAAAGCCGAAATATTTTTCATACGGTGTATTCCCGCTTTTGTCAATAATGGCAACGGCCATGCCAACGGCTTCAAATTCCTTCATAATCCGGTCAATCAGTAATTCAGTCTGCAGCATATTGGAGCCTTTCATACGGTTCATGGTTCATTCCTCCCTATGTGGTAATTAACTTAATAATATAGACCAAATATTTGAAAAGTCAAATACAATATCTGAATAAACATTATATGGATTAAGAATAAAGCCTTGACAGAAGGAAGGAGACATAAGATAATATCTCAAACAACTACAGGTTTCGGGAGGTATCATATGGAAACAGCACAGTTAAAATATTTCCTAAATGTGGCGAAATTTGAAAATATGTCTCAGGCGGCTCAGTATATGCATGTATCCCAGCCTTCCGTCAGCCGGGCCATACAGGCACTGGAAGAAGAACTTTCTGTCAAGCTGCTGCGAAGGAACGGGAAACGGCTCAGCCTTACGTATGAGGGACGTATTTTTCAGTCCAGGCTTGGTCCTCTTATGGCAGAGATGGAGCAGCTTTCCAAAGATATGAGCATTTTAGGCCGTCAGTCCATGGACATGATCAAAATCAATGCTATTTCAGCAGAGAACATTCTTAAGGATGCGATAGCAGAATTTAAAGAGGATCATCCGGATGTATTTTTTGAAATTATCTGCAGAAGAGAGGATACAGACTGGGATTTATGCATTCGCAGCACCCTTCCGGAGCTGGGGTATTTTGCAGATGCGGACAAGATTTTAGAAGAGGAGATATGCCTGGCAGTTCCTGATTCTTCCTGGCTGGCCTCGGCAGACATCGTGTCTCTAAAAGATTTAAAGAATGAAAAGTTTATTCTCCTTTCCAAAGGATTAAGCCTGAGAGATGTTGCAGATAAGCGTTTTAAGGAAATGAACTTCATTCCGGACCAGATTTTTGAGTGTGACAGAGGGTATATGGTCCGTTCCCTGATGCAGAAGGGGCTGGGGGTAACATTCTGGCCCAGGCTTTCCTGGAATAAAATAGAGCCTCATGAGCATATTGTACTAAAACCTCTGGATGTTCCCAATATGTACCGGTCCATTTATCTCCTGCGTCAGAGAGAACGTCATCTGACGGAAACAGCAGAGCAGTTCCGTGACTCTTTGATTCTCTGTTTTCAGAATAGGATGAAAGAAATTGAAAGAAATGGAAAAAATAAGCCGGACAGAGTATAAATACTTGAATTATATTCTTATTATGAATAAGAGGTATACAAAAATGTAATTGGACAGCAAGTTTTATTGATGATAGAATTAGGCTCATAAATTTAAGACTTCTTTTTAAGAATCCGTACGATGCCGTACAATTTTTAAAAAGAAGTCTTTTCGTTTATCAAGGGTTAATCGACGATAGGAGAGAATCAGGAGGAGATTATTATGAAGAAAATGCGTCAATGGACTATGATTTTGCTGACAGCACTTTTAACAGCAGGAGTTGTTACAGGCTGTAAAAGCTCTTCTGTCTCTACGCAAGGAAGCAAGGAAAGCGGAGAGGCTTCCTCTGAGCAGGCAGCGGGGACGGAAACAGCCGGCGGTGAAGTAAATGCAGCAAAGCCTGCAGATGGTATGGAATTAAAAGAAGACATTGTGATGGGAATGCTTTCAAAGCACACGACAGTCGATGAGATGGAAGCCAGCAATACGCAGCATAACTATGTATGGCGTATGGTGCTTGATACATTGACTCATTACAATAATAAGACCAAAGAAGTGGAGCCCTGGCTGGCTGACAAGTGGTCTACAGAAGATGGCGGAAAGACCTATACCTTCCAATTGAAGGAAGGAGTAAAATTTCATAACGGGGAGACATTAAAAGCCTCTGATGTAGTATTTACATTCAACCGAATGGAAGGGACCACAGCTTGTAACAACCTGTTTGAAAAAGTAGAAAGCGTTGAAGCAACCGATGACAGTACCGTGAAGATCGTATTAAAGAGCAGCAATTTGGACTGGCCTTATATGATGACCCTTCCTACCGCAAGCATTATGAATGAAAAAGCATGTACCGATGATCCTACAGACGGTCCGGCGGTGGGGACCGGTCCATGGAAGCTGGATTTTTATGAATTTGGAAATTTCACAAAGCTCTCTGCATTTGCCGATAGCTGGAGAAAGGCTCCCAATGCGAAGACTTTTACATTTAAATATATTCCGGATGATTCCGCACGATTGATTGCGCTGGAAAATGGGGAAGTAGATATTTGTCAGGACCCGTCAACCATAGAGCTTTCCACCATCACAGACGATCCCAGGCTGGACCTTATCTCTTATAAGGGAGGCTCGCTGACTTATATGGCCTTTAATACGAAAAAGGCACCTGCAGATAATGAAGATTTAAGAAAAGCCGTAGCCTATGGAATTGATATTGATTCTATTATTCTGGCAGCCGCAGATGGATACGGGACTAAGGCAACCTCCTTCTGGGGCTGGGATGAATTTGGATATTATGATTGCGGCGGCTATACCAGAGATGTAGAAAAAGCAAAAGAATATTTAGCAAAAGCATATCCGAATGGAGGCGCTTCCCTGGAGATCTCTGTAAGCGGTTCTGTTCGTAAGACCATTGCAGAAATGATGCAGAGCCAGTTAAAGGAAGTAGGAATTGAAGTTACCATTAATGAGATGGACTCTGCCGGAATCAGTACCAGTACGACCAATGGAGAGCATCAGGCATGTATCTACGGAATGGGATTTAATGTATTTGGTGATGATGCAAGAAGAATTCTGCAGCCTGGTTCTGCAGTAAATAAAGCACATTATGAAAGTGAAGAGGTCATGAATCTTTTAGACAAAGCCGTGGCGGAAACGGATGAGACCAAGCGAAAAGAAGATTATCAGAAGATTCAGGAAAATATTTATGAGAATGTACCTTATATTCCCATTTACTTTGCAGATGGATTCCTTGCGGCGAAAAAGGGGACTGGTGGAATTGATATCTATCCCACAAGCCACCATGATTTTTCTGAAACATTCGTACCGGTAAAGTAAGAGGTTTCAACGGGAGGGGGCTTAGGTGCCCTCCTTTTTTCTTATAGGAGAAATGAAAGAAGTTTATATAATCTGGAGGTATAACAATGTGCCGATATATTTTGAAACGGATTTTAATGATGATACCGGTTATCATAGGCGTTTCTTTTCTGGTGTTTTTCATCATGGATCTGGCACCGGGAGATGCCATTGACTTTCTTGCTCCGGAAGGTTCCACGAAAGAAGAGATGGAAGAACTTAGAAAAGAGATGGGGCTTGATGCTCCTGTGGTCGTGCGGTATGTAAAATATATGGAAGGAATGGTCCAGGGTGATATGGGAGTGTCTTATATTACCCAGAGAGATGTGTTTCAGACCTATATGATGGCATTGCCGAAGACCGTTAAGTTAGCTTTTGCTTCTGTATTTCTGGCCGTACTTTTATCCATTCCTCTCGGAGTATATGCAGCCCTTCACCGGGGGTCCATACAGGATAATCTATGTGCCGGTTTTACTATTCTGGGATTGTCCATGCCTAATTTCTGGCTGGGGCTGTTGCTGATCATTGTTTTCTCTCTGAAGCTTCACTGGCTGCCGTCAGTGGGGGATGAGCAGGCCACCTCCATAATCCTTCCGGCAATTACCATTGCTACAGGCTTGATGGCAACCCTTACAAGAACGACCCGTTCCACAATGCTTGATGTTTTAGGACAGGATTACTTAAGGACAGCCAGAGCAAAAGGATTAAAGGAGCGGCGGGTTGTTAATGTTCATGGTGTAAAAAATGCCATGATTCCTATAACCACCATAATCGGGACCCAGCTTGCGGGAGTTCTCGGCGGAAGCGTACTGACAGAAACGGTATTTTCCTGGCCGGGGGTAGGAAGACTCATTGTGGATTCTCTTAATATGAGAGATACGCCTCTTGTGACAGGAAGTATAATTATGACGACCATTCTGCTTAGTATTGTACTTCTTGCGGTGGATTTGCTTTATGCGGTCATTGATCCAAGAATCCGGGTACAGTATAAAAAAAGATAAACAGAGTGGACAGGAGGGATAGGATATGGACAACGTGACAGCAGTAAAAAAGGCCCACCGGGGCCGTGCCAAAGAGGTACTGGGCAGAGTTGCCCAGAATAAAGGTGCCTTAGCCGGAGGAATTGTAATCGTGATTCTGATTGTAATATCTCTGTCTGCCGGATTTTTTCTGGATTATGATACCCAGGTGATCGGACAGAATGTGGCGGAACGGCTGCAGGGACCAAGCCTGCGGCATTGGTTTGGAACCGATGAGGTAGGAAGAGATATTTTTGGAAGAGTTATGTACGGAACCAGATATTCCCTGTCAGTAGGTGTGGCAGCGGTTGCTATAGGACTTGTTCTTGGAGTAACGCTGGGAGCGGTCGCCGGATATTTTGGAGGAACAACAGAAAATATTATTATGAGAGGCGTGGATATTCTTGGAGCTATTCCTGGAATCCTTCTGGCTATCGTAATTGTTTCTGTTCTGGGGCAAAGCATTATGAATCTGATGCTTGCCATTGGTATTACCAGCGTGCCGCAGTTTGTACGGATCACAAGGGCTGCTGTGCTGACTGTAAAAAATGAAGAATATGCGGAAGCCGCCAAGACCATCGGACTTTCCCACAGAAAAATAATCTTTAAGCATATTTTGCCAAACTGTCTGTCTCCTATCATTGTACAGACCACTTTACGAATGGCTTCCGCCATTATTTCTGCTT
This sequence comes from Lacrimispora sp., assembly GCF_046972725.1. Taxonomy (NCBI): domain Bacteria; kingdom Bacillati; phylum Bacillota; class Clostridia; order Lachnospirales; family Lachnospiraceae; genus Lacrimispora; species Lacrimispora sp. Next base: position 1,359,098 of record NZ_JBKVXF010000001.1, on the reverse strand, counting down.
CCGGACTCAGCTTTCTTGGGCTTGGAGTTCCGGCACCGGAGCCGGAGTGGGGGGCACTTTTGTCTGCAGGGAGGAAGTATATCAGAGAATATTCTTACATGACCGTATTTCCCGGACTTGCCATTATGATTACCGTGTTGTCCTTAAACCTGGTAGGGGATGGATTACGGGATGCATTGGATCCAAAGCTGAAAAAATGATTTCCGGCAGCTTTATAAAAAAGGAGGTACTCAGATGGAAGCTCAAAAGGAAAACATATTGGAAATTAAAAATCTACATACCTGGTTTCATACGGCAAACGGCATCGTAAAATCCGTAGATGGTGTGGATATCAGCCTGAAAAAAGGAACTACTTTAGGGATTGTAGGGGAGTCAGGAAGTGGAAAAAGTGTGACCGCCCTGTCTGTCATGGGGCTTCTCATGGGGACCAGAGGAAAAATAGAAGAGGGAAATATCTTTTTAGATGGAGAGGATATTGTCTCTCTTGATAAGGAAAAAAGACGGAAACTCCGAGGCGGAAAGATATCTATGATTTTTCAGGAGCCTATGACCAGCTTAAATCCCATTATGACAATCGGTAAGCAGATCGTTGAAGGGATATTGGAGCATCAGCAGATTTCCAGAAAAGAAGCAGAGAAAAAGGCACTGGAGATGATGAAGAAGACCGGGGTGCCAAGAGCAGAGCATATGATGAAGGAATATCCGTTCCAGCTTTCCGGAGGCCAGCGACAGAGAGTGATGATTGCCATGGCAATGGTGTGCAATCCGGAAATACTCATTGCAGATGAGCCGACTACTGCTCTCGATGTAACGATCCAGGCCCAGATTTTAGATCTTATGAATCAGTTGAAAAAAGAGACCAATTCTTCCATTCTATTCATTACCCATGATCTGGGAGTTGTTGCCGAAATCTGTGATGACGTGGCAGTCATGTATTGCGGGAAGGTGGTTGAAAGCGGTGATGTCAGGTCTATTTTCTTTCAGCCCACCCACCCTTATACCAAAGGGCTTTTGGCATCTGTTCCAAAACTGGGAGTGGAGGCAGATGAACTGGAATCCATACCCGGAAACGTTCCAAATCCTCAGGAACTGCCAAAGGGCTGTAAATTTGCACCAAGGTGTATGTTCGCAGAGGATAAGTGCAGACAGGAAGAACCACAGCTGTTTGATTTGGGAAATGGCCACTTGAGCAGATGCTGGCAGAGTGGGGGGCAATTATGATGAGAAAAAATCAAAAGAGTATTTTAAAAGTAGAAGGTTTAAAAATATATTATCCGGTATCCAGAGGCATTCTTAAAAAGCCCAAATATATAAAGGCCGTGGATGGGGTGAATTTTGAAGTAAGGGAAGGGGAGGTATTTGGAATCGTAGGAGAATCGGGCTGTGGAAAATCTACCTTAAGCAGGGGAATCTGCAGACTGGAATCCATTACGGAGGGAGGCATTATCTTAGACGGAGAGGACATTGCCCTTTTTAACAACAGAAAGATGCGCCCCATACGCAAAAAGGTCCAGATGGTATTTCAGGACCCCTATTCCTCTTTGAATCCAAGAATGACCGTGTTCGATATTATTGCTGAGCCTCTTTTGGAATATAAGCTGGTAAAAAACAGACAGGAGCTGGAGGAGAGAGTCACAGAGCTTTTAAAAAAGGTTGGTCTGGATACCTATCATGCATACCGTTATCCTCACGAATTTTCCGGAGGCCAGCGCCAGAGAGTGGGAATTGCCAGAGCTTTGGCCGTAGAGCCAAGGGTAATCATTGCAGATGAGCCGGTTTCTGCCCTTGATGTTTCTATTCAGGCCCAGGTATTGAATCTGATGAATCAATTAAAGAAAGAACTGAATCTGACTTATTTATTTATTGCCCATGATTTAAGCGTGGTGGAATTTATCAGTGACCGGATTGGAGTTATGTATCTGGGAGATTTTGTGGAAATCGGGGGGAAAAAGGAAATCTATAAAAATCCCTGTCATCCTTACACCCAGGGACTTCTTTCTTCGGTTCCTGTGCCGGATCCGGATGCCTCTAAGAACCGGATCCTTATGGAGGGAACCATTCCCTCCGCGATGAATCCCCCGGATGGATGTAAATTTCATACCCGGTGCAGAAAATGCATGGAAATCTGCACGGTGGAGACTCCGGCTGTATACCAGGCAGGAGAAGACCATTATGTTGCCTGTCATCTATATAAATAGGAAAGAATACCGTTGAGATACCCATAAAAGGAGGAAAAAGCAGATATGGAATCATTGGAAGAGCTAAAAGAAAAAATTAAAGAAACGGTGGACGGCAATAAGGAAGGTATCGTAAGGCTTTCCAGAGAAATCCACAGCCATCCGGAGCTTGGTTATGAAGAATTTCACGCAGTAAAATACATAAGCGGTTTTTTAAGAGAACATAACTATGAGGTAAAAGAATCCTATGGCAGCATTCCTACTTCATTTCGTGCAGATGCAAAAGGAGCAGAGACGAAAAAAGGACCTGTGGTTGCCATTCTTGCAGAGTATGATGCATTGAACGGAATCGGTCACGGATGCGGACACAATGTAATTGCTTCCTGTGCCGTGGGAGCATTTCTAGGTCTTTCCTCTGTAATAGAAAAGCTGGAAGGCAGTGTGTGTATCATCGGAACACCTGCCGAAGAGGGTGGGGCAGGAAAAGTAAAACTGTTGGAAAATGGAGCATTCGATGATGTGGATTTTGCAGTCATGATTCATCCCTCAGGAGCAGAAGGAAATATCTCAGGGAGAGGGGGGAGAGCCGCCTGCAGCGTGAATGTAAGTTTCCATGGAAAGGGCGCCCATTCCTCCGGGCCTCAAAATGGAATCAATGCTCTTAGCGCAGCCATTCATCTGTTTAATCAGATCGATATGATGCGTGCCGTATTTCAGGTTCAGGATAATATAAATGGCATTATCTCCAAAGGAGGAACAGCAGCCAATGTGATTCCTGATGAGGCAGAGTGCCAGTTTTGTATCAGAGCGGATACGATGAAGCGGATCAAAGAATTGATTGTACTTATAAAGACCTGTGCAGCCAATGCAGAGAACTTAACCGGAGCCAAAGCAAGTGTTACAGAAGGCACCATCAGTGCCGAACGGTATCCCAACCGGCCGATGTGCGAAAGCTTTAAGGCCAACATGGAGAATCTTTTAGTCTCCATGCACTGGGCAGACCCGGGAAAACTTTACGGTTCTTCGGATATCGGAAACGTTTCCATTAAACTTCCGGCTATTCACGAGTATCTTTCTATCACCAATGACTCTGGCATACAGGCCCATACCGTAGAATATGCAGAGGCTGCCAAATCACAGAAGGCGGATGAAGTGTGTATTTCAGGCGCCAAGGGTCTTGCCATGACAGGCTGTGACATTTTGTATGATAAAGAGTTCCAGGAAAAGATCAAAGCCTATCATAAGCAGCAGGTTCCAGATTTTTATTTTGATTCGGAAAATCAGCTCTTGAAGGGAGGGATTTAATCATGTACCAGGTTTCAGAATCTACAAAAAAGCAGTTTGAAAAAATGATGGGGATTGCCGCGGTAAGAGAGGGACTGGAGTTTATAAAGAAAGACCAGGAGCAGACCATTGCAGACCAGAAAGAACTGGTAGTAATAGAAGCGCCAACCTTTCATGAGGAAACAAGGGCAGCCTTTGTGGCTGAAAAATTTAAAGAACTGGGGCTGATGGATGTCCATATTGACAGAGGCGGCAATGTGACAGGAATCAGAAAAGGCAATAAAAACGGCCCTAAGATTTTAATAGAAGGGCATCTTGATACCGTGTTTCCCTTTGGGACCGTAACAGGAGTTACAGAAAAAGAAGGGTATCTTTATGCGCCGGGAATCGGTGATGACACCAGAGCCCTGGCTATGATGTTTGGTATCTTAAGAGTGCTTCACGCAACCGGAATCCAGACCGAAGGAGAACTGATATTTACGGCTACCACAAGAGAAGAGGGAGCAGGAAGCCTGGGGGGAATGAAAGATTTTCTGGAAGATCATAAGGATATCGACATATCCTTAAGCATTGATAATAATGACATGAGTATGCTGGTTTTTGAAGCTACCTGCGGGGAGACCTGGGAGGTGACTTTTAAGGGAATCGGAGGGCATGCCTACGGAGCCTTTGGTAAGATGGCACAACCCATTCATGCTGCGGCAAGGGCAGTGGCAAAAATTGCAGAATTTACGGTTCCGGAAGATCCAAAGACCTCCTTTTGTGTCTCTAATTTTCATGGTGGAACCGAGGCTGGAGTTCATGCCATTGCACCAGAGGCAGCCATTAAGATTAATTTCCGTTCCAATTCAAAAGAAGAATTGGAAAAACTGAAAAGCAAAATCTTTCAAGCCATAGAAGAAGGAGCAAAAGAAGAAAGTGATAAGTGGCAGAAAGACCGTATTACCTGTGAGAAAAAGCAGCTTGGAGAAGTACCGGGCGGAACACAGTCTCCCAATCTTCCTTTAGTGGAAGCAGCCTATCTGGGACTAAAGTCCCTGGATATAGAGCCGGTATTTGGAAAAGGCGGCTGCACCAATGCCAATGTAGCCATTTCCAAAAAGATTCCTTCCATCTGTATGGGAAGGGCTTTTGCACCGGATGAAAAATCAAAAGAAGTAAGAAATCACAGCATCAATGAAAGGTTTCCGGTGGAAGGTGCCTATAAAGCCGTACAGCAGGTATTTATGGTACTTTTAATGGCAGCGGGAATTCCGGGAGAATTTGATTCTGTTATGAGATAGGAAAAAAGGAGGAAATCCGGTTTGAGCAGGATGACATTTATTGCAACAGGAGATGCGTTTATTACAAGGCGGATTCCGGAAGATGGATACGACGGATACGAGGAACTTTGCCAGTGTATCAGAGAAAATGATGTTAAATTCACCAATCTGGAAATGACTTTTCATGACCAGGAGGGAGTTCCGGCAGCGGTCAGCGGGGGAACCTGGGCCATGGCAGAACCGGAAATCCTTGATGATCTGAAAAAAATGGGGTTTAATTTGTTTAATACGGCAAACAACCATTCCTGTGATTACAGCCACGGCGGCGTGCTGGCTACGATCAGCAATTTAAAGAAGAGGAATATGGTGTTTTCAGGTACGGGAAAGAACTTACAGGATGCTTCAAGACCCTGCTATCTGGAGACGAAAAAAGGAAGAGTGGCATTAATAAGCGTCTGTTCGACCTTTGATTTATCGGCAATGGCGGGAGGGCAAAGCGGAGACTTGCCCGGAAGACCGGGACTAAATCCTCTTCGTTATACCACCAGGTATCATGTGGACCAGAACCATTATGATATGGTAAATGCGCTGGCAAGACTGACCCGGATAAATGCGGCCAGAGATCATTCTGTGAAAAACGGATATGCAAGTCCTCTGGAACCGGGAATTATGCCGTTAGGAAAAAGCCTGTTCGTTCTGGATGAAAAAAACTGGGTGGAAAGCATCCCGGAGGAACAGGATCTGGTGCGTATTACAGAAGAGATCAAAGAGGCAAAAAGGCAGGCGGATGTGGTGCTTGTAAGTATACATGCCCACGAATCAGATACAGGTGAGACCAGTGTTCCCGCCCGGTTTATCGAGATATTTTCAAGAGCCTGTATTGATGCGGGAGCAAATGTGGTGATCGGTCATGGGCCTCATGAAGTAAGGGGCATTGAATGCTATCATAACGGAGTGATTTTTTATAGTCTGGGAAATTTTATTTTTCAGACGGAAACCGTAGGACTCCAGCCTTATGATGCTTACGCGAATAAGAAAATGCCCATTGATACGAAGGTTGGAGCTTATATGGATGCACGAAGTAAAAATGGTACTGCCGGTTATGGTGTCCTTCCGGAGATATGGAACTCTGTTATGGCCTCCTGGACCATAGAAGAGGGGGCCGTTACCCAGATCCGCTTATATCCGGTGGAGCTTTATATGAATGAGAAAAGGACGAAAAAAGGGATTCCACATCTAACAGGTGATGAACAGATTTTAGAAAAATTGAACAAACTGTGTCAACCCTATAACACTCAAATCTCCATAAAAAACGGAGTGGGGGTCATTGAGAGAAAAAAGGAGAATTCAATATGATATCAAAGGAAGTAAAGCAGTATATAAAAGAACAGGAAGAGGAGGCCTATGAACTGTTAAAAACTCTTGCACAGATACCTTCTCCGTCCAATCATGAAGAAAAGAGAATGGAATTTTGCAAGAAATGGCTGGAGGATGCAGGCGCCAAAGGAGTTTATACAGATGAAGCTCTTAATGTAGTCTATCCATACGGAGTTACAGAAAGTAATCCGGTAGTGGTGATTATGGCTCATATGGATGTCGTTTTTCCGGATACCCAACCGCTACCGTTTAAAGAGGAAGCGGGAAGGCTTTACTGTCCGGGAATCGGAGACGACACGGCAAACCTGGTCAACATCCTGTTGACGGCCAGATACTTAACACAAAATCACATTTTCCCAAAAGAAGTCGGCCTGGTATTCGTGTGCAATTCCGGAGAAGAGGGACTGGGAAACTTAAAAGGAAGCAAAAAGATCTGTCAGACCTATAAGGGGAGAATCCGGGAGTTTTACAGTATGGACGGAGGACTGGGAGGAGTCGTAAACAGAGCGGTAGGCTCCAGCCGTTTTAAGGTAACTGTGAAAACAGAAGGGGGTCATTCCTATGGAAGTTTCGGTAATGCCAACGCCATTGAAAAGCTGTCAGGGCTGATTCAGGAAATATATCAGATTCAGGTGCCTTTAGAAGGGAAGACCACGTATAATGTAGGAACCATTGAAGGCGGAACTTCTGTGAATACCATTGCCCAGGAGGCAAGCATGCTTTGTGAGTTCCGTTCAGACAGCAAAGAGTCTTTATTGTATATGGAAGAAAAGTTTAAGGAAATCTTTGATAAAGACGGAGTTACGGTAGAGGTAATAGGAATAAGACCGTGTGAAAACTTAAATGAAGAGCAGAGTGCGAAAAGAGAAGCGCTTCTTGTGAGGGCGGAAGAACTGCTTTACCGGGTAACCGGAAAAAAACCAGACAGGCATCCTGGCTCTACAGACTGTAACATTCCTCTTTCCCTGGGGATTCCAAGTGTATGTTATGGTACATATTACGGTAAAGGAGCTCATACCAGAGAGGAATATGTAGAAAAGGATTCTCTCTCAATGGGATATGAAGTAGCCTTTGAAACGGTTTTGAATTACACCGTTTGAACGCAGGTATGGCCGGAAAGATAAGACTTGACATAAAAAGTAAAAAGGTGCTATACTCTACCATGTAAAAAAGACAGTTCGTTAGTACCATCCTGTCTATAAACAAAACCAGGGCTGAATTTATATATTTGCATAATTAAGAAGAAATCAATGCTGCACGCAGACATTGAAGATTCTTTCTGGAATACATAAAGCAGGCATAGTGGTATGCCTGCTTTTTTTGTGGTATAGGAAATCCGGCCTTGTATTATGGATTGGTACAGAAAGGAAATGCTATGTATTATTTAAAATCAGAGCAAAGCTTTGATTCTGCACATTTTTTATCAGACTATCAGGGGAAATGCAGGAATATTCACGGGCACCGCTGGAGGGTAGTTATTGAAATAAAAAGCCCGGTATTACAGTCCCAGGGACCTTATAAAGGAATGGCAGTTGATTTTTCAAAATTGAAACAGGATATCAAAGAAGAGACCGGCTATTTTGACCATGCGCTCATTCTGGAAGCAGGAACACTTAAAAAAGAGGTTCTAAATGGGCTTACGGAAGGAAACTTTCGGTATGTTGAGGTGGAGTTTACGCCTACAGCGGAGGAGTTTTCCAAATATTTTTACTATAAGATAAAGAAAAAAGGATATGAAGTGGTGAGAGCCTGGGTTTATGAGACCCCTCATAACTGCGCTTCCTATGGGGAGGATTCCTGTGGCACAGTATAAGGTAGCGGAGCTATTTGAAAGCATTAACGGAGAGGGGCCTTTTGCCGGGCAGCTGGCGGTGTTTGTACGCTTTAAAGGCTGTAATCTGTCCTGTACCTACTGTGATACCGCCTGGGCTAATGAACCGGAGGCATTCTGCCGCATGATGACGGAATTGGAGATTTACCAGGCGGTTAAAGAGACCGGAATAAAAAATGTCACTCTGACTGGGGGAGAACCTCTGATTCAGCCGGATATTCTTACTTTGCTGGCTCTGCTTTTAAAGGATGGAAATTTAAGAATAGAGATTGAGACAAACGGCAGTGTCAACCTCCGGGAAATGAAACAGCTGTCCCCGCTCCTGTCCTTTACCATGGACTATAAACTTCCGGCAAGCGGAATGGAGAAAGGGATGTTTCCTGCTAATTTTCATCTTCTTACGGAAAATGATACGGTCAAATTCGTTGCGGGAAGTAAAAAGGATCTGCTGCGTGCAAAAGAAATAATAGAGCGATATGATCTGACCAACAAATGCCGTGTGTATATAAGCACAGTATTTGGCAGTTTGGATTTAAAGGAAGTAGTAGATTTTATGAAAGAAAAACGGCTGAACGGTGTGACTCTCCAGCTTCAGCTTCACAAGATCATCTGGGGAGAACAGGCAAGAGGGGTATAAGATGAGGAAAGGAGGAACCACATGGCTATTGACACGGAGGCAGTAAAAAAGCACGTAAGAGGGCTTTTGATTGCTCTTGGAGAAGATCCGGACCGTCCGGGACTAAAAGACACTCCCGGACGGGTAGCGGGGATGTATGAGGAAGTATTTGAAGGAATCAATTATACGAATCATGAGATTGCCCAGATGTTTTCCGCTGTATTTGAAGAAGAAAAACTGAATGATCCCCAGAGCAGTGATATGGTTTTTGTAAAAGGGATCGAGATATTCAGCTTTTGTGAGCATCATATGGCTCTTATGTATGATATGGAAGTGTCGGTCGCATACATTCCTAAGGGCAGGATCATTGGATTAAGTAAAATAGGCCGGATTGCAGATATGGTGTCAAAACGGCTTCAGCTTCAGGAAAGAATTGGCTGTGATATTGCTGAAATCATAGAGGAAGTAACAGGCTCCTCTGATGTGGCTGTTATGATTGAAGGAAGCCACAGCTGTATGGGAGCAAGAGGTATTAAAAAGCCCTCTGCACGGACGTATACCCAGACCCTTCGGGGGCGTTTTCGTTCGGAACCAGACCTTTTGCAGCGGCTAAAGAGTTAAATGACAGGAGGAACAGATAAAATGAAGGCATTAGTATTACTAAGCGGAGGAATTGACAGCACCACTTGTCTGGGAATGGCCGTTTCTTTATATGGAAGAGAAGAGGTATGTGCCTTGTCTTTGTCCTACGGTCAAAAACACACAAAAGAGTTAGAAGCAGCAGAGAAGACGGCAGAATACTATCAGGTGGAATGGCTTTCCATGGACGTATCAAACATATTTACTTATAGTACCTGTTCTCTTTTAAAGCATTCCCAGGAAGAAATTCCTCATGAATCCTATGCTGAGCAGCTGAAAAAACAGGAGGGTACGCCGGTATCTACCTATGTTCCGTTTCGAAATGGATTATTTCTGTCTGCAGCAGCCAGCATTGCCTTATCAAAGGGCTGCAGTCTGATTTATTACGGAGCACACAGCGATGATGCGGCAGGAAATGCTTATCCTGACTGCAGCAGTGAATTTCATCAGGCCATGAATCAGGCGATATACACAGGAAGCGGAAAGCAGGTAATGCTTGAGGCTCCCTTTGTTTCCTGGACCAAAGCGGAAGTGGTAAAAAAGGGACTGGAACTTGGAGTGCCTTATGCGCTGACATGGAGCTGTTACGAGGGGGGAGAAAAGCCCTGTGGAAGCTGTGCCACATGTATAGACAGAGCAGCGGCATTTAAAAAGAACAATGCGGAAGATCCGGCACTTTGAAAGGAGGAAAAATAATGGAACTTACTCTTTTGGGAAATCAGAATACCCGGTATGAAACGGATTATAATCCCGGCGTTCTGGAGACCTTTTCCAATAAGCATCCTGATAATGATTATTTTGTAAAATTTAACTGCCCGGAATTTACAAGTCTCTGCCCGGTGACCGGACAGCCGGATTTTGCCAATATAGTTATATCCTATGTGCCGGCAGAGAAAATGGTAGAAAGCAAGTCCTTAAAGCTTTATCTTTTCAGCTTTCGCAACCATGGTGATTTCCATGAGGACTGCGTGAACATTATAATGAAGGATTTGATTGCTCTTATGGCTCCGAAATATATTGAGGTGTGGGGAAGATTTACTCCAAGAGGGGGGATTTCCATTGACCCTTACTGCAATTACGGAAAGCCGGGAACACCATGGGAGAAGGTGGCCTGGAACCGGCTTACCGAACATGATCTGTACCCGGAGAGGGTTGATAACAGGTAAAAGACGAAGTCCAGCATCATTGCTGGATCGATAAAGGGGGCCTTTGCGGTAGGTGATTTGCTGCAAAGGCTCCCTTTGTCAGAGGGAAAAGTAGAAGTTTGATTTTTTTACCGGGAAAACCTTTGATACAAAGGTGCCAGTGATATTACCAGTCCTTTCCGTATTTTTCCCGTGTTTGCCGTATCCGTTCGTACAAATCTTTAAGCTCTTTATCGACTTCAGCCTTTTTTCCCCATTGAAATATGTTGAGTTTCATATTGACCTGTTCAAGCTCTTTTATTCGTTTCCTCAACGAATTCATGATATCGGTGTACTCTTGTTCAATGCGTTCTTTTTCTTCTTTGGCAAGTTCCATTGCAATGCGTTTTTCATTTGCCAGGGTGCGGCTTGTATTTGCTTTATCACTCGAATCTTTATATTCTTTTATGCTGTCAAATAATTTGGCAGCATATAAATATTCTGTATCGGTCTCAGCCGTCTGCATTTTACTTAATCCCGTTTGATAAATATCCTCTTTACGTTCACTTTCCAGCCGGTCTATAATTTTTTGATTGTAGCCTTCAAGGGTTGCTTTAAAACTATCATCGGCAAAACGAATAGCTTTTTTGTAATCAGGATATTCATTAAGAGGAGTATCAAGAGATGTGATTTCATCAGGATAATTCAGTTTTAACGTGACCAGGAGTTTATAGAAATACGCCTTTGCGTTTCTTGGCTCTAAGTCTAATGCCCGATTACAATATTCATTGGCTTCCTGATAATTACCATCTTCAAGAAAAAGGCTGGCGCGGTCTAACAATTGAGTAACACCAGGTGATAAGAGCGGCATATTGACAGTCCCCTGTGTCGGGCTGTCTGTTTTTTTATCGGAAGCGGATAGAACTTTATTAATTCCTCGTATCAAGTCCTGGATAAAGCCAATTTTTGTCATATCCTGGCTTTGAAATACAGATAACTCTTCCGGTAAATCGTAGGCATCCATATCGCTGTAGCAAGGAATCAGAACTTTGCTTCTATCTTTTTTTGCCATTGCCAGAAAGCGGCTCCATTCATTTTTGACCCATGTAGCATTAAAATGTTCTTGTTTTGTACCGATTACAACCATAACCTTTGCGCTATTTAAAGCAGCAAATATGTAAGGCTCATATTGTTGACCGAGCTTGTCCTCTAAAGAGATTCGAGCAAAAAATACTTTATAGCCTTCATCGGTTAACTGGTAATAGATATCTTGTGCTATAGTGCTGTCTTTCGAGCGGCTTCCACTTTCCGTTGTTTCCTTATAGCATATAAAAACATCATATGCCTCTTCTTTTGTGGATATCGAAAGAATACTTTTTTGTATTTCAGCAATGCATTTTGCTTCTGACTCATATAGCTGTTTCGTGTATAGGTCTTCTGCGTTTTCAATTGCTGTAAGATAATCGATATCTGCCAAAATGGAATCACTTTGTACACGATGGCAGGTAGGAATCCGTTCATGTGACTGCGGGTCTTCCACATATTCAATTCCATACCTTGACAACACCAGCCCCCAATGCGCTTCTGCTGATAAGGAATCAATATTAAGTATGTTCTCATATGCCATTATTGCTTTATCGAATTCGTTTTGGCGTCTAAAATGGTTTGCTCTGTTATAGAGGTTTGTTATTTGATCGTCAGTCGCTTTAGGTAAAGTCATTGTGCTGCCGCAATGATCACAGGTCCCGTATGTTTGATTAGCGGCTGCCTCAATATCCCCGCCGCACATTTTGCATTTTAATAATGCCATAGTAATACCTCCTCAATAATACGTTATTTCATTGTTTTACATATTCTGTTACGGTCAGTGATCAGTTGTTGAAGTTCGTCACAACTGGATTTTATTATAGATGTATCAAAGGCGGTTATTGCATCTGAAAGAACGATTATTTTTGATTTAATTTTGTTTTCAATTGCCGCCAGCTGCGGACTACTCATTGGATCGCTGTATCGGATTGCTTCCACAAGATTTTTTAACATTTTCTTTGTAACTTCATCCGGGGCTTTGTTAGCCAGGTTTTCTATATCTGTCTGTAAAGATTTGATATAAAAAACTTTTTCTTTTACCTTTAAATCAATTCGTTCAATTTCTTCTTTTGCAATTTCAGTAGAAACCAAGCCAATGATGCATACTCCAAAAAAAATCACATTTAATACAATTCCATACTGGAATGGAATTGAGTCTAAAATCATTTCTAACACACTGATAATTAGCTGCGCGATCAGATAGTACCATACAAGAGAAAGTAGCGAACAGCCATAGACTTTGCTTCTCAAACCTTCTCGTCCTAAAGCATAAAAGCCAACACCAGCACTCAGTATAATCGCTACCATTGAAAAGATGTATCCAGTCCAAAACATTATCCCTCGGTTGAATGGGAGCACAAAAGCAATTATATGATAAACAGCGAGAATGACAAACACTATTACGAGAGATAAGCCCTTATTTTTTGAGATATTCATAAATATAACCCTTTCTTTCATTGGTCCAATTACAGGCTGCTCAGCAGTTTTTTCTTTTCTTCATTGAATTCTTCATCAGAGAGAATTCCTGCATCTTTCATTAACTTCAGCTTTTCCAGTTTTTGTTTAAAAGAAGACATTTCATCAGATTCAGCAGGCATATTTGCAAAATTGTTTTTTAATTCGTTCGTTTGCGACATCACAGGTTGAATGGCTTCGGCAGTAATACCAGCCACCGCTGCCCCCATGCCGCCAGCAATTCCCCCCATCATTCCAAGCCCAATGCCGGCACTGGAAAAATTGCCGGATCCCTCATTTTGTGCAACCTTTTCAGCAATATCGTAACCTCGTTCCAATTGATAGGTATATCCTTCCTGCGCTCTTTTTTGCGCCATTGCAGCAGATTCAATAACCAATTTCTGCGCGCTGGTCTGCTGGTCGATGATTCCAACCTTTTGTCTTAATTGTGCATTTGCAACATCAGCATATTGCCGGATATGTATATCCTGAAAAGATTCATATGCTTTATCTCCTTCGGGCTTAACAATCGTTGTAACAAAAAAGCGTTCAAGTGACAGGCCATAATCAGCAAAGTCGGGAGTTAATTGTTTGTGCAAAGCAGTTGAAAGCTCATCCATATGCGAATCAACCTCAAATATGCTATATTCACTGTTCTGCATTGTCTGAGCCAGATATGGTTTTACTCTGGCCATTAGAAAAATGCGGAACATTTGCGTAAGCTTTGTCTTATCAAAGGATTTTTCCGTTCCAAGAAGTTTTATAAGCAGTTTTCTGGAATCGTCAACGCGTAAAGACATTTCACCCGACGCCCCAATTTTCAACGGAAATTTATAGGAAGGTTCCATGTACTGAACCTGACTATCTGTCCCCCATTTTATGGACATTAGCTCAGCCTTATTAATAAAATAGACTTCACAATGAAAAGGCGTCTGGTCATTCGTAGGTACACTCAGGAACTTTCTTACTAAAGGAATGTTTTGTGTTTCAAGTGTATGGCGTCCAGGACCAAACAGGTCTAACGCCTGACCATTCATAAAAAATATTGCTTCCTGTGACTCATGAACGATCAGTTGAGTTCCAGTGTTAAAATCTTCAACATCTGATTTCCATATAAATGTGCTGTTATCTCCTTCATACTTGACAATTTGAAATATATCTGCCATTGTGCACCCTCCCGAAACCGTATTTTTTTGATTAAATTTTCTAAACAATACTATTCCTTTTATAAGAATCAATTAATGAAATTATGACAAATATACTTTATGGTTTTAAAGTCAAGATCACATAATTGATAGCATATATAAAGGAAGAAAACTCTCTTATAGTTATACATTATGTCGTTAAATGTTTCAATATGTAAAGGATAATTTACCATTATCCTGAGTATGATCGTACTGCTATATGGCTGCATAGCAGATGAAATATTATTTATGATAAACCATTAATTACTGCGTTCAACGTTAAGGAGCTTTTGCAGCATGGCCCCCCCCATGCTGCAAAAGCTCCTTTTCAAAAAGTCTCAGTATTCTATGTCAGAAACCCATTTCACCCTTAGGATCAAAATGGTTGTAATGAGGGCGGCCATGTAATTGGAGAATAAGTTTCCCCAGAACACCGAATAAAAGCTGAGAAAGTGTTCCGTTGCCAAGATAAATATGTATCGCAGAAGCCATACCCGCAGCAGGCTGATGAAGAGGGTGATCCGTGTCTTCCCCAGACCGATAAAGGCTCCCTGCTGGACCATACAGATACCGAAGCCGATAACGGAGTAGGTATAAATATGAAGTGCATGGTTGGCCACAGCAAGGACAGAAGCATCCCTGGTAAACAGAACCGTAAGTTTTGATGACAGAGGCACGACCAGGGCGATTAAAAGTGCAGCAGTAATGGCACTGATGATACATCCCGCAAAACAGGCTTTTTTTGCCTTTTCCGGCTGTTTAGCCCCAATATTCATGCTTACCATGGTGGTGACTGCGGAACCGAAGGATGAGGGCAGTATAAAACATATGGATGTAATGTTATTGGCAATTCCCTGCCCATTTAAAACAATGGCCCCGTATTTTTCCACTTCGTTGTTGATCAGAAAAAATCCCAGGTTGAGCATCAGGCTGGAAAGCATTGCAGGAAAGCCTATACGCAAAAGGGTGTTAATGATGGACCAGTCAAAGCGGAAGCCCGTAAGAACAAAGCGTTCTCCCGACTTTTTCAGGAATAGTTCGTAATACATCCATCCCGTAATTAAAAAGTTGGATGCCAGAGAGGCCATAACAGAGCCGACAAGACCCCAGCGGAACACAGCAATAAAGAGGGCGCTGAAGATAATCTTTAATATCAGCATGATCACCATCCGGACAAATGTATCTTCCGGTTTGCCATTGGCATTCTTTATGGAATTATAAATAGATTCCATGAAGGAAAAAGGTGTCACACAGGCGCTTAATGCAAGATAGAGAAAAACATCATGGGAAATCTCTTTGTTTACATGGGCGGATATGGGAAAGGCAAGAGCAATCAGCAAAGGAGCAAGGAGAAATCCCAGTAAAAAAGTAAAAACGATAATTTGAGTGGAAATCTTCCGGCTTTTTTTAAAATCCCCATTCCCATTGGACTGGCCGATAATAGCCATTCCAGCCACACTCAGTCCCTGTGCCAGTGCAGAGACCATGTTTACAATAGGGGTGCAGTAAGTGACGGCACTTGCTGCACTGGTTCCTACAAGGTTGTTAAGAAACAAACCATCGATGACCGGTATTGCAGATTGGATGAGTCCCATCATAAGGGTGGGAACGGATAGGAATAATATGGTTGTAAAGACGGAGCCGTTAAGAATTAAATCCCGCCGCTGCCCGGTGCTTTGCTTTAAAAAGTTTGATTTCATGTAAATTCACCTGTTTAGTAGATTTGCGGTAGAGCTTTTGGCCAGTACCGTACAAATTAAAAATATACACTTAAGAATTTGGAAAGTCAAATTAAAAATTCATCTTTTTTAAAAATAAATTATTATAAGAAAAATATCTGTTTCAGTGAAACCAATCGCAATCAGGAAGAAAACAAGCTTAATCGGGTTTTGAAGAAAGTTAATTTAAGAGAGTTTGGCGGCTCGGATATTCGGGAGGGCAATGGCAGAGAGTTGCCATTGCAGGAGTAGGAACTCACGGCGAGCTATTAGAAAACAATTTGGTTTACCGGGAAATGTTTGAAGCACAGGCCCAGTGGTATCAATAATGTTTACAATTTCTTTATAAATTGTATAGAAAAAAAGAGCTTTTGCGACACATTGTATGCTGTTGCAAAAGCTCTTTTTTAGAAAATCAGTCTAAAACTTAATCCGTTTTTCTAACAAACTGATCCCCTGATACAAAACTGCCGATACAATACAAAGAATTACAATGCTCATTACCACCAGATCCATATGAAAGAGCTGTGGGTACAAAATGATATGGTCAGGGATAGTTGATGCTTATTCCTATACAAATGAATGATTAAATCTGTTATCCGGTTCTTTTTTAATAAATCACTATAATTTATTATGTCTATCTGAAAGAATACGAAATATTTGATTGCTTTTAATTTAACACCGCTTTTTAATAAAGATATCCCCTACAGCGCTTTCTGACGTATCATGCGTTTGCAAAGTTTTTCATCTGTTTTAATTCTTGGTCTGCTCCTTCCCCTTGAATACCGAAGTAAGCACTATGAATAGAAATGATTTTGGTCCTTAAGCAATTACGTGGATAAGTACTCAAAAGTATTACAAGTGATAACAAGAAGCAAATAGAAATTGTGTACAATCCATCCGGCATATCATAAAAGAAAAGGCTTTACAGTATGTGGGACAAATTTGAAGATAAGACGGACATACAAATGAGAAAGAACCTACAGGAAAAAGCAATACTGAGTCAGATAGCGATTTTATTGACTCAGGAGAAGCTAATCGATCCGGAAGAACAGATGCGTTTTTTAGCATGCTTGAAGGAGGAGGATTAACGTGGCTTTGTTGCGTGCAGTAATATATTGCAGATGCAGCACCGAAGAGGAATCACAGGTAGATGCGCTGAGAAATCAAATGATTGAAAGTGAAGCCTGTGTAAAGGCACAAGGCTGGCTTTTGATTGATAAATATGTGGAATCAAAAAGCGGTACGACTACCCGTGGAAGAAAAGAGTATAATCGTTTATATGAAGATCTTTTGTTTGACAAATTTGACGTTATTGTGATTAAAAGCCAGGACCGATTAATGAGAAATGTAAAAGACTGGTATCTTTTTCTGGACAGAATGATAAGTCATGGAAAACGTTTGTTTATGTACATAGAACACAAGTTTTATACAAACGATGATTCCTTAATTACTGGAATCAAAGCAATCCTGGCGGAAGAGTACAGTCGTGAGCTGAGTAAGAAAATAAATAATGCCCATCATTACCGGCAATTGAATGGAGGAAAAGCCATGCTTACCTCCAGAGTATTTGGTTTTGTAA
Source organism: Lacrimispora sp. (assembly GCF_046972725.1). NCBI lineage: Bacteria > Bacillati > Bacillota > Clostridia > Lachnospirales > Lachnospiraceae > Lacrimispora > Lacrimispora sp. The sequence goes on along the minus strand of NZ_JBKVXF010000001.1, from coordinate 1,341,763 downwards.
AAATGCCAGATGGTTCCATTTCAGTTGCAGAGGAAGAGGCAGAAAAAATAAGAAGAATCTATGAATATTGTGCAGCTGGTTATGGCAGCCGCACAATTGCCAATATTTTATTAAAACAAGGGTATAAAAAGAGAAACGGAACCGCTTTAACGGCTACATCCATAGGCCGAATGATACGGAATCCGCTTTATAAAGGGATTCTTGTTATGAATCGCTTTCATTACGACTTTGAAATAAAACGTACGATTAAGACGCCAAAGGAAGAATGGATATACGGAACGGATATGGTACCAGCGATTGTAAGTGAGGAACTGTGGGAACAGGCGAATGCAGCTATGACACAAAGGGCAGAACGCTATCATCAAAATGGTGTTTATATAAAAGGAAGTAGTCCAGGAAAATATAATCTGTCTGGAAAAATTGTGTGTGGGCAATGTGGCAGCCCGTATTACAGGACAAGAAGACGTGGGTATGCGAACAAAAATGACATTGTAGTTGAATGGAAGTGCTCTACGTACATTGAAAAAGGAAGAAAAGAAAAAAACAGATTGAACAGCTTAAGAAAAGTTTCAGCAGAAATTAAAGAAGGCTGTGATAATGCACATCTGAAAGAAGATACATTATATTCGTTATTGGAACAAGTAAGTTCTAAGTATTATGATTTCAAGAATCAGGACAGGAACAGTATGATCAATCAAGCGGTCCGTATTTTAAGAAAAGCATTAAACGAAAAATCATCTGGCAATGAATGGGAACGGTTAGAAGTTGATGAAAAGAAAACAATACAGCAAAAAGATTTGTTATTGACAAAATTGTTAGATGGTGTTATTTCAGATGTGGATTATCAAAAGAGAAATGTTCAGCTGGAAGAAAAAATGTTGAATTTAAAGCTTCAAAGAAATAAGTTGAAGCAAAAGGAATGGGAAATAAAGAACCTTGAGCAAAGAATTGATAAAATAAAAAGACGATTGGATGAAGGAGGAATTGAAAGAGCTGCGGTGTCTAATATGCTGGAAGATATTAAGCAAATTACAGTCCATGAGTGGCATTTGGATATTACATTTGATCCATTTAAAATCATTGGTTTTTCAGAGAACAGACCAGATAGAAACATAACAGCGGCAGAAGATGTGGAAAAGGAATTTACAATTACAGTTAAATACCCGTTTTCTCCAATGACAGAACGTGGAAGATATTTGGATAAAGAAACGATTATAAAAATCATGAGAGAAACTCCTGATACGACGGCAAAGAAAATTGCTGTACAGATGAACCGCCCGGTTAAAGTTGTGCAAAATAGAATAAAAGAGCTGCGCATGGCTGGAACTATAAGATTTAACGGAAAGGGCGGACATGGATTTTGGGAGGTCTTAAAGTAACAGAACTCCCCATCCCTAACAAGTTTTTTCTTGTATCTTAAAGCTATTCAAGGTATAATAATGTAAGATTAACACATGAGAGGAGATGATTAAAATGGTTAAATCAAGTTTAGCGCAGGTATCCGAAGGCTTAACCTGTTCAGAAGCAGACGCAATCCATGCCTTAAAGTCAGAATTGGAAAAGGGAGTGGAAAGCATGAAACAAGATGATCTGTATACAATAGAAGAAGCATGGAAAGAAATTGATGCGATTTAGGAGAAACGATGGAACAGCCAACAAAGTACAAAATACGCCTGACGTCTGATGCAAAAGAGGACATTGCTCAGATAAAACGATACATTTTACATACATTCAAGTATCGGGAAACGGCAGAAGCGTTCTCAAGAAATATTAGAAATGCCATATTAAAATTGAGCCCTTTTTCTGAGGCCTATAAAAAAACAGGCCTGCTGATTCAAGGGCTCGAAGTATACTATAAGCCGTACAGCACCTATCTCATATTTTTTGTAATAAAACAGGACAAGGTCATTGTAATCAGAGTCTTAAAGGACCGTATGTACTGGCAGTCTATTATGAAACGAATCCGTTCTATCAATTAGAAATCTCTCAGAAATATCTTTTTATTAGAAAATCCCACAATCTTTAGAATCCCCAATCCTATCATATTGTACCCACAGCTAAATACCTGACTGCCGTAGATAATCAAATACCCAAGACCTTTATTGGCGGCTAAAAATTCTCCAATGATAACGCCTACCAGACAAAGTCCGATGTTGACTTTCATATTGCTGATAATCAAAGGCACAGAGCTGGGAAGCAGTACCTTTAACAGTACATCTTTTTTATTTCCCCCAAGAGAATAGATCAGCTTGATCTTATCCGGGTCAGTCTGTGCAAAGCCTGTGTGAAGAGTCATAATACAGCCAAAGACAGCCACTGAAATCGATGCTACAATAATGGTCTTAATGTTGTTGCCCAGCCATACAATTAAAATAGGAGCAAGTGCTGATTTTGGCAGGCTGTTTAGCATAACCAGATAAGGCTCCAAAACCTCTGATACGCTCCGGCTGGACCAGAGCAGTATGGCGGTCAGAAGACCGAATCCGATTACAAGGGCGAAGCTGACCAGTGTTTCCATTACGGTTACACCGGTATGGATAAAGATGGTTCTGTCCTTAACCATATCAAGAAAACATATGGTCACACGGGAAGGAGAACTGAAGATGAAGTCATTGATGATTCCAAGTCTTGCACAAAGCTCCCAAAGGGACAGAAGCAGGACTAAAAGCATCATGCGGATTACCCGGACATTGCGCCGGTGCAGCTTTTCTTTCAGAATAAATTCCTGCTGGGCTAATGAGGGATGAGTCTCAATCATGATTCTGCAGCTCCTTCCATACCTGATTGAAGTAGACGGAAAATTCCGGCATATTCCGCCTCATCAATGGTCCTTTATTCTCTTCGCCAAAGAAAACCGGTATGACGGCTTTGATTCTTCCCGGTCTTCTTGTCAGTACGATGACCCGGTCGGCCACGCTGATGGCTTCCGAAAGGTCATGAGTAATTAATATTGCTGTTTTGTGGGTGCTTTTTATAATAGAACTGATGTCATCACAGACAGATAGTCTGGTCTGATAGTCCAGTGCGGAAAACGGTTCGTCTAATAAAAGAAGGTCCGGTTCCAGGGCGAGGGTGCGGACCAGTGCGGCACGCTGCCTCATTCCTCCGGATAATTCGGACGGTTTTGCCTGCTCAAAGCTTCCCAAACCATAAGTATGAAGCATCTGGTGCAGTTTTTCTCTGGAATCGCTGTTTCGTTTTTTCTGAATTTCAAGCCCAAGCTCGGCATTGCCCATTATGGTGCGCCATTCAAAAAGATGATCCCTCTGCAGCATATAACCGATGTTCGATTCAGACTCTGTTTGTGGAACACCGTCAATAAAAATTTCACCTGTATCAGGAGTCAATAGTCCGCAGAGAAGGGATAAGAGGGTCGACTTCCCACAGCCGGATGGCCCGACAATTGCAAGGAATTCCCCGTTATCTGCCGTAAAAGATATATCAGAAAGGGCCAGTGTCTCACCCTCAAGGGAATGATAGGAGTAACTGACCCCTCGAACTTCCAGTTTTGGCTTCATGGGTCCTCCTTTTAGATGATTTAATCTGATATAGTGTTATAATATGTACAAAAAAATGGATTGTGAGGAAATGTCTCCAAAGCCCTTTTTAATTGTCAAAAGGTAGGGATGAATGTATAATTTTGAAATCCCCTTTCTTCCTTATATAATATATGACCATATTTTAATGAACTAATTGTGGGAATTATTGAAATGAACGTGATAATAAATCGAAAAAACTGGAAAAATAAGAAAAAACTCTTGCATTAGAAAAAAAATGGTGCTATACTACTATAGATAACATGACAGTTTGACGGATAAAGAGTGGGCGGAAGTCCACTCTTTCCATTTGTTTGGAAAGGTGGGAGGAAGATGGCAAAAAGGGAAGAGTACGAAGCAAAGACAGAGAGCTTTTTGATGCCCCTTATGAAAGAAAACAATTTTGAACTGGTTGATGTAGAATATATAAAAGAAGCAGGAAACTGGTATTTACGGGCTTATATAGATAAGGAAGGCGGAATCACAGTGGATGACTGTGAGATTATCAGCCGCAGGCTGGGAGACTGGCTGGATGAAAAAGATTTTATTGCCGACAGCTACATTCTGGAAGTCAGCTCCCCGGGGCTTGGAAGACCTCTTAAAAAGGATAAGGACTTTGAAAGAAGCATTGGAAAAGATGTGGACATCCGTTTATATAAGGCTATCAATAAACAGAAGGATTTTAATGGAACATTGAAATCCTATGATAAGGAAACTGTAACCATAACCCAGGAAGATGAAACCGAGCTCGTGTTTAACCGCCCGGATATCGCATTGATCCGTCTGGCATTTGATTTCTAAACAGTAAGAAATATTAGGAGGATAAAAAAATGAATAAGGAACTGTTAGAAGCACTGAATATTCTGGAAAAGGAGAATAATATCAGCAAGGAAACCCTTCTGGAAGCGATTGAAAATTCTCTCCTGACGGCGTGCAAAAATCATTTTGGGAAAGCAGATAATATCAAGGTCAGCATGAATCATGATACCTGTGATTTTAATGTTTTTGCAGAAAAAGAAGTGGTCGAAACAGTTGAAGATCCTCTGCTCCAGATCAGTCTTGCAGACGCGAAGATGACAGATCCTAAGTATGATTTGGGAGATGTCATTCAATGTCAGATAGATTCAAAGAAGTTCGGAAGAATCGCTACACAGAATGCAAAGAATGTGATCTTGCAGAAGATCCGTGAAGAAGGAAGAAAATCACTTTACAATGACTGGTACTGCCAGGAAAGAGAAGTCGTTACAGGAATTGTACAGAGATACTTAGGCAGAAATGTGAGCATTAATCTGGGAAAAGTGGATGCCGTTTTAAATGAAGCAGAGATGGTAAAAAGTGAAGTATTTAAAGCGACCGAGCGCATTAAGGTTCTTGTCCTGGAAGTAAAGGATACTCCAAAAGGACCCAGAATTTCCGTATCAAGAACCCATCCGGATCTTGTAAAACGCCTGTTTGAATCTGAGGTTGCGGAAGTCAAAGACGGAACCGTAGAGATTAAAGCCATTGCAAGAGAAGCCGGGTCCAGAACCAAGATCGCAGTGAAATCCAACGAAGCCAATGTGGATCCTGTAGGCGCCTGTGTCGGTTTGAACGGTGCCAGAGTGAATTCCATTGTCAATGAATTAAGAGGCGAGAAAATCGATATCATTAACTGGGATGATAATCCTGCTTATCTGATTGAGAATGCGTTAAGCCCTGCAAAGGTTATTTGTGTGGTTGCGGATGAAGAATCAAAAGAAGCTCAGGTTATTGTACCCGATTATCAGCTATCCCTTGCCATAGGTAAGGAAGGTCAGAATGCAAGACTTGCAGCAAGACTTACCGGATATAAAATCGATATCAAGAGTGAGACACAGGCAAGAGAACTTGGCCTTTTTGAAGAACTTGGACTGGAATACCAAGAGGTAAATGAGGAATTTGACAGCGGCTACCAGGAAGAAAGCCTGGACGTTGATAATCAGGAATAAAGAAAACAGGAAGTGATGGAAGCGTGAGTATAAAGAAAATACCCCTCAGACAGTGCATCGGCTGTGGTGAGATGAAAAATAAAAAAGAGATGATTCGTGTGCTGAAGACCTCGGAGGATGAGATCATTCTTGATGCAACAGGACGTAAAAATGGCCGTGGGGCTTATCTGTGCCCTTCTATGGAGTGTTTTAAGAAGGCAGTGAAAAGTAAAGGCCTGGAGCGTTCGTTCAAGATGGCGATACCGAAAGAAGTATACGAAACATTGGAAAAGGAGATGGAACAGCTTGGATAACAGACAGAAGATCCTGAATCTGATTGGTCTGGCCACCAAAGCAGGAAAAACTGCGAGCGGGGAATTTATGACAGAAAAATCTGTTAAGACAGGAAAGGCATCATTAGTGATCGTTTCTGAGGAAGCCTCAGATAATACCAGAAAGATGTTTACCAACATGTGTACTTACTATAAGGTTCCTGTTTACTTTTTTGCAAGTAAACGTGAACTGGGCCACGCCATGGGGAAAGAGATGAGGGCGTCTCTTGTTATCGAAGATAACGGGTTTGCTAAGGCAGTCGTGAAACTAATGAATACAATGGTCGGTAGTGATTGTGAGAAAGAGTCTTCACATCTGACCGCATGTGCTGTAGAATGTGCACAGAATGGAGGAAAGCATGAGAGTATATGATCTGGCAAAGGAACTTGGAAAAGACAGTAGTAAGGAGATACTGGATATATTGGAAAAGCATAGTATAAATTTAAAAAGTTCATCAAATATTACAGAGGAACAGGCAGCAATCGTGAAAAAAGAAGTGGGTGCCCACAGTAAGAGCAACTCTACAGGACATTCTGAAACCCCAGATGGTGATGACGATACACCAAAGAAAAAAATAGCAGCAGTATTCCGTCCGCAGAATGCACAGATGAAGCCTCAGGGCCAGAACGGGCAAAGACCGTCTCAGGGACAGAGAGGAAGAGACAGCAGACCGTCTCAAAGCTCCAATCCAGGTGCAGGGCAAAGAGAATATCCTGCCAGAAGCCAGCAGGTCACAGAACAGTCTGTGCCATCCGCAGGGGAAGCAGGCGGAGAACATACTCCAGCAGGCAATGACGGCGGAAGGCCCCAGAGCCAGGGAGGTTACCAGGGAAACCGTCCCCAGGGTCAGGGAAGCTATCAGGGAAACCGTCCGCAGGGCCAGGGAGGTTACCAGGGAAACCGTCCCCAGGGTCAGGGAAGCTATCAGGGAAACCGTCCGCAGGGCCAGGGAGGTTATCAGGGAAACCGTCCGCAGGGCCAGGGAGGCTACCAGGGAAGCCGTCCGCAGGGTCAGGGAGGCTATCAGGGAAACCGTGACGCCAGACCGCAGGGTCAGGGAGGTTATCAGGGAAACCGTCCGCAGGGTCAGGGAGGCTATCAGGGAAACCGTCCGCAGGGCCAGGGAGGTTACCAGGGAAACCGTCCGCAGGGTCAGGGAGGCTATCAGGGAAACCGTGACGCCAGACCGCAGGGCCAGGGAGGTTATCAGGGAAACCGTCCGCAGGGTCAGGGAGGCTATCAGGGAAACCGTGATGGAAGACCGCAGGGCCAGGGAGGATACCAGGGAAACCGTCCGCAGGGTCAGGGAGGCTATCAGGGAAACCGTGATGGAAGACCGCAGGGCCAGGGAGGATACCAGGGCAATCGTCCGCAGGGCGGAGGTTATCAGGGGAACCGTGATGGAAGACCCCAGGGCCAGGGAGGTTACCAGGGCAATCGCGACGGAAGGCCCCAGGGTCCGCGTACCGGAAGAGACGGTGCTCCAAAGAGCTTTGATACACCCATTCAGGCAAAGCCAACCAGTAACAGGGCAGTAAAGAATAATTATAAGAATGACCGTTTCGATAAGAGAGATAAAGATGATGACGCTAAAAAAGCTCAGGCTAAGGGCGGTAAGGGATTTAAGACTCCTATCCTGCCTCCGGTGCATAAGGAAGCTAAGGTGGAGGAAATTAAGACCATCACCATTCCTGAGGTACTGACCATCAAAGAGCTGGCAGAGAGCATGAAGCTTCAGCCATCCGTCATTGTAAAGAAGCTGTTCCTGCAGGGCAAGATCGTTACTCTTAATACGGAAATCGATTATGAGCAGGCCGAAGAGATTGCTATGGAATATGACGTACTCTGTGAGAAAGAGATTAAAGTAGACGTCATTGAAGAATTGTTAAAAGAGGAAGAAGAAGATGAGAAAGACATGGTTACCAGACCTCCGGTTGTCTGCGTTATGGGTCACGTTGACCATGGTAAAACTTCTCTTCTTGATGCGATCCGTCAGACCAGTGTAACATCCAGAGAGGCCGGAGGTATCACCCAGCACATCGGTGCTTATATGGTAGATATTAACGGACAAAAGATTACATTTTTAGATACACCTGGACATGAAGCATTTACCGCAATGCGTATGAGAGGTGCCCAGTCTACGGATATTGCAATTTTAGTGGTTGCGGCAGATGATGGTGTGATGCCTCAGACCGTGGAAGCTATCAACCATGCAAAGGCAGCAGAAGTAGAAATTATTGTTGCAATTAATAAAATTGATAAACCAAGTGCAAATATTGACCGTGTAAAACAGGAATTATCCGAATATGAACTCATTTCTGAAGATTGGGGCGGAAGCACCGTTTTTGTACCGGTTTCTGCACATACAAAAGAAGGTATCAAAGAACTTCTTGAAATGATTCTCCTTACTTCCGAAGTGAAGGAGTTAAAAGCCAATCCGAACCGCCGGGCAAGAGGTCTCATCATTGAAGCCGAGCTTGATAAGGGAAAAGGTCCTGTTGCTACCGTACTGGTACAGAAGGGAACCTTGCGTGTGGGCGATACGGTTGCTGCCGGTTCCTGCTACGGAAAGGTTCGTGCCATGATGGATGATAAGGGCCGCAGAGTAAAAGAAGCAGGTCCATCCACACCAGTTGAGATCTTAGGTCTGAACGATGTTCCAAATGCAGGAGAGGTTCTTGTTGGGACTGACAATGAAAAAGAAGCAAGAAGCTTTGCGGAAACATTTATTTCCGAAGGCAAGAATAAATTACTGGAAGATACAAAAGCTAAGTTATCATTGGATGATTTATTCAGCCAGATCAAAGCCGGCAATGTAAAAGAACTGCCGATCATTGTGAAGGCAGATGTACAGGGATCTGTAGAAGCGGTAAAACAGAGTCTTGTGAAGCTGTCCAATGAAGAAGTTATGGTTAAGGTGATTCATGGCGGTGTAGGTGCCATCAATGAATCCGACGTTTCCCTGGCTTCCGCATCGAATGCCATCATCATCGGTTTTAACGTAAGACCTGATGTAACAGCAAAATCCATTGCGGACAGGGAAAAAGTAGATATGAGACTTTACAAGGTAATCTATCAGGCGATTGCAGATGTTGAATCCGCTATGAAGGGAATGCTTGATCCGATCTTTGAAGAGCAGATCATCGGTCACGCCATTGTGCGCCAGACCTTTAAGGCGTCCGGTGTAGGTACGATTGCCGGTTCCTATATCATGGATGGTAAATTCAGCAGAGGCTGCAGTGTACGTATCACAAGAGCCGGAGAAAAGATTTACGATGGACCGCTTGCTTCCTTAAAGAGATTTAAAGATGATGTGAAGGAAGTAGCATCCGGTTATGAATGTGGTCTTGTATTTGAAAAGTTTAACGATATCCAGGAAGATGATATGATTGAAGCATATGCCATGGTAGAGGTTCCCCGCTAGGAACTTTCCGCCTGGAGTTTAAGAAGATGAGCCCGTATCTGCGGGCTGGTCTTTTTGAAAATGCGGATGAAAAGCGAAAGGAATAACATGCGTAAAAACAGTATAAAGAATACAAGAATCAATATGGAGGTCCAGAGGGAATTAAGTCAGATTATCCGTCTGGAAATCAAAGATCCAAGAATTCACCCGATGACTACCGTTGTTGCCGTACAGGTGACCCCGGACTTAAAATTCTGTAAGGCCTATATCAGTATTTTAGGCGATGAGGAAGCTGGAAAAGCAACCATTGAAGGCTTAAAAAGCGCAGAAGGCTATATCCGCCGGGAACTGGCAAGAAGAGTGAATCTTCGCAATACACCTGAAATTAAATTTATTCTGGATCAGTCCATAGAGTATGGCGTCAACATGTCCAGACTGATTGATGAGGTCACAAAAGACATCAAAGATTAAGGAGGTGCACCTTTGAGTACCCTTGATACAATCCTTGAAGATGTAAAAAAAGCGGCCATTATCGGCCATATCCGGCCGGACGGGGACTGTGTAGGTTCCTGTCTGGCGGTTTATAATTACTTAAGTGAGAATTATCCTGATGTGGAAGCCGTGGTTTATCTGGAAACTCCGTCGGATAAGTTTGGATACTTAAAAAATATTGATACCATTGTCAGTGATTTTACGGAAGACAAAGTGTATGATTTATGTATATGCCTTGACAGCAGCGACACCCTTCGGTTCGGGGAAGCGGTAAAGTATCTGATGTCTGCGAAAAAAAGTATTTGTGTGGATCATCATATTACCAACTTAAGGTATGCGGATAAAAACATTGTGGAAGACCACACCAGTTCCACCTGCGAAGTGCTTTACGGCCTTTTTGATGAAGATAAGATCAGCAGGGAAGTGGCAGAATGTATTTATACCGGAATCATTCATGATACCGGAGTGTTTAAATATGACTGTACCTCCAGGCGGACCATGGAAATAGCAGGAAAGATGATGGAAAAAGGAATCAATTTTTCCAGAATCATCGATGACAGCTTTTACCGGAAAACCTATCTCCAGAACCAGATCCTTGGAAGAGCACTGCTGGAAAGCATAACCTTTCATAACGGTCAGTGCATTTTCAGTGTAATAAGAAAAAAGGACATGGACTTCTACGGAGTGACAAGCGGGGATATGGATGGAATCATTGACCAGCTTCGTATTACGGAAGGTGTGGAATGTGCCATTTTCATGTATGAGACCGCCTGCAGAGAGTATAAGGTGAGCCTGCGTTCCACCACAGACCTTGATGTGAGCAAAATTGCCGTTTACTTTGGAGGCGGCGGTCATAAAAAAGCAGCTGGCTGTACGATGACAGGCAGTGTTCATGATGTGATCAACAATCTGTCCGACCAGATTGTAAAACAGCTAAATTAGGAGATAGGGCAATGGCAGACGGCATCATCAATGTTTATAAGGAAAAAGGATTTACCTCTCATGACGTCGTAGCGAAAATGAGAGGTATTTTAAAGCAGAAAAAGATAGGGCATACAGGGACTTTAGATCCCATGGCGGAAGGGGTTCTCCCGGTCTGCCTGGGAAAGGCCACGAAGCTTTGTGATATGCTGACCGACAAAACGAAAACCTATGAAGCAGTTATGCTTTTAGGGATGGAGACGGATACACAGGATGTTACCGGCCAGGTTCTGGCAGAATATCCGGTTGAAGCTGACGAGTCTATTGTGGAAGAAGTCATTCTTGGTTTTTTAGGCCGCTATGACCAGATTCCGCCCATGTATTCTGCTTTAAAGGTAGACGGCAAAAAGCTTTATGAACTGGCCAGAGCAGGAAAAGAAGTGGAACGGAAAGCAAGACCGGTGGAGATATTGGAAATTCGGGTGGACCGGATAGAGCTTCCCAGGGTTACGATGACTGTAACCTGTTCAAAGGGAACCTACATCCGGACACTCTGTTATGATATAGGAAGGAAACTGGGGTGCGGAGGCTGTATGGAATCCCTTCTGCGCACCCGGGTTTCCGAATTTTGTTTGGAAGAAAGCCTTACTCTTTCCCGGATTGAAGAACTTCGGGATGAAGGAGCGCTGGAGGAGCATATCCTTGCCGTGGACAAGGTATTTGAAGATTATCCGGTATTGATCATGAAGCCGGATTTTGATAAACTGGTGCATAATGGTAATCCGTTTTACCGGAATCAGGCGGTTGGAGAATACAGCCAGGAACAAGGGCCTGTCAGAGTATACGACAGCAGCAATCAGTTTATCGGGATATATGAACCAGGCAGCGAAAAGGACTTACTGAAGCCCCAAAAGGTATTTCTGGGAGGAAAATAAAGATGAAGTATATAACCGGAACCAGAGAATTTCAGATAGAAGAACCTGCAGTGGTAACATTGGGAAAGTTTGACGGCCGCCACAGAGGTCATCAGAAGCTGATTCAGACGATGGCAGAAGTCAAGGAAAAAAAAGGCTATAAGATGGCAGTTTTTACCTTTGATATGTCTCCCAATTCTCTATATAACGAAGGCCCTCAAAGGGTCATAACCACCAATCAGGAGAGAAAAAACAATCTGGAGAAAATCGGCATTGACTATCTGGTGGAATACCCCTTTACAAAAGAAACTGCACGTATGGAACCGGAGCAGTTTGTAAAGAATATTCTGGTTGAGCAGATGAATGCAAAGACCATAGTGGTAGGAACAGACTGTACCTTTGGCTATCGGGGCGCAGGAAATGCGGACAGCTTGAATCAGTGGAAGGCCCGTTACGGATACGAACTGGTCGTCATTCCCAAGGAAAAGGACGACCACCGTGACATCAGCAGTACATATATCAGAGAGCTGCTGGATGCAGGGAACATGGAAAAGGCCAATGAGCTTTTGGGGGAACCTTATTCCATCCATGGAACCGTGGTACACGGCAATCATCTGGGGGGGCCTGTATTGGGATTTCCCACAGCCAATATTATACCGGAACCGGAAAAGCATCTGCCTGTATTTGGGGTTTATGTATCCAGAGTTTATGTAGACGGTATCTATTATGGAGGAGTCACCAACATCGGAAAGAAGCCCACCGTGGAAGGCAGATCCCCTATTGGAATAGAAACTTACATTTATGGTATAAATAAGGATATTTATGGAAAGACTATAGAAGTACAGCTATTGCACTTCATCCGTCCGGAACGGAAATTCGACGGATTGGAGCAATTAAAGGTGCAGATAGAAAAAGACAGGGATTACGGAGCAGAGTATCTGAAAAAACTGTCTAAGCAGTAAAAAACAAATTGTAAAAAAGGGCGGCAGGTCCGCCTGGTTCAAAATCAAAAAACTTGCGAAGGAACGTGCATATGACTGACAAAGCATGGAAATTGCTGGGCTTTGCCATCGCATGCGGCAGTGCCGTATGGATGGCAGCAGCAGATGTGCAGGCCGCAGGTTCTGTGACGGCTGTGACTACCGGTTCTCCGGTAGCTGGTATTGAGGTCTATATGGACAAGTATCAAAAATCCCAGAATCAGAAGTCAGAAGAAAGCCCGGCCGGTCTTACGCAGGAAAAAATGAGGTATGGAACCTTTCACACCATTTTTAAAAATATTGGAGTGGCTAAAGTGGAGGATTCCTTAAACATCAGAAAAGAACCAAAGAATGACGCGGAAATCGTGGGAAAATTAAGACGCCATGCCGGCAGCAGCGTGTTGTCTGAGGAAAACGGCTGGTATAAAATAAAATCAGGGCAGGTAACCGGTTATGTGTATGGAGAATACTTAGCCACTGGAAAGGAAGCCAGAGCTATCGCTTACTATGATATGAAGCTTTTGCTCCGTGTCGATACTGAGACCCTTCGGGTCCGCAGTCAACCAAATACGGATTCGGAGATTTTAGGAAGAATCCATGAGGGGGAGACTTATAGCTTCCTGTCCAGCAAGGATGGCTGGGCCAAAATTGAATACAAAGGCCAGACAGCTTATGCCTATGCACCGGGATATGCAACCGTTGCATACACCATACCGGAAGCAGATAAAAATGATGACATTAGAAGCCAGGTAGTAAACTATGCCGTAAAGTTCGTAGGAAATCCCTACCGCTGGGGCGGAACCAATCCAAACACCGGTGCAGACTGTTCCGGATTTGTCCAGTATGTCATGGAACATGCAGCCGGAGTCCATCTGGACCGTACCTCCAGAGAACAGGCAGCAGAAGGCCAGGCCATACCGTCCTCCAGCATGGAGCCGGGAGATTTGTTATTCTACTCCAGCGGCCGCCAGATCGACCACGTCGCCATGTACATCGGAAAAGGTAAGATCGTCCATGCGGCCAACCGGAGAAGCGGAATCAAAATATCCTCCTGGAACTACCGAAAACCGGTGACCATACGCCGCGTGATCCCATGATGAAATCCGGTAAAGTACCGATTTTATATCCGCACATGAAAAAAGGAACTGTAACTTCATTGCATCTGTGTTACGCGCTATGAAGATACAGTTCCTTTCAATTGGCTCTATTTAAAAATTTCTTTCTTTATCTGCCATATACTTTCCATTCAAGTATGCCTGTTGAGCTGTTTTCTTTTGAATCCATTGTAATTGCTATGCCGTTTGTTGTTACGGGAGTAAAGGTAGTCGTATTGTATTTATTGATCTGCGTACCCAATCCTTTTGGATTTTTTACATTTTGCCATGCCGTTCCATCCCAGTATAATATTTGGTAGGAAGCGGGTACATCGATTCCCTGGCCATCCTTAAACCAATAGATATCACAGCTTGATATGGTGTGATTTTCCGGAAAGACGTATTGAACCCATTGTGTCCCTTTTTCCGGCCAGTTCCCATATACAGGGCCGCTTCTATCGCCAGAGTTTAAAGGCTCGATTCCATCATTTAATGCACGTATGTCTTCCCAATCGGATACATAAGAAGCAGATGCAGAAGCCTGTCCGGCTATATTTGTGAATTGAGGATCCGGGGTTTGACTGGAGGCTGATTGTATAAAGGTCATTTCATTTGCCAAATTGCTGATTTGTGAAATTTCTAAACCGGAAGCCGATTGATTCCACCATTTAGAATCCGGAGTGGTGCTGTCGGTAAAGGAATCTTTATAACCTCCCCGGAATAGATCTCCCCTGTTTCCTCCATTTCTATTTCTTTCCATATCAAAGGTTCCATCTGCCTGTTCAAGGGATACCAGGTAATGACTGTCAGGTGTCATATTGTTTTTGGAATTATCTCCCTTTTCGTCTATGTGCCAGATTGCAAGTCCTGCATCTGGAACGTCAGCGTACCTTCCTCTTTTTTGGATATTTTCTATAAGAAAGTATTCATCTGAGCCATTTCCGGACCATTTGTAGGAAAAAGAATCCCCATCTTCATCAGCAACTGCGGTAAATGCAGATCCTGCATCATAGGCGTTCATATTTATGGGTTTATTCCAACCGGAAATGACATTTCTGCAATAAGGATCTGGTGGTACGGGATTTTTTTCATTTGCAACTGTGCTCATTAAGCTGTAGGCTCCGGTTCCCTGAGAATCCCCGTCGTAATCGTACAGGTCCGGATATCCGTAGATCATATGTCCGCTTTCATGGCATATGGTATAAATCGATAAGTCATTTCCGATGTCCGATATCTCATATTTCTGGATTCTGGCACCATTGATATAATCGGATCCTGAATACCAGGACTGATGAGGCCATAATCCTTTTGCCCACCCTGCATCAGCGGTGCCGGCATAAAGGATATTGACGGCTTTTAAGTATCCCTTGGAGTCCGTTGTTAAAGTTGAAAGGTCAAAGCCTGTGGATTTCAGCCATTGAAAAGCTTCTTCTGCAAGTTCGTCTGACTTGGCATAGGAGCCTGTTTGCTCATAAATGTCATCATAATAAGATTTGGGATTTTTAGCGGTATAAAATCCTAATAGAGTGTTTGTATATGTAACCTTTCCGCCGGAAACATCGTAATAGTAATCCTTGATGGATCCATTGTTATTAAAGCCTGTATATCCGGTTCCGTTAAAAAAGCTATTTAATTCTGATTTGGAAATAGAACTTCTGGTATCCGGAAAATCGATGAGGATCGTCAATCCCTTTACGTCACCGGAAGCTTTTATTTTTGAATCCAGTAATCCGTTGCTGTTTTGGCTGTTGGATTGGGGAGTGTTCTTAAAATCAGAACCATGAAGTCTTTTTCTTACTTCATCAGCCTTCTTTTTTACTGCTTCATTCTTAATCTTTAAATGTTTTTCCAGGCGGTTGTTCCTCTGATCAACCTGGTCAATGGAGTTGACCGTTCTTCGGTTGTCACCGGCTTTATAAACGATTCCTGTAGAAACATAATCGGTTTCGTCTTCATTTAATTCTGCATAGCAGATCCAGCCGTCTTCATCACGGAAAAGGGTATATCCATCCGGGCTTTCAATATGCTGATAATATTCATCTCCTGTAATGTCAACTTGGACGAAAGTCCCGTCTGGCTGGATTAATTCCTGTTTTTTGTGATTATAAGGTGCTGCTAAAACTTCTGAGTTGGTAATCGTAAACATGGTTGTAACGGTGATCGCGGTTGCTAAAAGTTTCATCATTCTACGCATAATGTAGCCCCTTTCCATTTTGTCATATGCATTTTACATCTTTTTTCATGCATGCATCTTGAGTGTAGTGTTTGTTATTGTCATTTCTGCATTGTAATTCCTCCTTTTTTATTTAATTGTTACCTGATGTAATTATCGTATGTGTATGTTCATAGTTAATGTTGGTGTGAAAATATTAATAAATATTAATAGTTTTAGTACAATTGGTAAATATAATGTTAATTTGCTTAACAATAACTCGAAAAAAGCTGAAAAATGTCGAATATAATACTAAAAATATGTACTTCCGATCCTGTGAGTATCCGTGCAATGTGATAATGTTCTTTGAAGATTCCGACAAAAAAAGGCAGCAGATGGTTTTGCATCTGCTGCCTTAAATCTCAAATCGTTAAAATATTCAAACTTAATCTTTTTTCTTTCCAAGATAAGCTGCTTTCACTGACTCATCAGCCAGAAGTTCTTTTCCTGCTCCTGACAATGTAATCCGGCCTGTCTCCAGGACATAGCCGATATCTGCTGTGTGAAGGGCCATATTGGCATTCTGCTCGATTAAGAGCACAGTCACACCTTTTTTATTGATCTCCCGAATAATGGAGAACAGATCCTTTACGATGAGCGGAGCCAGTCCAAGAGAAGGTTCATCCATCATCAGGATTCTTGGCTTGCTCATCAATGCCCGCGCGACAGCAAGCATTTGCTGTTCCCCGCCGGAAAGCGTTCCGGAAAGCTGCCAGCTGCGCTCTTTTAATCTTGGAAAAAGGTCATATACCCAGTTGATATCGTCTTCCAGGCTGTCTTTTCTCAAATAAGCCCCGATTTTTATATTTTCAATGACGGTCATATCCGGGAATACGTGGCGGCCTTCCGGTACCAGTGCGATTCCCTTTGCTACGATTTCTGTCGTATCGGCGCCGATCAGCTCGTCCCCGTCCAAGGTGATGCTGCTTCCAGCAGAAGGCTTTACAAGCCCTACAATGGATCGGAGCGTTGTGCTTTTTCCGGCTCCGTTGGCGCCGATCAAAGTCACAATGCTTTTATCCGGGACTTCAAAAGAGATTCCCTTTACCGCTTCAATTCCGCCGTAATTCACTCGTAAATTATCAATCTTCAGCATCGTCACTCACCCCCAGATATGCTTCAATTACCCGCTCGTTGTTCTGGATCTCATCCGGTGTTCCGTGAGCGATCAGTTTGCCGAAATCCAGTACATAGATGCGGTCTGAGATCTGCATGACCAGATCCATATGGTGTTCAATCATAAATACTGTCAGGTGATAGGAATCACGGATCTGCTTGATGAAATCCGTAAGTTCCTGTGTCTCCTGAGGATTCATTCCTGCGGCCGGCTCATCAAGGAGCAGAAATTTTGGTTCTGTTGCCAGTGCCCTTGCAATCTCCAGACGTCTTTGTAAGCCGTAGGGAAGAGAGGAAGCGATCTCATCTTTTAAATGGAGGAGATTCTGTTCTTCTAAAAGGGCTGTGGTTTCTGCACGCATCCGTTCTTCCTCTTTATGATTGAGCCGCAGTGTGGCGGAAATTACATTCTGCTTTGCCCGCATATGCTTTGCAATAAGAACGTTGTCAAAGACCGATAACTGGCCGAAAAGCCTGATGTTCTGAAACGTACGGGCAATGCCTTTTTGTGTGATCTTATCCGGTGTATTGCGGATCACCGGAATGGATCTTGGAACAACTTCACCCAGATACATCTTCTGCATTTTCCCCTTAGGGGTATTGGAAAGAATGGTTTCTCCCATAAATTCGACCTGCCCGAAGGTGGGTTCATAGATTCCTGTAACGCAGTTGAATGCCGTTGTCTTTCCGGCACCGTTAGGACCGATTAAGGCAACGATTTCCCCTTCATTGACATCAAGGGTCAGACCGTTTACTGCCACAACGCCGCCGAACTGCATGGTTACGTCCTGCATGTGAAGGACGTTGACCGGAGTTTTTGCTTCTGCTGACATTATGCATTTTCTCCCTTCTGTGTTTTGTTTTTCTTCTTCAGCCTGTCTGGGATGCTGCGGATCAGCCGCCCAAGGCCGCTCCAGGAAAATTCATTGCTTCCCATAATCCCGCGGCGGTAGAAGAGTACCACAACCATCAAAAGGATGGAGAAGATGACCATACGGAAACCGGAGCGGAACAAAGGAATGTCAACACCTCCGATTACCAGCGGATTATCAAAGAAACGCAGCCATTCTCTTCCTGCTGTTACCAAAAAGGCACCGATCACGCTTCCGGTAATACTTCCGATTCCTCCAAGAACTACAATGAGAAGAATATCATAGGTCATATTGATGGAGAAGGTCTTGGAATCGATGGAACGCATAAAAATGGCCAGAAGGCCTCCGCCAACACCTGTAAAGAAGGAGGAGATCACAAATGCCAGTTCCTTGTAACGGAATAGGTTAAGTCCCATGGCCTGTGCGGCCACTTCATCCTCCCGCAGTGCTTTAAAGGCACGGCCGTAGGAGGAATTGATCAAAAGGACCATCAAAAGGATACAGAGGGCGCACAGTCCGAATGCAACATAAAGGTTTGGAAAACCAGGAATATTCTTAAGTCCGTAGGAACCGTTGGTTACCTTATTCAACTGAGGAGCCGCAATGACGGCGCGGATAATTTCAGAAAATCCAAGGGTGGCAATGGCCAGGTAATCACTTTTTAACCGAAGGACCGGAATTCCGATCAGCGCTGCAATGCCTGCGGAAATCAGTCCGGCAAAGATAAGTGCCAGCCAGAAAGGACACTGCAGGTTGGCGATTGCAGGAGCGATGCCATCTACGTAATACACACTGGCCCTGTTATCGACCGGAATGGTAAGAATGGCAACGGTGTAGGCCCCTATGGCCATAAATCCGGCCTGACCTAAGGAAAACAGTCCCGTAAAGCCGGTCAGTAAGTTCATGGAGACTGCAACCACGGCATAGATGGCACTTCGTTCCAGAATGGAAATCTGGTAGCTGTACTTTGCACTGTTTGCCTGCAAGATGCCCAGAATACCAATAACGAACAAAAGTGCGATCAGGGTATAAAGTTTGTTTTTGGATAATGTTTTCTTCTTCATAAAAGGCACCTCACACTTTATCGGTTGTTTTCTCACCGAACAATCCCGTAGGTTTGATCAGGAGAATGACTATTAGCAGAATAAAGGTAAATGCATCGCTGAAGGTGGAATAGCCCATAGCGACCAGAGCGGTTTCGCCCAGTCCCAGGATAAATCCGCCGATTACTGCGCCAGGAATGCTGCCGATTCCGCCGAATACGGCAGCTACGAAGCATTTTAAGCCCGGAAGGGAGCCGGAGAAGGGGAATACAGTCATACGGTCTGTAAAATAGAGCACAGAGCCTACCGCTGCCAAAAGAGAGCCAACTGCAAAGGTAAAAGTGATGACACGGTTGATCTTGATTCCCATTAATGAGGCGGTATCGTAATCCTTTGCCACAGCACGCATGGCCATGCCGATCTTTGTCTTATTGATCAGGATTATAAGTACATAAACAACAATCAGGGTCAGAACCGGTGTTAAAAAGGTAACAAAAGATGCGGAGAGTCCCCCGATCTGATAGATTTTCTTTAACCCCGGGAGTTCCGGATACCCTTTTGGCAGGGCGGTGAACAGATATGTAGCCAGATTCTGCAAAAGATATGAAACACCGATGGCAGAGATCATGACAGACATTCTGGGAGCGGTACGAAGAGGGCGGTACGCGATCCGTTCAATGGACACGCCCAATACGACCGTTATGAGTAATACCAGGGGAATGGAGATAAACCATGGAAAACTTGCCATGGCAAATATCATAAAATAACCGGCCATCATGAAAATATCGCCGTGAGCAAAATTAATCAGGCGGAGGATTCCATAAACCAGCGTATAGCCGATGGCTATGAGGGCATAAGCACCGCCTAAGGAAATACCGGTCAGACACTGCTGTAAAAAGGTTGAAAGACTCATGTGGCAAAAAGCCTCCTATCTGTAAAGTATGTGGTATAAGTACCTGTTACAAATGGAACGAGTGGGGAAGGAAATGCGTCCCCACTCATCCGTTGATGATGATATCATTAAAATGTTCTTAATTATTTTACGGTAGTAGTTGTTAAGAACTTAAAGTTACCGTCTTCTATTGTTTTGATAAATGCCATATCCTTTTTTGCATCTCCGTTTTCATCAAAGGAGATGGTACCGGTAACGCCGTCGATGGTAACACCCTTTAATGCATCCCTAATGGCTGTTCCATCGGTAGAGCCTGCAGTTTCAATTGCCTTCAATGCGCTTAAGTAAGCGTCATAGCCAAGTGCAGATACGGCCGGAATGATCTCATCCTGTTTTTGTTCTTTTAAATAAGTCTTAAAGCCGGAGATAAAAGCGGCAGCTTCGTCATTGGCTGGTGCAGCTTCATCAAAGAAAGTGGAAAGAACAACGCCTTCTGCGGAGGCTCCTGCATTTTCAATGATGGTTGAGTTCTCCCAGGTATCTCCTGCAGCGATGGTTGCGGTGATTCCAAGCTCACGGGCCTGTTTGATGATCAGGGGAGCCGTGGTAATGGAAGACGGTGCAAAGATGATGTCAGGGTTCTGAGCCTTGATATTGGTTAAGATTGCCTTAAAGTCTGTCTGGTTTGTCTGGAACTGTTCTTCGCTGACGACAGATCCGCCTAAGCCGGTAAAGGCTGTTTTAAAGAAGGAACCGAGTCCGGAAGAGTAGTCATCACCAAGCTGGGTAATGATGGCTGCTTTCTTAGCCCCATTGTCATTGGCATAGTTTGCCATAACGGTTCCCTGGAACGGATCAAGGAAGCATACACGGAAATAAAAATCATTTCCCTGAGTTACCTGAGGGTTGGTACAGGAAGCACCGATTGCAGGAATCTTTGCATCTGCAAAGATCTGTCCGGCAGCAATGGAAACACCGGAACCGTAGCTTCCAATAACAGCAGAAACTTTTTCGCTTACAAGCTTCTGTGCAGCATTGACAGCTTCTGTTTTATCAGATTTATTATCCACTTCTACTAATTCCACTTTATACTCTTCTCCGCCGATTTTAACTGTCGGGTGAGTCTGGTTGGCGTAACGGATCCCCAGCACTTCCTGCATGCCGCCGCCGCCATTCTCTCCTGTGGTCGGTTCAAATACACCGATTTTGACAACCTTTTCCCCATTGGCTGAAGATGATGAAGAACCTGAGTTACTGCAGCCGGCTACGAGACTGGCGCTTAAACATGCCGCAAGAGTGAGTGCAAATACTTTTTTTAATTTCATAATATATATCCTCCTTTATGTGTATCTCCTGCAAATACAACTGTCTTCCTAGTAGACACACGCTGCATTATATTATATCAGAAGATGAAAAAAGTGCAAGAAAAAATTAAAAGAAAATAATAATTTAAAGTAATTTCTTTTTTTCCAATAAAAACAGAGTCCGGTTCTTTTGCAAGAATACGGACTCCGTTGTCACGATTACCTTATTTATTTTCAACGGCTGCACGGATAAAATCACGGAACAGCGGATGAGGTCTGTTGGGCCTTGACTTAAATTCCGGATGAGCCTGGGTTGCGATAAACCACGGATGAGCCGGAATTTCCACCATCTCAACGATCCGTCCGTCAGGCGAAATACCAGAAAGCTTCATACCGGCCTTTGTTAAATCTTCCCGGTAATCATTGTTTACTTCATACCGGTGTCTGTGCCGTTCATGAATTAATTCTTCCCCATATACCTCATAGGATCTGGATGACTTGTCCAGAACACATGGATAGGAACCGAGACGGAGAGTTCCGCCGATATCCTCGATGTCGTTCTGGTCCGGCATCAGATGGATGACCGGGTGAGTGGTATGTTCATCCAGTTCTACGGTATGAGCATCGGAAAAGCCTGCCACATGGCGGGCAAATTCCACGATGGCCATCTGCATGCCAAGGCAAATGCCAAGGAACGGAATCTTATGTTCACGGGCATATCGAATGGAAGAAATCTTTCCTTCGATTCCGCGGCTTCCAAAACCGCCTGGAACCAGAATTCCGTTGACATCATGGAAATATTCATCTGCATTATCATCAGTAACAAGTTCAGAATCAATCCATTTGATATTCACGTCTGCGCGGTTATAAACGCCGCCATGCTTTAATGCTTCCACAACGGAAATGTATGCGTCATGAAGCTGAATGTATTTTCCTACAAGTGCAATGGTCACTTCCTTTTCCGGATGTTTCCAGTTATCGATCATGGCAGCCCATTCGGTTAAATCCGGAGTGGGGCAGGGAAGCTTTAAACTTTCACATGCGACCTGAGCCAGATTTTCTTTCTCCATGACAAGAGGAAGTTCATATAGTACTTCAACATCCAGGTTCTCGATTACATGGGTTTTGGGAACATTGCAGAATTGTGCGATTTTGCTTCGGATTCCGTCATCAAGGGGCAGTTCGGAACGGCATACGATGATGTCGGGCTGGATTCCCATTCCCTGTAAGTCTTTTACACTGGACTGGGTCGGTTTTGTTTTTAGTTCTCCGGAAACTTTCAGATATGGAACCAGGGTCACGTGAATGAGAATCGCATTTTCGTGGCCTACTTCATGTTGGAATTGCCGAATTGCCTCTAAGAAAGGCTGGCTTTCAATATCGCCTACCGTGCCGCCGACTTCGATAATGGCAATCTCTGTTTCAGAGGAATTGTGATTGCGGTGAAAACGGCTTTTTATTTCGTCGGTAATATGAGGGATAACCTGTACCGTGCCTCCCCCGAAGTCCCCGCGGCGTTCACGGGTCAGTACGGTCCAATAGACCTTTCCTGTTGTAACATTTGAATTTTTTGTAAGGCTTTCATCGATAAAACGTTCGTAGTGACCAAGGTCAAGGTCTGTTTCCACTCCATCTTCCGTGACGAAAACTTCTCCATGCTGGACCGGATTCATGGTACCTGGATCGATGTTGATATAAGGATCGAATTTTTGCATGGTGACTTTATAGCCTCGGGCTTTTAACAGTCGTCCAAGCGATGCTGCGGTAATACCTTTGCCAAGACCGGACACGACACCTCCGGTGACAAATACGTATTTCACTGACATAACAGTGTAACCTCCTTCTGTGGTGATGGTATGGGGATGTTTTCAAAGAAAGAATTATACATCTTATTTTAAAAAAAATCCAGTCTTTTTGAAAAAAATTTAAATAGTAAAGTATAACCAAGTTTATAGTCACATTGCATAAATATAAAAGTTGAAATTTGGTAAAAATATGCAAATGATATACTTGTAAGAGGGTAGTTGGCTATGTTGTATTGAAAAAATAATTTACATGTGATAATATAGTATATGTTGTACAGTGTAAGCGCTTACATTGGGTTTTATAGAAAATGCCTGGTATTTGTTCTGGCATATTAAGGTTATTCCATTTTACAAAATTGTATTTTGATATTATTTTTAGAATGAGGGGGATACCATGAAAAAAGGATATTTGACTAAAGTTTTGTCTTTTTGCTGTCTGTGCGGAATTTCGCTCGTTACGGCAGGAAGCGCGGCATGGGCTTCTGCTCCGAAGAATTCGGAGACGGCGGGAGAAAGGGCGTGGAAATTTGCATATTTCGGAACATCAACGAGTGGAAGTGTAAATACCATTAAGGAAGGCAGTTCCATTGATGGTACTGTAAGTCTTACCTCCTGTACCGTAAAGGCAGACGGGAGTATTGATAAGAAGGGAGGCAAGTTCGTATCTACCGACGGATATGACGGAATTTCCTATTATTATACAAGCATTGATCCGGAAACGGAAAATTTCTCTTTAAAAGCAGACGTGACCGTTGATTATATTAATCCATCTCCGGACGGACAGGAAGGATTTGCTTTATTGGCCAGAGACAGCATCGGAGAGAATAAGGTCAGTGATAAGGCATTTTATACCAATTCCATGGCGGCCATCGGAACAAAGCTTAGTTATAAGACAGAAGAAGGCGAGACGAAAAGCCTGAAAGACGGATTGGGATTCCGGTTCTTTTCCGGGATCAGTTCCACGGAAAAGGCTCCCGAGAAGAATAGTTTTACCGTTCAGGATGGGGTATTTGATCCCTCCATACTGATCAAGAAAAATGAAACCTATACCATGATATTAAAGCGCACCAACACAGGATATCATGCTTCCTATATTAATAAAAAGGGTGAGAAGATGGAGGAGGTCTACTATCTGGACGGTAAAGAAGACCCCCTTTGCAAAATTGATAAGGATAAGATTTATGTAGGTCTGGCCGCAGCCAGAGGATGCAATGTAACCTTTTCAAACATAGAATTTTCTGTAACAGACAGAAAAACTGATCCTCCTGCAATTCCTCGTCCCATCACCTATGTGGAGCCGGATTATGAGATCATATCTGCCTCCAGTTCTGCAACAGGCAGATATCAGGCGGTATTCAAGGCCAACGCAGATGGCTGGGTAACTCCAAAGTTAAATGGATTATCCATGCAGTCTATAAAGGTGAAGGCAGGACAGGAAGTGGTACAGCCCCTTTATCTTAACAAAGGAGAGAACCAGGTAACTATGGTTTTCACTCCGCAAGGATCGTTTCAGCCTGCTTCCTATACGAAATTAAGTTCTTACAGTTCACAGTCTGTTACAAAAACAGTTATATACAAGTCCTATCCGGAATCCGTCATTTATGTTTCTCCGGAAGGAACGGCGGACGGAGACGGAAGCAAGGCTTCTCCGATTCCCCTTGAAGAAGCGGTGAAATATGCGATGCCTGGGCAAAGCATATATCTTGCACCTGGCACCTATTACCTTTCCGGCCTTAACATGGAACGGGGCGTTGACGGTACGGCAGACCAGATGATTCGTATGGAAACTGACCCTTCGGAACATGGCCGTGCGGTTTTTGATTTCCAGAGAAAGGGTACCGGTGTTCAGCTTTGGGGAAGCTACTGGCATTTTAAAAATATTGATATTACCAATACAAAAGACTTAAAAGCAGGACTTCAGGTAGCAGGAAGCCATAATACCATTGAACAGGTAAATGCTTATAACAACGGAAATACAGGAATCCAGATCAGTGGAACATCGGAGGAACCGTTTGAAAAATGGCCTTCCAATAACCTGATCTTAAACTGCAGTTCCTATAACAATTCAGATGCTGCAATGGAAGATGCGGACGGGTTCGCAGCAAAGCTGACCTGCGGGGAAGGAAATGTATTCGATGGCTGTATCGCAAGCTATAATGCCGATGACGGCTGGGACTTCTTTGCAAAAGTAGGAACCGGTACCATTGGTTCCGTCACCATTCAGAATTGTGTTGCATACAAAAACGGCTATATCATCAGAGACGGCCAGATTATTGATGCAGGAAACGGAAATGGGTTCAAAATGGGAGGATCCGGCCTGTCCGGTCATCATGTGCTGAAAAACAGCATTTCCTATGAAAATAAAGCCAAGGGAATTGATTCCAACTCCTGCCCGGACATTGAAGTTTACCGTTCCATTTCCTACAATAATGAGGGACCGAATGTAGCTTTGTACAGCAATAAGGGAATCCCAACTGCATTTAAGGCGGACGGACTGATTTCTTACAGGGACAAATACCTTGATGTGGAAGAAAAAATTGATTTAAACGGTCAGGATGCCTCGGAGATTTACACCGATAACAATTACTTTTATCATGGGGGAAAATCGGTGAACAGCAAAGGAGAAGCGATCAGCGCCTCCATGTTTGAAAGTCTTGATACCAAAAGGATACCGGAGTGTCTGGAGGATGGCTCCATCGATATGAAAGGACTTCTTACACTGACCGCCCTTGCTCCTCAGTATGCAGGCGCAAGAAAAGGCGGAACACCGGAACGGCCTGTGGTATGGGTCGTGGGAGATTCAACAGTCAGTGCCTTCCAGGATGATTACTATTATCCCCGGTACGGCTGGGGAACCCAGCTGGGACAGTTCTTTCAGAATGTAAAAATAGAGAATCTGGCGGTGTCCGGCACCAGCTCCTTAAGCTTTGCCTCCACGGAACAGTATAAAACGCTGTTAAACGGCATGAAATCCGGTGATTTTCTTATCATTGGATTTGGCCACAATGACGAAAAGACAGAAGCAGAGCGGTATACAAATCCAAACGGAGGAATCGGTGACGCAGGGTCTTTTAAGAATTCCCTTTACACAAGGTATATTAAGAAAGCCCAGGATGTCGGAGCCACTCCGATTCTGTGCACGCCCATAGTCAGAAGAAATAAAGATAATAAGTATGACGGTCCCAGCGGCCACATTACCTCTGATCAGGTAACGGATCAGGGAACATATCCTGGCGGTGATTACGCACAGTCTATCCGTGATCTGGGTGCTGAGACAGGAGTAACCGTGGTGGACTTAACGGCAAGAACGAAAGCAATCTATGAGCAGCTTGGTGCAGAAGGGGTAAAAGACCGCCATGCGTGGACTTCCTCCAAGGAAATCAGCATTGATGATACACACACCAATCTTTACGGAGCTGCCTGCAATGCCTGGCTGGTGGCGGATGAACTGATGAAGAGCAGCAATCCGTTAAAGAATTTTATCAGACCGGGTGCTGCTGCCCCCAAAAGCCAGATGCTTACGGTCAACCCTCAGTATAAGGAACGGGTCTATGTTAGACCTTCCGGTGTCAGTGCTCTCTGGCCGGTCATTGATCCGTGGAAGGGAACTGTGTTTGGCAACGTAGGAGGAGACGGAAGCATTAATAAAGATAATTTTGCACTGGAAGCCGGGGAAAACGGAAGCATCCGCATAAGGGCAGGTGTTTTCACTTCCAATAAAGCCGGAAAAGGAGTTGGTAAGATTTCTTCTGCAAATGAAGGTCTTGCCATGTATTACCAGGCGATTCCGGCAGATAAGAACTTTACTCTGACCGCAGATGTGAAGATCAACAAACTGGTTCCCAACAATCAGGTTTCCTTCGGGTTAATGGTAAGAGATGATATTTATCTGGATATGCCTGCCAGTGAAACGCTGGGAGATTATGTGGCAGCCGGACCATTAAACCTGGCTTCGACCGTACAGACCAATTCCTTTGCCAGAAAAAATGGTGTTCTGATCAAAGGCGGGAACTGTACGAAGACTTATGGAGTGGGAGATACGGTCACTGTAAAAATACGCAAAAGCAGCGATGGCTACACCTGCACTTACGGGGAAAATGAACCGGTATCCGCAGGGTTTGACTGTAAACTGACGGCAATTGATCCTGAATTTGTATATGCCGGAATGTTTGCCAGCCGGAACGCAGATGTTACATTCCAGAATGTTCAGCTGACCCTGGATTAAGATCAGGCAGAACAGATTGTTAAAATTAAAGCAGACAGGAAGGAGAGCTTCCTGTCTGCTTTTTGCGTGAAGCCTGGTCTCAGCCCAAGAAAACTTTCTTTTTTGCCGGTCTGAGAGACATCGCGGGCTGCTTTGACAGAGACACACATCTGGCTTGTTAAAGGTGAAAATTCTGACAATAAAGAGAGCCATAACTCTGTAAAAAATTTGACATAATTTTCACTTATCAATAATAATTAAGTGTGCTTATGAGCAAAATAAATAGTACAGAAAATGACACAATTCGTATTGACAAGCCTTAAAAGAATGTTATACTGGGTAATGTAAATTTTACATTTCATAAGGGTTGACAAATGCGTCAGATATGCAAAGGGCAGTATCTGATGCATTTTTAAAAATCAACCGATGCACATGTTCGAGGAGGATTAGGTTATGAAATCAAAGAAGTTGGTTGGTCTGGCTTTGGCAGGTATTATGGCTCTGTCATTAACAGCCTGCGGTAGCTCCGGTTCCCCATCCGCCACTGGTACAGAGAAAACAGAGAATCAGACAACAGAATCCGGAAAAGCAGAGTCTGCTGATCCCAAGGGTCCAATCGCCAAAGAAGACATTAAGGTCGGCTTTATCTATATTGGTGATGAGAATGAAAGCTATACTGCTGCCCATTACAACGGCGCACTGGAAATGAAGAAGGCTCTTGGCTTATCCGATGACCAGATTATTGTAAAGTGGAATGTACCGGAAGATGAGACTGCAAAAGATGCAGCCATGGATCTTGCTGATCAGGGCTGTAACATTATCTTTGCCAACAGCTTTGGATACGAATCCTATATTATAGAAGCTGCAAAGGAATATCCGGACGTTCAGTTTTGCCATGCAACCGGTTTTCAGGCAAAAACAAGCGGCTTAAGCAATATGCATAACTACTTTACCAATGTATTTGAATCCCGTTACGTATCCGGTGTGGTGGCAGGGCTTAAGTTAAACCAGATGATCGAAGAAGGCAAAGTTAAGGAAGATGCTGTTAAAATCGGTTATGTTGGGGCTTATCCATATGCAGAGGTTATCAGTGGTTATACATCATTCTTCCTTGGGGTCCGCTCCGTATGTCCACAGGCTACCATGGAAGTGAAGTACACAAACAGCTGGGGCAGCTTTGATCTTGAAAAAGAAGCCGCTGATGCACTGATTTCCGACGGCTGTGTACTGATCAGCCAGCATGCAGATACAACCGGTGCTCCTGTTGCCTGTGAAGCCGCTGGTGTTCCGGACGTAGGTTATAATATTTCCATGCTTGCAGCTGCACCTAAGACAGCACTTACTTCAGCTTCCATGAACTGGGGTCCATATGTAACCTATGCGGTACAGAGCGTCATTGACGGCAAGGCCATTGACACCGACTGGTGCCAGGGCTACAAAGACGGAGCAGTTTCTATTACAGAACTGAACAAAGATGCAGTGGCTCCCGGAACTGAGGAAAAGGTAAAAGAAGTGGAAGAAGCAATCAAAGCTGGAACTCTTCATGTATTTGATACTTCTACCTTTACCGTAGGCGGTAAAAAACTGGAAACCTACAAAAAGGATGGAAGTGATGTGGAATATATCTCTGATGGATATTTCCATGAGTCTGAATACGGTTCTGCACCGGCATTTGATATTTTGATTGATGGCATCACAACCATTGACAATTAAATGCTCAGACGGAAATGAGTCAGACTTAAAAAGCGGCGTCAGAAACTCTGGCCCCGCTTTTTGCTATTATGAAATGGAGGTTCGTCCTGTGAATGAAAATTATGCCATTGAACTGAAAAACATCACCAAACAGTTTGGCAAGGTAATCGCCAACGATAAAGTCAGCCTCTCTGTAAAAAGAGGGGAGATTCTTTCCATTCTGGGTGAAAACGGAAGCGGAAAAACCACACTCATGAATATGATTTCAGGAATCTATTATCCTGATGAAGGGCAGATTGCCGTGAACGGGAAAGAAGTTTCCATACGGTCCCCCAAGGATTCCTTTGATCTTGGAATCGGCATGATCCACCAGCATTTTAAGCTTGTAGATGTATTTACCGCAGCGGAGAACATCATTCTCGGTCTGCCCGGCAAGGCACTTCTTGACCGCAGGGCAGTGATAGAAAAGATAAACAGCCTTACGGAAAAATACGGATTTGATCTGGATCCGGAACAGAAAATTTATACCATGTCTGTCTCCCAGAAACAAACGGTTGAAATCGTAAAGCTTTTATACCGCGGCGTGGACATTCTGATCTTAGATGAACCGACGGCTGTTCTCACGCCTCAGGAAGCGGAACGCCTGTTTGCAGTTCTTCGCAATATGAGAAAAGCCGGTCATTCCATTATTATAATCACCCATAAGCTGCATGAAGTGCTTACCTTATCTGACCGTGTTTCTGTCCTGCGGAAAGGAAAGTTTATTGGTACCATTGAGACAAAAGAGGCAACGGAAGAATCCCTGACGGAGATGATGGTCGGAAAAAAGGTCGACTTGAACATCGAACGTCCTAATCCTGTTTCCCCCAAAAAACGTCTGGTCGTAAACGGACTCAGCTATGTGAATAAGGACGGAGTAAAAACTCTTGACAATGCCGCTTTTACAGCAAACAGCGGCGAGATCCTGGGAATCGCCGGTGTGGCAGGAAGCGGACAGAGAGAGCTTTTGGAGGCCATTGCAGGACTGATTCCTTCTTCCTCCGGCTCTGCACTGTATTATCCGCCGGAGGGTGGAGAAAAAGAACTGACCGAAATGAATGCCGCAGATATTGCAAAGGCAGGGGTACGGCTTTCTTTTGTACCGGAGGACCGTTTGGGCATGGGGCTTGTAGGAACCATGGATCTAACGGACAATGTCATGCTGAGAAGCTATAAAAAGGGGCGTTCCATCTTTGCAGACCGCAGATCCCCCAAAGCCCTGGCAGAAAAGCTGATTCACGAGCTCGGAATCGCAGCTCCCGGCACTGCAACCCCTGTAAGAAAGCTTTCAGGAGGAAATGTACAGAAGGTTTTGGTGGGGCGGGAAATCGCTTTGGCACCATCGGTACTTTTGGTGGCCTATCCGGTCCGGGGATTGGATATCCATTCCTCCCACACCATCTATCATCTGCTGAATGAACAGAAGAAGAAAGGAACTGCGGTCATTTGTGTCGGAGAGGATCTTGATGTGCTGATGGCGCTGTGTGACCGTATTATGGTCATGTGCGGCGGAACGGTCAGCGGGATCGTAGATGGAAGAACTGCAACAAAAGAAGAAATCGGAGCGCTGATGATGAAAACAGGAGGAAATCAGGAATGATGAAGGCAAAAGAGCCGCTTTTTCAAATGGCAAAGCGGGAATCCATTGAACCGTGGAAGGCATGGGCGATCCGCCTGCTTGCGGTTTTTCTGTCCCTGGCTGTATGTGCAGTGGTGATTGTAGCACTGACAGGACTTAATCCTCTGGAAGTTTACAAAGGAATCGTCGAAGGTGCCATAGGTACCAAACGGAGAATCTGGATGACCATCCGGGATACTCTGGTCCTCCTTTGCATTGCAGTGGGAATCACACCAGCCTTTAAAATGAGATTCTGGAATATCGGTGCAGAAGGACAGGTGCTGATCGGAGGTGTTACCTCTGCAGCAATGATGATCTATTTGGGAAATACCCTTCCGCCGGTGGTATTGTTTCCTCTGATGTTTTTGGGAAGCGCGGTGGCAGCCATGGTCTGGGCGTTCATTCCTGCATTTTTCAAAGCATACTGGGATACGAACGAGACATTGTTTACCCTGATGATGAATTATGTAGCCATGCAGGTGATCACCTTTGGAATCATTTTCTGGGAGAATCCCAAGGGCTCCAACTCGGTTGGAACCATCAATTCTGCAACCAGGGGAGGCTGGCTTCCCAAACTGTTCGGCTTAGAGTATGGCTGGAATCTGGTCATCGTTCTGGGACTTGCCATCGCCATGTTCTTCTACTTAAAACACAGCAAGCAGGGATATGAGATTTCCGTTGTGGGAGAGAGCGGCAATACAGCCCGCTATGCCGGAATCAATGTGAAAAAAGTCATTATGCGTACGGTGGCACTTTCAGGTGCTTTATGCGGGATTGCAGGCTTTATCATTGTAAGCGGCGCCAGTCATACCATCTCTACTAGTACGGCAGGCGGACGCGGTTTTACTGCGATTATTGTTTCCTGGCTCAGTAAGTTCAACACCTTTGCCATGATTTTGGTTTCCTTTTTCCTTGTATTCATGCAAAAAGGTGCCGGTCAGATTGCTTCCCAGTTTAATTTGAATGAAAATGCTTCCGATGTTATTACGGGTATTATTCTGTTCTTTATTCTGGGCTGTGAATTTTTTATTGACTATCAAGTGAGATTCCGGGGCGGCAGACGTTCCTCGGCAGAATAAGGAGGAAGAAAAGATCATGGAATTTTTGGTAATATTTATTCAAAAAGTCATTGGTCAGGGAATCGGCATCCTGTATGGCGCACTTGGAGAGATTCTGACGGAAAAATCCGGGAATTTAAATCTGGGTATTCCGGGCATGATGTATATGGGCGGCATTGCCGGACTGATCGGTGCATTTTTATATGAAAATTCAGCAGCAGAACCAAGCGGGATCATTGGTATTTTTATTTCCTTTTTCTGTGCCTTTCTCTGTGCTGCCTTTGGAGGGCTGATCTACAGCATACTTACGATAACCTTAAAGGCCAATCAGAACGTGACCGGACTGGCGCTGACCACCTTTGGAGTGGGATTTGGTAATTTCTTCGGAGGTTCCTTATCAAAGCTTGCAGGAGGAGTTGGACAGATTTCCGTTGCTGTGACCGGAGGCGCATTTAAAACACCGGTTCCGGGACTTTCCAGTCTGGGTTTTATTGGAGAGGCGCTGTTTTCCTACGGGTTTTTAACTTATCTTGGAATCATACTTGCAATTGCACTCAGCTTTTTTTTAAACAAAACCAGAAAAGGTCTGAATCTGAGAGCCGTGGGTGAAAGCCCTGCAACGGCAGATGCAGCAGGAATTCGTGTTACAGCCTATAAATACCTGGCTACCTGCATCGGCGGCGGTTTAAGCGGGCTTGGAGGACTTTATTTCGTTATGGAATACTCTGGCGGAACCTGGACCAACAATGGGTTTGGTGACAGAGGCTGGTTGGCCATTGCTCTGGTAATATTTGCACTATGGAAACCGGTTGGTGCAATCTGGGGTTCCCTGCTGTTTGGAGGCCTTTATATTCTTTATTTATATATCCCTGGTCTAAGCCGTGGGACCCAGGAAATTTTCAAGGCTCTTCCTTATGTTGTGACCATCATTGTTCTGATTATTTCCAGTTTAAGGAAAAAAAGAGAGCACCAGCCGCCAGAAAGTCTCGGTCAGGCTTATTTCCGGGAGGAACGGTAAATACATTTATGAGAATTTAAACCAGTCCGGCTGTTTATAAGGATTTTATAATTCTTTTCTTGATTTATGGGGAGACTGACACTATAATGATAGAGATATAGAATGGGTAGAAACTATCCGGATTGGAGACTTTACACAGATGGATAACAAGAATCAGAATAAGATGCCGAAAAACGCTCAGGTGATCGTCGTATGGGTCGTTACGTTTCTGATTGCGGTGGCAGGGATCTCTTATCTGCACAATGCAATTACAACAAGGACCAATAAAGAACTGAGCTATGACACCTTTATGAATATGGTCGATGACAAACAGGTAGAATCGGTTCATGTAGACGATACAAAGATTACCATCAATCCGAAGAAGACCTGGGAGGGATATAAACCAGGTGTTTCTTATTATACGGTGCGTATGGATAATGATTTAAACCTTGCAGAGCGTCTTCGTGATGCAGGTGTGGAGACTGTCAGAACCCGCAGGGACAGTAATTTCTTCATACAGACCATTATCAGTTACCTGCTTTTGTTTGCTGCCATGGGATTTTTACTGAATTTCATGATGCGCCGGGTAGGCGGAGGCGGACTGATGGGCGTTGGAAAGAGCAATGCCAAGGTCTATGTGCAGAAGGAAACCGGAATCACCTTTAAAGATGTGGCAGGAGAGGACGAAGCCAAGGAATCCCTGACGGAAATCGTAGACTTCCTTCACAATCCTGGAAAATATACAAAGATCGGTGCAAAGCTTCCCAAAGGTGCCCTGCTCGTAGGCCCTCCGGGAACAGGAAAGACTCTTCTTGCCAAAGCAGTTGCAGGAGAAGCTCATGTTCCCTTTTATTCTCTGTCCGGTTCTGATTTTGTAGAGATGTTCGTTGGTGTCGGTGCATCCCGTGTCCGCGATTTATTTAAGCAGGCCCAGGAATCAGCACCCTGTATCATATTTATCGATGAGATCGATGCCATCGGAAAAAGCCGTGATTCCAGATTCGGAGGCGGCAATGATGAAAGAGAACAGACGCTGAACCAGCTTCTTTCTGAAATGGATGGGTTTGACTCTTCCAAAGGGCTTTTGATACTTGCAGCAACCAACCGTCCGGAGATCTTGGATCCTGCACTTTTGCGTCCGGGACGTTTTGACCGCCGGATCATTGTGGATAAGCCTGATTTAAAAGGACGTGTGGATATTTTAAAGGTCCATGCAAGAGATGTGCTGCTTGATGAATCTGTTGATTTGGATGCCATTGCCCTTGCTACTTCTGGAGCTGTTGGTTCCGATCTTGCCAATATGATCAACGAAGCAGCCATTTTAGCAGTAAAGAGCGGCCGTCATGCCGTATCCCAAAAGGATCTCTTTGAAGCTGTGGAAGTGGTTTTGGTAGGAAAAGAGAAAAAGGACCGGGTACTGAACAAAGAAGAACGCCGGATCGTTTCTTATCACGAGGTAGGTCATGCGTTAGTCAGTGCCCTTCAAAAGGATGCGGAACCGGTCCAGAAGATCACCATTGTTCCAAGAACCATGGGAGCTTTGGGATATGTGATGCAGGTGCCTGAAGAAGAGAAATTCTTAAATTCCAAGAAAGAGCTTCATGCCATGCTGGTCGGCTATCTTGCAGGCCGTGCAGCGGAGGAAATCGTATTCGATTCGATTACCACAGGTGCGGCCAATGATATTGAACAGGCCACAAAGGTAGCCAGGGCCATGATTACCCAGTACGGCATGTCTGAAAAATTCGGTCTTATAGGTCTGGCATCAAAGGAAGACCAGTACTTAAGCGGACGGACGGTCATGAACTGTGCGGAAGCCACCTCCTCCCAGGTAGATGAGGAAGTTATGAGAATGCTGAAGGAGGCTTATGAAGAAGCTAAGAGCCTGCTTATGGATAACCGTGATGTGATGGACAAGATCGCAGAATTCTTAATTGAAAGAGAAACCATTACCGGTAAGGAATTTATGAAAATATTCCGTGAAGTAAAAGGAATTCCTGAGCCGGCAGAGGGAGATAAGGATTCTGAGGGAAAAGACGGTTCATCAAAAAAGTTCAATGATCTTCAGGACTGGTCAGAAGACAAGACGGAAGAAAAAGCAGATTTAAAGGCTGAAGAAAAGGATTCTGATTTGGATATTGGAAGTGTAAAAAAATAAAGCGTATTTTCAGGGCCGCTGTAAGTGATTATTCTTGCAGCGGTTCTTTGCATTTCGTGGGATTTCCTTTTGCTGCAATAAGGTTCTGTTTTGATAATTTTATTGTAAGAAATGGGGAATTTTGTTATAATGGATATAAGAAGCCATAATAATTACAGCGGCTGTCATGAACAGGTGATAGCCGTTTCTTTTTGTCTGTTTCTGGCGGCTAAGTCCGTCAGGCCGGCAGGAACCATATGCAGGAAAAGACAGGAGAGGAAGCGAAAGAGAAATGATACTGATGAATGAGATACCGGACCGGTTCTGGGGATTGTTCCGATCTGTAAACCGGTCCACTTACATAGAAGCTCTGTTGAGAATCAACGAAGAGTATGAGTACAGCAATTACTTTTTAAGCCGGGAGGTCTGTCTCCAGGTGCTGGAGGATTATTTTGTCCAGAAGCGTTTTGTGATCTGGCAGGACGAACTGGAGGAAGAGGCCGATGAGTCAGAGCCGCCTGCTTCCAGAGTACTGAACTGGCTTTTAAGAGCCGGCTGGCTTCGAAAAGTAGATGACTATGCCTCCATGACCGTCCATATCGTAATCCCTGATTATGCGGCTGTTATGATCGAGGCATTTTTTAAGCTTACAAGCGATGAAGAGGATGAGACCCAGATTTATATTCAGAATATATATGCCATTCTGTTTTCTCTGCAAAACGATCCAAGAGCCAGCGTCAGTCTGTTAAATACCGCTTATATCAACACCAAAAAGCTCAATAAGACCTTACAGGACATGCTTCATAACATGGATAAATTCTTTGCCAGCCTGCTGGAACAAAAGGCATATGGAGAGCTTTTAAAAGAGCATCTGGAAGGCTATGTGGAGGAAATCGTAAAAAAGAAATATCACATCTTAAAGACTTCTGATAACTTCTATCTCTATAAAAATGATATTAAGCGGTGGATTGGCAGTATGCGGGAAGATTCCCAGTGGGTGGAGCAGATGAGCCGCCGAAGCGGGAATAAGGTCACGGCTGCGGATATAGGGGAAAAGCTGGATCAGATTGAGCGTGGATTTGATGACATTGAGCACCGGATCGCCAACATGGACAAAGAACATTCCAGGTATATCCGGGCAACGGTGACAAGGCTTAATTATCTTTTGAATCAGGAAGATAACATGAAGGGCCTTGTGATCCGGCTGTTGAACCATCTTTCTGATGCTGAGGATCAGGAACAGGCCATAAGGGAGGTAGGCAGCTGCATCAATCTGTCCCAGGTATCCATTTTATCTGAAAATGCTCTTTATAAAAAGAGAAAACCGAGGACCGTGTTTAAAGACCATCTGATGCCTGAGGAAGAATCCAGAGAACTGACCACAGAGGAGATCCTGAATCTAAACCGTTTAAAAAACCGTTACAGCAGGAAAGAGATTGAAAACTATATTGGATCCCATATGGAAAACGGACGAATGGAAGTTACAGAAGATACGGTAAATACTCCGGAAGACTTTGAAAAGCTGATTTTGGCCTATGATTATTCCACCAGGCAGAAAAGCCTGTATCAGGTGGAAGACGGAGAGCCGGAATTTATCGACAACGGCAGATACCGCTATCCCAGGCTGGTATTTGTAAGGAGGAAAGAATCATGACCTATGAAGAAACTGCTGGCAGCATCGGCCAGATCCCATATTTTGATACCTTAAATCAGGAGGAAAAAGGGGAAGTGACGGAAGGCTTAAAGCTTCTGCTGCGCCAGACCTTTGTACTGGAGCATAAATATGACAAGCGTTCCGGGCGTTTTAGCTATAACCCGGAGTTTAAGATATGCAACAAGCATCTGGAATTTATCCGTGCTTATTTTGCGGTAATCGGAGTGAGAGTTCTGGAAAACAGCCAGCTGGGACTGATCTATATCCAGGGAGAGACCACTATGGGAGAGAAGCTGCCCAAACTGGCCACTCTTTATTTACTGGTGTTAAAACTGATCTATGATGAACAGATGGCAGAGGTGTCCACCAGCATCAATGTGTATACTACATTAAGTGACATTCATGAGAAGCTGGGCAGTTACCGGCTGTTTAAAAAACAGCCTGCTCCAACGGAAATCCGCCGGACCATAGCGTTGCTGAAGAAATACCAGATCCTGGAACCTCTCGATCTGTTAGAGGATTTAGAAGGGGACAGCCGAATGATCATTTATCCCTGCATCAATGTGGTGCTGTTTGGCGAGGATGTCCGCGGCTTGTTAGAATCATTTGAAGAAGGAGATGACAGCGATGACGAACCAGAAATTTGAAGCCCTTTCCAGAATACTCCTTAACAACTGGCACTATATCAACCGGAAAACCTTATCCTTCCATAAAGAAATTAACTTTTTTACCGGACACTCCGGAAGCGGAAAGTCCACGGTCATTGATGCCATGCAGATTCTTCTTTATGCCAATACGGATGGAAGGGGATTCTTTAACAAAGCGGCAGCCGATGATTCGGACCGGAATCTCATTGAATATCTGCGGGGTATGGTCAATATTGGGGAGAATAACGAATTTGCTTATTTAAGGAACCAGAATTTTTCCACCACCATCGTACTGGAATTAAAGCGGACAGATACGCAGGAGTGCCAGTGTGTGGGCGTTGTCTTTGATGTGGAGACAGCCACCAATGAGATATCCAGAAAGTTCTTCTGGCATAAAGGCCCCCTCTGGGATAATGGCTACCGGACCGGTTCAAGAACCATGACCATAGAAGAGGTCATTTCGTATTTACAGACGTTTTATTCCAAAGAAGATTACTTTGCGACCTCCCATAATGAACGGTTCCGCAGGCAGCTCTACGATGTGTATCTTGGAGGACTGGATTCAGAGAAATTTCCTCTTCTGTTCAAACGTGCCATTCCCTTCCGCATGAACATCAAGCTGGAGGACTTTGTAAAGGAATACATCTGCATGGAGCAGGACATTCATATCGAAGATATGCAGGAAAGTGTCATGCAGTACGGGCGTATGCGCAAGAAGATCGAGGATACTTCCATTGAAATCGGCATTTTAAAGGATTTATCCCGAAAATTTGAGGCGGTTCAGGAGCTGGAGTCGGAAATTCAGAAACATATGTATTTCTTTCACAAGGCAGAGATTCTGGATTACCAGACAAGAATACAGGCGCTGACGGATAAGACACGGCTTGCCAGAGAAGATCTCCTTCGTCAGGAAGAACAGAAGGTAAGTCTGGAAGGCCAGATTCAGGATCTGACCGTTCAGGGGGAAGAGCTTTTAAGGCGGATATCCTCCACCGGATATGAGGACTTGAAAAATCAGTTAAGCTCCGCCGAAGAGCTGCTTGGTCATTTGAATAAAAGTGCCGTCAAATGGTCCCAGACATCAGAACGGCTTTTGAAATGGGTGGATGAAGAAACAACCTCCAACCAGACCATCTGGGACATTGAGGCGTTTCAGAAAAACCGGGTGGATGAAGAAACTCTTGTTCGTTTAAAGCGTTCCATTGCAGAGATGCAAAAGGAAACGGAAGAGACGAAAAAAGAGGCAGAGGGAGTGCTTCGCGATATCCGGAAAAAGGAGCGTCAGACCGGTGAGGAGCTTGCCCAGCTGAAAGCAGGAAACAAGGCTTATCCCAAGTATCTGGAACGGGCAAAGTCCATCATTCAGCAGCGTCTTCTGGAGGACACCGGAAAGGCTGTGGAAGTCCATGTGCTGGCAGATCTTTTAGACATCAGGGATGAGACCTGGAGAAATGCAGTGGAGGGCTATCTGGGCAACAATAAGCTGTCTTTAGTAGTCCCCCCGGCTTATGCGAAAGCGGCACTGGCCATTTACGGGGAACTGGACCAGAACGAATATTATAATGTGGCAATTCTGGATACGGAAAAGGTATCTGAAAATACCAGTGAAGTGACGGCTGGTTCCTTATCGGAAGAAGTGATTGCCAGTGAAGCCTATCTTCAGCCATACATTGATCTTCTCTTAGGCCGGGTAGTAAAATGCCAGGACCTTAATGAACTGCGCCAATGCCGCGTCGGTGTGACTCCGGATTGCATGCTTTATCATACGTTCCGGCTCCAGCACATGAATCCGGACAATTATACAAAGTTTGCCTACATCGGAAAGGACAGTGTCCGCAGGAGAATCCGCCTCTTAGAAAAGAATCTGGTATCCATGGCGGAGGAGAAAAAACCTCAGGAAGCTATTTTGAAGGAATGTGAGCGGATACTTTCCATGGAGGGCCTGTCAGAGGATACTGGTGTTTATCTGGAGTGGCAGCAGGATATGGCTGCATTAAAGGAAAAGGAAAAAGAAAAAAAGAAGCTGGAGCAAAAGCTTGAAAAATTAAAAGCCCAGAATGTCAGTGAATGGGAAAAAGAGCGGGAAGCCATCCTGCTTCTATGCGATCAAAAAAGGGCCGGGCAAAGAGCTGTGGAACGTCTGATGTTTGAGTGCAATGGAAGAATCGAGGGCTTTCAAAAGGAGCTCCTACAGCTGCAGGAGGAGCTTGTCATAAAAATGAAGTCTCTGGAGCGGGATGAAGAACTGGAGGCTGAGGCCAGACCGTACTTTGAGACAGAGGAACCGCCAAGATACGACCGGATGAAGGACCGTTTTTTTGCAATTGTGAAGAAAACGGAGGAAGCGCGCGACGAAGCCTTCCGTGAACTCCTGTCAGCAAGAGGGGAATATGCCAGAAAGTATCCGAACCGGAACTGTTCTCTCACTGCAAAGGACAATCAGGAGTATGACCGCCTGTTGGAGATCATGGAATGCGGTGATCTGGAGAAATATAAAAAGATTGCCGCAGAGCAGGCCAAGTCGGCGGTGCTTCATTTTAAAGATGACTTCATGTTTAAAATCCGGAGTGCCATAAGAGATGCCTTACAGCGAAGGGATGAACTGAACCGGATCATCAGTCGTCTGGATTTCGGTAAGGATAAATACCAGTTCGTTATTGGAAAAAATAAAGGTCCTGACGGAAGATATTACGATATGTTCATGGATGATTCTCTGGAAGTAAATCCATCCCAGCTTACAGATTCTGTAGATGACCAGATGAATATTTTCACTATGGAACATGAAAACCAGTACGGGGAAATCATAAATGATCTGATCAATATCTTCATTCCGCCGGAAAATGCAACTCCGGAGCAGATGGAGGAAGCCAAAAGAAATATGGACCGGTATGCTGATTACCGCACGTATTTGTCTTTTGACATGCAGCAGCTGATTCAGAATGAGGATGAAGTCATTAAAATCCGGTTAAGTAAAATGCTTAAGAAAAATTCCGGCGGAGAGGGGCAGAATCCTCTTTATGTGGCTCTTCTGGCGAGTTTTGCCCAGGCATACCGTATTAGTTTATCTCCGAAGATACAGAGAAACCCTACCATTCGTCTTGTAGTGCTTGATGAGGCATTTTCCAAAATGGATGGGGAAAAGGTAGCAAGCTGTATCGAGCTGATCCGGGGACTTGGCTTCCAGGCCATTATCAGCGCCACCAACGACAAGATTCAAAATTACGTGGAGAACGTGGATAAGACCTTTGTGTTTGCCAATCCAAATAAGAAGTCCATTTCCATTCAGGAGTTTGAAAGAGAAAGCTTCCCGGAGCTGATGCAGGAGCTTGATGAGGAAGAAAATGAGGGGGATTCATAAGGAATGGTGATGTTGAACCATATGCTCTGATAATAAGAGAATGGCGGTTAGAATATTATAGGAATAACCATTGAACCGTCTGCTGACATTCTTCTGCTATGGCTATTGAGAAAAGAGAACTTTTCCTTTGGTTATACACATGAAATACCGGAATTTATAACCTGTGAATTATGAATGGATGCGATTTCATAATTTCTTTTGTCTGGTTTTGGGTATATAATGAGCAAGGCGTGTCTGTTTCAATGCTGTGATCCTTAGAGGGCAGCAGGATTGGAATGATTAGTACCGAACAAATGTTTGCAATCAAAAATAAAATGTGTTATAATTGGGAAAATCAGTTGTTGCATTATGAGGAAACGGGCCGGACAGGTCCCGGTTCCAAAGCAGTGATATCAGGATATCAGTTTATTACAGGAGTACATTATGGCAAAACAGTATATTAAGATAAGAGGTGCCAACGAGCACAACTTAAAGAACGTTTCCGTGGATATTCCAAGGAATGAGCTGGTTGTTTTAACCGGCTTAAGCGGATCGGGAAAATCTTCCCTTGCTTTTGATACGATTTATGCGGAAGGGCAGAGGCGTTATATGGAGTCTCTGTCTTCTTATGCCCGGCAGTTCTTAGGACAGATGGAAAAGCCGGATGTGGAGAGCATTGAAGGGCTTTCCCCTGCTATTTCCATTGACCAGAAGTCAACCAACCGTAACCCCCGTTCCACAGTAGGTACGGTTACAGAGATTTATGATTATATGAGGCTTCTCTATGCCAGGATAGGAATTCCCCATTGTCCCAAGTGCGGCAGGGAGATCCGCAAGCAGACGGTGGATCAGATGGTGGATCAGATCATGGAACTGCCGGAAAGGACGAAGATCCAGCTTCTTGCCCCTGTGGTAAGAGGAAGAAAAGGTGAGCATGCCAAGGTATTGGAGAGTTCCAGAAAAAGCGGTTATGTAAGAGTACGTATTGACGGAAATCTTTACGAACTTTCCGAGGAAATCAAACTGGATAAGAATATCAAGCACAACATTGAAGTGGTTGTGGACCGTCTTGCCATTCGGGAAGGGATAGAAAAGCGTTTGACAGACTCTATTGAGACTGTCATGGAACTGGCGGACGGATTGATGACCGTAGACGTGATCGACGGAAAGCCGATTAATTTCAGTCAGAGCTTTTCCTGTCCGGACTGCGGCATCAGTATTGATGAAGTGGAGCCAAGAAGCTTTTCTTTCAACAATCCTTTTGGAGCCTGCCCGGATTGTTTCGGACTTGGTTATAAGATGGAATTTGATGAAGATTTAATGATTCCGGATAAGAGTCTGAGCATTGACGAAGGGGCTATTGTGGTATTGGGCTGGCAGTCCTGTACCGATAAAGGAAGCTATACCAGGGCAGTCTTAGAAGCTCTGTCCAGGGAATATAATTTCCGACTGGACACTCCTTTTGAGGACTATCCTAAGGAGGTTCATGATATTCTTATCCATGGAACCAAAGGAAAGGAAGTTAAGGTTTATTATAAGGGACAGCGGGGTGAGGGCATTTACGATGTGGCATTTGAAGGTCTGATCCAGAATGTTGCCAGAAGATACCGGGAGACTTATTCCGAATCCTCCAAAGCAGAGTATGAAACCTTTATGCGGATCACGCCATGTCCTTCCTGCGGCGGCATGAGACTGAAAAAAGAGTCTCTGGCAGTGACTGTCGGGGATAAGAACATTTACGAAGCCACCAACATGTCCATTGTCCGGTCACGGGAATTTATCGATGAGCTGAAGCTTTCACCCATGCAGCATGCCATTGGGGACCAGATATTAAAAGAGATCCGGGCCAGAATTTCATTCCTGATTGATGTAGGGCTTGATTATCTGACTTTGAGCCGTGCTACAGGAACGCTTTCAGGAGGAGAGGCCCAGAGAATCCGTCTGGCTACCCAGATCGGCTCCGGTCTTGTAGGCGTTGCCTATATTCTGGACGAGCCAAGTATCGGCCTCCACCAAAGAGATAATGATAAGCTGTTAAATACCCTCCTGCATCTGCGTGACCTTGGCAACAGTGTGCTTGTGGTAGAACATGACGAAGATACCATGATGGCGGCTGACTACATCGTGGATATCGGTCCCGGAGCCGGAGAACACGGCGGAAGGGTAGTGGCAGTCGGTAATGCAAAGCAGATCATGAAGAATAAGAATTCCGTAACAGGCGCCTATTTGAGCGGACGAATCAAGATTCCGGTGCCCAAAGAGCGAAGAAAGCCTACTGGATTTTTAAAGGTTACGGGAGCTTCTGAGAATAATTTAAAGAATATAGATGTAGCTTTTCCTCTTGGCGTCATGACCTGCGTGACCGGAGTATCCGGTTCTGGTAAAAGCTCTCTGGTCAATGAGATACTTTACAAGGCTCTGGCTAAGAAACTGAACCGTGCAAGAACTGTTCCCGGAAAGCATAAGGCGCTGGAGGGCGTCGAACAGCTGGATAAGATCATTGCCATTGACCAGTCTCCAATCGGCCGGACCCCAAGGTCCAATCCAGCGACCTATACCGGTGTATTTGATCTGATCCGTGATTTATTTGCGTCTACCTCAGATTCAAAAGCAAAAGGATATTCTAAGGGGCGTTTCAGCTTTAACGTAAAAGGCGGAAGGTGTGAAGCGTGCAGTGGTGACGGGATTATTAAGATCGAGATGCATTTTCTTCCGGATGTCTATGTTCCCTGCGAGGTCTGCGGCGGAAAACGCTATAACCGTGAGACATTGGATGTAAAGTATAAAGGCAAAAGCA
This sequence comes from Lacrimispora sp., assembly GCF_046972725.1. NCBI lineage: Bacteria > Bacillati > Bacillota > Clostridia > Lachnospirales > Lachnospiraceae > Lacrimispora > Lacrimispora sp. The sequence goes on along the minus strand of NZ_JBKVXF010000001.1, from coordinate 1,298,720 downwards.
TCTATGATGTTTTAAACATGACCGTGGAAGAGGCTGTGAAATTCTTTGAGAATGTACCTTCCATTTCAAGAAAGATCTCCACGCTTAATGAGGTAGGACTTTCCTATGTAAAACTCGGACAGCCTTCCACGGAACTTTCCGGAGGCGAAGCCCAGAGGATTAAACTGGCTACGGAATTAAGCAAACGCGGAACCGGTAAGACCATCTATATTCTGGACGAACCGACGACAGGACTCCATTTCGCAGATGTACATAAGCTGATTGAGATTCTGCGGAAGTTGTCTGATGGAGGTAATACGGTGGTAGTTATCGAACATAACCTGGAAGTAATAAAAACCGCTGATTATATTATTGATATCGGTCCTGAAGGCGGAGACAAGGGTGGTACCGTAATCGCCCAGGGCACACCGGAAGAGGTGGCACAGTGTCCAGCTTCCTATACCGGACAATACGTGAAAAAATATTTAGAATAAATTATAAAGGTACTGAAAATTCCGCATTTCAAAAAAATACTGTTTTCAAAAATGGAAGAGTATTGAGAAGCGGAATTTTCTGTTAGAGACGAAATCGTCATAACGGAATAAAAGTAATACGTTTTTGATAAACTTTTGGGAATATATTATGAAAAAGAGGCTGGCAGAGGGGAGGTTCTGCCAGCATGATAGGAAAAAGTATTAAGAAAAAAATGGCATTTCTTCTTTACAATTCATATCTTAGCTTTTTGATGTGATGAAACTATGATAAAAATGTGAAATAACCGTGAAAAGTAAAAAAAGAAAATGCTTGTCAAGCCAATGGAAGTAGAATATAATGTAACCCAAAGCGCAATTTGTTAAAGATGAAATTAGGAGGAATACCCGTGAAAAGAGAAATGATTATCGTTCTGGATTTTGGCGGACAATATAACCAGCTGATTGCCAGAAGGGTCAGAGAATGCAACGTTTACTGTGAGGTCCATCCTCATACACTGTCTCTGGACAAGATTAAGGAAATGAATCCAAAAGGAATCATCTTTACCGGTGGTCCAAACAGTGCATATAAGGAAGATTCCCCTCGCTGTGAGAAAGAGATCTTTGAAATGGGCATCCCGATCCTGGGAATCTGTTATGGTTCTCAGTTAATGGCACATATGCTTGGCGGTAAAGTATCTACAGCTCCTGTCAGTGAGTATGGTAAGACAGAAGTGGACGTAGAAGCCAACAGCAGGATTTTAGAAAATGTAAGTCCAAAGACCATCTGCTGGATGAGTCATACGGATTATATAGAAAAGGCACCGGAAGGTTTCCGTATTACTGCACACACTCCGGTTTGCCCGGTTGCGGGTATGGAATCCGAAGAACGCGGCCTTTATGCAGTTCAGTTCCATCCGGAGGTTATGCACACTCAGGAAGGAACCAGGATGCTTTCCAATTTCGTTTACAATGTGTGTAAATGTTCCGGCGACTGGAAGATGGATTCCTTTGTAGAAACTTCTATTCAGGCAATCAAGGAGAAAGTTGGAGACGGCAAGGTCCTTTGTGCATTATCCGGCGGAGTGGATTCTTCGGTTGCTGCTGTTATGCTGGCAAAGGCTGTTGGAAAACAGCTCACCTGTGTATTTGTGGATCACGGCCTTCTCCGTAAGAACGAAGGCGATGAAGTAGAAGCCGTATTTGGACCGGAAGGCCATTATGACCTGAACTTTATCCGTGTCAACGCCCAGGAACGATTTTATAAAAAGCTGGAAGGTGTGGAAGATCCGGAGAAAAAACGTAAGATCATTGGGGAAGAATTTATCCGCGTATTTGAAGAGGAAGCAAAGAAGATTGGTACTGTGGATTACTTTGTACAGGGAACCATCTATCCTGATGTTATAGAGTCCGGGCTTGGAAAGTCAGCGGTCATTAAATCCCACCATAATGTAGGCGGCCTTCCGGAGCACGTGGATTTTAAGGAAATCATCGAACCTTTGAGACTTCTTTTTAAGGACGAAGTAAGAAAAGCAGGTCTGGAACTTAATATTCCAGAGTATCTGGTATACCGTCAGCCATTCCCGGGTCCGGGACTTGGTGTTCGTATCGTCGGTGCGGTTACTCCCGAAAAGGTAAGGATCGTGCAGGAAGCGGATGCCATTTATAGAGAAGAGATTGCAAAAGCCGGAGTAGACAAAGAACTTGGACAGTACTTTGCGGCACTTACCAATATGCGGTCTGTCGGCTGCATGGGCGATGAGAGAACCTATGATTATGCCGTTGCACTCCGTGCTGTGCTTACTTCTGACTTTATGACGGCTGAGTCTGCGGAGTTACCTTGGGAAGTTTTGGGGACGGTGACAAGAAGAATCGTGAATGAAGTGAAGGGCGTGAACCGGGTGCTGTATGACTGCACGGGGAAACCGCCGGCTACGATTGAGTTTGAATAAAGTATTTAGAGCCAGAAAACCTTGTAAGATCAAGGAAATCTGGCTCTTTTCTTTTTGAAATGGAACTAAAATGGAACTAGAAACAATCCTGGAGCTTTTCCGCCACCTCATCACGCTTGTGTGGGAACAGATGGGAATAAGTGTTTAGCGTGGTTTCTACCTTCTCATGGCCCAGGCGGTCAGCTATGGCCAGAGGGGAGAATCCCAACTCTATCAATAGGCTTGCATGGCTATGTCTGAGATCGTGCAGGCGGATGCGCTTCACTTCCCCGTCTTTGGTTCCCTGGCGCATTTCATGCTCAAAGAAATGTTTGGTATAGGGAAATATCCGGTCATGTTTATGGAGCTTGTATAGCTTGTTTGAATAGTCTTTTAATTCATCACGAAGGAATTCCGGTATAGATATCATTCGGACGCTCCTGGGGGTTTTGGGTGGCGTTATAATGTCCCTGTCACCGATACGCTGATATGACTTATTGACGTAGAGTTTGCAATCCTCAAAGTCTATGTCTCCATATTCCAGGGCCAGAAGTTCACCGATTCGTAGTCCGGTATAGTAAAGGGTGAGGAATCCGGCTCTGGCCTGCGGTTTGACTGTGATTTTTTCCAAGAACTTTTTGAATTCTTCCGTTGTCCAAAACTGCATTTCTTCTGCATGGCCTTTGCCTATGCTTCCGGCCTTTCTGCAGGGATTTTCTTTTAAGTTGTAATACCGAACCGCATAATTCATGATTGCGGTAAGTTGGTTATTGATTGTTCTTAGATAGGTTTCAGAATATGCCTTGCCATTATCGCCCCGGTAGGCCATAAGCTCATTTTGCCATTTTCGGACGTTGGCCGGGGTGATCTGGGAGACAGGCAGCTTGCCAAAGAAGGGGAGCAGCTTCTTGTCAATGACATATTGTTTTTGAACGTAGGTGTGTTCCCGTAATCGGTGCTTCATATCCTCGTTGTATATTCTGACGAAATTATCAAAGGTCATTGTAAGATCAGCTTGCTGTGTTTCAAGGAAATTACGTTCCCATTCCTTTGCTTCTCGTTGAAGCTTAAAACCTCGTTTTTTTCGTTGACGTTTGGTTCCGGTGTAGTCAATATAATAGCATTTTACATACCATGTTTTTGTTTTTTCTTCATAATGCACTGGCATTAATATCATTCCTTTCTTTAAGTGAACATGTGTTTAGGGTTCACGAAATAAAGGAAACCGGGTATAATAATGGTGTAATGGTAATCCGGTTCCTTATGGGTATCGTGATTATTTTTAGGCCCTGGGAGTTGCAGCTCCTGGGGCTTTCTTTTTTAGTATAAAAACTTATTTCTTCTTTTTTAAATATTCAGGTATTTTAGTAAGGTCATAAGCATATTTTACAACCTTCTCTTGGTTAATCTCATTTAATAAATGAACATAGTCTAAAAGTTCTTCATCTAGTCTCTTTTGCGCTTCTTCTTTCGACAATATTAACATTTCATTTTGCTCATCAATTGAAAGAGTAAAATCTTCTATAAAATCTTCCGTTGAATATTGGCTCCAATCTGCTAAATCGTATAACTCAACATTTAATGCTTTCGCAATGCGGCGAAGAGTATCAATTTTAGGATTTCTATCACCTCTTTCGTATTGCCCAATCATTACTTCTGACATGTCCAATAAATCACCAAGTTGTTTTTGAGTTAAATTCTTTTCTTTCCTAAATTTTCTTATGTTATCACCAATTAGAGATTTCTCCATTTTATCACCTCAGTGTTAGTGTAGCATATATTAGATAAAAACAAAAGCAAATGTTTCTAAAAACTAATTGACAAAAGCAAATGTTTTTGATAATATCAGAATAACAAAAGCAAATGTTTTTGTCAAGCTGATATGAAGGGAGGTATGTAAAATGAGAATAGATCGTAAGAAACTGGTGATTGCTATGATGGATAGAGATATGAATGCGAATCAGCTTGCAGAGCTTACAGGGCTTTCAAGGGCTACAATAAGTGGTATAAGGTGTGGTAAATCTTGCGCTAAAGACACATTGGTTCGTATATGTGGGGCTTTAAAATTAGAACAGGAAGAAATTGTTGAATAAACACAATTAATATGCCGGGCGGGCATGGAATGGGTGGAAATCACCCAGAAAGAATTTCTCATCTCGTCAACCAAGGACATTCGTCCCTGGCTTGATTGACCGTTCTGGTCAGCCGTAAGAAGTTGTAACATCGCAACTAAAAGGGTACTGCAAAAAGGAGCACCCCTTCATATCGTCCGTTTTGGACGGTATGAATGCAAAATCTAAAAGGGTATATGCGAAGTAAATATCCTCTCATATCAACCGGGGACATTCGTCCTGGTTCTCACCGCTCAGGGTGAAATGGTGGCTGTTCTGGCCATGTGGTAACTTTCAGTCTCGTATCAGGCAGAAAGTACCGGGTAATAACAGGTAGTAGATCAGTTACATGCAATAGATTTTAAATGAAAGGAGCGGAAAGAGTGAGTAAATTAATGATGAATGCTGCAGAGGTAGCAAGTATTATGGATTGTTCAGAAAGACATGGTTACGCAGTAATAAAAGGCTTAAATGAAGAGTTAAAGGCGAAAGGCTACATAATCAGAGCTGGGAGAATTCCCCGGAAGTACTTTTTTGAAAGAGTGGGTCTTGAAGATCAGGAAGGTGTTTCTTAATGAATCTGTCACAGCGCAGAAACATGACAGATGAAGAAGCAGCGGAAATGCTGTCCTACATGGATCAGGCGGAGCGTGAAGGTATGTTTCATAATCTGTTTTGTAGAGAACAGGTTGTAATGGAGGTTCCGGCCAGTAGGGAGCGGCTCCTACAAAGCATAAGCCCTGATATGAAACTTACAAAGGGATTCTTCCGGAAGATATACGGGTATGAGATTTCTTTCCCAGGATTCCGGGAACAGGCCATAAGCGCACTGGAAGCAGCAGGGTGCACCATGGCAAGGATTTATTATGATGATATTATCGGTGAGTGTCAGAGGGCCACAGAAGAGAGTTTGAAGCCCGTGGCAGCTTCCTATTTGAAAGAATGCGATCAAATGTGGGGGCAGAGACAGAAAAGAGGTGAGGAACAACGGAATCAACGAAAAATTCAGCTACTATCAAGAAAGAAAGAGCTTTTGAAGTTGCTGAAATCAACAGAGAATTAGAGTCATTGGAAAACGAGACAGAATTTATAGACGCACCTATGACGCTGAATTGTGGAAAGTGGTATTGTGATGAAACCGGAGTATATAAAATGCTTCCGAGCAAAAACGATCCGGATTTATTAGTGAGAGTTGAAGCCACTCATCAGCAGGTCATGCCTACGGGAATTGTTGAGAATATCGATACAGGAGAGCAGAAATACATAATTTCATTCAGTGTAAAACGGAATGGTAGATTCCTATGGAAGAGCATTAAAGTTGAACCGGCTATCTGCTGTTCTAAGACAAAGATTATTTCCATGGCTAATTTAGGCATATCGGTAACTGACAATACGTCTAAGCAGATGGTTTCCTACTTGGCAGATATGAGAAGGCTAAACCAGGAAGGAATCCCCCTTCATCATTCTGTATCGCATTTAGGGTGGGTTAAGGATAGGTTCTTTCCTTACGCAGAAGGAATAATCTTTGATGGTGATAATGAACAGGAAAAGATTGTTCAGGCAATTACTCAGGTAGGGGATTTTGAAATATGGAAAAAGGCGTGTAGACATTTTAGAAAGAATTTAAGTGTACGATTGATGATTGATGCAAGCCTTGCTTCTGTATTGATAGAAAAAATAGGTGGTCTTTGTTTTGTAGTTCTGTTTTGGGGTCCGTCTGGCACCGGAAAAACTGTAGGGCTTTTGGTTTCTGGTTCTGTTTGGGGGAATCCTGATATGTTGTATACTTCCGTGGATTCGACTATGAATTATTTTACCAATAGAGCTGCCTTTTTAAAGAATCTTCCGGTGCTGATTGATGAAACACAGTTATCCAAAGGAGATATGGATAAGCTTATATATTCCATGGCAGAGGGCAAGACCAGGGGAAGACTGGGGAGAGATAGCAAAGAGAAAAACAGCAAGGCCTGGGAGTGCATAAGTATTTTTACTGGAGAGCAGCCGATTGTAAATGCACATTCCGGAGCCGGAGCAATAAACAGGGCTTTGGAAATTGAAATCACTGGACCGCTGTTTGAAGATTTTCAATTCACTCTGGAATCGGTCAGATCAAATTATGGTCATGCCGGACGAGTGTTTGTAGAATATGTGCAGCAAGCGGATGTGAATGCCTTAAAAGCTGAATATATGGAAATTTGTAAAGAGTTAGGGAATTATGACAGCACAGGTAAGCAGATTCAGAACCTTGCCTTTCTGATTCTGGCAGATAGGATCGCAGGCCGTTGTATTTTTGATGGAGAGCAGCCACTTAAAATATCTGATATATCCGGGATATTAAAGAGCAATAAGGAAATTTCAGAGCCAGAAAGGGCTTATGAGTTTATTATAGGGTGGATAGCTGCCAACAAAAACTGTTTCAGTCAAGAATCTCCCAAGATATACGGAAAACTGGAAGTGGATAGCTGTCTATTTAATCAGAATGAACTTATCCGGGTTTTAAATGAGAATGGGTATAGCTTTGATTCTATCAAGAAGGAATGGGATAGACTGGGGTATTTAAGGAGAAATTCAGCGGGAAAGTATCAGCATTATAGCACTATATTTGGAGGACCCAGGGCCAAATACATAAAGATATGCTTAATTGATGAGGAACAGCCCACTGGATTTGTAGAAATAAGAGAAAATGATCAAATTGACTTGCCTTTTAAATGAAAATGTCAGCGAGGTCAGCGAAAGTCAGCAGTATGTCAGCAAAGAAAAGCTAGATTCTATAGGGGTTAGAGGTATGTTTCTGACATTTCTGACATTTCTGACATAAATTTAATACTAATATATATTTACACTCTATATGCGATTGTTTTATATATAGTGCTCTACAACGAAAAATCATGTCAGAATGTCAGCGAAGACTGGAAAAGCCTTATTTTATAAGGAAAATCAGGATGACATTTATAAAAATTAGGTCAAAATCAATGTCGAAATGTCAGCGAATAGGGTCTATTGCAAAGAAGAGGAAGGAGAAATACAGGAATGAATAAACATTGTTACGTTGTGCAGAACGAAGGGAATAAGGCTAAGAAAGAGTATCTAGTAGGCTTCATGTATGGAAATCCAAATGCCACAGAGGAGGAATTGACAGAATATACTAAGGCTTATTGTGAAGAAAAGAAGTATAGGCTTGCTTTGTTGGTGCAAATACCTTCTAACCTACCAATTATGAACCAAATATATCCCCATGAGAGAACAGAAGAAACAATAAGGTGTTTGGAATATGTCCTACAGGCAGCTATGAAGGAAGGTGAAAACCATGGCTTACGGATATAACCGTCCTGATCCTGCAGACGCTTTCCGGAATTGGCTTCGCTTTCAGTCGGACTTACTTTTGATAGCAACCCAGGAAGGTTACACAGAAGAACAGGCAATAGAAATGCTTAAGATTTATGCTCTGGAAGGAATCAAGACCAATACCGGACTAATTGGAGGAAACTATTAAAAATAGCCCCATAGGAAGCACCACCTTCCCACAGGGCCATAGCAGCCGAAACCGCTACACATAAGCACTTACATAATAGCATGGTTCCGGCGAGAAATCAAAGGAGGATTTTGTAAAATGAATTTTAAAATTGTTAATGCAGAATTAGGGATTGCTTCCTGCAGCAGAGATCAGGTTGCGGAGGATATCCGTAATCCAAGTACCGTTATCTTTTTCTATTATCAGAAAAGAGACTGGATCGTCTTTAATGAGGAACGCCGGGATTATGAGTTGTTTTTAGAGCTTGTCCAGGGATATATGGAACTTAATGATCGGCAGCGTAAAATATTTTTGAATCAGGTAGATATTGCCGAGGTCCGCAAGATGATTGATACCCTTAACCGGATTTTACGGATACGGCGGAAATGGCACCAGAAAATGAAAGCAGCATAAGAGGAGGAAAGGCTATGCAAAAAATGATTTTAGTTCCGGTTGAGCAGTACAGTCGCATGATTGAAAGCTATGATAAGGCTATGGAGGAGTTGCAGGAGCTAAGGGAGCAACTTAAGGCAATGGCAGGCCAGGACGAAGATGTGACCCAGGAACTTAAACTCTATGATCTTATGGACAAGCATAATTGTGATCGGGACGTTGCAGAGCTTCTTCTCCGGGATCAGGAGGAACATGATTAACCGGGTGTACTACCAAGAGCCGGGTTGCGATATCGCAACAGGAAGAGAGGAACACATGAATATTTTCTTATACAGGCTTACCCTTTGCTCCATGGTCATTAATTGCCTTCTGGCGGCGGCATTCGGCTATTTGGTGAGGGTAATGCCATGATAAAGATTAAAGTATCCTATGAGCGGCCGGAGGAGCTTAAGCGGATATTGGACAGGCTCCGGCCGGAGGTTAAGAGTATGAAGGTTGCCAGGAACAAGGAAGGGCAGTTTAAAAAGGCATATATTGAAGTGAAAGAGTAAGAGGGAGCACCTGGGAAACTGGGTGCTTTTCTTCTGGAAAAATATGGTATATGATTATAGAAAAACGACGAGGAGGAGAAATGTTTTCACGAAAGAAAGAGTTAAAGGTTGGTTATGGCTCCTATTGGGAGAGAATGTTAGGATATAATTACAGTAGAGAATTTGCAATATACAATTTCCTATGCGGGCAGGAGCTTAAGAAGAAGGAATTAATGAAAATTCCTATAGATAAGAAGTTTAAAACCTATTCTGCATGGGAATGTTATGTAAAATCTTTGTACCAAAATGGACCATTAAGCGAATTAGGTGAATTTATTAAATATTTAAACTTTAGAAAGCGAATTGATAGTGCGTCCAGTATTTTAACACATAATCTACTAATACCATTAATGATTACACTGTTGTCAGTGTGGGTGATGCCAGCTCTTAATGATATTCCTCAAAATGGTGTTAAGATAGACAACTTGGGCTTGAGCAGTTTGGTTATGGAGATAGGAGTGAGTCTCTTTATATTTTTGCTGCAATTTGGCTTTGTGATTGGAAGTATTGTCGGGATTGTATTAATGATTTCAAAAGCAGTTTTTAATTCTAAGCAGGTGGAAGTGTTTTATGAAGATTATATGAAAATAATTAATGATATTATAGCAGATAAGAAGAACTGTATCGGATCTTTTAAATATAAAAATGATATTAAAAATCCTTATAATCCCTTATGAAACCTAAGAAATCTCTTGTATACCCCCTCCCCTTCTGGTATAATAATCATAGGTTCTTTGAGGTGGAGGAATTCGTACAGTCCACACGCCGATGGCTTGACAGGGAAAACCCGAGAGACGCAGGAGAGGTGTACGCCTGCCAAGGAACTTATAAAGCAAACAAAATATTGAAGAGTACCCCAGGTCATAACCTGGAAGCCATATTAAGGCGTGGGAATAGGATGATCCAGTTTTGGATTTTCTTGTTCCTGCGTCTTTTTTGTTTGTGAAATCAAGAGAGGAAGGAGTGGATGGAATGTTTACCGGAAAAGTAGAATGGTTTGACCAGAAGAAAGGTTACGGCTTTATAGCCGGACCAGATGGAAAGAATGTGTTCGTGCATTATTCAAATATTCTGGCTGATGGATATAAGACTTTAGAAGCTGGCCAGAGTGTCAGCTATGATGTGGAGCAGACAGGGAAAGGCCCTAAGGCAATTAATATTATGATCCAGTAGGAAAGGAAGGATACGCAATGAGTAAGAAAACAGAATTAATCAATCTTTTTAAAGAATTTAAGAACCGGTATGAGACGGTGCAAGCCCAGGTGGAAGAAATCCGTAAAAGTGCAGCTTATACGGAGATTGGCAGGAATCAGGCCATAAAGCAGCTTCTTGATGGATTCGCCCCTACGGTTCAGCTTTACCATGATAAGTCCATAGCTGCCATAGATCAGGGCCTTGAAGGACTGGCAGAGAAGTGGAAGAAGGGCAGCACCGGGCAACTCTTTGATGCAGGATACCAGGCCGGGCTTACCAATGTGGTGAAGATGTTGGAAATGGGAGCCGTCACCGGAAAAGAGGACGTACAGAACATCATTGATACATACACAGGGGATTATAGTGCCCTGGCTCTCATTAAGACGGTTCTGACTAAGAGTGAAAACATAGCCTTGAAGGATTGTGCTCTCCTGATCCCAGCAGATAACCGGGAGTATAACAGACGGCTCCTGGGACAGCTCCGGGACAATGTGGATCAGAGCATGAACATTTATACTTTTAATCAAGGAGTGGTTCCAATGTCTATAGACGGCATGATCCAGTTCGTAACGGATCGCCTGGGGGATAACCTGGAATTGACTGCTTAGAGAAGGAGAGGAAAATAATATGGTTAAGTTTGTAGAAGAAATCAGAAAGATTATAAGAGAGTTTAATGCGCTGCGTGAAGCAATGAAAGAAAAGACAGCTTCCATCATGAAGGATGAGCGGTATTCCGATGATTTTAAGCGGAATCTGATTGCCCAGGAGAAACAGGCCTGCAAGGCGATCCAGGATGAGCTTATTTCAAAGGCAAAGAAGATCACAGAGGACGCAAAGATTGAGCAGTTAAAGGGCAAGACGGTAGGAACCAGGGATCAGGCTTTCGATATCAAGTTAAGCAATGCCCTGCAGCTTCTTAAGACAATCGGGGACTCCATGACCTTAGAAGAGCTTACCGAGTTGGTGGAGCCGTTCCGACAGGACTACCATACCATGAACCTGCTGCGGAGAGTATTTATTAAAGGAAATATCCAGGGAGTGATGGAGATATTCGGAATTGACAGAATTGATCACAACGTATCAGCCATGGACGAGCTCATGAAGCACATATCCCAGGAGTTTAACCGGGACATTGATCAGGCAGATACCATGCGGTTACTGATAACATTAGAGGTCATGAAGGAGTGATGCCCTTTGTATGAAAGAAATGCCCCGGACTTTCCTCTGTGATTGCCTGGGGCATTTTGTTAAGATTTGTTAAGGTCTGAATGCTAACAAATGCTAACTTTTGATGCTAAGAATTGCTAAGGTATTCGGAGATTCCGGAGGCCCCAAAAAGAATAAGTTGACATCGTTATACGCGCGGAATATTCGGACATCGTTACGCGCGCGTGAAGAGGCGGTGTACATACAAAAGTAAAAAAAAGTGCGCACCGGAATATAGCATTACGAGGATTCCCAGAACAAACACATTGGGAGTAAGAACCTAACAAAACCTAACTTTCTACACAATAACAGAAAAAGTGGTTATGGGTTGAACTCCGGACGAACCCCGGAGAAATCACACCGGATCAGGAGCTTGAAGCCCGGAGGTTTTAACGAACAGAGAGCGAACAGAGAAATCAAAGCGAGAGGGAAGCAAGGAGGAGACCAGGACATGACCAACGAGCAACTTGTAATAAGAATTAAAGCCGGGATAGATTCGGCAGAGAATATGCTTACCCTGTACAACCAGGTGAAAGCCTTTATTCATACAATAGCCTGGAAGCACCGGAGCTATGAAGATGTAGAGGACTTGGAGCAAGAGGGGTATCTTGCCTTGTATGATGCCATAGACGGCTATGATCCAGAAGCCGGCTGCAAGTTCCTTACCTATGCAGAATATTGGATCAAACAGCGCATTGTCAGGTACATAGAACGGAACTCTTCTTGCCTACGCCTTTCCTTCCAGAGCCAGGCACGTTTAAGGCAGTATAAGCGGTTCTATGATTCCTTTATGAAAGAGCATGGCCGGGAGCCATCAGAGGAGGAGACAGTTGCCCAAATGGGCTTAAGTATAGATCAGGTCAGGGATATCCATAGAAACGCCTGTATGGCGAACCTGGGAAGCCTGGACGCTCCTGTAAAGGGATATGAAGAGGAAGTTTTCTCCCTGGGTGATAGTGTTCCTTCCGGGGAGGATATGGAAGGGAATACGTTTGATCGGCTGCAGCATGAGCAGCTTAAGGCGGTGCTATGGGAATGTGTGGATAGTTTACCGGATCGTCAGCAGGAGATAATCCGGAAGCGGTACCAGGATAATATGACCATGGCAGAGATCGGGAGAGAGCAGGGCGTTACTCTGGAAGCTATACGGCAGCATGAAGCCAAAGCCATGAGGGAGCTGCGGAAGCCTAAGCGATCAGATAGGTTAAGGCCATTCTTGCCAGAGGAGGACCGTATTTACAGTATGGGCCTTTCCGGAAATGGTGTGGGGCGGTTTAATAGGACCTGGACCAGCTCCACGGAGAGGGCGGTTATAGCAAGGGAAGAATTAGCGGAACGAATGGCAGAGCATAAGCGGCAGCTTGAAGAGATCAGGGAGGAGTTGCGACGGTCGCAATAGGCCAGGAGGGAAAGAAAGGCAATGTCGGGGTAACAGATTGACACTCAGACCTATAATAACGGGTGCTCAGTTCATACCCCCGTCAGGGACAGATTGTCCCCTTTAGATTGTAGGGGTCAACATGACGTAGAACCCTGGTACTCAACAATAGGGTTAAATGGGGGCACGGATTGAGATTCCTACCGTTCATCATTAGGACGAGTGCAGGGACCTTTTAAGAGTTGTTATGACGAGCAAGGGTCGGTATTTTGTACAGGCTCCGTACAAAACTTAATAACAATACGGTATCCATTGCCAGAAGCGGCAACGGGAATAAATAGTACACCTGTCTAAAGACGGGTGTTTTCTTTTGGGGGGAATTGGTGTATTATGAAAAGAAAATATAGATTTAAATTTAGGGGGATTCTATGAAAGAGGATAAATTGATTGAAAACATAAAATCAAAAAATTTTTTTGTGGATTGTGATTATGATAAGTATTATCCTCGAAGTAGGTTTATAACAAGCTTAGGGAATGGGACAGTAGTATATGTATTAAATGAAGACACAAAGGAATGGGATAATTGCATTAATGAACTTTACAAGAGTCTATGCAAAGTAGAAAAGGATGTTTCATTTCAAGAATTCACTGATTATATACATAAATTAATAAGGTTAGATGAATTTAGTGATTTTAATAGTATAATAAGTTATTACGAAAAGCTGCCTCTAAAAGAATTTGATTTTATAAAAGTTGCTTATGGTATGACTATAAATGAAATTGATTATATAGATCATAATGGAATGACTCTAATAAAAAAAGGTTATTTAGAAGAATATTTAAAAAAGAACATATCAGATAGTGAATCTGCCTCCTTTTTCTATACTAAACTTAAGACAGACGATAATGTAATTTATATGAAGATAAGCTGCACGGCAAAAGACAGTCAAAAAGCACATGAATATGCAATTCAAAGGTTTAAAATAATTGATATTTGCTTTAGGTTTTTACTTAAAAAAGATAATTCGAATGAATTGCGTATTGGCTTTTATAATCTAAATTATGAGTCTATTTCTGGAATGTTAGGATACAACAAAAATACTTTTATTTCAATCTCCGAGAATAAAAATAGTGTTAATATTGATAAGTACATTAATTACATATTTGAATCTAATATATCAATAAACGTTTGGAGTTTAATGGGAAAGCAAGATTTGAACGATATGCAAAAGAGGATAAAAGAAGCTATAATATGGATATCAGAAGCTACTCATCAAAATGATGATGGAATTGCATACATGCAATGTTTTTTAGCCTTAGAGGCCTTATTGATGGAACAAGATGGTTTTATAAATAAGAGTATTACTGCTCAAATTAGTGAGTATGTAGCATTTATTCTCAGTGAAGAAAAGAGAGAAAGAATAATTATTGAAAAGGAAATTAAAAGATTGTATACGATACGTTCTTCAATAGCTCATGGTAAAAATAAAAAAGATGTATATGTAGAAATAGAAAAAATTTTTGGAACTGTAAAGGCAATTGTGGTGAAGTTTCTTACTGACAAAAAATTAATGGGTATACATAACGTAAGGGAATTAAGGGAATATATTACAGATTTAAAATTCAAATGATTTGATTTATGAAGTTGTGTAATCATATAGTTAAGAGATAGTAGGCGGGTATTCGGCATTCCGGACACACCTTTGCGGAACTAAAATGGAACTACAAAATTGTACATACATTGCAAAACAAACATACTTTCGAGTATACATCATAAAATACACTGTAAAACAGTGCTTTCACGATACATCAAAGTATAAAGACGTGAGTTTGAGTGACATGAAGAAACGCTACATCCCAGTAATATTAAGGGGTGTAGCGTTATTTTTTTGCTTGTGATTCTAGTTTGATTCTATTTTTAAATATTGAATTACTTGTGAATATAAAACACGTAGTTCTTCAAGAGACATATCTACTATAGGTTCATACATAAATGAATTAATATGTATATTTTCAGGAACTTATTACTGATACCAAGAAACTTGCATTGGAGAAATTGGAATTACTTCAATCCAAGGATGAACTAAAGGAAGAACGTCAAATGTTGAATAATGAGATTCTGCATATACAAGAAATGCAGAAGGTGGTTCAGCAAGATATTCGAAGATATGATTATCCAGAATGGACACTTCCAGAACCAAGTGGTTTTATGAGTGCCAAGACATTTTATGAAAGTAAAGCATTTCCCTTGGTGGCAAAATTTAAAGATGCTATCAAGAAAATAGCGGCTCAATTAACGGTGTTAGAGGAGAAAATTAAGACTTTAACAGAAGATGTAACTTGGTATAAGGCTAAGGTAAAAAAGCTAGTTGAGGAGCTCTTTGAAAAGGATAATCGAATTGAGAAGTTACAGGAAAAAGCAGATGATCTTGAACGAGTGAAACGCCATGCTGGAGCAGATCAAGTTGATAAGATTATTGAAATTGAGAGACAGCGTGATGGATTTTACAGTTTTAATAGAAACCAAGAAGATAAGCATAGATAAGAAAGAGGAATTGTTATGGATGATATGAAAAATATTATTGGTTGTGAGTTTAATGATGATAACGGATGTGTGGAGGTTGCCTATAAAGACGGCAACTTCCTAAAAATCAGATGCGAGGAAGTGGAAGCGAAACTTCGGACAACGGAGCAGTAACTGACAAAGCTGCATAGATTACTGGAAAATAATCCGCTTGAATATGCTGCTATGGCATTATCAGGAGAGATGCAGGCGTATTGTGATATCGAGGCTGAGATGGTCAAAGATATGTTTGGGAATATTGTGCAGGGGTATTTGAAAAAAGGATATAATTTGGCAACAGCGAAGATGATGGCGAGGGAGTTTTTTCGATATGAAAGTTGATTTATGGAAGATCTTCAAATAGTGCAGCTATCGAAATACCAAGTGCTTGTGAAATCTTATTACATAGATCAAGTGTAATACTATTCTCTCCACGCTCTAATCTACCATAGTATGCACGACTAACATTGCAAAATTCTGCAAACTCTTCTTGAGTCATTTTTCTTGTTTCGCGAGTTTTCTTTAAGATATTTCCAAAATCGACATTTATATTTGTTTTTTGCATACTACAAATCCTCCTCATTCAAACATTATACCATAATTTTCAAAAAACGTCATATATAGCGTTGAGAATGCGAATGTTATAGTGTATTCTGTCAATATAGATGGTGATTTAAGTCACGTATCTAAAATTTGATAGTGTCCTGAGAGACACAGAAAGGATTTAATTATGGTAAACGAGGAAAGAAGAGAATTGACATTTAAGGCACAGTCTTTTAGAAAAGTGCCGAACCCTTACTTAAAATCAGAGGAGGGAGAAAAAGAAGCAGCAATGTATATGGTTATTTGTGATATAAAAGATATTCCAGATAACTTTCCTATGGAAACAAATCCACGCGAACAAAAATTAACAACAAATGTGGCTAAAAAAATCAAAGCCTCACTTCTTGACACAAATGAATTAAATTTTTATTTGCTGAATCGAGGAATTCTTTTGTCTGCAAAAGATGTTACTTTTAATAACTATTCAAATGAAATGACTGTTGTTTTTGATGATTTTGAAGTTCATGGAAATGTAGATGGGGGTCATACATATAAAACAATATTAGAAAATCGAAATATGATTGATAATGGAAAGCAATACGTAAAAATCGAGATATTGACTGGAGTAGAGGGGATATTCCAAAGCTTAGCAGCAGCTAGAAATACATCTGTTCAAGTTCAAGATAAATCTATAGCTGAACTAGAAGATAGATTTGAAATAATAAAAAACACCTTAGCTGGTGAAAGCTACATGAAACGTGTATTTTTTAAAGAAAATGATAATGGCGACATTGATGTTGCAGATCTATTAGCAGTATTAAACATGTTCAATATAAGCCGTTACAATGCCATGGATTCATTTCCTATTAATTCATATAGTTCAAAGAAAAAATGCATTGATTTATATATAAATGAGCATAAGGAATATGGTGAATCAATAGATAATCCATATGTTAAAATGAAACCTATTATGGCAGATATTTTTAAGCTTTATAATGAGATTGAAAAAAATATGAATACATATTATCGTCAAAAAAATCCTAGTGGAAGATATGGAGCAACAAAAGGTGTGACGACACCAAAAGCAGGACAAGTGTTTAAGTCCAAATTTATGAATGAAGAGATTGAAGTGCTATCACCAAACGGATTTATATATCCAATATTAGGGGCATTCCGTGCTCTTGTTGAAGAGAAAGATGGAAGCTATTTCTGGATAAAGAATCCGTTTTCGGTTTTGAATAATATAGGACCTGACCTTGTTGAATCAACTGTATCTATGAGTAGGTCTTTGGGGAATAACCCACAGTCTGTTGGTAAAGACGCAAATATGTGGAAGACTTTATATATGACAGTTGCATTTGCACTAATGTCATAAATTAATTATACTTTAAGCAGAGAGGAAAAATCTTATGAAAAGACAAGAATATAAAGAGAAATTATACGAAGTTTTCAGAATGAATGTAGATGGATATAATTACGATAGTAAAATTGAATTAATTGAAAATATCTTACTTGATTTTCAAGAGGAAAGTGAAGAATTGCGAGATGTATCAAACAAAGGACAGAAATGGTCTGATGAAGAACTTAAGATTGTTTTATCTGATGCACCAACAAAGAAAAATTGTATGAAGTATGCAAAACTTTTCAAAAGAGGATATGGAAGCATAGAACAGATATACAGATGGTCGACTACACCAAATAAAGAATTATCTGATGTAAGAAAAGAAGATAGTTTTATACAGCAAATAAAGAAGGTCGCAAAAGAACTAGGTTTAAGAGGATAAGTTGATTCTATTTTGATTCTAAAATTCATCCACGCCATAAGATAAACAAAATAATACACGGAATTCAGCGATTTAAAAACACTAAACAGAAACAAATGTATCTGTAAAATGATTCTAAGCGCTGAGTTTGAATAACATGAACCGGTGCAAGAGTGCGATTCAGTCACTTGATTTTAAACCATTCAACAGCTCGAAACCTTGCGAAAATGTGAGGTTTTGGGCTGTTTCTTTAGGCTCTGTTGACATAGAGCCTAAAGAAACACCAATCAGACAATTTGCCCATCTTAATTATTTCTTCATTCTACTTTTCCATAAGAATTCTCATAATTATTCGTATTATAAACTTTCGTAAATCCTTTTGCTGGTGCCAGATAATTTAACACCTCACCATCTTCATCTTTGGCTAGTGCAAGAGAACCTATATAATAGCTTGTATGGGGTGGTTGATTATATCCGCTATTTTGAGAAGAAACCTGAGCACGATATTGAGCATCATGCATTAATGTTGTATTTCTATATGTGGTATGCCATGCAGTGGTAAACATTCGAATACCACCCTCCATAGGAAACAACGCTTCTTCACGCCAATCCCCCAGAATATCAGCAGTTAAACAAGGCTGCGCTTTTGTTCCATTATTCGTTCCTACTCCAGGAAACTGAGCCCAACGTCGATCAAATGCCAATCTCTCTGTCCAGCCGCTTATTGTCCCATCTTCATTGTCAATAAGGTGTGGTTTTGCAAGAACCGGCAATGGATTTCTTGCTCCAATACTACCCAGTAATTCTGTTCCTAAATCCCCATCCCATAGCAAAGTAAAATTCATTGCACTTCCGTTTTGCACATAAGGAACCACATTCTGGCCTTCGATTAAATTACCTTCCATATCAAATAATCCACTACCAATACTCCAAAATGCAGCTGATACATTGGGGTGTTTTAAGGCATAAGCATCGTCAATGTTACCGATCATACCTCTGCCAATATCGCCACCGCTTTCAAATATTGCTAAATCCTTAAAGCCATTTTCACTTGTAGGATCATACTGCCTCAAATCTGCTCCTACTCCATCTCTTCCATACTCGTGCACTTGATAAACTTCTGTTATACCGTCGTTATTATAATCAGAAACATGCATTGCATCACCATGCCCGCGCTCTGTTGAGTATAACACTGAACCATCGTGGTCAATAACTGCAGATCCTACAACAATTTCATCTTTTCCATCATTATCACAATCTGCTACCACAAGATTATGATTACCTTGTCCAAATGCCGTTT
This sequence comes from Lacrimispora sp., assembly GCF_046972725.1. NCBI lineage: Bacteria > Bacillati > Bacillota > Clostridia > Lachnospirales > Lachnospiraceae > Lacrimispora > Lacrimispora sp. The sequence goes on along the minus strand of NZ_JBKVXF010000001.1, from coordinate 1,279,788 downwards.
TTTCACTCATTTTTTGGGTTCCATCAGCATAAGTTACAACATTATTGGCTGTTGTCAAACCATTTATCGTATCATCTGGATGATAATTTTCACTGAACCAGTAGCGAATTAAATTTTCTCCATCCCACTTATACGCCGTATAGAAAGCATAAGTATAAATACCTCTATTGAATACTGCATAAGGATTGGTACCATCTAAGTAAGCAATCGTTGCATTATATCTTCCGCTTCTGTTATCAAACCCATCTCCCCAATTTATGTTTTTATAGTTTATTGGAGGGTCATAGTTTACCGTTTGCATAGCGGCCCCTGTTTCACCATTAAATATTGTTAGAAATTCAGGCCCATCCATGTTTTTACCACCTGGTCTGTGAATCCATTGTTTCGTATTATCGGTATTTCTTATTTCTTCTGTATTCCCAACTTCACTTACAAACTTTCCGTCGCCGCCTTTGCTTCCAGCAGATGTCTTAATCATAACTTCCGCTTTGTTATCGCCATCTAAATCATATACCAGGAAACAATTATAATGTTGCCCTGCTGTTACATTTGTACCCAGTGATATTTCCCATAATTTAGTCGTTTCACCAGTATCCCAGTCAACATCAAGCGCATAAAGATATGCGGGGCTGGTGTAGCCTGGCATATTCGTACTTTCTACAGCCAGCATTAACACAACCAATTCATACTCCCCGTCACCATCTAGATCACCTACTGATGTATCATCGGCATGATAAGGCGTATTCCATGTTTCCCCACTATTTTCCCATGTGTAAACATCATTTTCTGGAAAATCGAATTTGATATCAACATAACCAGCCCAGTTGGCACCATAACCAGCAACATTTTGTATAACCGCTGTAGTTTTTTCATTTTCGGGGCTTTCTCCAGTTCGCACAACTTGATAGGTATCCGTCACTTTTCCTTCATAATCAGCCCATTGTGTAGGATCATGGACTCCCGTTGTATGGATAAGTTCACCATTTCTATAAATGTCAAATGCCTGATTCTCCAGGCTTTCAGTTCCTAATAATCTCCATGATAGAAAGTTATTCCCCCATCCTTCTGTACCGATTACTACTAAACCTCTATCTAAATATTCCATTCTTTTGACTATATTATTTTCATTTTTTAAACTTGTTGAACTTTCATCATTACTTTCAGCAATAACTGGCGTTACCGCAAAAACCTGAACGATCAATGTTAAAACTACACAAACATATAATATCTTTTTTAATGTTTTCATTTTCCCACCATTTCATTCCTTTTTTAGATCTCTACTTCTTAATTCTAATATACAAAATAAAAATAAAGATCTACTATAATAAATGCTTTTCATTAAATCTTGTGAATAAGTTTTATTTATTGTTCATAAATTTTAATTCAATAGTAAGCACCATAACTTCTTATACTTTATATAAAAGTAATCTGGAATAAAGAACAGTTTCATTCTATGCAGTTTAGATATTTAAAAGGTAACATGTAATCTCTGCGTATGAATTATAAAAAAGCTGACTGTATAGAAAACATCGTAGTTCTTAGCAAATTTTGCTGATGCACAGTTAAAAGCATATATAAAACACGGTAGGGAGTTAAGAAATACTGGTATTGTAAATAATGAACCATCACATTTAGGACGAGGTATGTTTGATTGGTCAAAAGAAAAAGCTTTTTATAAAAATATTATAAAAGATCTTGCAAAAAAATAAAACTTCTCAGTAATCGATCTTATTTACATAAAAAAACTAAAAAGTCTTGGCCATATAATTTATATTATTACTGGAAGAAATCATGGAGAATGTGGTAACCCATATCAATTTATATTGGAAAGAATCTAATCATCACATATGTTAAATCTATTCATTGAGAATCAGTAAATACCTGAGTTTATCTTATAGGACATAAAAAAAATTTTTATGCAGGCTACCTTGTAAAAATATAATAGATGAAAGTATTGCATTAAAAGTGATAGAAGCACCTTAAAATAAAAGTTTATTTATTATAAAATCTTCTTTTTATCACTTATTAATAGTCAAAAGGTTTTAGTCTTTATCATAATAATGAGGATAAAATAGACGTTAGTTGCAAAAGCATAAAGACATACATAGGATATATAGACATGTTTGTTTATGAATATGTCTGTATATCTTAGAATGGAGGAATTAATATGGCAAATAGTGCGATGCAATTAGAGCTAAGTTCAGCTACGTCTGTTGCTTCTAATGCAAACGTCCTTTTTAACAATGTAGTGTATTCATCTGGAGGAATACTCTATGATACGGGAACCGGTGTTATAACGTTTACGGAGGCTGGAAGGTTTGTAATTGATTGGTGGCTGGCTACACAGTTTACGGCATCTACAAACGGAACGTCATTTGCTTTGGAATCATCTCAAGGGGATTCTTTGTTGGGGAATTCTCCGCTAAGAACCGGAGAGGTTTACGGTGTTGGAATTATTGAAGTTACAACGCCCCCAGTTAATTTGTCACTTGTAAATGTTAGTGATGCAGCGGTAACTTTTGCGTCAATTGTTCCGTTAACTGGAGCATTAGTCATTGTAGAAGACGATTTTACTTCAGAAGGCCCAACAGGAGATACCGGTCCTGCCGGCCCTATAGGTCCAACGGGAGATACCGGCCCAACAGGAGATACCGGCCCAACAGGAGATACCGGCCCAACGGGAGATACCGGCCCAACAGGAGATATCGGCCCAACAGGAGATACCGGCCCAACTGGTGCCACAGGCCCAACGGGAAATACTGGTCCTACCGGACCCACAGGCCCGATAATTACTAGTGATAGTATGTCGGCTTCAAACACGACTTCAGTATTAATTCCTGTAATTTTGGGAGGAACTAATATATCACTGTCTAATAACCAGAATCTTAATACTTTTATACCAGATGAAAATAATACAGAATTTATTGTACCTGCTACTGGTCAATATTTGATTAGTTATGCTATATCAACAACACTTTCAATTTTAGTATCTTCGAGGATTGTAAGAAATACAACCCCAATACCAGCATCAGTAATTACACCAGTTGCATCCATTAACAGATTAACAACATCATTTATTGCTCCATTAACAGCGGGTGATACTATTTCACTTCAGTTGTTTGGATTACTTGGCGCAGTAACCCTATTAGGTGGAGCCAGTACCTATTTGACGGTTGTGAGAGTTATTTAACAGTAATACTCAAGTTGAGGGCATCCCCCTAGTCTAAAATGACTAGGGGGATGCCCTCCTTCTTTTCATAGAAAATAGGGAACGGCTTTTTTATAAAATAGAAAAGTGTTGGAAAATTCTTGTGTCCCATCGTCTGAACGAACTAAAAAAATAGAAATCTTTGTCCCGAAGATTTGTTCTGGATGAAGAAATTACATCATTTTCTTTTACAAGAAGAGAATATAACCCTTATGTATTAAAAAAATCGTAGTTTTGGGATTTCAGGCATATTTTACCATATTTTCTTATTATAGAGAAAATACTGGCAGAAAAAGGGCTGCAAGGATACTTCTGGAGACAAGTGCAGGCTATTATGTAGGAAAAGTCGGATAGTCAGTATGTATGTAATCAGAAATTTCAAGTTAGTTTTGCAGCATATCGGACAGGCTATGGTGAAATTCGCTAAGTGTTAGTTTATATTGTTATGTAACATTCTTATTTGCTTCTAAAAACATAATAATTGTAATTTGTTTTTTCAGTCATTTCACCATCTGGATTACTTTTCAGATCCACTAAAAGAATTTAGGGAGATTCCTTACTTCTTCTCCTTTCTATAGAAAACCTCCAAGCTGAGTAATTTTATTTTACATCAGTTTGGAGGTTTTACCAAAACATTGGGCTGCGCCAATCATTGGAAATGTGTTTTGAAAAATATTATGAATCTTTTTCAAAATGCATATGCCAATATCCTTTGTTATTTAAATTTCAAAATAAAATTTTAAGTTTCATATAACCGTACCAATCGTATTGTAGCACTTGGAGTTGCAGCACCAATTATAGCACTTAATAAGGTTAAAGTTAATGTGGTGGATGCATTAATTAAAGAAACAGTATCACCTTCATTCAAATCTAATATAGCATTAATGACTATCAAGCCAGAGATATCAGTGATATTAGTTAAAAAGGCTCCGGAATATTCGGGTTCTATTCCACCATTATTTATCTGCAAACTTACAGCACCTGAATCTCCTTGAATTTGTACACGTCCGTCGACAAGATATACACCGGGAGTTTCAATTGAAACTTGACCGCCTGGAGTTATAGTGAATGCTCCAGCCGTGTTTGTACTGCTTGCAGTTGTCATTGGAATAATGACTCCTGAATTATAAGGTCCTATATCAGTTGTTTGAAAGGTGCCTTGAAGAACGAATCCTGGTCCAGTGGGTCCGGTGTCGCCAGTAGGTCCGGTAGGCCCGGTGTCGCCAGTAGGTCCGGTAGGCCCGGTATCGCCAGTAGGTCCGGTAGGCCCGGTATCGCCAGTAGGTCCAGTGGGCCCGGTGTCGCCAGTAGGTCCGGTAGGCCCGGTATCGCCAGTAGGTCCAGTGGGCCCGGTGTCGCCAGTAGGTCCAGTGGGTCCGGTGTCGCCGGTAGGTCCGGTATCGCCAGTCGGTCCAGTATCCCCGGTAGGCCCGGTGTCCCCGGTAGGTCCGGTATCGCCAGTCGGTCCAGTCGGTCCAGTATCCCCGGTAGGTCCGGTATCGCCAGTAGGTCCGGTGTCGCCAGTAGGCCCGGTGTCGCCGGTAGGTCCAGTATCGCCAGTCGGTCCGGTATCTCCAGTAGGCCCGGTGTCGCCGGTAGGTCCAGTGTCCCCGGTAGGTCCAGTATCGCCAGTCGGTCCAGTGTCCCCGGTAGGTCCGGTGTCGCCAGTAGGTCCGGTAGGTCCAGTATCACCAGTAGGTCCGGTATCCCCGGTAGGCCCGGTGTCGCCAGTAGGTCCGGTGGGTCCAGTATCCCCAGTAGGTCCGGTGGGTCCAGTATCACCAGTAGGTCCAGTGTCCCCAGTAGGTCCGGTATCGCCGGTAGGCCCGGTGTCGCCAGTCGGTCCAGTAGGTCCGGTATCGCCGGTAGGCCCGGTATCGCCAGTAGGCCCAGTGTCGCCAGTGGGTCCGGTGTCCCCGGTAGGTCCGGTATCGCCAGTAGGTCCAGTGTCCCCAGTAGGTCCGGTATCGCCGGTAGGCCCGGTGTCGCCAGTCGGTCCAGTAGGTCCGGTATCGCCGGTAGGCCCGGTATCGCCAGTAGGCCCAGTGTCGCCAGTGGGTCCGGTGTCCCCGGTAGGTCCGGTATCGCCAGTAGGTCCAGTATCCCCAGTAGGTCCAGTGTCCCCGGTAGGTCCAGTATCCCCAGTAGGCCCAGTGTCCCCGGTAGGCCCGGTGTCGCCAGTCGGTCCAGTAGGTCCGGTATCACCGGTAGGCCCAGTGTCGCCAGTAGGTCCGGTGTCCCCGGTAGGTCCGGTATCGCCAGTAGGTCCAGTATCCCCAGTAGGCCCAGTGTCCCCTGTAGGTCCAGTATCCCCAGTAGGTCCGGTATCGCCAGTAGGTCCAGTGTCCCCAGTAGGCCCAGTATCCCCGGTAGGCCCGGTGTCCCCTGTAGGTCCGGTATCACCAGTAGGTCCAGTAGGTCCAGTATCCCCAGTAGGCCCAGTGTCGCCAGTAGGTCCGGTATCGCCAGTAGGTCCGGTATCGCCAGTCGGTCCAGTATCCCCAGTAGGTCCGGTGTCGCCAGTAGGCCCTGTGTCGCCAGTAGGTCCAGTATCCCCTGTAGGTCCGGTGTCGCCAGTAGGTCCGGTATCGCCAGTCGGTCCAGTGTCTCCAGTCGGTCCGGTGTCCCCGGTAGGTCCGGTGTCGCCAGTAGGTCCGGTATCGCCGGTAGGCCCGGTATCCCCGGTAGGTCCAGTATCGCCAGTCGGTCCGGTGGGTCCAGTATCACCAGTAGGTCCGGTATCACCAGTAGGTCCAGTAGGTCCGGTATCGCCAGTGGGTCCGGTATCGCCAGTAGGTCCAGTGTCGCCAGTAGGCCCAGTGTCGCCAGTAGGTCCGGTGTCCCCGGTAGGTCCAGTATCCCCAGTAGGCCCAGTGTCCCCGGTAGGCCCGGTGTCGCCAGTCGGTCCAGTAGGTCCGGTATCACCGGTAGGCCCAGTGTCGCCAGTAGGTCCGGTGTCCCCGGTAGGTCCGGTATCGCCAGTAGGTCCAGTATCCCCAGTAGGCCCAGTGTCCCCTGTAGGTCCAGTATCCCCAGTAGGTCCGGTATCGCCAGTAGGTCCAGTGTCCCCAGTAGGCCCAGTATCCCCGGTAGGCCCGGTGTCCCCTGTAGGTCCGGTATCACCAGTAGGTCCAGTATCCCCGGTAGGTCCAGTAGGTCCGGTATCGCCGGTAGGCCCGGTATCGCCAGTAGGCCCAGTGTCGCCAGTCGGTCCGGTATCGCCAGTAGGCCCAGTGTCGCCAGTCGGTCCGGTATTCCCGGTAGGCCCGGTGTCCCCGGTAGGTCCAGTATCGCCGGTAGGTCCGGTGGGTCCAGTATCACCAGTAGGTCCGGTGTCCCCGGTAGGCCCAGTATCGCCAGTAGGTCCAGTATCGCCGGTAGGTCCGGTGTCCCCGGTAGGTCCGGTGTCGCCAGTAGGTCCGGTATCGCCGGTAGGCCCGGTATCCCCGGTAGGTCCAGTATCGCCAGTCGGTCCGGTGGGTCCAGTATCACCAGTAGGTCCGGTATCACCAGTAGGTCCAGTAGGTCCGGTATCGCCAGTGGGTCCGGTATCGCCAGTAGGTCCAGTGTCGCCAGTAGGCCCAGTGTCGCCAGTAGGTCCGGTATCGCCAGTGGGTCCGGTATCTCCAGTAGGCCCGGTGTCGCCAGTAGGTCCAGTCGGTCCGGTATCGCCGGTAGGCCCGGTATCGCCAGTAGGCCCAGTGTCGCCAGTCGGTCCGGTGTCCCCGGTAGGTCCAGTATCCCCAGTAGGCCCGGTGTCCCCGGTCGGTCCGGTATCGCCGGTAGGCCCAGTGTCGCCAGTCGGTCCGGTGTCCCCGGTAGGTCCGGTATCGCCAGTAGGTCCAGTATCCCCAGTAGGCCCAGTGTCCCCGGTAGGTCCAGTATCGCCAGTAGGTCCGGTATCGCCAGTAGGTCCAGTAGGTCCGGTGTCCCCGGTAGGTCCAGTATCGCCAGTCGGTCCGGTATCGCCAGTAGGGCCAGTGTCCCCGATAGGCCCGGTATCGCCAGTAGGCCCAGTGTCACCAGTAGGCCCAGTGTCGCCAGTAGGCCCGGTGTCCCCGGTAGGTCCGGTGTCGCCAGTAGGTCCGGTGGGTCCAGTATCGCCAGTCGGTCCGGTATCGCCAGTAGGTCCAGTCGGTCCGGTGTCCCCGGTAGGTCCAGTATCCCCAGTAGGTCCGGTATCGCCAGTAGGGCCAGTGTCCCCGGTAGGTCCGGTAGGTCCAGTATCGCCGGTGGGCCCGGTGTCGCCAGTAGGTCCGGTATCGCCAGTAGGCCCGGTATCCCCTATAGGCCCGGTATCGCCAGTAGGTCCAGTGTCGCCAGTAGGTCCGGTATCGCCGATAGGGCCTGTATCGCCAGTAGGCCCAGTGTCGCCGGTAGGCCCAGTGTCGCCAGTAGGTCCGGTATCGCCGATAGGGCCTGTATCGCCAGTAGGCCCAGTGTCGCCGGTAGGCCCAGTGTCGCCAGTAGGTCCTGTGTCGCCAGCAGGTCCAGTATCGCCGGTAGGTCCAGTATCGCCAGTAGGCCCGGTATCTCCGCCAGCAGGCCCAGCAGGCCCAGCAGGCCCAGTATCTCCGGTAGGTCCGGTATCGCCGGTAGGTCCGGTATCGCCAGTAGGGCCAGTATCGCCGGTAGGCCCAGTATCGCCAGTAGGTCCGGTATCGCCGGTAGGTCCGGTATCGCCAGTAGGGCCAGTATCGCCAGTAGGCCCAGTATCGCCGGTAGGCCCTGTATCGCCAGTAGGTCCGGTGTCCCCGGTAGATCCAGTATCGCCAGTCGGTCCGGTAGGTCCGGTATCGCCGGTAGGTCCAGTATCACCAGTAGGTCCGGTATCGCCGGTAGGTCCAGTATCGCCAGTAGGCCCAGTATCGCCAGTAGGCCCAGTATCGCCAGTAGGCCCAGTGTCACCAGTAGGTCCGGTATCGCCAGTAGGGCCAGTATCCCCGGTAGGTCCGGTATCGCCAGTAGGCCCAGTATCGCCAGTAGGCCCAGTGTCACCAGTAGGTCCGGTATCGCCAGTAGGGCCAGTGTCCCCGGTAGGTCCGGTATCGCCGGTAGGTCCAGTATCACCAGTAGGTCCGGTGTCGCCGGTAGATCCAGTATCGCCAGTAGGTCCGGTAGGTCCGGTATCGCCGGTAGGTCCAGTATCACCAGTCGGTCCAGTATCGCCAGTCGGTCCGGTAGGGCCGGTGTCGCCGGTAGATCCAGTATCGCCAGTAGGTCCGGTAGGGCCGGTATCGCCGGTAGGTCCAGTATCGCCAGTCTGTCCGGTAGGGCCGGTGTCCCCGGTAGATCCAGTAGGTCCGGTAGGTCCGGTATCGCCGGTAGGTCCGGTATCCCCGGTAGGCCCAGTATCGCCAGTAGGCCCAGTGTCGCCAGTCGGTCCGGTAGGGCCGGTGTCGCCGGTAGATCCAGTATCGCCAGTAGGTCCGGTAGGTCCGGTATCGCCGGTAGGTCCAGTATCACCAGTCGGTCCAGTATCGCCAGTCGGTCCGGTAGGGCCGGTGTCGCCGGTAGATCCAGTATCGCCAGTAGGTCCGGTAGGGCCGGTGTCCCCGGTAGATCCAGTATCGCCAGTAGGTCCGGTATCCCCGGTAGGTCCGGTATCGCCAGTAGGCCCGGTATCGCCAGTCGGTCCGGTAGGGCCGGTGTCCCCGGTAGATCCAGTATCGCCAGTAGGTCCGGTGTCGCCGGTAGGCCCAGTGTCGCCAGTAGGTCCGGTATCGCCGGTAGGGCCGGTATCACCAGTGTCACCAATAGGGCCAGTGGGCCCAGTGTCGCCAGTAGGTCCAGTAGGTCCGGTATCCCCGGTAGGCCCAGTATAGCCAGTAGGCCCAGTATCGCCAGTAGGTCCGGTAGGTCCAGTGTCGCCAGTAGGTCCAGTGTCGCCAGTAGGTCCAGTATCCCCGGTAGGTCCAGTGTTACCAGTAGGCCCAGTAGGTCCGGTATCCCCAGTCGGACCTGTAGACCCCTCATCATCATCTTCTACAATGACCAAGCTGCCATTTAATGGAAGAATTGTCGGTAAAAATATTGGTGCGTCACTTATGCTTATTAAAGATATGGTAGTTGGAGCTATAGTAACATCTACAATTCCAACCCCGACTACTTCACCAGTTTTCAGCGGAGAGCTTGCTATTATAAGATCTCCTTGTGAAGAGGACAAGGCAAATGCTGCTCCGTTTGTAGATTGAGAGGATTGTGTAGCAATCCACCAAGTTACTACAAATCTGCCGGCCTCAAGAAACGTTATTTCTCCATTTGCTGGATTGTAGGTTATGCTGCCAGCTGAATAGACTATGGTATCAAAAATAACATTGGCGTTTGGTTCAATCGTTGTAGCCGTATTTAGGTCTATTTGAAGTGCACTATTAGCCATAGTTACACCTCCATTTCATAATTTTTAAGACATATATTAATAAAAGTAATAATGTCTATATATATTTTATGAACTGCGGTTAAAAATGGCAACTTGATGAATTTACCGAGATTATCCAAAACGCTTATATTAAGTACAAGTGTAAAAGTATTTCTTATAATCTTTGGTTATATATTTACACACAAGGTTGATATATGTTCTGCAAATAAAGCCATGAGGATTTAAAATTTTCTCATGGCGGTGTCTCCTAAATACACAGCCGGAATAAAAAGATGATTACGGCGTTAAATAAGTGTTTGATTTTTTTGTGCATATAATTGTTTAAAATGCAGTAGCAGGCTATATTGCAGAAGGTAACAAAAATTTCACCTTTCTTATAGAATAACCCTTTAAAAACGATAAATTTTATTAGAATATTCTTTCTGAATGATAATAACCCCTTTTTATAATGATGTCATGTAGTCTTTAATAGAGGATTTATAAGAAATGAGTCTTTTTATAAGGTTTCTAAGGCACAGATTAAAAGATGTACTAGTTAAGAAAGAAGTAAAAGCAGTACTATACCCTGTTGCATAAATTAATTAAGCAAGTAATTAAAAGAATTAGTTACAAGGATAATAATGTCAATTCTTGAAATTCCCTGTTCTGCCTGTTAGCAGCAACTATTAAACCTTGTTTTCCTTCTCTCAAATCCAGAAGTGCAATAATATAATTGTCATTTAAAGCATTTCCTTAAAAGTAGCAAACATTGGTCAAGAGAACTTAAAATTTTATGTTAAGGCAGCCATAGACGAAAATGCTTACCATAAAATTGTATCTGAAAACCATTTAATTATAAAAATGCATGTACATAAGCGAATATAAAATTAATTTTTGTAAAAACAATAAAAAAATATCATAATTATAAAAAAATATTATGAAAGACAAAACGAAGGAATATACTTTTACAAACAGTTTCTAAGTCCTTAAGACATGGAACATATAGTAGACAAAGGTGTTTGCATAAAAGCAGGCACCTTTTTTGCGTATTAACAGAGTTAAGGACATTGAAATGTAGTTGATGAAAGCAGAGGCAGGAGGAGAAAAAGATGAAAAAGATTATAAAAAAGGCAATTCGTTCCGTAATGATTCTTACACTGGCAGTATTGTTGACAGCATGCAAAACGACCCAAAGCACGGGAGTCACAAAAGTGAAGGTGGGTACCGGCAACGCCATGCCGCCCTACTGTTCTCTTGATGAAAAGGGAGAACCGGTGGGATATGATGTAGCGGTATTAAAAGAAATCGATAAACGTCTGGACAAATACGAGTTTGATATTCAGTCCATGGATTTCAATACTCTGATTGTCTCCATCGGTTCGGGTGCCTTAGATGTGGTATCCCACCAGCTTGTGAAAAGTGATGCAAGAAAAGAAAAGTATTTATTTCCTGAACAGTACTATTGTCTTTCTCCCATGTCCCTGTGTGTAAAGAAAGATAGCAATATCAAATCCCTGACGGATATGGCAGGAAAAACCATCAATCAGTCGCCCACAAGCTACGAATATTCCATGCTGACAGTCTATAACGAAAATAATCCGGGAAAAGAATTAAAGATAAACGCAGTCAGTGATTTGTCTGCTGCAGATGGCTTTAAACAGGTTTCCAATGGTCAGATAGATGCAAGCCTTACTTATCTGTCCACTTATGAAAGCGTGCAGAAAGAGTTGAATCTGGATAATCTGTCACTTACCGGTGTAGTAATGGTAGAAGATACCTACATGATGTGTGCAAAGGGAAAAGATGACTTAAATGCTGCCATTGACGGAGCTTTAAAGGAAATGGTGACGGATGGAACCTTATCAGAGCTTTCCGCCGAATACCTGGGGCAGGATATATTTTCAAAGTATTCTGAAATGGTCAGCATTACTGCCAGATAAATGAATCCGCGTTATAAAGATGAAGTGAGAATGGAGGGAAAAGAATTTGGAGAACACGTTTAAGCCGGAGACGATTCCAGGTTATATTCCAAATATTTTAAGGGCTTTTCCTGTTACTATGGAAATTCTCCTGCTGTCTCTTTTCATAAGTCTGCTACTGGGGACGCTTGTTACCGCAGCAGTAATTGGAAAAAGAAAATGGCTGAAAGTCATTGCCAACAGCTATATTGCATTTATGAGAGGAATTCCCACGCTGGTTTTGATATTTCTCATCTACCTGGGACTTCCTCAACTGGCACAGACCATAGGAATTGATTTGTCGGAAGTCAGTAAGATTGTATTTATTGTCGCATGCCTGTCCATGGGAGCCTCTGCCAATATGGCGGAGATGATGAGAGCCTCTTATCTGGCAGTGGATAAAGGGCAGAGAGAGGCAGCCTATAGTGTAGGAATGAAGGAATTTACAGCATTTCGCAGAATTGTTTTCCCTCAGGCCTTCGGCATTGCCATTCCTGCCCTGGGAAATAACATTATCATGCTGTTTAAGGAAACCTCCCTGGCATTTGCAATCGGTGTGATTGATTTCATGGGAAAGGCAAGAGCCATCAGCTCTGCCAGTTATGGAGCAAACCGTCTGGAAGTCTATATTGCAGCCGGAATCATATTCTGGGCCGCCTGCGTAATTTTTGAATATGCAAGTAAGTTTATAGAAAAAATCTATACCAGAGGCCGGAAAAAAGCGGCAAGTTAAAGAAAGGGGGGAAAACGGATGGATTTTAAATTTATCATAGAAGCAATGCCAAAGATCGTGCTTGCAGTTCCCATCACGCTTTTCATGTCCTTTGTATCTGCAGCGGCAGGCTGGATGCTTGGACTTTTCATTGCATTGGTCAGAAAGCACCGGGTTCCTGTTCTTTCCCAATGTTCCGCTGTGTTCGTTTCCTTCATCAGAGGTGTACCTATGGTAATTCTTTTATACATATCCTACTATGCTCTGCCCATTCTTCTCTACAGCTATGGCCTGAGCATTGGAGTCACCATTGACATCAATGCAGTTTTGCCGATTGTGTACGCAATAATTGCTCTGACTCTTGATCAGGCGGCCTATTCTTCAGAAATTTTCCGTTCCGCCTTGTCAGCTGTTGATGAGGGACAGATGGAAGCAGCATTCAGTGTGGGAATGACCAGAACGCAGGCACTGGTAAGAATTGTATTTCCCCAGGCACTGGCCATGGCGGTTCCCAATTTGGGAGGAATCTTTGTTGGTCTGGTAAAAGGAACTTCACTCGCTTATTATGTGGGGGTCTATGAAATAACCGCAACGGCAAATTTACTGGCTATGCCGGCACTTAATTTCATTGAAGCATATATTATGACAACTTTGATTTATGAAGCAATCAGCTTTGTGCTGAATAAATTATTTCGTATCTGGGAGAACCGTCTTAAAAGGTTCCGGGCGGACGTATCTGCCTGACAGCAGACACGGATATGAGGAAGGAGCAGGTATTATGGCATATATGGTGGAACTGGACAATATCCATAAGTCATTTGGAAAAAATCACATTTTAAAGGGAGTCAATCTGAGGGTTGAAAAGGGAGAAGTAGTAGTAATCCTTGGTCCCAGCGGCTCAGGAAAAACAACGCTTCTGCGTACCATCAATTTTTTAGACAGTGCAGATGACGGAACGGTTACGGTCAATGGCTTTCTTCTGGATTGTAAAAAGCACTCAAAGACCCAGGTGATTGCGCTGAGAAGAAAAACTGCCATGGTATTTCAAAATTATAATCTGTTTCAGAATAAGACAATTCTTGAAAATGTAATGGAAGGTCTTGTAACGGTAAAAAAAACAGGGAAAACAGCTGCAGAAACGATGAGCCGTGAAATGCTGGCAAAGGTAGGTCTGGCGGAACGGTACGATTTTTATCCTTCCCAGCTTTCCGGCGGGCAGCAGCAGCGGGCGGGCATTGCCAGGGCATTGATTCTGGACCCTGATGTGATCCTTTTTGACGAACCAACCTCTGCGCTGGATCCGGAGCTGGTAGGTGAAGTTTTAAATACCATAAAGAACGTTGCCCGGACAGGAATTACCATGATCGTTGTGACGCATGAAATCTCATTTGCAAGAGAGGTCGCATCAAGAATTATTTTTATGGAAGGCGGCAGTATTGTTGAGGAAGGAAAGCCCTCTGAGATTCTTGTAAATCCAAAAGAACCAAGGACCCGGCAGTTTTTAAAGCGAATTACAGGGCCCCAGGCTGACGGCAAAGAATGAAAAAATAAGAACATGGAGGAAGAAACATGCACTATGATTTTGAAACCCTGGTAAGAAGAAATAATACAGGCTCATTGAAGTGGAATGATATGAAGAACAAAAATCCCAATGTAGAAGACTGTGTGGTACCGCTTTCCGTAGCCGATATGGAGTGGAAAAATCCGCCGGAAATAATTGAGGGATTGAAACAATATTTAGACCAGTCCATATTTGGATATACTGGAGCGACTGAAGCCTACTATGACAGTGTGACCGGCTGGATGGAAAAGAGGCACGGCTTTTCTCCGAAAAAGGAATGGATCGTAGAGACAGCAGGAGTCGTCCCCGGTCTTAGCCAGATGGTAGCCGCATTTACAAAGCCCGGAGATGCCGTTCTCATTATGACTCCGGTTTATTATCCATTCCGGCTGTCTGTAGAAAATAACAAACGGACTCTGGTTACATCGGAGTTGATTCATACAGGAAGTTCCTATGAAATCAATTTTGCGGATTTCGAGGAAAAGGCGGCAGGAGAAGATGTAAAACTACTTATTTTATGCAGTCCGCATAATCCGGTTGGGCGGATATGGACCAGGGAGGAACTCCTTAGGATTGCAGAGATATGTTTTAACAATCATGTTTTCATTATCTCCGATGAGATACATTTTGATCTGATTCTTCCCGGCTATCATCATGTTTCCATGGGAACGTTAGAAGAAAAATATGTGAATAACTGCGCAATCTGTACGGCTCCCAGCAAAACCTTTAATCTGGCAGGATTTCAGACATCGAACCATCTTATTGCCGATAAGGAAATGAGAGATAAGTTATCTGCAGCAAGAGGGTACCATTCTCTGAATATGATGGGGTACAAGGCATGTGAGATTGCCTATACCCGGTGTGAGGCATGGCTGGATGAATTACTGTTACATCTGGACGCCAATAAAAGATACGTGGAAACGTTTGTAGCTGCCAATCTGCCTGAGGCAAAGGTTTGTAATCTTCAGGGAACATATCTGCAATGGCTGGATTTTAGAGGGCTTGGCATGGATTACAGGGAACTGGAGAAGTTTATGCAAATGGAAGCTCAGCTGTTCTTAGATGAGGGATATATCTTCGGAGAAGGGGGCAGGGGATTTGAGCGGATTAACATTGCGTGTCCCTTATGGGTATTAAAGGAAGCGATGGAGCGGCTTCTGGAAGCTGTCATTCGATATAGGAAACGGAGGTAGTATATGGCAGCGGTCCATACGATCCGGTTTTTCCATACCTGTCATTGACATCCCCATGGGAATATACTAAAATAGCATTAACTGACAAATACTTTCAATATCAGCAGATGTTAATTCAGATAAGATGTTACATCAGACAAAAGGGGGAAGGTATCATGAATAATCAATTTACAGAAAATGAATTATTGGATTCTTTTTATAATGTAATACCATACTTATCAAATTTATTTGATGATGATGTAGCCTTCGCATTAACAGATACGGAAAAATTCATTCTGGTTGTCAACGGAAGCCGGTTGAGATTCAGCATTACGGCAGGCGAGCAGGTCCCGGCAGGCGGTGCGATCCGGGATAGCCTTAATTCCGGAAGAGTGACCATTAAGGACGTTCCGGAATCAGTATACGGAGTCCCGTTTAAGTCATATGCCGTTCCGATTATGGATAAAAGCAGAAAGGTTGTTGGAGTCTTGACCTTAGGAAAGAGCCTGGAAAAAAGAAATGAATTAGTCGGTTTAATCAACCGTCTTTCCAGTGGAATTCAGCAGATCACAGAATCTACCAATCGTGTGACTGAAGGCATGGAGAATCTAAAGAGCATGAACGAAGAGATATCTGCCAAAGTAAATGAAGCAAACGAAAGCGCCGGGAATACGGACGGTATTCTGGATTTTGTCAAAGATATTTCCATACAGACAAATCTCTTAGGCC
This sequence comes from Lacrimispora sp., assembly GCF_046972725.1. Classification (NCBI taxonomy): domain Bacteria; kingdom Bacillati; phylum Bacillota; class Clostridia; order Lachnospirales; family Lachnospiraceae; genus Lacrimispora; species Lacrimispora sp. The sequence goes on along the minus strand of NZ_JBKVXF010000001.1, from coordinate 1,264,090 downwards.
TGAATGCAGCAATTGAGGCAGCACGAGCAGGCGAGGCAGGCAGAGGTTTTACCGTAGTCGCAGGTGAGATAAGAAAGATGTCCGCATCAACCACCGATTCCATCGGCCAGATCGATACGGTTTTAAAAAATATCAATGCTTCGATTACTACCATTAATAATAGGATCACTGAATCCAACCATATTTTTAATGAGGAAAATGACGAGTTCAGGAATATTGTAAACTCCATCAGTGAATTAAATACCACAGCAAAGAATTTAGAAAGCCTGCTGAAGCATATATAGATTTTAGATACGTACAGAATATAATCAAAACAATCAAACAGTCAGAACATTTATCAATAAGGATAGAGCAGAACACCGCACTATCCTTATTTTGCCGCAAAATCGCAGCAGCGCTTTATCAATTTTTAATAATCCTGTCTCAAAAATATTTTGATAAATTCCGGTTTTTGAGTTATGATAATTACGACTTAATCTTACAAAGAGGGAAAATAAACATGAAAATAAAAAAATCGAAAGTAGCAGTAGTCGGCTGCGGACTGGTAGGTTCATCAACCGCATTCAGTCTTGTGACCCAGGGAGTCTGCGATGAGATCCTAATGATAGATATTAATGAAGAAAGGGCTCTCGGCGAGGTGATGGATCTGCGTGATACCATAAAATATCTGGACCGCAATGTAAAAGTGCGTACCGCCTCTTATTCAGACTGTGCGGATGCAGATATTATCGTAATAACCGCGGGAGCACCGCCTCAGAAAGGCCAGACCAGGCTGGATACTTTGGAGGTCAGCGCTAAAATAGTAAAAACCATTGTAGACCCCATTATGGCAAGCGGGTTTGACGGTATCTTTATCGTTGTTTCCAATCCGGTTGATATTATGGCTCATTATGTTTATAAATTGTCCGGTCTTCCTAAGAACCAGGTCATCGGAACCGGAAGTGCGCTGGATACTTCCAGGCTTCAAAACTTCATTGCAGAACTGGTTCACGTAGACCCGAGAAGTGTGTATGCCTATTCCATGGGGGAGCACGGAGATTCTCAGATGGTTCCCTGGTCGACCGTAACCGTTGCCGGAAAGTCCTTCCAGGATGTAATTCTCGACAACAAAGAGATGCTGGGAGACGTGGATTTAGACGAGATCGTAAAGAAAACCACAAAAGAAGGCTGGGAGATCTATAACAGAAAAGGAACGACTTATTACGGAATCGCTACTACCTGCGTTGGTATCATCAAAGCCATTCTTTATGATGAGAACCGGATCATTCCGGTTTCCACACTGTTAGAGGGAGAATATGGACAAAGGGGAGTATTTGCCGGTGTCCCCACCATCTTGAACCGGACCGGTGCAGCAGACATTCTTGAGATCCATATGACAGAGGAAGAACTGGGAAAATTCATTGATTCTGTAAATGTAATACGTGAATACACCAACAAAGTTCTGTAAAGGACATTGTAAGAGCAGCCACATGATGACATGAAATACTAAAAAGCCTTTTGAATGGAATGAAAAACCATTGAAAGGGCTTTTTTGTTTAGATTTGCCCCTTTCTTTTTTAGACCTCCTTTTATATTTCCGGTAAATATACTGACTATGGAACCTGATATTTGGAAAAGCTATGCTTAATATGATACAAATATTGAAACGGATGGGAGAGTACGACAGATGTCATATCATAAGAAATCTTTTCCTTGCAAAAAGGGGAAACCCATAGCGGAAATAAAAAAAATCAATAAAAATATAAAAAACCGAATGATTTTATTGAGAGACAGCCTTAGAGATTTATGTGTAACCAGTTTTAACCGGATATTCAGATTTGCTGTTTTTGAAGGCTGGTATTATAAGCACCAGAACAAAGATTCGGTCCTGGCTCTGATTCCGGGCGCAAGTATTGATAAAAACGGTACCAGGCATCCGTTTTTGCAGATCATCTGGAATGAAACATCTTATTCCCTGGATTTTCCGGAAGAAGATTATCTGGTGGACCGAAGACAGCAGCGAATCATGCTGGGGCGCAATGTGTTTTCTATTCACGGTATTAAGTTAAATATACAGACTGAGGAACTGTCCATTCAGGGCGTGATTCGCTATGGAGCCCTAAGTCCGATTAAATATTCCATTATGGGGCCGTTGGAACTGGTGCCTTTTATGGAATGCAGACATGAAGTAATCAGTATGGCACACCCCCTTTCCGGCAGTTTGAAGGTCAATGGCAGAGTTTTGGATTTTAACGGAGAAAAGGGGTATATCGAAGGTGACCGGGGAAGGTCGTTTCCAAAGGACTACTTGTGGATAGAATGCAACCGGTTCCAGGAGGAGGCCTCCGTTATGATCGCCATAGCCCATATTCCTTTTATAGGGCACAGCTTTCAGGGCTGCATCTGTGTGGTCCTGTATAAAGGCAGGGAATACCGTTTTGCCACCTATCTGGGGGTACAGGTGGTATGTAAGAGACGGACCTCGGTTGTGTTAAAACAAGGCATATACAGCTTAAAGGTATACTTAACAAATCAGAACGCAGGCAGCAGGCCGGGATTTTCCCATAAGCTGCTGGCTCCCAGTCAGGGGAAGATGACACGGTTTATCAAAGAAGGACATCTGCAGCGGGGAAGATTTTTGCTGTATAAAGGGGAAGAACTGATCTTTAACCTGGCAAGTGATTATGTGAGTTTTGAATATGAGCCGGGAAAAGCATAACGTTTGACAGGTACACTTGCCATGGCTGGAATGTGATAAGTGTGCCTGTTTTATTGCACATATCTTTTGTATTAACAAAAGTTTTTGAAATTTTAACATATATTAATAAATGTTAAGATAAAATTGTCCATGAAAATGAATAGCTGTATTATAAGGGGAAAATTACCTTAAAGAATTGTAATGTTTGCGAAAAATGTTGAAAAGTGGCAGAAAATTGATATAATTAATACGTGATAGTTATATTTAATAACTCAGGATAAAAGGGGGGTTACCTATGGAAAAGCGCGGTAAATTAAAAATTTCCAGGCGTTTGAATCTGGTATTTGCAGTATTAGTATTTATTATTTTTTTATCGTCTGTGTTCTCGCTCATCAGTTTTCGGATCATCGGCAATAATTTTACAACCTTTTACAAGGTACAGTATGAGACAACTAAAAAACAGATGGAAATTCGAAAAGATGTCCAAACGATTAACAAACGGATTCTTTGGGCAATTATAAGCAATGATCCGGCAGTTACAGCAGAGGAAAAAGAGGATTTAGACAAAAGATATGTAAAAATACAGGAATACATAAACGCAATCAATACCAACTTAAAAAGTGACCAGACAGGTCAGACCCTGACCGGATTACTTGAAACGTTTAAAGAAGATACCAGCCGCCTGTTAGATTATGTGGAAGGCGGAGATATCAAAGGGGCAATAAGCTATTATAACTCAGACTTTAACAATACATCCGAAGCACTTGCAAACGCTCTTGATGATACAGGGACCAGATCGGATAAGGCTGCTTTGCTGAAATATGAGACAAGCAACGTGGTAGAGAATGTTGCCACAGTTTTACTGGCTGTATTTTCCGTCATTTCTTTAATTACAGCGATTGTTATGGCAAAAAAGCTGACAAAGGGAATTGTTGTTCCGTTACGAGAACTGGAAGCAGCATCGAAGGAGATTGCGGAAGGAAATCTTCATACCCGTATTGCCTACGAGTCAGGCGATGAAATCGGGCAGGTGGCAGACAGTCTGAGGACTTCCATTCAGAAAATCGCCTCCTATATTGAAGACATTGATGTTGTCATGGACCGCATGGCTTCCGGGAATTTCAATGTAAATTTCAAGCAGGAATTCCTTGGAGATTTCAGAAACATTGAAAAATCTCTGCAGATATTTACCAATAAGATTTCCAGGAGTCTGGGAGATATCAGTCAGGTTTCCGAACAGGTATCCAGCGGTTCTGTTCAGATTGCAGAATCCGCCCAGATGCTTGCAGAGGGTGCAGTCAATCAGGCTGAAATTGTAAAAGAACTTTCCGGCACTGTAGCGGATATCACTGCCCGGATTTCTGAAAACGCCCAGAATGCTGTGGATATCAGCGGCGAAGTCAGTACTGTAACAAAGAACATCACCCAGGAGAATGAGAACATGAAGGAAATGGTTCTTGCAATGGAGGCCATTAGAAATACATCTCATGAAATCAGTAAAATTATTCATACCATCAACGATATTGCTTCCCAGACAAATCTATTAGCGTTGAATGCCTCTATTGAAGCGGCAAGAGCCGGAGAAGCAGGAAAAGGATTTTCCGTGGTGGCAAACCAGGTAAGCCTTTTGGCCAGCCAGAGTACGGAGGCGGCTAAAATCTCCACCCAGCTGATTGGAGATTCCCTGCAGGCAGTGGAAAAGGGAGCAGTCATTGCAGATGCAGTGGCCAAAGAACTGAATGTGATCGTGGACAGGACCCAGGTGATTATGAGAAAAGTGGAGAGCATTGCTTCCGCTTCAAAGGATCAGGCCGTTTCAGCAACACAGATTGACGGTGGAATCGGTCAGATCTCCCAGGTTGTGGAAGTCAATGCTGCCACAGCGGAAGAAAACTCTGCAGCAAGTGAAGAGCTTACGGGTCAGGCCCAGTCTTTAAAAGATTTAATCAGCCAGTTCCGTTTTAAACAGTAAGCATGAAACAACCTTAAATTTCATACATATTATGGTAAACAGCATATAACAGTTGACAATATACGTGAACTGTTATATGCTGTTTATTAAGGAGGGATCATGTGAAGCTAATTATAAATAATTCATCCATGCAGCCGATCTACGAACAGGCCGCGGGACAAATCAAAGCCATGATTATGGAGGGGCAGTTAAAGGAAGGGGATATGCTCCCATCTGTACGGGCGCTGGCAAAAGATTTGAGAGTCAGTGCACTGACGGTAAAGAAGTCTTATGATGCTCTGGAACAGGAAGGGTTTGTTATTACGGTACATGGAAAAGGCAGCTTTGTGGCCTGTGCCAATCAGAGCCTGATCCTGGAAGAGAAGAAAAAAGAGATGGAAGCGGATATGGAAACAGCCATACGAAAAGGCCGGAGCTGCGGTATGAGTGACGAAGAGATTGCAGAGATGTTTCATATCATTTTGGAGGATTGACGATGTTATTAAAATTGGAAAACGTACAAAAACAATATGATGGATTCCGCCTGGACTGTTCTCTGGACTTAAAACCTGGATATATCACAGGACTCATTGGACCAAACGGTGCCGGAAAAACCACTGTGTTCCGGTCCGTTTTAGGATTAATTGCCATCGATGAGGGAAATATTGAGATTTTTGGAAAAAAATCAAGTGATTTGAGCCTTAAAGACAGGGAAGATATCGGGGTAGTACTGGCTGAATCAGGTTTCAGCGGTTATTTGACCATTCAGGATATCATTCCCATTTTAAAGAATCTGTATAAGAGATTTGATAAAGAAGAATTCATAAAACAATGCAGGGAGGCAGGTCTGCCCTTTCGTAAGAAGATCAAGGACTTTTCCACTGGAATGAAAGCAAAGCTGAAGGTGCTTGCTGCCATGTCCCATGATGCCAGACTCCTTATTTTAGATGAACCGACGGCAGGACTGGATGTAATTGCCAGAGATGAACTTTTGGATTATATCAGAAATTACATGCAGAACGGAGAACGTTCCATTCTGATCAGCTCCCATATCTCCAGGGATTTGGAAAGCCTTTGTGACGATGTGTATCTCATCGACCAGGGAAAGATCGTTCTTCATGAAGAGACAGATCACCTTCTTGACTGTTATGGGCTTTTGAAAGCAACGGAGGATCAGTATGAAGCGCTGGATAAAAAACACATCCTGCGCCGCCGGAAAGAAAACTATGGTTTTAGCTGCCTTACGGATAACAAGCAGTATTACTGTGAACGATATCCTGACCTGGTAGTGGAAAAAGGAGCCATTGATGAAGTGATAACCTTAATGATTCGAGGTGGACGTATATGAAAGGACTGTTGATTAAGGATCTGATGCTGTTAAAGAACCAGATGAGATTTTTCATTATGTTTTCCATGCTTTGTTTATTTATGCTGTTTATCAATTTTAATCCTGGATATGTGATTGGTTATATGACGTTGATCTTTGTAATGTTTACCTTTACCACCATCAGCTACGATGAATTTGATAACGGTTTTACTTTTTTATTTACGCTGCCTGTCAGCCGTAAGATGTATGTAAGGGAGAAATATTTATACGGAATTCTTTCAGGTATCACCGTCTGGACACTGGTTTTTCTTTTGGTAATTATTGATGCTGTCCTGACCGGCGGCATTGCTTACTTTGATGTTTTTACGACTGCACTCACTTACTTAATCATGATCCTGCTTTTTTTTGCAGTGAATCTGCCTCTTCAACTGAAGTACGGTGCGGAAAAAGGAAGAATTGTTTTGGTCGGGGTAACGGTTTCCGTATTTGCAGTGGTATTTGGTCTTGCCAAAATAGTTGAATCCTTTGATATGAATCTGTTGAAAGCAGTGGACACATTGGAACGTATGGGTTCTGTCTGGTTTTTTGGAATACTGATTGCTGCCTGTATTTTGATAATCCGTATTTCCTATTCCGTTTCTGTGAAAATAATGGAGAAAAGGCAATTTTGAAAAGGCATTGCTTATAAGTGGGCCAAAAAGGGAGAAGATAAGAAAAAGACGGTTTTGGGAGTAATGGAATGAATCTTATTTTTCTTATAATGGCCTGGCTTCCAATTGTGGTTGGAACGTTTGGAATTGTTTTGATATCCTATTATTTTTATAAATGGTGCAAAGGCGTAAGGGTTATAAAGCTGCGCATGGCAGGTGAAATCTGTTTTCTTGTGGTGCTTATATACTTTTTCATACTCTTTCTCCTGGGTTTTTATATACAGCCCAGATTGTTTTTATAAAATAAATTAACCATAATAAATACCGTATGTGCAGAGAACATGACAGATCTATCTGCACATACGGTATTTCTATTCCTGTTTTATGCAGTATTCCTTCCGGCCCTTTGTGATGCTCCGGTGCTTTCCAGGTGTAATATGAAATTCTCTTTTAAACAAACGGTCAAAATAGCTGGTGCTTTCAAATCCGGTGCGTTCAGCTATCTCCGAGATGGAGTGGTCCGTATGAAGAAGAAGCTTACAGGCCTGCTGGAGCCTGTATTTGTTTACATATTCAATGGGTGAGAGAGGGACGGAGCATTGGAAGCAGCGGAGTGCCTCCCGCTTGCTCACCCCAACAGAAGCGGCGATGTCTTCAAGCGTCAGCTTTTTCCGGTAATTCTGTTCGATAAAATAAGTCATACGGCGAAAACGGGCTTGTGATATCCGGTTGGTTCCTGTATTTTCCATGGTCACGAATTCCGTTTGGTGCTCATAAAGCACGGACCAGATCTGGCAGACCAGTGTATGAGCTTCCAATTCCCAGGCAGAGGCTGGGTTTTCACATAAACTGCAAAGCTTTGATAAAGCAAGAAGGATATGCTTTTGCCAGGGAATGCCGTTCTTTAATACCACATGGGAAATTCCCGAGTTGAGAAAAGGGGTCAGATAGTGCTCATAGATCAGGCTGTTTTCCGGAGCAATGAATTCCGGAGAAAATACCACATTGGGAATTACTCCTGTTCCGGCAGAGGCAAAACGGTGTATGGAACTTGAATTAATAAAAATGCCGTCCCCGGCCTCCAGAATATGGTTGATGTTGCCGACGGAGCACTGCACGATGCCTTTTCTCACTGTTACCAGTTCAAATTCTCTGTGCCAGTGCCAGTCGATGCAGCGGTTTTCAAATTTTCCCACATCTTCGTAATAATATTGGAACGGAAAGGCTGGTGAGCCGTGAGTAATCAGTTCCATCATGGACTCATCGGTCTGTATTCTGGTGCTTTGCATATAATTTCTCCTTTGAGTAATTGACTGGATTGTATCATAAATTGGCCATATTTTGCAACTGTTAGGAAGTATTATGCGGTATAATACAAAAAACAGAATGACAGGAGAATTAAAATGAACCCCAATTACCATAAAACAATTCGTGCCTGTTTTATGAGCTATATCGTGCAGGCCATTGTCAATAACTTTGTTCCTCTTTTATTTCTGACTTTTGAAAAAGAATACGGGATTTCTTTGCCGAGAATTGCTCTGCTGGTAAGCGTCAATTTTGGAATCCAGCTTTTGGTAGATCTTTTGTCTGCCGGAGTGATTGACCGGATCGGATACCGTATTTCCATGATTACAGCGCTCGGACTGTGTGCCTCAGGCCTTTTTTCTCTCACCATATTTCCGGAAGTTTTTTCTGATCCATGGTATGGCTTTCTTGGGGCTGTTATGATCTACGGGGCAGGAGGCGGGCTTTTAGAAGTTTTGGTAAGTCCTCTGGTAGAGGCATGTCCTACTGAAAATAAAGAAAAAACCATGAGTATGCTCCATTCCTTTTACTGTTGGGGGCATGTGGGAGTTGTTTTGTTATCCACCGTTTTTTTCGTGCTCTTTGGGCTGGAAAACTGGCGGATCATAGCTGCTTTCTGGACTCTTGTTCCGGTAGTAAATCTGATTTTGTTCTTTAAAGTACCCATTGCACCTCTTATTAAAGGAGAAGAAGGGATTTCGTTCCGTACTCTGATTGGAAAGAAAGTTTTCTGGGTGTTTATGCTCCTTATGGTATGTGCAGGTGCAGGAGAACAGGCGGTCAGTCAGTGGGCTTCTGCGTTTGCCGAGGAAAGCCTGGGGGTCAAAAAAGCCATAGGAGACCTTACAGGACCTATGTTTTTTGCAGGCATGATGGGAATCTCAAGAGCACTGTACGGAACGTATGGGGAAAGGTTAGACTTAAAGAAGATGATGATGGGCAGCGGGCTCCTGTGTGTTGCTTCTTATTTTCTGATTGCCTTGTCCTCTCACCCGGCGCTGGGGCTTCTTGGCTGCGGCCTGTGCGGTCTGTCTGTAGGAATTATGTGGCCGGGAACCTTCAGCATGGCCTCCGCCGCTATACGGGGCGGAGGTACGGCAATGTTTGCATTTCTTGCGCTGGCGGGAGATTTCGGATGCTCCGGAGGTCCTGCGCTGGTAGGCCGGATCTCGGCTCTTATGGGAAATAATCTTAAGATGGGAATACTGGCTGCAGTTATATTTCCATTTATATTTGTATTGGCCTTAAAAATGAGTGTTGGACGAAAAACTCATGCTTTGGAGTAAAAAAAGGAGAGAGCCATGGAAAAGGCTCTCTCTTTTTGCTAATATACCACAGCTTCATATCCTTCGGTCGACGGAAACTGAATGGTTACCGCCTGTCCCGGGTTGTGATAATCCAGGATCATGTTCATGGTCATGCCTGCGGTTTCATCGTCATCGACCATTGTCAGGTGAATGGCGATTTCCTCCCTTGAAAAATATCCTTCCGGTGTGATCACAGCTTTCCCGTTTATAGAATCGATCTTATAATCCACATCGTTGAGAGCCGGCCATATCTCACTGTTGATTTCTTCCAGATAAGACTCCATTCCTTCTGCATGATTGGAGTATAGGAGAATCTTACTCCCACCTTCCCCGTCTGCGGTCTGGACATTGTCAAGGAATGCCCAAAACTGACCGGTAAGTCCGCCCAGAGTAAGATTTTTTGTCATATCCTCATGCCCGATCTTCATCTTATACTTTTGATTGGGGCCCATATCCGAATAATAGGTGCCATTGGTATAAAATGAGGTCTGGGTGTCTTTAATTCCCATCATGTACATCTGTGTTTCTGAAAGAAATTCCATGTTTGGTGTGTTAAGGTCATGATATTTCAAGTGAAGCTCCATGGAAATCGGAATCTCCAGTTCGGAATAGGACAGGTTCATATGTATGTCTCCGTCGATATCCAGGCCGGGTAAGGCGGAGCTTTTCTTTATAGCGTCAAGATATAATTCTCTTCCGTTTTTTTTCGCTGCCGCTGCTGCTGCCGGATTGACAGCTTTTTGACGAACAATACCGTCAGCAACCCATGCTCCCTTCTCATTGACTGAGAATCCATCGGGAGTGGTCGTATTCATAAGTACATATCCATTTTCATCAAAATAATAGCATTCTGCCATTCCGTCTTCATTGGAATCGATCCATTCCCATTCTGATGCGGGAGAGGGCTCATTCTTTTCCTGCCATCGCCAGCCCCGGGAATCCTCTTTCCAGGTACCGGCAAATGCAGCGGATGCCATGGACACGGACAGAAGTGATGCAACGGCAAATATCTTTATTGATTGTTTCATCCTGGTTATATTCCTCCTGTTGTGCATTTCCAGGATAATAAAAAGGTCATGGAAATGCTTTTACCATTATGATTGGTTCATTGTACCATATTCTGGTAAATACAACAATGTATTTTGCAGAGGAGTGGTTATCTTAATGAGGATTTTAACTGTTCTATGAATTCCAGATCCGATGCTTTCAGCTTTAGATTGGTGGTAAGACTTTTTCCTTCGGGAGAGGTAACGTGAATTTCCACCACACTTTCTTCTTTCAGGGCACTGTTCGATACCGCATGGAGGAATAGGGGGAATTTTGGGTGATTATTTTTAAAAACAGTCCAGGCTTCTTTTAATTGCATGAGATTCATTAAATTCATTGAATCAAGTCCTTTCTTTATCAGTGATAGGCATATCCTAGCATAAAAGAAATAGGGAGTCAAATCCCGTTGAAAAGAAATGCTTTTCTGCAAAATAGTGGTGTGTTATAATAAAATTACAAAGATAAAAACACAGCTCGTGGCATCTGCCATGAAGATCCGGTTGGTAGTCCGGGCAGAAACGGGAGTTATGATACGTTTCTAAGTAACCCTCCTCCTTGGTCGTCCGTTCTTTGTTCAACAAGTAAAGGAGGAATTGTTATGGACAAAGTTACGGTTACGTTTTTCGTATTCTTCGAGGAACCATTCTGGGTAGGAATTTTGGAACGGATATCTGATGGGAAGCTTGAGGTATGCAAGGTGACATTCGGAGCAGAACCAAAGGACTATAAAGTGTATGAGTATCTTCTCAGAAATTATGAAAAACTGCGGCTGAGTCCAGCTGTGGACGCTGTTGTAACGAAAGAGGTCAAAAACCCAAAAAGGATGCAAAGGGAGATACAGCGGCAGGTGAAAAACCCTGGAATCGGTACGAAATCCCAGCAGGCTCTGAAATTACAGCATGAAGAAGTCAAACAGGAGCGTAAGGTATCTGCACGACAGAAAAAAGAGGTAGAGAAACAGCTTCAGTTTGAGCGGAAGCAGCAAAAAAAGAAAGAGAGGCACAGGGGCAGATAATGCCCCTTTTCTCTATAAAACAGATACAGGAAAAATTTTACCCATGGAATATCTGCTTTTGTGGTGTAGAATATATAGACATAAGGTATGCAAGAGAAAGAAAAGCAGGTGAATACATGTACATAGCAGATTTACATATCCATTCTCATTATTCCAGGGCCACCAGCAGGGATTGTACTCCGGAATCCCTTGACTTCTGGGCAAGGCGTAAGGGAATTGATCTGCTGGGAACCGGAGATTTTACCCATCCGGCGTGGCGGCAGGAACTAAAAGAAAAGCTGATACCGGCAGAAGCCGGACTTTATCGATTAAAGGAAGAGTATTGTAAGAAACAGGGACAGACGCCTGGATTTAAGTCACCCAGGTTTGTAGTTTCCGGCGAAATCAGTACCATCTATAAGAAAAATGGAAAGGTGAGGAAAATCCACAGTGTGATTCTCCTGCCAGGGATTGAGGAAGCAGAGCTTGTTTCAAAAAAGCTGGAAGCCATCGGAAACCTTCATTCTGATGGCAGACCCATATTGGGACTGGATTGCAGAAATCTTTTAGAGCTGGTTCTGGAATCATGCCCGGAAGCAATCTTTATTCCGGCCCATATCTGGACGCCCCATTTCTCCTTGTTTGGTGCATTTTCCGGATTTGATACGATTGAAGAATGCTTTGAAGATTTAACACCTTATATCCATGCACTGGAAACCGGGCTGTCTTCGGACCCTCCCATGATTTGGAGGCTGTCAGCCCTGGACCGTTTTCAGCTTATATCAAATTCCGATGCCCACTCCCCGTCAAAACTTGGCAGGGAAGCCAATCTTCTTGACATTGATCTGTCCTATGAGGGGCTGTCGGAAGCTGTATTAAGGGGGAATGGCTTAAAGGGAACCATAGAATTTTTCCCGGAGGAAGGGAAATATCACTATGATGGACACCGGAAATGTAATCTCTGTCTTTCTCCGGCAAAAGCCCGCCAGTATTCCGGCATATGCCCGGTCTGCGGACGAAAGCTGACCACAGGTGTATTCCACCGGATCGAACAGCTGGCCGACCGGGGGGAAGGCTTCGTGCTTTCCGGAGGGAAGGCGTTTGAACGCGTGGTTCCTTTGCTGGAAGTCATTGGCGCCTCCACCGGATACACCACTGCCAGCAAAAGAGTGCAGAGCCAGTATGAAACCATGGTGGAAACTCTTGGTTCGGAATTTGATATTCTGAGGAATCTGCCTGTGGAAGATATTAAAAAAGTTTCCGGGGAATGGATTGCCGAAGGAATCACACGTCTTCGGGAAAACAGAGTAAAGTTCAGTCCTGGTTACGATGGAGAGTATGGAACCATTCAGTTATTTGAACCTGGGGAGATTAAAAAATAAAATCAGTAAGGCTGTTGAAAATCATATCAGAAAATAAAAAGGAAAACAGATTTTCAGGAGGAAGTAAAGTACAAATGAAAAATGAACATGTTATTGATGTGCTGGATAAATTAGATGAGACCTATGGGGTTACAAAGGAAGGATTCTATCATAAGCAGCCCTGGCAGCTGCTGGCCGCAATTATGCTCAGTGCGCAGAGTACGGATAAGCAGGTGGAAGAGATACTGCCTCAGCTGTTTACGCAATTTCAGAATGCTGAAGACATGGCAGAAGCCTCTCTGGAAGAAATCGAAGATGCCATACGTTCCATCGGCCTTTATAAAAATAAAGCGAAGAATCTAAAGAAATGCTGTCAGCAGATCGTAGAAGAACTGGGCGGAAACGTGCCCGGAGACATTGACGGGCTTCTCCGTCTTGCAGGCGTGGGCAGAAAAACGGCCACTTTATTCCTGGCAGATTATTATGGAATTCCAGGCGTTACGGTAGATACCCATGTGTTCCGCATATCAAAACGGTTGGGTTGGGCCTTGGGGAAGAATCCGGCAGAAGTGGAACTGGAACTGCAAAAGGTATTGCCGCAAGAGCACTGGAACCGGATTAATTTTCAATTAATCTATCACGGCAGAGCGGTGTGCACTGCACGGAAGGCAAAATGCGAAGCGTGTATTCTGGCGGAATGGTGTGAGAAGAAGCTGGGATAAGTTATTTTTCAATGAAAAAGAAAGGAGCCGGAAAATTCGATGAAATTATTATTCAGACAACGTTTTTTCTCCTGGTTTGACAGTTATGATATATATGATGAAAGTGGAGCAACGGTATATACTGTAAGCGGAAAGCTGGCTTGGGGGCATAAGCTGGAAATCTATGACCGTTACGGGAATCATGTGGCAACCTTAAGAGAGCAGGTCTTCTCATTCCTGCCCCAGTTTGCCATTCAGATGAATGGGGAAACCATAGGAACAATTACTAAGAAATTTACATTTTTTAAGCCTTCTTTTACTGTTGACTGCAAGGACTGGCACGTGGAGGGGAATTTTTGGGAGTGGGATTACCAGATACTTAACTCTGGAGGAAGTGTTGTAGCTACGATCGAAAAGCAACTCTTTAATTTTACGGACACTTATCTCATCGATGTTTATGAGGAAACGGACAGCCTTCTTGCGCTAATGGTGGTCTTGGCAATTGATGCGGTCAAATGCAGCGATAATAGCTAAAAAAGGCCCAGGCAAAGCGGCAGTTAGATTGTTTTCAATGATATTGTTTCAAAAAATGGAAAAATTATACAATCATCATGGATCATTGTATTTATTTCAATAATTTAATAAAGTTTTTTTTGAAATACTTAATATTATCTGGAAGGTTCCGAAATATTATGAGATGGGTTCTTTCAATTCATACAAATGTTTGAGGGTTTTTGGCTTCAAACCCACTTATTTCTTTCCTATGTTATATCGTATTCCATAGCATACACGCCTTTTAAATGTACCAATCATTTTATCATACACGAATCATAGAATATCATAAGCAGGTGTAAGCTAAAATCCTGCCTCCATACACTGAGATTGAGGACAAGACATACATTATTAGCGGGCAGTAAATTTACTGGAGAAAGTAATGCACATGCCGTATTCAGGAAATGGATACACAACCATAACAGGATCGTATAATTGCCATTTGTAGATGCGAATTTGTATAACCGATCGTACCGGATCAAATACAGAATTTCCAGGTATCCTGCCGGACTGCAGTCATCGTAGCGATAACCTGCAGTCGGGTTTTTTGTATTTCTGCGGTGAACAACAACAAACAGGGGAACGGACAGATGATAAAAGCAAATGTGTCCGAAAAACAGGAACTGAAATGAGTATGGAGGAGTAAATGGAACAAAATAAAAGAAAACTGGAGATTCGTTTCGTTATATTTGGAGTTTTTGCTCTGGCTGCGGTACTTCTTCTGCTGCTGCAGGTATTTAAAAGCAGAACAAAGCCAATCTTTGATGAGAATGTCACCACAACCTTTTATGCGAAAACCAGCGTTGGGACAGCTTTGGATTTGAAAGCGGAAAGCTATTTTTCCTCAGAGCTTTATGATTATACAAAATTCCAGTTTGATCTGACCCGGTGTGACTGGAATACGCCTGGCTTATACCGTATACCGGTAATTTATGAAGGGCAGGAAACCAATTGTATCGTTCAGATTGAAGTAGAGGCAACCGATGCAGCTATGAATATAGAAGACCAGAATTTAAACAGCAATAGAGTAATTACAGGAAAGAACTGAATGGAGATAGAAGATGGCTCATAAGAATCTTACCACGCTTTGCTATATGGAACAGAACGGCTGCTATCTGATGCTGCATCGGATAAAAAAGGACCACGACATGAATCGGGACAAGTGGCTTGGCGTTGGAGGTCATTTGGAAGAAGGAGAAAGCCCGGAGGAATGCCTTTTACGTGAAGTAAAGGAAGAAACCGGTCTCCGTCTGATCTCTTATCGGCAGCGGGGGATCATTACCTTTGTATCGGATCAATTTCCCGATGAATATATGTTTCTATACACGGCCGATGAGTTTGAAGGTACCATAACAGAATGTGAGGAAGGACAGTTGGAATGGGTCCCAAAGGAAAAGATATCACAGCTTCCGCTTTGGGAAGGAGATCTGATATTTTTTGAACTCTTAAAAGACGAACTTCCTTTTTTCTCTTTAAAGCTTCAATACAGGGGAGAATTGCTGTCTGCCGCTTCTTTAAACGGAGAACCGCTGGAACTGTTAGAAGAGCGTGACTTAGAGGGAAGAAAAACGGGAAATATAAGGGCCAGGTTTATGGCTCACCGGGAAGGAACTCTTCATGGAACCTCTCATGTGTGGGTAATCAGATCCAATGAAAAAGGCAGATTTGACCTGCTTTTGCAAAAGCGCAGCGCAGACAAGGATTCTTATCCCGGGTGTTATGATGTTTCCTCCGCAGGACATATTCCGGCAGGCTGTGGCTATCTGGAATCTGCTGTCAGAGAACTGGAGGAAGAGCTGGGAATCCGGGCAGAACCTTATGAACTTACCTATGTAGGACTTCGGGAAGAACTTGATAAAACGGAGTTCTATGGAAAGCCCTTTTTCAATCATGAGATCAGTAAAGTTTATGTTTACGATAGACCTGTGAAGGAAGATGCCCTGGTTCTTCAGCCATCGGAAGTGGAGTCTGTACTATGGCTGGATTATGAAGAGTGCCTTTGTCAGATGAAAGCAGGAACGCTGGTTCATTGCCTGAATGAAAAAGAAATTCTTATGCTTGCTGACTGGTGGAATCAGCAAAAAAATCATTGACCTGCCGGTTATTTCGTGCTATATTGAGGAAAGACTAAGAATAGGAAGTGTGTGTATGTTAATTGTGTCTGAACATGGAGCATAAAGCAGTTATATATTGAGAACAGGAATCACGCAGGGAAAGCGGAATGGCTTATCCTTTGTTTTGTGTACCTGTTTTGCCCATGAAGATACAAAACAGACGGATTAGGTTTGAAACCTGGGAGATGTCGATTTGTGATCTCACAGGTTTTTTTGTTGTATAAAAGGGTGATTGCTGCCATGCTCCATGGTTTTTATGAATCTTAAAGAGGAATAAAACAAGGAGAAAGACATGGATCATACATTTCAAACATTAGAATTTTATCGGATTTTAGAAAAATTAGAGAACTTATCCCATACAGAAGCCGCAAAGGAACAAATCAGGAATCTGTCCCCCAGCTTAAAGGAAAGCCAGGTGCAAAAGGACCTTCGGGAAACTACGCAGGCGAGAACCATCATAGACCGGATGGGTCTTCCACCGGCAGTGGGAATGAAAGAACTTTCCGGCATTATAACGACGGTAAAACAGGGCGGCTGTCTCACAGCAGAGGAACTGGAACAGACGGGAATCATGCTTACGGGAGTCAAACGCTATAAGGAGTTTTTAAACCGGTGCAAGCATCTGGAGTTAAGCCTCCCTTATTATGAACTGGAGCTGGATTCCCTTGATGAGCTTTCCAGAGCTGTTTATGAAAGTGTCAGAAACGGAAGAGTAGAAGATTTTGCAAGCAGGAGTCTGAAAAACCTCCGTCAGGAAATAAAGCGGCTGGAAGAAAAGCTTCGGACAAAAGCAGAGAATCTTTTGAGAGCTAATAAAAAGTATTTTTCAGACTCCTATGTTACCATAAGAAACGGCAGAATCTGCCTTCCGGTGAAAAAGGATTATAAGTCAATGGTTCCGGGAAGTGTGATCGACCAGTCAACGACTGGTTCCACCCTGTTTATAGAACCGTCTGCCATTGCTGCATTGAACGGGGAACTGGAGCTTTTGCGGATCGAAGAGGAGAATGAAGTCAGAAGGATTCTTTATACGTTGACTGCCGGGGTAGAAGAGAACCTTCCGGCATTGGAAAAGAATAAGTATTATTTAGAAAAGCTTGATTTCCTGTTTGCAAAGGGACGTCTCAGTGCGGAAATGAATGCTGTGGAACCATCAGTTCAAACAGACCGGATCATACAGATCGTAAATGGACGCCATCCTTTCATGGACCCGGAAACAGTGGTGCCCCTCACCTTTTTACTGGGAAAAACAGAACGTGGCATCGTTATCACAGGGCCGAACACAGGAGGAAAGACCGTTGCCATTAAAACGGTAGGATTATTTTCTATTATGGCTCAATGCGGCCTTCATGTACCCTGCGACAAAGCGGATCTGTGTATGAACAGCCAGGTGCTTTGTGATATTGGAGATGGACAGAACATTACAGAAAATTTATCTACCTTTTCTGCTCATATCACCAATGTGCTGAAGATTTTAGAAGAAGCCGGAAAAGAAAGTCTGGTCATTATGGATGAACTAGGTTCCGGTACGGACCCGGCAGAAGGAATGGGAATTGCCATTGCCATTTTAGATGAACTGCGGCATAAAGGGTGCTTATTCCTGGCGACTACCCATTACCCGGAAGTAAAGACCTATGCCAAAGAAACAGAAGGCATTACCAATGCACGGATGGCTTTTGATAAAGAGACCTTAAAGCCTTTGTACCGCATGGAAATCGGGGAAGCGGGAGAAAGCTGTGCGCTCGCTATTGCAAGTCGGCTTGGAATGAAGGAAGAGATGATTAAAAAGGCAAGAAGCTATGCCTATGGGGAATGGAAAAACACCGATCACTCAATTCCTGGCTCCGATTCAGTAGAAAAACAATTTCAGCCATCAAAGGGCCCAAGAATAGAAAAAAAGAAATCGTCAGCAAAGAATAAAACTGCTATGGAAGAATTGTTCTCCATAGGTGACAGCGTGATGATATATCCAGGCAACAAAAAAGGCATCGTTTGCAGACCGGTCAATGAACAGGGCATAATGCAGGTCCAGATGCCGGATGAAAAAATATGGATTAACCATAAGCGGGTGAAACGCCTGGTTGCCGCTTCACAAATGTATCCGGAAAACTATGACTTTTCCATTATTTTTGATACGGTGGAAAATCGAAAAGCCCGGCATAAGATGGAAAAAGGATATCAGGAAGGTCTGGAAATCAGAACAGAGGGAACTCAGACCTTCCCTAAAAAACAGTAATTTATTATGTAGATCGACTGCTGTTAAATCCGGCACCGCCGGGTCTGACAGTGCCATTATTTTCTGCGGCTTTGAAGGTATTTGCAGTAACAGTGTTTTTTGTATCCTTTAAGGTATCCGCAGTAACAGTGGTTTCTTCATCCCTTAAGATATCCGCAGTAACAGTAGCTTTTGCAGCTTGAACGGTGTCCGCAGTATCAGCGTTCTCCAGGTTATCAATAGTATTAGCATTATCGATAGCCTTAGTATCATCAATAGCATTAACTGCTTCAGGCTGTCCGGCCTGATTTGCATCATTAAATGTTTCATCATTGCTTTTTAATTCTGCAGATTGGATAAAGGAATCCTGATTAAGCTCAGCCAGAATAGACCGGAATATTTCCACATGGCATAGTTCATCGGCGATGATCCGGTTCAGGATGGCTTTGATGCTGCAGTCATCGATCCATTCAGCCTGGGCCTGGTATTTCTTAATGGTTTCCAATTCCCCGTTTAAGGCATTGGTGACCAGGGCTCCGATCCTGGTGGGATAGCGGTTGCAGGCAGGGGACCAGTAGCACATGCGTCCATTTTGATAACTCCATAGTCTGGGGTCAGTTCCAAGCATAATGGAAAGCTCACCGAAGATATTTAGATGATGCATCTCCACGATACTGATTCTATGGAAGCACTCTGCGATATCAAAGAAGAAGTTTTTTGTAATGATGCTGTTGTAAACGTAAAGGCTGATTGCTGACATCTCAGAATTACAGGCGCCGATGTTTGACAGTATGGCTGCAGCATACCGTTGGTTTTTACCAGCGATTTCAATGGAAGGCCATGGAGAGCTGTCCTCAAATACCAGAGACGATAAATCCATATAATACCTCGCTTTATTTATTCATTAAAATATATCCACCAGTCCATATAGTATGACTGGAAAAAGAAAAACAAAGAAAGAAAAATAATAAAAGAACGAAAAAAGAAACGAAAGAAGAAAGAAAAATGCAAACTAGAACAAAAGAAGAAGGAGACCAGGGAACATGGACCAGAGAGGTGATTTGATTCAGGCGGTGGAAAAATTCTCCCCATGGAATGAACAGGAAACAAAAGATAAGGACCTCATTCTACGCTATCTGAACCAGGGAGATGCCTGTTTTTACCGGGATAATTACGAGGCACATTTTTCTGCCTCCGGCTGGGTGGTTAATTCCACCCGCGATAAGGTGCTGATGGCTTATCATAATATTTATGATTCCTGGGCGTGGACCGGGGGACATGCCGATGGCTGTATGGACTTGCTTCAGGTGGCCGTCAAAGAGGCCATGGAGGAAACCGGAATAAAGTATGCAGCACCAATCAGTAAGGATATATTTTCTCTTGAGATTCTTACGGTGGACGGACACGAGAAAAAGAGCGTTTATGTTCCTTCCCATCTTCATTTGAATGTGACTTATCTGCTGGAGGCGGATGAACATCAGCAGATTCGGAAAAAGGAAGATGAAAACAGTGCCGTAGGATGGTTTTCTTTCGATGAGTGTCTGAACGCGGTCAATGAACCGTGGATGAGGAATCGGATTTATAAAAAACTTCTTCAGAAGATGAAGAAAACAGGTTATTAACAGAAAACATTTAACTATTTATGGATTGGTTGTTTTATTTTTCCTTTTTATGCTTTATAATAGAATCAACAAATCAATGCAGTTTTGCCAAATAAAATAGCGAGGTGACCGATATGAAAATTATTTATGCAATCGTCAGTTCCGATGATGGGAACCGGGTGACTGATGCACTAAATGAACACCAGTACAGCGTGACAAAACTTGCCACTACAGGCGGTTTCCTGAAAAAAGGAAATACAACTTTAATGATTGGTACCGAAAACGAACAGGTTGAGGAAGTTATCACCCTTATTAAAGACACTTGCGGAAAACGCCAGAAAATAACCACCAACGTTCCGGCGCCCAATCTGGCATCGGTATCATCAGGTTTTATGATGATGCCCATGACCGTTGAGCTTGGCGGAGCTACTATATTTGTAACAGATGTAGAAAGATTTGAAAAAATTTAATGAACAGGGGAAGGGATTGCAAAGCAATCCCTTTTCGTATCAGGAGGAACGAATATGTCAGAGACAAAACGGGTATTTTTAATTGTTCTGGACAGCTTTGGAATCGGAGAGGCGCCTGACGCTGCCAAATTCCATGACGAAGGGAGCAATACCCTGGGAAGCATTGCAAAAGCAGAGGAGTTTTACACACCGAACTTGAAAAGACTGGGAATGTTTAATATAGATGGAGTGACCGCCGGAGAGAAGGAGCCTGCTCCCATTGGTTCCTATGGCCGGATGACCGAAAGGTCTCAGGGAAAGGATACCACCATTGGCCATTGGGAAATCGCAGGAATCATCTCTGAGGAACCGCTTCCCACATATCCCGATGGTTTTCCAGAGGAAGTGATTGAAGAATTTAAAAAGCAGACCGGGCGGGGCGTATTGTGCAACATGCCTTATTCCGGAACCGATGTGATCCATGATTTCGGTGAGGAACATGTAAAGACCGGAGATTTAATCGTATATACTTCTGCGGACAGTGTGTTCCAGATCGCAGCCCACGAGGACGTGGTTCCTTTGGAGGAGCTATACCGCTATTGTAAGATTGCAAGGGAAATATTAAAAGGAAAGCACAGTGTAGGCCGTGTCATTGCAAGGCCTTTTGAAGGAACGTATCCCGATTACAAAAGAACTCCCCACCGTCATGACTTTTCCTTACTGCCTCCAAAGACAACCATGCTGGACTGTTTAAAAGATGCTGGACTAGATACCATTGGAATCGGAAAGATCTATGATATCTTTGCAGGAAAAAGTATTGATAAGACAACATCCATCGTCAATAACACCGATGGTATGATCAAGACTTTAGAGGCCCAGAAGGAGGATTTCCATGGAATCTGTTTTGTAAATCTTGTGGATTTTGACATGGTATATGGACACCGCAACGATGTAAAGGGATATGCCCGGGCAGCAACTGATTTTGATGTACAGCTGGGAGAGTTCCTTGGTGCCATGAGACCGGAAGATGTACTGATCATTACCGCAGACCATGGCTGTGACCCTGGAACGCCAAGCACCGACCATTCCAGAGAATATACTCCCATGCTCATTTACGGCCAAGGAATCCGGGCAGGTGTTTCTGTGGGAACAAAGGATACCTTCGCAGATATTGCTGCCACGGTACTGGATTTATTTGGAGTAAAGGGCGGCATCGCAGGAAAAAGCTTTTTAAATGAAGTAGCAAAATGACAAGGAGGTAATTCTTTGAACATGGATGAAACAACGAAAAATATGCTGGTTGCAGAAGCCTATGAGGCTCAGAAGACGGCCTACGTACCCTATTCAAATTTTTCCGTGGGAGCAGCCCTTCTTGCAAAAAACGGAACTGTCTACCGGGGCTGCAACATTGAGAATGCCTCCTATTCTCCAACGAACTGTGCAGAACGGACGGCATTTTTTAAAGCAATATCCGAGGGCGTTACGGAGTTTGAGGCCATTGCTGTTGTGGGAAATAAAAAAGGAGAAAAAGGTGGCTTTTGTGCTCCCTGCGGAGTCTGCAGGCAGGTTATGGCTGAATTCTGTGATCCGGATGAGTTTTTGATCCTGTTGGGTGCGGGAGACAGAACATCGGTATACACCTTAAAGGATATGCTTCCGCTGGGCTTCACCAATAAAAATTTAAAATTCAGGGAAAAGGATGAGAGGCTTTTATAACCATGAGGATGTATGATATTATTGCAAAAAAGCGGAATGGAGAGACTCTGAGTGAGGAGGAAATCCGTTTTATGGTGTCTGGCTATGTAAAGGGGGAGATTCCCGATTACCAGATGTCAGCCATGCTGATGGCAATTTACTTTCAGGGAATGGACGACAGGGAAACCGCCATTCTCACCAATGAAGTGGCCCATTCCGGGGATATGGTGGATTTATCACCTATTGAAGGAATAAAAGCAGATAAACATTCCACCGGAGGTGTGGGTGACAAGACCACCCTTGTGGTAGCGCCTATTGTGGCGGCCTGCGGTGTCAAGGTAGCAAAGATGTCAGGACGCGGCTTAGGCCATACCGGAGGGACTGTGGACAAGATGGAATCCATTCCCGGCATGAAGACCACACTGTCGGAAAAAGAATTCTTTCGGGTGGTGAATACCGCAGGACTTTCCGTGATCGGTCAATCCGGCAATCTGGCTCCGGCGGATAAAAAGCTTTACGCGCTCCGGGATGTGACGGCAACGGTGGACAGCATTCCCCTGATTGCCGCATCTATCATGAGCAAGAAGCTGGCAGCAGGAAGTGACTGTATACTGCTTGATGTAAAGACCGGAAGCGGAGCATTTATGAAAACCCTTGAAAATTCCGTTACACTGGCGGAAAAGATGGTCGCCATCGGGGAACAGGAAGGCAAAAAGACCATGGCTCTGATCACCAATATGGACATTCCGTTGGGCAACCGGATCGGCAACAGCTTAGAGGTCATAGAGGCGGTGGAGACGCTGAAAGGGAGAGGACCAGAGGATTTAACCGAGGTCTGCCTGCAGCTTGCTGCCGGAATGCTTTTTCTGGCAGGAAAGGGCAGCTTGACAGAATGCAGAGCGCTTGCAGAAAAGGCCATAGAGGATGGCAGCGCGCTGAGCCGCCTGATCGCCATGGTAGAGGCCCAGGGAGGAGATACCTCTGTTATTAAGGATACCTCTCTCTTTAAAAAAGCACCGTTCCATAAAGAGGTGATAGCCGAAAAAAGCGGTTATATCACCCATATGAACACAGAACTGTGCGGAATTGCGTCCTCCCTTTTAGGGGCAGGAAGGCTCACCAAGGACAGTCTTATTGATCATACAGCCGGAATTGTCCTCTGCAAAAAAGTGGGAGATCAGGTTCAGAAGGGAGATGTCATTGCGGTTCTTTATGCATCAGAGGAAGAATTGTTTGCGGCATCGGAAAAAGAACTTATACGGGCGGTTGAAATCCATGCAGACCGGCCTGAAAAAATGCCTCTTATTTATGCCAGAGTTACAAAGCAGGGCATTGAACGCCTGATATAACAGAAAGGAATGATAACCAATGACAGATTTAGATATGTTACATTACGTAGATCATACGGTATTAAAGGCAGCAGCATCATGGACGGAGATCAAGACCCTTTGTGAGGAAGCCGTGGAATATCAGACAGCTTCTGTCTGCATTCCTCCCAGTTATATCCGCAGAGTGCATGAAGAATTCCCGACTCTTACCATCTGTACGGTAGTTGGTTTCCCTCTTGGCTACAGCGTAACCGAAGCAAAGGTTCTGGAAGCCAGGAACGCGGTATTGGACGGAGCTTCGGAAGTGGATATGGTAATAAATTTAGGTGATGTGAAAAACGGGGACTACGGAAAAGTGGAGGAAGAGATCAGGCAGCTGAAGCAGGCGGTTGGTGACAAGATCTTAAAGGTCATCATTGAGACCTGCTACTTAACCGAGGCAGAGAAGATTGCCATGTGCCGGGCAGTAACTGCCGCAAAAGCGGATTATATTAAGACCTCGACCGGCTTTGGTACTGCAGGAGCCGTTCTTTCGGATATAGAGCTGTTCAAAAAAAATATCGGCCCGGAGGTAAAAATCAAGGCAGCCGGAGGAATCAGGACTCTGGAAGATTTAAGAGCGTATCTTGAGGCTGGCTGCAGCCGTGTAGGTGCTAGTGCGGCCGTGAAGCTGGCAGCGGAAAAAGAATCATAGCATCAAATGCCCCAAATATCTGACATTTTAAATATGTCTGACTATTTGGGGCGTTTTTGTGGGAATTATAATGAATTTGCACAAATAATACCCGACACTGTACTGGTGAAATTTCACGAAAATAACGAAAAGTCAAAATAGTACTAACAAAACATGGTTCAAAGTGTTACAATTAAGTAAGAGTAGTTGTAACTTTGGTATCTTTGTGTGTTATTCAGTCAGGAGGAATATGTTATGTTTCAGGTAAATGATCTGGTTATGTTCGGTACCCATGGAATCTGTAAAGTGAAGGATATTGGATGCCTTGCCATGTCAGCAGCGGATGAGGATCGGCTCTATTATACGTTAAAGCCGCTTTATGAAGAGCAGCAAAGCGCGGTTTATACACCCGTAGACAATAAGAAGGCCCAGATGAGAGCGGTCTTTACCAGAGAGGAAGCCTTAAAACTCATTGACCGGATTCCAGAAATTGAGACCATATGGGTGCTTGATGACAGGCAAAGAGAAGGAAAATACAAAGAGATCATGCAGAGAAATGAATGTTCCGGCTGGATGCAGATCATTAAGACACTATATTTGAAAAAACAGAAACGTTTGGCAGAAGGAAAGAAAAGTACGGCAAAGGACGATTTTTATTATAACATGGCACAGGAACTTCTCTATGGGGAACTTGCGGCGGCTCTTCTGGTAGACCGGACCGGAGTGAAGAACATGGTTGAACAACAGGTGAACCGTGTAGCAAATTAAGGGATTGTCCAGAATATTCTTAATAAAGATGCGTCTTGATACAGGCTGTAAAAGCCTGCGTCAAGGCGCATTTTCACGTGAGCCATATGACTTATAAAGAAACTTTTCTGGCAGAATCATTATGCCAAAGCCCTTACTTAGTGGTAGATCTTCTTTTCCTCGTATAATGGTTCACAGGTCAGGTTTACCCCCAGCTTTTTAAAGATATTCATATCCACATCCGAAAGGATTACGGATGTGTGTGCTTCACATCCCTTCAATCTGGGAAGCTGTTCCAGTGCGGTCTGAGCATTTGGGTCAGTGGCTGCACAGGCAGACAATGCGATTAAAACTTCATCGGTATGAAGTCTTGGATTTTTGCTTCCAAGGTACCTGGTCTTTAATTTCTGAATAGGTTCAATGGCAGACGGAGCGATCAGATGAACATCATGAGGAATTTGCCCAAGCACTTTGACTGCATTCAGCAAAAGTGCAGCGGAGGCTCCCAGTAAATTGGTGGTCTTTCCTGTAATAACGGTGCCGTCTTCCAGCTCGAGAGCAGCGCAGGGAGAGGCTTTTTCCCTGGCCAGAGCATTGGCGGCATTCACGACCTTCCGCCTGTCTGTGGTGATTTTGGCCTGTTTTAAGAGAAGTTCGATTTTATAAACCTCCTCCTTGCTTCCCATATCCTTTGCAAGCCTTAACAGTGCCTGATAGTACCGTCTTAAGATTTCCTGACTGGAGGCTTCCTTGCAGGCTTCATCGTCTATGATGCAAAAGCCGGCCATATTTACTCCCATATCGGTAGGAGATTTGTAAGGGCACTCTCCATAGATCTCTTCAAAGATGGCACTGAGCACAGGAAAGACTTCCACGTCCCGGTTGTAATTAACTGCAGTATTTCCATAGGCTTCCAGATGGAAGGGGTCGATCATGTTGACATCGTTTAAGTCTGCAGTGGCGGCCTCGTAAGCTAAGTTTACCGGATGCTTTAAGGGAAGGTTCCAGACCGGAAAGGTTTCAAATTTCGCATATCCGGCTTTGGTGCCCCGCTTGTTCTCATGATAGAGCTGGGAAAGACAGGTAGCCATCTTTCCGCTTCCCGGTCCGGGAGCTGTAATAATTACAAGCGGTTTGACTGTTTCTATATAATCGTTTCTGCCGTATCCCTCATCGCTGACAATAAAAGGGATATTGCCCGGATACCCGTCGATGATGTAGTGACGGTATACACGGATACCCATGGATTCCAGCTTGGTTTTAAAAACATCGGCAGATTTCTGACCGGAATACTGGGTAATTACAACGCTGCCTACATAAAGTCCTTTGTCCGTAAAGGATTTTATGAGGCGGAATACATCTGCATCATAAGTAATGCCAAGGTCATGACGGATCTTGTTCTTTTCGATATCGGCTGCATTAATGGCAATCACGATTTCCGCCTGGTCAGAAAGCTGCATCAGCATGCGGAGTTTGCTGTCAGGCTCAAATCCCGGGAGCACTCTGGAAGCGTGGTAATCATCAAAAAGTTTGCCTCCGAATTCCAGATAAAGCTTTTCTCCGAATTGGCTGATCCGCTCCTTGATATGCTCTGACTGCATGTTTAAATACTTGTTGTTATCAAATCCAAATTTCATTTGTACCTCCATTGCGTGTGCTTTTTTCGCTTTCCTGAACTCTTTGACCGTAATACCCATAAATTGTATCATATAAAAAATGGAATTGCCATGGGATTTTTCCGGATTCTTTATTTGAATGAAATGCTTTACATTCGGGCATAAAAATGATAAAACGGTGTAGTAAGAAGGAGGTATCAAATGCTTAAAACAGGTAGAAACGATGCATGCTGGTGTGGCAGCGGTAAGAAATATAAGAATTGCCATCTGGCGTTTGACCAAAGAATTGAGAATTATGAAATTATGGGAGATGAAGTCCCGGAGCACAATATGATAAAAACACCGGCTCAGATCGAAGGAATCCGTCAGGCCGGCATTGTCAACAATCAGATCCTTGATATCGTAGGAGAACATATAAAGGCAGGAATCAGTACAGAGGATATCAATACGCTTGTTCATGAAAATACCATTCGTCTGGGAGGAATTCCGGCGACCCTGAATTTTGAAGGATACCCAAAGAGCGTATGTACTTCCATCAATGAAGTTGTATGCCACGGAATCCCGACCCCGGACCGGATCTTAAAAGACGGTGATATCATCAATGTGGATGCAACCACTATTTATAATGGCTACTATGCAGACGCCTCCAGAATGTACTGTATCGGAAATGTATCCGAAGAAGCCAAAAGACTGGTCCGCGTGACAAAAGAGAGCGTGGATTTAGCTCTCAAAGAAGCACGGGCCTGGGGACATCTGGGAGATATCGGTGCTGTGATCTCTGAATATGTCTATGCCAACGGATATACCGTTGTACGGGAAATTGGAGGACATGGAGTGGGCCTGGAATTTCATGAGGAGCCATGGGTGAGCCATATCGGTACAAGAGGAACCGATATGCTTTTAGTACCCGGCATGGTATTTACCATTGAGCCTATGGTCAATGCCGGAAAAGCAGATGTGGTACAGGACAGCAAAGATGGCTGGACGATTTACACAAAAGACGGAAGTCTGTCTGCCCAGTGGGAGTATACCATTGTAATCACGGAAGAGGGACCGGAGGTACTTGCCAGGTAATGGAGAAAAAACGCTGTATCTGGGTAGATGAAAAATCACCGGTCTACGTAAAATACCATGATGAAGAGTGGGGCGTGCCGGTTCATGATGATAAGAAGCTATATGAAATGCTTCTTTTGGAAACGTTTCAGGCAGGTCTTTCCTGGATCACCGTATTAAGAAAAAGAGAGGAATTCCGCAAAGCCTTTGATGGTTTCGATGCAGAAAAAACAGCTTCCTACGGGGAAGACAAAATTAAAGAGCTGATGCAAAATCCAGGTCTGATAAGAAACCGGAAGAAAATCGAAGCCGCTGTAAAGAATGCCAGGATTTTCTTACAGATTCAAAAGGAATTCGGATCTTTTTCAAATTATTTATGGGGGTTTACGAACGGAGAAATTATCCTGAATCAGGATGATAATTTCCCGGTTAAAACCGAACTGTCGGACCGGCTTTCCAAAGATTTAAAAAAGAGAGGTATGGCCTTTGTAGGTTCTGTCACCCTGTATTCTTATCTCCAGGCAGTAGGCGTTGTAAACGATCATGAACGTTCCTGCTTCTGCCGGAAGCGTGTACAGGAAAAAGGAGATATGCAAACTTGAGCATTGTAGAAATAAGTGATAAATCCATTTTAGAGCCTTTGTTTTCCGGCTGGGAAGAAACCATGATCTGGTCCTGCCTCCAGGGAATCATGGGAAGGGCCTATGCGGATGACGGAATATCTCCTCAGTCCGCTCAGGTGGTTATAGGAGATTTCAGCTTTTTCTCTGGAAAGCCTGACAAAGCGCTGATTTGCAATAAACCGTCAGGACGGGAATCTGACTTTATCATTATGGTACCCAGAGATACCAATTGGGCATCTGCAATTGAAGAAGTCTGGCAGTCTCATGCAAAAAAGGCAACCCGCTATGCCATTAAGAAAAATCCCAATGGTTTTGACCGGGAGCATTTGGAAACAATCATAAAGAGGCTTCCGGCACCGTTCTCTCTGCGCATGATTGATCAGGAACTCTATGAGCAGATCATGGCGGAGCCGTGGTCCAGAGATCTATGTTCCCAGTTTGACGGATATGAAGATTATAAAAAACGGGGACTTGGCGTTGCTGCTTTGGTGGATGGCCAGGTGATTTCCGGCGCGTCTTCGTATTCTGTATACAATGAGGGAATAGAGATTGAGATCGATACGAGAGCCGATTTCAGACGCCGTGGAGCGGCTCTTGCCTGTGGCGCGAAGCTGATTCTGGAATGTTTGAACAGAGGGCTGTATCCAAGCTGGGATGCCCAGAATAAGGAATCCGTGGCACTATCTGAAAAGCTTGGTTATACCTTTGATTATGAGTACATTGTATATGAAATAAGAGGCTATTAAAATAAAGCTGCATCCGGTACATATAATTTTTATTTGGAAAATTTTACAAATTGTGGTAAAATGTTAAATAATTATTACAATACAACACCTAAAACCATAGAGAAAGTGAACAAAGTATTATGAAAAGATGGCTTTTGGCAGTAATTGTTTGCTCGTTAATGGCATCCGGATGCAGCAGATACAAAAAGGTTTCCGACTTTGAGGAGACAGACCGTTCGTCAGAAGAAACAGAAGAAAGTACTGTGGCAGTTTCCGCCGAACCGGAAAAAAAACCAGTGAAGGTAAAGGGAATCTATATTTCTGGTTATATGGCAGGTTCTCAGGGGTTTCAGTCAATTCTTGATGAAATTGAAGGAACGGAGATCAATACAGTTGTCATTGATGTGAAAAACGATGACGGAAAAATCACCTTTGCCATGGATGGTGCCCCTACGGTCAGTGAGATCGGTGCAGAAGAACGGTATATAAAGGATATAGATGCTCTCATGGCGGAATTAAAAAAGAGGGGGCTTTATACCATTGCCCGGGTGGTGGCTTTCCGTGATCCTTATCTGGCGGAAAAAAAGCCGGAATGGAGCTTAAAGAACAAGGACGGAAGTCTCCACAGGGACAATAAAGGGCTGGCCTGGGTAAATCCTTACCGTCAGGAAGTATGGGATTATCTGGTGGAGGTAGGTACTGAGGCTTCCAGAGCAGGCTTTGATGAAGTTCAGTTTGATTACATCCGGTTCGCCACGGACAGTTCCATGAAACAGGTGGCGTTTGATGAATCAGATACCAGAGGCAGGTCCAAAACAGATATTATTACAGAATTTATCGAGTATGCTTATGAGAAACTTTCCAGTCAGGATATTTTTGTATCTGCCGATGTATTCGGCACTATTATTGGCAGCAGGGTCGATGCGGAGGCGGTGGGACAAGTCTATCATGATATGGCACAGCATCTGGATTATATATGTCCTATGATTTATCCATCTCATTATGGAGACGGAAACTTTGGCATTGACCATCCGGATACGGAACCGTACCGTACCATTTTAGCGGCTCTTGAACTGTCAAAGAAGGACTTGTCTGAGGGCGGAAAGAACGGCCAAAAGCAGGCCATTGTTCGTCCATGGCTTCAGGATTTTACCGCTTCTTATCTTAAAAACCACATTTCATACGGTCCGAATGAGGTCCGCGCACAGATACAGGCAGTCTATGATGCCGGATATGATGAGTGGATTCTTTGGAGTGCATCAAACCGTTATACATGGGAAGGGCTTTTGAGCGAAGAAGAAGGGAAAAAGGAAGAAAAAGAGATTGTCCGCAAAAGGCAGTCTGAGAAGGCTGCGGCCAGCACAGAAGAGACCGGTGCTGCAAAAACAGAGTCAAGTTCCGTCAGCCGCGGTACAGAAGCAGATAAGAGTCTGGAAGGAAAAATCGCAGTAGAAGAAACCGTATTGGAAGATAAAAATAAAAAAGCAAGAAAAAAACCCGAAGTAGTAATTATTACTACAGGAAGTTTTGGAAATTAGGAAGTGAGGGAAGCGATGGACAGAACGCCCAGACCAGGAGATTTTTACAGGCATTTTAAAGACAGGCTGTATCAGGTAATCGCTGTTGCCGTTCATTCGGAGACCAGAGAAGAGATGGTGGTCTACCAGGCACTTTATGGAACCTTTGGAATCTACGTCCGCCCTCTTGACATGTTTGTCAGTGAAGTGGACCATGAAAAATATCCGGAGGTGAAGCAAAAGTACCGGTTTGAAAAGGTGAGTATGGCTGCCGGTGCTGTGCAGCAGAAAGAGCCGATGCTGCCGGTAATGGAAGATGAAAATACAGGATCCAATAAAAATCTTCTTGCATTTCTTGATGCGAGGACGTATCATGAGAAGTTAGAGATCCTTCGCCAGAGAAAAGAAGATTTTTCTCCGGAGGAGCTTTCCGCCATTTGCGAGATTATGGAAATCGGAAGAGCGGATTTAGAACCGGAAGAGAAATATTACGCAGTGGAACGATATCTGGAACTGCAGAATAAATACGATGGAGCAAGATTAAGGTGAATTTGACGGACCACATCGAATTTAATATAGAAGAAGAGTTAAAAAAACTGCCGTCCCAGCCTGGCGTGTATATTATGCACGACAAGCGGGACGAAATTATCTATGTAGGGAAAGCAATCAGCTTGAAAAACAGGGTCAGGCAGTATTTTCAGAGCAGCAGAAACAAGACGGCAAAAATCGAACAGATGGTATCGAGAATCGCCCGGTTTGAATACATTATAACAGACTCGGAATTAGAAGCCCTTGTGCTGGAATGCAATCTGATCAAGGAACACCGGCCCCGCTATAACACCATGCTAAAGGATGATAAGACCTATCCCTATATCAAAGTGACGGTATATGAGGATTATCCAAGGATTTTATTTTCCAGAGAAATGAAGAAAGATAAAAGCAAATATTTTGGACCTTACACAAGTGCAGGCGCAGTGAAAGATACTATAGAACTGATTCATAAGCTTTATCAGATCCGTACCTGCAACCGGAATCTGCCAAAGGATATCGGAAAAGAGCGTCCCTGCTTATACTACCATATCAAGCAGTGCTCGGCCCCTTGTCAGGGATATATAAGCAAAGAGGAATATTGGAATTCCATTAACCAGGCACTTGAATTTCTCGGTGGGAAATACACTCCTGTGATACGCCTTCTGGAAGAGAAGATGCAGGCAGCTTCGGAAGCCATGGATTATGAAAAAGCCATTGAATACCGGGATCTGCTAAACAGTGTGAAGCAGATCGCCCAAAAGCAGAAGATTACGGACAGCGGAATGGAAGACCGGGATATCATAGCCATGGCAAAGGACGAAAAAGATGCTGTGGTTCAGGTATTCTTTGTCCGGGAGGGAAGGCTCATCGGCCGGGAGCATTTCCATGTGAACATCGGGGCTGCTGATGACAACCGGCAGATACTTACCAGTTTTGTCAAACAGTTCTATGCAGGCACTCCCTTTATTCCAAGGGAGCTGTGGACACAGCTGGAGCTTGAGGAGGAAGCCGTGATCGGAGAGTGGCTTTCCGCCAAACGGGGCCAGAAGGTAAAACTTGTGGTTCCCCAAAAAGGCCAGAAAGAGCGTCTGGTAGAACTGGCGGAAAAAAACGCTGCCCTTGTCTTATCACAGGATAAGGAAAAGATCAAGCGGGAAGAACTCCGTACCATCGGTGCCATGAATGAAGTTGGCAGCTGGCTTGGCCTTACGGACGTGAAACGGATCGAAGCCTTTGATATATCCAACATAAGCGGTTTTGAGTCAGTAGGATCCATGATTGTCTATGAAAATGGAAAACCAAAACGGAACGATTACCGGAAATTTAAGATTAAATGGGTCAAGGGAGCCAATGATTATGCTTCCATGAATGAAGTTCTGACCCGTAGATTTTCCCATGGATTAAAAGAAGCGGAAGAATTAAGGGAAAAGGGAGTGGATGAAGAGTTTGGCAGCTTCACCCGTTTTCCCGATCTGATCATGATGGATGGCGGACGGGGCCAGGTAAACATTGCTCTGGCTGTAATCCGGGATCTGGGACTTTCCATTCCAGTCTGCGGCATGGTCAAGGACGATAACCACCGGACCAGGGGGCTTTATTATAACAATGTGGAGATTCCCATCGACAGGCATTCCGAAGGATTTAAGCTGATCACCAGAATTCAGGATGAAGCACACCGGTTTGCCATTGAATACCACAGAAGCTTAAGGAGCAAAGGCCAGGTAAGATCCATTCTTGATGATATTCCTGGTATCGGGCCGAACCGGAGGAAAGCACTGATGCGTGAATTTAAGGGAATAGAAGCCATAAAAGAAGCTACCGTGGAAACCCTGGAAAAGGTGCCCGGAATGAATGCCAGGTCCGCAAAGAATGTCTATGATTTCTTTCATTGACCATTATAGCTTTTCAAAATACGGAATCTGTGTTAGTATGAAAAAAACAGATGGAAAAAGGAGCGTATCGCCATGCATGGAGTAGCGATTACAGATTTGATTGAAAAGATGAGTCTTCGGAATATGACTCCGGAGATTGATGCAGAAAAAATCGTGCTAAGTCATCCGGATGTCAATCGTCCGGCGCTGCAGTTGGCCGGATTTTTTGATCATTTTGATAATGAACGTGTGCAGATCATCGGTTATGTGGAGCAGGAATATATTAATCAGATGAGTCAGGAGAGAAAGCTTGAGATGTACGAAAAGCTTCTGGCATGTCAGATTCCCTGTCTGGTATACAGCCGCAGTCAGGTGCCCGATCAGGATATACTTGCACTCTGCAACCATTATAACGTTCCCTGTCTGGTGTCGGATAAAACTACTTCAGACTTAATGGCAGAGGTCATCCGTTGGCTGAAAGTAAAACTGGCTCCCTGCATCAGCATCCACGGAGTTTTGGTGGACGTATTCGGTGAAGGCGTGCTGATCATGGGAGAGAGCGGAATTGGAAAAAGTGAAGCAGCACTTGAACTGATTAAGAGAGGCCACCGTCTGGTAACGGATGATGTGGTGGAGATCCGCAAGGTGAGCGATGCGACGCTCATCGGAAGTGCTCCGGAAATCACCAAGCATTTTATCGAACTTCGGGGAATCGGCATCATTGATGTGAAGACCCTGTTCGGTGTGGAAAGTGTAAAAGATACCCAGGCCATTGATATGGTAATCAAATTAGAGGACTGGGATAAGGATAAAGAATATGACAGACTGGGGATCGAGGACCAGTATACAGAATTTTTAGGCAACCGGGTCGTATGTCATTCCATTCCGGTACGTCCCGGACGTAATCTGGCCATTATCGTTGAATCCGCGGCTGTCAATTACAGACAAAAGAAGATGGGGTACAACGCGGCTCAGGAATTATACAACCGCGTCCAGGCAAACCTGTCAAGAAAACAGGATGATTGAGGTGTCTGATGACTGATATTTATAAAAAACTTCTTGGTGCAGCCGATGAAAACCATATAAAGGTGGGGGAAGAGATGCGCAAGCATACCTCATTTAAGGTAGGCGGACCTGCCGCCTGCTTTGTCACTCCGGCAGATGAAAAGGAACTTGCAGCGGTGCTGCTCCTTTGCCGGAAGGAAGAGGTGCCTTATTTCATACTCGGAAACGGAAGCAACCTTCTGGTCGGGGATGAAGGTTTTGACGGAGTTGTGATTTCCATGGACGGCTTTAACCGCTGTGAAGTGGACCGGGAGCGGGGGATCATTAAGGCGTCGGCCGGATTATCCTTAGCCCGGATCGCACAGGAAGCTTATAAGGCTTCATTGACCGGCTTTGAATTCGCAGCCGGCATACCAGGCACTCTTGGCGGTGCAGTGGTGATGAACGCCGGTGCATATGGCTCGGAGATGAAGGAAGTCTTGCGTTCTGTACGGGTTCTGACTCCGGAAGGGGAAGAAAAAGAGATTCCTGTAAAAGAACTTTCTTTGGGATACCGGACCAGCTGCATTATTCCAAACCAATATGTGGTACTGGAAGCCGATATCCGGTTAAAAGAAGGGGATGAGGTCTCCATAAAAAGCCGGATGGATGAACTTGCATGCAGAAGAAAAGAAAAACAGCCTCTGGAATATCCAAGTGCAGGAAGTACCTTTAAAAGGCCGGAAGGTTATTTTGCCGGAAAATTAATTGAAGATGCCGGTTTAAGAGGTTTTTCTTTAGGAGGCGCCCAGGTATCAGAAAAGCACTGCGGGTTTGTGATCAACAAAGATCATGCCACAGCGGCAGAGATTATCGCGCTATGTGAAGAGGTAAAGGAACGGGTACGAAAGAAATCCGGAGTACAACTGGAGATGGAAGTAAAGACACTGGGAAAGTTTTAACAGTGCAAAGGAGAACGAAGTGAGGCTTGTAATCGTAACGGGAATGTCAGGCGCAGGAAAGACACAGGCGCTAAAGATGTTAGAAGATATGGGGTTTTACTGTGTGGATAATCTCCCCATTCCCCTGATCGAAAAATTTGCAGAACTGACCCTTAATAATCCGGATGCCACGCCCAATGCCGCTTTGGGGATTGATATCCGAACCGGAGAAGATCTGTCTGTTTTGAACCGGATATTTGATGAGTGGTCAAGAAAACGGGTGCCCTTTGAAATTCTTTTCCTTGATGCCGGAGACGAAATACTGATCAAAAGGTATAAGGAGACCAGAAGGGCACACCCGCTTGCTGCGGGAGGGCGTATCGACAGCGGAATTGCAAAGGAGCGGGGAAAGCTTGCGTTTTTAAAGGAAGAGGCAGAATATATCATTGACACCAGCAAGCTTCTCACCAAAGAACTCAGGCAGGAACTGGAAAAGATTTTTGTAAATCATGAATCTTACCGGAATCTGTACATTACCTTGCTCTCTTTTGGTTTTAAATATGGAATCCCATCGGATGCAGATCTGGTATTCGATGTCCGGTTTTTGCCCAATCCCTACTATGTAGAAGAACTGCGGCATAAGACCGGAGAAGAGAAAGCCGTGCGGGACTATGTGATGCAGCATGGTACCGCTGACCAGTTTCTGGACAAACTTTATGATATGCTGGATTTTCTCATTCCCAATTATGTGCTGGAGGGGAAAAACCAGCTGGTCATTGCCATTGGCTGTACCGGAGGCAGGCACCGTTCGGTGACCATCACAAAAGCAGTTTACGAAAGATTAAAATCCAGGGAAGAGTTCGGGGTTAAGATAGAGCACAGAGACATTGACAAGGACAATATACGGAAAAGGATCGGATAGAGATGTCATTTTCTTCCAAATTAAAAGAAGAGCTTTCCAGGCAGATCAGCCCGGCAAGGCATTGCCAGATTGCAGAGATGGCCGCAATCATCAGCTTGTGCGGAAAAATAATCATATCCGAAGATGACCGCTATACGATTAAAATTCATACGGAAAATGTGGCAGTTGCAAGAAAGTACTTTACATTATTGAAAAAAACATTTAATATAAGTACTGATGTTTCTATTAGAAGAAACGCATACTTAAATAAAAACCGTACGTATACGGTAACCATCCGGGAGCATGAAGATGCCCTTCGGGTTTTGCATGCGACGAAACTTCTTGATGAAAACGGAGAAGTAGGGGAAAACTTAAATGTAGTCCAGAACGTAGTCATTCAACAGTCCTGCTGCAGAAGGGCGTTTATCCGGGGAGCTTTCTTATCTTCGGGTTCCTTAAGCGATCCTGAGAAGTTCTATCATTTTGAAATCGTGTGCGCCACAGAAGAGAAAGCGGAACAGTTAAAATCCATTATTGCGACCTTTGACCTTGAAGCAAAGATTGTAAAGAGAAAGCGGTATTTTGTTGTTTATATCAAAGAAGGAAGCCAGATTGTGGACATACTGAATGTTATGGAAGCGCCGGTCACCTTGATGGAACTGGAAAATATCAGGATTTTAAAGGACATGCGTAACAGTGTCAACCGCCAGGTCAACTGTGAGACGGCCAACATTAATAAAACGGTATCAGCTGCGGTTAAGCAGATAGAAGATATAGAATATATCAGAGATACAATCGGACTTGATAAACTTCCGGAAAACCTAAGCGAGATTGCCAGGGAGAGGCTGGAAAGACCGGAAGCGACGTTAAAGGAGCTTGGAGAAGCTTTGGACCCGCCTGTAGGAAAATCAGGAGTGAACCACCGGCTTAGAAAGCTCTGCGATCTGGCAGGCCGGCTGCGAACGACAGGCATGAGCAGCAGAATCGAATAGATTTGTTCATTGGAATGAGGAGGATAATTATGGTAAGAAAAACAGTCACTGTGGAACTTGCATCAGGTTTAGAAGCCAGACCGGTTGCTATGCTGGTCCAGGTTGCGAGCCAGTATGATAGCAACATTTATGTTGAAATCGAATCCAAAAGGGTCAATGCCAAAAGTATTATGGGTATGATGACTCTCGGTCTTGCAGCCGGAGAACAGATTACGGTCACTGCTGATGGCAGCGATGAGGAGCAGGCTGTTGCCGAGATAGAAAAGTATTTAAGCAATAATGATTAAATCTGAAAAAATATGAAATTTATAAGGCGGAGACTTCCATTGGCATAGATGGAGACTCCGCCTCTTGTGCGCCCCTGGGAAAGTTTGCACAAGGTGTTTCAGGGCACCTTTGTTTATGTTATAATAGAAGAAATGAGAACAAAAGGAGATACGGACAGATGGCATTTACGCATTTACACGTCCATACGGAATATAGTCTGTTAGATGGTTCCAGTAAGATCAAGGAGCTGGTGCACAGGGTGAAGGAACTGGGCATGGACAGCGTGGCAATTACGGACCATGGTGTCATGTATGGAGTGATTGATTTTTACAGAGCTGCCAGAGAAGCGGAAGTGAAGCCCATTATCGGGTGTGAAGTGTACGTGACCTCTGGCTCCAGGTTTGACAGAGAGAACGTAAGCGGAGAAGACCGGTACTACCATCTGGTTCTTTTGGCGGAGAATAATCAGGGCTATCAGAATCTCATGAAGATCGTTTCCAAGGGATTTGTGGATGGTTTTTATTATAAACCGCGAGTGGATTATGAAGTCTTGCAAGAATATCATGAAGGTATCATTGCCCTGAGTGCATGTCTGGCTGGAGAGGTGCAGCGGTTTATCAGCCGTGGCATGTATGAGCAGGGAAAGGCAGCAGCTCTTCATTACCAGGAGATATTCGGTAAGAATAACTTTTTTCTGGAGTTACAGGATCACGGCATTCCTGCCCAGAAGACGGTAAATCAGGGCCTTCTTCGCATGAGCGAGGAAACCGGGATTGAATTGGTTGCCACCAATGACATTCATTACACCTACGCAGAGGATGTGGCTCCCCATGATATTCTTTTATGCATACAGACAGGAAAAAAGGTGACGGACGAAAACCGCATGCGCTATGAGGGAGGGCAGTATTACTGTAAATCGGAAGAGGACATGAAAAAACTCTTTCCTTACGCAGGACAGGCCATAGAGAATACCCATAAGATTGCCATGCGGTGCAATGTGGAGATAGAATTTGGAGTGACGAAACTTCCAAAATATGACGTACCGGAAGGATATGATTCCTGGACTTACTTAAATAAGCTTTGTACGGAAGGGTTTGAAAACCATTATCCGGATGACGATGGGACCTTAAAAGAACGGCTTGATTATGAACTGGATGTTATTCACTCCATGGGCTATGTGGATTACTTCCTGATTGTGTGGGATTTTATCCATTATGCAAGGTCCAGGGATATTATGGTAGGTCCGGGACGGGGATCGGCTGCCGGAAGTATTGTTTCCTATTGCCTGGGAATTACCAATATTGATCCCATCCGCTATAATCTCCTTTTTGAGCGTTTCTTAAATCCGGAACGTATATCCATGCCCGATATTGATATCGATTTCTGCTTCGAACGGCGGCAGGAGGTCATTGATTATGTGGTACAGAAGTATGGGAAGGAGCAGGTGGTGCAGATCGTCACCTTTGGTACCCTTGCGGCAAAAGGTGTGGTCCGTGACGTTGGAAGGGTTCTTGATATGCCCTATGCGCGCTGTGACGCCATTGCAAAGATGATTCCGGGAGATCTTGGCATGACCCTTGAAAAGGCCTTAAAACAAAGCCCTGATCTGCGGAATGCATACAACGATGATCCAGAGGTAAAGTATCTGATTGATATGTCCATGAGACTGGAAGGGCTTCCAAGGCATACCTCCATGCATGCGGCGGGAGTTGTGATCAGCCGGACGTCTGTGGATGAATACGTTCCTTTATCAAGAGCCTCTGACGGAACCATTACCACGCAGTTCACCATGACAACTCTGGAGGAGCTTGGTCTTTTAAAGATGGATTTTCTTGGCCTTCGGACCCTGACTGTCATTCAGAATGCGGTAAAGGGCGTAGAGAAAAACAGGAATATAACCATTGATATGGACCAAATTGATTATAACGACAAGGCTGTCCTGGATTCCATCGGAACCGGTAAGGATGAAGGCGTGTTCCAGCTGGAAAGTTCGGGAATGAAAAGCTTTATGAAGGAGCTAAAGCCGGAGAGCCTGGAAGATATTATTGCCGGAATCTCTCTTTACCGTCCGGGTCCCATGGATTTTATTCCCAAATATCTAAAGGGAAAGAATGACCGGAACTCCATCACCTATGACTGTCCCCAGCTGGTGCCCATATTAGGGCCTACCCACGGATGCATCGTGTATCAGGAACAGGTAATGCAGATCGTAAGGGATCTGGCCGGATATACTATGGGACGAAGCGATCTGGTCCGCAGAGCCATGTCAAAGAAGAAGACTTACGTCATGGAAAAGGAACGGCAGAACTTTGTCTATGGAAACAAGGAGGAAGGCGTTGCCGGATGCATTTCCAACGGAATCGATGAAAAGGTCGCCAACCGCATCTACGATGAGATGATTGACTTTGCAAAATATGCGTTTAACAAGTCCCATGCGGCGGCCTATGCGGTGGTTTCCTACCAGACGGCCTATTTAAAATATTACTATCCACAGGAATTTATGGCAGCCTTATTAACGTCTGTTATGGATAATGTTTCAAAGGTTTCGGAATACATTCTAAACTGCAGACAGATGGGGATATCCATTCTTCCGCCGGATATCAACGAGGGGGAAAGCGGCTTTTCCGTATCAGGCAATGCGATCCGGTACGGTTTATCAGCCATTAAAAGCGTTGGAAAGTCGGTGGTAGAGCTGATTGTTTCAGAACGGGAAGAGAATGGTATATTCCATGATCTGGAGGATTTTATTGACCGCATGAGTAATAAGGAAGTCAATAAAAGAACTCTGGAGAACTTTATAAAGTCAGGAGCCCTTGACACTCTTCCCGGCACGAGAAAGCAAAAACTGATGATTGCACCGGAACTTCTGGAACAAAGGAACAAGGAGCGCAAAAGTACTATGGATGGCCAGATGACCTTGTTTGACTTCGCAGGAGATGAAGAAAAAAGCCGTTATCAGGTCACGTTTCCGGATGTGGGAGAATTTTTAAAAGAGGATATTCTGGCATTTGAAAAAGAGACGCTTGGCATCTACTTAAGCGGTCATCCGCTGGAAGCCTATGAATCCACCTGGAGAAATAATATTACGGCAGTTACCAATGATTTTATTGTGGATGAAGAAACGGAAGCAGCCAAGGTCATGGACGGTGCCTATGTGACCATCGGAGGTATGATTACCGCCAAAACCGTAAAAACTACAAGAAACAATAAAATGATGGCATTTATTACTCTGGAAGATCTTTTAGGTTCTGTGGAAGTCGTTGTTTTTCCAAAAGATTATGAGAGCAAACGGGAGCTGTTTGTAGAAGAATCCAAAGTGTTTATCCAGGGAAGGGTTTCCATCGGCGATGATCCGGTAGGAAAACTGATCTGCGAGCGGGTAACTCCTTTTACGGACCTGCCTAAGGAGCTTTGGCTGAAATTCCCGGATAAAGAAGAATACGTGTCAAAAGAACGGGAGATTCTTGATGACTTAAAAGAATCCGAGGGAAATGACTCTGTGATTATTTATCTGGAGAAGGAGAGGGCAAAAAAGGTACTGCCTTCCAACCGGAATGTGAATGCCGATGGAGCGCTTGTGGATCATCTGGTAAAAAAACTTGGTGAAAAAAATGTCAAAGTTGTGGAAAAAAAACTTGAAAAGATTGGGAAAATGAATTAGAATACAACATGTACGAAATGAAAAACAAATAAAAATAGATATCCGTAAATCAGGAGGAAGTTACTATGGCAAATCAAGTTAAAACCATTGGCGTATTAACCAGCGGCGGCGATGCACCTGGGATGAATGCTGCGATCCGTGCCGTTGTCAGGACTGCAATCCATAAAGGGTTAAAGGTAAAGGGAATTATGAGGGGATACGCGGGCCTTCTGCAGGAGGAAATTGTGGATATGGACAGCACCAGTGTATCTGATATCATTCACCGCGGAGGAACCATTCTTTATACAGCCAGATGTCAGGAGTTTATCACAGCCGAGGGACAGAAAAAAGGCGCTGAGATCTGCCGGAAGCACAATATTGACGGCATTGTTGTAATTGGCGGAGACGGTTCCTTTCGCGGGGCCGGTAAGCTGTCTGCACTTGGAATCAATACCATCGGACTTCCGGGAACCATAGATTTGGATATTGCATGTACGGACTACACCATTGGTTTTGACACTGCCGTAAATACGGCCATGGAAGCCATTGATAAGGTCCGTGATACATCGACCTCCCACGAACGCTGCAGCATCATTGAGGTAATGGGACGCAATGCAGGCTATATTGCTCTCTGGTGCGGCTTTGCCAACGGTGCGGAGGATATTCTTCTTCCGGAGCGGTATGACGGTGACGAGCAGTCTTTGATCAACCGTATCATAGACAACAGAAAGCGCGGGAAAAAGCATCATATCATCATCAATGCGGAAGGAATCGGCCATTCTGCATCCATGGCAAGAAGAATTGAGGCTGCAACCGGCATTGAAACTAGGGCAACCATATTGGGACATATGCAAAGAGGCGGAGCGCCTACCTGCAAAGACCGTGTCTACGCTTCCATTATGGGGGCAAGAGCAGTGGAACTTCTTTGCGCGGGAAAAAGCAACCGTGTCGTGGGCTATAAGCATGGAGACTATGTTGATATTGATATCCAGGAAGCTCTGGCTATGACAAAAGACATTCCGGAAGACCAGTATCAGATCAGCAAGATGCTGGTGAGATAAAACAGCCATAGATAAATAAGAAATAAAAAATGCGTCTTGATAAGGCTTACAGGCCCTGTCAAGACGCATTTTTTGTATATCCTGTTGTTACAGATTTTCCATCCAGGTATGAACCAGAGGAATCCAGCTTTGACACTGAGGAACAATGTATTTTCCGTCTTCTCCGGAGACCTCCGGTGTCGCCAGAGATAACCCGTGGCAGCCTACCGGATAGATATGCATTTCCACATTTACTCCGTGCCCGGTGAGCGCGTCGGCCAGCAGATAGCTGTTTTTTACGGGAACCGCATCGTCCGTGGAGGTATGCCAGATAAATGTCTTTGGAGTATGGGGTCCAACCTGGTGCTCCAGGGATACAAGACGGCGGCTGGCTTCATCCTCTGCCCTGGTTCCTAACAGATTGATAAAGGAACCGGGATGACAACAGGGACCGGAAGAAATGACCGGATAACCAAGAATCAGACCATTCGGCTGGATATCGCCGGGAGTAACCTTAAGAGGGCCGTAAAGAAATTCCTGATTCCAGAAGGCCCCAAGGCTGCAGGCCAGATGTCCGCCAGCAGAAAAACCGGCCACAATGATTTTTTCCGGGTCAATCTGCCATTCCGATGCACGGGAGCGAACCGATGATACGGCTGCAGCCAGCTCCATCTGGGGATAAGGAAAAACATCGGGAGCCACGCTGTAATGCAAAACAAAGGCATGGTATCCCATAGACAGAAACTGCATGGCTACCGGTTCCCCTTCCCGGTCCGATAAATGCCCGTAACCGCCGCCCGGGCAGATAATCACTGCCGGACGTCTGCGGTCACTGGAAAGGGATATCGGATCAAGGATATAAGCGTTCAGACTGGCGGGAGCAGTTGATTTTTTATGACCTGCCTGCTCCTCTGAAACGAAAATCTTCTGTGTAAACTGCTTCATAATCCGGCCCATCCTTTCTCACAGCATAATAAATGTATTAGTCTTCTTCTAAAATGGTTACTACACCATCGTATAAAGTTTTTGCAGCTTCCTCTGGAGTAATATCCTTTGAGCTTAATTTACCGAATACTTTGTAATACAATCCGTCTGGGTTTGCTTTTAATTCGCTGTTGTCGAACTGAGGATCCTGAAGGAATTTGCAGTAATCCAATACTTTTGCATTTGCTTCCTTAGTCATAGCATCACCGATATTCTTTTCTTCAAGAACCTTGATAGCAGCAGCAGAGCAAGGAACACCGCGGGTCGTTGATAAAATTTCCACACCCTCCGGATCATTTAAGAGATAGTTTAATAACATGGCAGCTTCTTTTGGATACTTTGTAGATGCTTTGATTGCAAAGTTCATGGAAATCTTGGTGGAACCACCGTTAAAATCACCAAATTTGATGAAGTCACCAATGATGAATTCCTGTCCCGGCTTGTTCACACTTCCTTCCAGAGCAGCTTTTACCTTGGAAACGCCGGAATCCCATTCTAAAAGTCCTGCATATTTACCGTCGATCCATTTTGCATTCTTATCAAGGGAATCAGCCATATCACCGCTGATGGTTGCGATCGTAGGAATTACATGTTCGTCTTCTAATTTTCTTAAGAAATCCATACCTTCCTTGATCTCAGCTTCCGTGTAGTTTAATTTACCGTCTTCGATCCACTCTTTTCCGTACTTGGATTCCAGATAGTATACCATGAAGATGGCACGGTCATATTCGCCCAGAGCCAGAGGATAGTAGTCATCGCCATATGCCTTGAAAGCAGCACCGGCAGCCAGAAGAGATGCTTCATCTGTTGGAATTGCAGCCCCAACCTCATCAAAAGTGGTCTTGTTCCAGTAGAATAAACGTCCGGTTAAGGAAATCGGAACAGCCATCAGCTTTCCGTTGATTTCATTGGATTTTAATTTATCCTGTGGAAACTGAGTCAAATCAAGAACATCGGAGTACTGGTTAAGGTCTAAGTAGGATTCTCCGCCTCTGCTGTAATCCTTTACCCAGTTGGAACCGATCTGAATGATATCAGCACATTCTCCGCTTAAGATGCCAAGAGACTGTTTCTCTTCCCAGCCTGTCCATGCGCCGTATTCTGTTTCAACCTTAATGTTCGGGTATTTCTCCATAAATTTCTTAACTGCTTCTTCGGTTGCAGTATGTCTGTCATCACCGCCCCACCAGGAAATACGAAGCGTTGCATCACCGCCTTCTCCGTCTGCCTGAGCTGTGTTTTCCGCTTTCCCCTGGGAACCGCCGCATGCTGTCAGGGATAATCCCATAGCAGCTGCTAAAGCGATTGCCATAACTTTGGTCAGCTTTTTTTTCATAATTTGTTCCTCACTTTCTTTTGCCGTATGTTTTAGCAAGTAGTTACGGCTTTCTGCCGAATTTCTAAATAGAGTGTAAGCACTTACACACTCCAACTATATTACCATAAGTTACAAAAGATAAAAGGTAAAAAATGAATAAAAATAGAATAATTTATTATGAATATTATCCAAAAGAAGGCCGGATTTTGCGTGTTAAAAATCTAACATTTTGAAGTATAATGAAATAAGCATAAAATAATGCCATATAATTATGAAAATAAATAAGAAATACACAAAAAACTTCCGATTGGTTGCAAACCTTTGCAACAAGGTTCATATATGCTATGATAGTCTTAAAGGGAGGGGATAGGAATGTCAGTAACGATAAAAGACATTGCTGTTTGCGCAGGCGTCTCTTATTCCATGGTCTCACGGGCTTTAAACGGCAGCGGGTCTGTGGAAGAAAAGAAAAAGGAGAAGATTCTTAAGATTGCCCGTGCACTTGAGTATGTGCCGAATCAGGCGGCAGTTACTTTAAAAAAGTCAAGATCAAATATTATCGGGCTATGCTTTTCCACCATAAGCAGGTCCACATCACCGTTTGTTCTG
Organism: Lacrimispora sp.; assembly: GCF_046972725.1. Lineage (NCBI taxonomy): Bacteria > Bacillati > Bacillota > Clostridia > Lachnospirales > Lachnospiraceae > Lacrimispora > Lacrimispora sp. The sequence goes on along the minus strand of NZ_JBKVXF010000001.1, from coordinate 1,219,784 downwards.
CACAACGTGCTGATTGGTGTAAACAGTGTCATTGGAAGTAAATATCATGTGATCGTAAAATGTATGGATATGCATGAGCCGGGAACCTTGAACCGGAGCAATTTTGATGGTCTGCTAATCATGTCCCAGGGAGACTGGGATGGGGAATTCATAGAGGAAGCCTGGGAGAAAAAGATCCCCATGGTAGCCATCAGCCGGAGGGTATCCAAAGATATCCCTGCGGTTGTTACGGATGAGCAGGGAGGAATGGAAAAAGCCATGGAGCATCTTTTAAAAAACGGGCATAGAAAGATTGGAGTGATAGAAGGTGACCCTGATCTGGAGGCAACGCTGCTCCGCCATGAGGGCTTTAACCGGGCAGCAAAACGGTGGGGACTTGATGCCGGAAGCATTCCCGTAGAATACGGGAATTACCGCTATAACAGCGGAAGGCTGGCCGCAGGAAGACTTCTTGACAATCATAAGGAGTTGACCGCATTGTTGTGCTTTAACGATGAGATGGCCGCCGGTGCGGCCAATGCTGCTGCGGAGAGAGGGCTGAAGGTGCCGGAGGATATTTCATTGACAGGATTTGACAACCTGGATATTTCCGGTTATGCTGATATGAGGCTGACCACCGTGGAACGGAATGCCACAAGGATTGCCGTGGAGGGAACGAAAATGCTTCTAACCTACATGGAGGAGGGAATCCGGCCGGAAGATGTATGGCTGGAAAACCGCCTGGTGGAAAGGGAATCCGTAAAAAACCGAATTTGTATGGAACAGCCGCAGGATAAATAAATTCAGACAAGAACGCAGAGAGAGGAAGACGAGCATGGATGCAATTGAAAGGTATATCAATGAGCTGATGGAGAAAAGCACGCCGGACCGTCCGGTCTGGAACATTGAGAAGATTCTTCAGGGGGAAAAGTCAGGCTGGAATTATATAGACGGCTGTATGATCAAAGCAATCTTAGAGATGTATGCCATTACAAAAAATTCCAGATATCTGGAATTTGCCGATGCTTTTATTGATCACCGGGTGAGAGAGGATGGCACCATCGACGGTTATGACGTGGAGGAGAAAAATATTGACAATGTCAATGCAGGAAAAACACTGTTTGAACTTTATGACCTGACCGGTAAGGAAAAATACAGAAAAGCCATTGATCTGGTTTACAGCCAGATCGAAATGATGCCAAGAACCAAAGAAGGCAATTTCTGGCATAAAAATATATATCCCAATCAGGTATGGCTTGACGGCCTTTACATGTGCCAGCCGTTCTATATGGAATATGAGACCCGTTTCAATAACAAAAAGAACTGCAGTGATATCTACCGCCAGTTCATGAATGTAAAAGAGCACATGAAGGATACGGAGACCGGCCTTTATTATCATGCCTATGATTCCGAACGGGAGATGTTCTGGTGCGATAAGGTTACCGGATTATCCCAGAATTTCTGGCTGCGGGCACTTGGCTGGTATGCCATGGCTTTACTGGATACCATGGACAAGGCCGATCCTGCCGATGCAGAAGAATTAAAAGGGATGAAAGAAGAATTTATAGATCTTATTGATTCCATGCTAAAGTACCAGGATGAAAGCGGTATGTGGTATCAGGTAGTCAATTTAGGCGGAATGGACCAAAATTATCTGGAAACCAGCGGCAGCGCCATATTTTCCTATGCGATTTTAAGAGGGGTGCGTTTGGGATATCTTCCCGAATCCTATGCTCAGTACGGCAAGAAGGCATTTGAGGGAATCTGTGAAAGGTATCTTGATCTTGAAAAAGGCAACATGAGCCTTGGCGGTATTTGCCTTGTAGCAGGACTTGGGGGAAAGGGAAGAAGAAACGGCACATTTGACTATTATATGTCAGAGCCCGTTGTAAAAGATGATGCAAAGGGAGTGGGACCGTTCCTTCTGGCCTATACGGAGATGAAACGGACTGGCTGGGAATTTCATTGCTGATCAATAACCGAAGGACCGGAGCCAATCCATACAGGCTCCGGTCCTTCGGTTTAGCTTAAGCTGTTCTGGGCATATTTTTTCGGAGAAATACCGGTTTTTTTGGTAAATGCTTTAAAAAAATTGCTGTAATCATTAAAGCCGCACATGCTGTATACCTCATTGACGCTGTAGCCGCCTGACAAAAGCGTCTGGGCCAGTTCAATGCGGCGGGTTGTGATATAGGAGTTAATCGTAGTCCCGGTCCCTTTCTTAAAAAGTCTGCAAAGGTAAGAAGAACTTAGATAAAAATGAGCGGCTATTTCACCAATGCTTAGGGGGGAATCGATATTGTGATGGATATAGGTGATAATATCGGCTACTTTACTGTTGAAATACTGTCTCTGATCTTTGGTTGCATCACCAAGAGATGCATCAATCGTCATTTTTGTAATAAAGACCATAAATTCTGCAAAGGCAGAACGCTCCTCCACATCTTGTCCAAAGCCTCCCTCTGTGGATAATTTATTAATATAGTAAGTAAGACGTCTCTGCTGGCTCTGGTTCAATGCAATGCGGTGGGAAAATTTCTCCGGCCGGTGGGTAAAGCAGTAGGTCAAGTCCGTCAATGGTGTTGAAATGGATTTCAAATAACCGGGATCAATAAAAACAGCATACCGTTCATGGGGCGCAGAAGTATCCATCTGCAGTACCTGATGCTTTTCGTGCTGGTTGATCATAAACAAATTGCCAGGTTCTATCCGGTAATTTTTTTCATCTATTAAAAATGTCCGCCCGCCGCTGATGGAGAAGTAAAATTCATAGCATTGGTGACTGTGCATACTTAATATGCCTGATTCCTTATGAAGATGTGCAATAGAGAAGTATCTGGAGGCCATACAGTGGTCAATTCCGTCTGAATATGAGGTAAGTACTTTCATAAATCGTAATCTCCTTGGCTAATATTACTAAAATTATATCATAGGATGTCAATATATGCAATGTTTTGTGCTGTATTTGAAATGAATTATAACATAAGAGGTGTTATAATATAGAAAAAGCACAGTGTAAGCGCTTACGCAGAAGGGTAGAAAATTGTCGAAATGTGTAAATATTGCACCGGGCTTTTTAAGAACTCATTTATGAGTGTAAGAAAAAAGGAGAGAGAAAGATGAGAAAAATCAAACAGTGGACAGCGATGGGGTTAGCGGCTGTTATGGCTATGTCTTTGTCTGCCTGCGGAAGCAGTAAAAGCAGCACCACAGAATCTACCGGTGCAGCTGAAACGACCAAAGAGGCAGAGACAACTTCGGCAGAGGCTTCAGGCACAACTTCCGGAGAGCCGGTGGAACTCAAGTTTTCCTGGTGGGGTGGTGATACCAGACACGCAGCAACAGAAGAGGCAATCAAAGCTTTTGAAGCAAAGTACCCGAATATTAAAGTAACTCCGGAGTACGGTGCATGGACAGGCTGGGAAGAAAAGCAGTCCTTAAATATCTTGGGCGGCAATGCGGCTGATGTTATGCAGATCAACTGGAACTGGATTGAATCTTACAGCCAGGGCGGTAAATCATTCGCTAATCTGGAAGATTACTCCGACGTTCTTGATTTGACACAGTTCACACCAGAAAGTCTTAACCTTTGCAAAGTGGATAACAAATTAATGGCTGTTCCGATTTCTTTGACCGGACGTTTGTTCTACTGGAACAAGACTGCTTTTGATGAGGTTGGAGTTGCAATTCCTACCGATCTCGATTCTCTGTATGCAGCTGGGGAAGCATTTAAGGCAAAAGATCCTGATATGTATCCGCTTGCACTTGGCGAATATGACCGCATGATCTTAATGGTATATTATCTGGAATCTAAATATGGCAAAAACTGGGTAGAAGATGGGGCAATTAATTACACTGAAGATGAAGTAAAAGACGGTATGGATTTCATTACCGGACTTGAAACAAAGCATGTCATTCCGACTCTGGCTACCATTCAGGGCGATATGGCTGATTCTCTTGATAAGAATGCAAAATGGATTGACGGAAAGTATGCCGGTATCTTTGAATGGGATTCCTCTGCTTCCAAATTCAAAAAAGCGCTTGAAGGCAGTGTAAACAAGCCAGGACAGGAATTTGTAGTTGGTGATTTCGTTAAGATGGGCGACAACAACGGCGGATTTACTAAAATTTCTATGGCATTTGCAGTTTCAGCCAATTCTCAGCATCCAAAGGAAGCTGCTATGCTGATCAATTTCCTGTTAAATGATGAGGAAGGCGTTAAGATCAGTTCAACAGAGCGTGGAATTCCATGTTCAGCAGCTGGCTTAAAGATTCTTGAAGACAATAAGCTTGGAGATCCGCTTACTATTGAAGCCAATACAAAGGTTATGGAGTACAGCAAGTTTACTCTGGACCCCAAATTTGAGCACAATGATTTAAAGGCGAATCCAGACGGCGTTTACTACAAAGTATTTGGTAAGTTAAGTGCCGGTGAAATTGATTCTAAAGAGGCTGCAAGCGAGCTGATCAAGGGAGTTACTGATACATTGGAAAGCTGATTTGACGAGACGTTAAAAAAGCAATAAATATTTCATAAGAGCCGCCATAATGATATGGCGGCTCCCATAGAGAAAAGGGCAGACAAAAGTCATGGAATGCAGAAACGAGACATTGAAACCATACCAGCTGACAGGAGCGGTACAGATGTATGAGGCTACCGGAGAAGAAGCTTACAAAGAATTTGTGCTGACCCGTTTAAATACGCTGGAGGCCCCGGAAGGGACGGCAGAAGGTCTGCCGATGCAGGATTATTTAGCTTATTTTTTTGCTTATGGGCAAACAGACAATGAGGAATACAGGCAGAAGATTGAGTCAGCAGTCAATTCAAAGGAATGGTCTTTGGATTTCATGCCATTTATCACGGCGTATGAGACAAAGTATAAAAGAAAAGAACATTATAATGAAATTGCTGCCATGTTTCGGAATAAAGCATCATTTACAGGAAGTGAACTGATTGCTTTGATCGAAACCATCAGTCAGATGTCAGAAGAGATCTATGAATATTATAGGGAATTAAGGGATTTGTTTAAGGTTATAGTCACGGAGAAGATGAAAAACCTCCCGAATTCTTCTGAAATTTTGGAAATCGGTTATTCCATCCTGAGGGCATGCAATATCGGCGTGCTTCAAACGGAGAAATACAGCAATTTCGGGGAACTTGCATGGCAAACTATCGCGGGGAACGATAATCAAACATGGGCTGGGTTAGAAAACATGATCCGCGCACAACATATTATACTTAAAAAACAGGAGGTATAAGCAGTATGAAGTCTAAGGGTATTCACAAGTTCCTGACAGAAAATGCAGGATTCTTCTTCGTATTACCGTGGCTGATTGGATTTATACTTTTTAAGGTTTATCCGTTCGCTTCTTCACTGTACTACAGCTTTACAAATTATGATCTGTTTAATGGTGTTACAAAAACAGGTCTGATGAACTATGATAAGATTTTCACGGATTCTGATATTAGAAGAGCTTTCTTTGTAACATTCAAATATGCTATTTTTGATGTTCCGTTAAAGCTGTTATTTGCATTGTTCATTGCATATATTCTAAATTTTAAACTAAAAGGTGTTAACTTTTTCAGAACTGCATATTACATTCCTTCCATTTTGGGCGGTTCCATTGCAATTGCCATTTTATGGAGAGCTGTATTTAATACCGACGGTCTGATCAATACTGTAATTGGTGTTTTCGGTGCAGAAAAAATCAACTGGATGGCAACTCCAAACGGTGCGTTGGCTGTTATCGTACTTCTTCGTGTATGGCAGTTTGGTTCTGCCATGGTTATCTTCCTGGCAGCTTTAAAGGGAGTATCGGAAGATTTATACGAGGCGGCTTCAATCGACGGAGCAGGAAAGTGGACTCAGTTCTTCAAGATCACAGTGCCGCTTATCACACCGGTTATTTTCTACAATCTGATTACTCAGTTATGCCAGGCGTTCCAGGAATTTAACGGACCATTCCTTGTAACAAAGGGTGGACCCAACGGAGCAACAACATTGATTTCCATTTTAATCTACAATAATGCGTTCTTACGTCATAAGATGGGTATGGCAAGTGCACAGGCATGGATTCTGTTCCTGATCGTCATGACCTTTACGGCAGTAGCGTTTGTAAGCCAGAAGAAATGGGTTTATTATTCAGATGAGGACGGGAGGTAGATGACATGACGAAAGAAACAAGAAGACAAATCAGCACAGTAATCCGTTATACATTACTTATCTTGGTTGGCTTTATTATGGTATATCCCCTGATCTGGATGGTGGGAGCTACTTTTAAGACGAACTCAGAGATTTTTACCAGTGCATGGTTCTGGCCTAAGAATCCGGTAATGGATGGCTATGACAACGCATTTGTTGATTACGGCGGAAAGATCAATCTGATCAAATCCATGCTTAATACCTATAAGATCGTAGTACCGAAGGTTATATTTACTGTTATATCTGCTACACTTACTGCTTACGGTTTCGGACGTTTTGAATTTAAAGGAAAAGCAATCCTTTTCTCTTTAATGATTTCCACTCTGTTCTTACCTCAGGTAGTTTTAAATGCACCTCAGTATATTATGTTTAACCAGTGGGGCTGGACTAACTCTTACCTTCCCCTGGTAATTCCTTCTCTGTTTGCAGGTGATACCTATTTCTTATTCATGCTGGTACAGTTTTTAAGAGGTGTTCCAAAGGAACTTGAGGAAGCTGCAAGGATTGACGGATGTAATTCCATTAAGACCTTATGGTATGTAATTGTTCCTATGTTAAAACCATCACTGGTTTCTGTTGCGCTTTTCCAGTTCATGTGGACGTGCAATGATTTCATGGGACCCCTTATTTATGTTTCCGATATGCCCAAATATACAAACTCCATATACTTACGTATGTCCATGGATGGTGATGTCGGATTTCAGTGGAATAGAATTTTGGCAATGTCCTTAATTTCCATCATTCCATCTCTGATCGTGTTCTTCTGTGCACAGGATGCATTTATCGACGGTATCGCTGCCGGAGGCGTAAAAGGTTAATTTAAAAAAATGGGCGTAGTATACGATTGCTGCGCCCTTTTTGAATATTCAAAAAAGAAAAGATGAGGTTAAGTCAGAATGAAACTTAGGGTTGCTTTAAAGACTGCACGTTCTGTAACCATTGAAACAATCACAGAGCAAATCTATGAGTATGAGACTCCGGGAACAATTTTTGTAAACGGAGAGAATTATGGAACTACAACAAAAGTCGTATTTACTTTATTTGACTTAAAGCCGGATATGGATTATAATATCTGTTTGGAAAGAGACGGAGAAAAAGCAGAAGCAGCCTTCCATACAGATTATGAGTTTGTAACAGTCAATGTGCGGGAGGTCGGTGCAAAGGGCGATGGCATCCAGGATGATACTTCTTTCATTCAGGCGGCAATCATGGCCTGCCCCAAGGATGGAAGAGTGCTCATTCCAAGAGGTACCTACCGTATCACCAGTCTGTTTTTAAAGAGTCATATTAAGATAGAACTTGCCGAAGGCGCTGAACTTCAGGCGGATACGGACCGTAACAAATTCCCCAGATTTCCAGGCGTCATAGAAAGCTATGATGAAAAGGAAGATTATAATCTGGGAACGTGGGAGGGCAACCCCCTTCCGATGTTTGCAGGGATTATTACCGGTATCGATGTGGAAGATGTTGTAATTTACGGCAGAGGACTGATCAATGGACAGGCGGATTTTGACAACTGGTGGCACGATGTCCGCCAGATGAAGATTGCCTTCCGCCCCCGTATGGTATTTTTGGAAAGATGTAAGAATGTCCGCTTACAGGGATTTTCTTTAAAGGACAGCCCTGCATGGGTGCTTCACCCATACTTCAGTCAGGATTTAAAATTTATTGATCTGACTATCAATAATCCTGCCAATTCCCATAATACAGACGGACTGGATCCGGAGTCCTGTAAAGATGTTGAGATACTTGGCCTTCATTTTTCCTTAGGAGATGACTGTATTGCTATTAAGTCCGGCAAGATTTATATGGGAAGAAAGTTCAAAACTCCTTCTGAAAATATTATGATCCGTCAGTGCCTGATGGAAAACGGACACGGAGCAGTTACCGTAGGAAGTGAAGTTGGGGCAGGAGTAAAGAACATCCATGTGGAAAACTGTCTGTTCCGTCATACGGACAGAGGTCTTAGAATTAAGACCAGAAGAGGGCGGGGCAAGGACTCTGTGCTTTCCGAGATTTATTTTGACCATATCCATATGGATCATGTCATGACGCCATTTGTGGCAAACTGCTTTTATTTCTGCGATCCGGATGGAAAATCCGAATACGTACAGTCCCGGAAAGCGCTTCCTGTGGATGAGCGGACACCTGAAATTAAAAGACTGTATTTTACCAATATTAAAGCAGAAAACTGTCACGTGGCAGCTTCCTTCTTTTACGGACTTCCGGAAAAGAAAATTGAACGTATTGAATTGAGGAATGTGGAAGTTTCCTTTGCTGAGGATGCGAAAAAAGGAACTCCTGCCATGTTAAGCGGTATGGATGAGTGTTCTAAAAAAGGATTCCTGATCAATAACGTAGAAACCCTGGTTTGTGATAATGTAAAGATTTCCGGCCAGGAAGGGGAAGCCTTTGAGACAGCCAATGTGGATCATTATGAAGTGAAATAAAGGAGGGGTTTATTATGCAGATTGGAATTCGGTTACACGATGTTGCTCCTGGAACCATTGAGGAGAGGGTAAAAATAGCCCACGAACAGGGATTTACCTGTGTTCATCTGGCTTTATCAAAAACAGTCAAAGATCATTCAGTGGAGAATACTGCACTGACGCCTGGCTATGCCACCTATCTGCGCAAGCTGTTTGAAAAATATGATATGGATATTGCGGTATTGGGATGTTATCTGAATCTGGCTCATCCGGACCCGGAAGAGCTTAAGAAAATCCAGGAGCGTTATTTTGCACATCTTCGGTTTGCTTCTATGTTAGGCTGCAGCGTTGTAGGAACGGAAACTGGAGCCCCTAATGCGGAATACCGTTTTGTACCAGCCAGCCATACAGAAGAATCTCTTCAGATTTTTATTAAGAATCTGCGCCCGGTTGTGGAATGTGCGGAAAAGTTTGGTGTCATTATGGCGATTGAGCCGGTATGGAGCCATATTGTTTATGATTCCAAGCAGGCTTTAAAGGTATTAAAGGAAATTGATTCTCCGAACTTGAGAATCATACTGGATCCGGTGAACCTTCTTTCCGTGGAAAACAGCGGACATTATGAGGAAGTGATTGCAGAAGCCATCAAAGACCTGGGAGAATATACCGATGTGGTACATATGAAAGACTTTGTAATTGAAGGTGAGAAAGTAGTTTCCAGTGCACCGGGAACTGGTACCATGAAGTATGATACGATTCTGGATTTTGTAAAAAAAGATAAGCCATTTGTTCAGATGACAATTGAAGACAGCAAACCAGATAATGCAGAATGGTCAAGGAAGTTTCTTGAAGATTACAAATTCTGATATTACCTGAAGAAAAAGGACCTCCAGGAGTTAGACCTAAAATCCAACTTATGGAGGTCAGCTTTAATCCCCAGAAGTCATGTTTTCTCTGATAGAGGAAACAATATTTTCTGGTGCAGTTTTTCACCATAAGCTAATGCTGCGGAGTCTACTCCATGAGTAAGGGTCCAATCTAAAATATCCAGAACAATATCCGTTCCGAACGTCGCTATTAGTTCCGTAGATACCGCCGTTTCTGTAAATTGAATATCCAAATATTTTTTCCAGTAGTAAAAGAGAGTTTCTTTATAGTTTTTCTTTAAATCATAACCTTGTTCTGTAACATGAAAAAGTGATTGTATGATGTCTTTTTGTTTTTCGATTTCATTATAAAATTCAATTAATGAAATTTCAAAATTATTATTAAATAATGAGTTGATCCGTTTTTTTACAATATCCTGAAACAGGGCGGTCTGATTTGAAACTATTTTTTCCAGCAGATCATATTTATCAAGGTAATGCAAATAAAAGGTTGATCTGCTGGTTAACGCTTCTTCGCAAATATTTCCAATGGTAATGGATCGAAACTCTTTTTTATTGAGCAGTGCCAACAATGCTTTCTCAATATTTTGTTTTGTTTTTTTTATCCGAATGTCTTGAGCCAATTAAATACCCCCTTTTTGTCAGATTGCGGTCATTAATAGTACACATTGTCCATTTATAGACATCGTATCATATTTTGATAATTGATTCAAGGGTTAATGATGGCTATAATGAAGTCATATAACAATGAAGGGAGTAAGAAAAATGTTTTATGAATATGTTAAAGGAAATCAGCAAATGAACTTACAAATGAATCGGCAATTGTCCGCTTTTAAAGATGACTTACGGGTAAAAGAAGATCTGTCAGGTATTATTCCAAGTTTAACTGATTTAAATTCGTGGTTTGAAACATGGTATAGATTCGGAGAAAAACGGGAATTAAATGGAGATTATGATTTGGCCTGTGTATACTTTTCCTTGGCGCAGTTTTATCTGAAAAAGAATGATGAAAATAAGAAAGATACGGTCCACCGCTACTTGAATAATTTTTATCTCAGTTATAAAGGACTGGAATATGAATCATATGAAGTTCCATATGATAATTCTTTTTTGCCTGCCATAAAAATCGAAATGAATCCGAATGCAACAAAAACATTACTGGTAATCAGCGGGTTTGACAGCTTTATGGAAGAAATTCTCGCAGTAATCGGCCTGTTTAAGGGAACGGATTATAATATCATTCTATTTGATGGACCAGGTCAAGGGCGTGCTTTAATTGATAATGATTTAAAGTTTACTCCCTACTTTGAAAACCCGGTTTCTGCTCTTTTGGATTATTTTGGGTTAGATGAGGTTGACGCAATGGGAGTTTCCTGGGGTGGATATTTTGTAGTTAGAGCGGCGGCCTATGAAAAGAGGATCAAACGTGTTGTTTGTTTTGATTTCTTTTATGACGGCTTAAATGTTTTCCTAAATGGAATAGAAAAGAACTTAAAAGAGAGAATCATACAGCTTTTACATCAAGGTAACTCAGAGGAAGTAAATAAGTTGGTAAATGACGTAATTGGTGATAATCTGGATGCTCAATTCAAATTTAATAAAGGTTATGAAAATACAGGTGAAAATATCCCTTATGATCTGTTAAAAAATGTAGCGAACCATAATATAAGAGGATTGGGGGAACTGGTAACACAAGATGTCCTTTTATTAGCCGGAAAGGAAGATCAATATGTACCATTTGAAGATCTTATTTTAGAACAAAACGAATTAATAAATACAAGATCATTAGTGACAAAGATTTTCACGAAAGAAACCGGCGGAGAACAGCATTGTCAGGCAGGAAGATATGATCTGGCAATCAATGAAATCCGTTTATTCTTAGGAGAACCCGGATTATTATAATGGAAATGGAAAGAATGCAAAATAGTCTTGCGGCAAAATAGTGTGAAAAATGCGTCTTGATTCAGCTTTAAAAGCTGTTTCAAGGCGCATTTTCATACTATTAATAAGATTGTTTTTTAAAAGTGCTATCGCATATTCTTTTTGCTACAGCCTTTGCAGATCGGTTAGTTTAAGCAGTCTTTCATTACTTCATATGCACCTTTTTCTTCAATGGCCTTTAAGTATCCGGCTACTGCCTCTTCAAAACCAGGAATCTTGCTTAAATCCTCATCCCAGAAGTCAACATTGCTGCAGACTGCATGAGCAAGAGTCTGTGCATCATCATCCTTGTGGTCATAGAAGAATTGAAGGATCGGTTTATCATCCTTTACAGTATATTCATTGCCGGCAGGACGGGTTGCTACCAGGCCGTCATCGGTTAAATTCTTTCCATGATAGAATGCGATGTAGAATGCAAAAGATGCTGTGATACATTTTGGAAGAGTTCCTGTCTTATCGATATAACCCTTAAAGGAGGGCATAACCCTTGCTTTCCACTTGGAAGTAGAGTTAAGGGAGATGGCAAGCAGAGCATGATCGATGAATGGGTTTTTGAAGCGTTCTGTAACAGAAGCAGCAAAGCTCATAAGCTCCTCTTTTGGAAGAGTCAGAGTAGGAATGATCTCATCGTAAATGGTCTTGTTCATGAATCCACAGATCACTTCATCATCCATGCAGTTGCGGACAATATCCTGTCCAGCCAGGTATGCACCCAGTACAAAGGAGGTGTGGGCACCGTTTAAGATGCGGACCTTTCTCTGCTTATATGGCTTATGATCGTTGCAGATTAAGACCGGGAGGCCGGCTTCTTCAAATGGAAGTTCTTTCTTTAAATGCTCAGGACCTTCAATGACCCAGAAACCAAAGATCTCACTGGTATTGATGATGTTATCCTGATATCCTAATTCTTCGCAGATAGCAGCAGCTTCATTCCTTGGATATCCGGTTACGATTCGGTCTACCAGAGTGGAACAGAAGATATTTTCTGCCTTGATCCAGTTGATGAATTCTTCACCTAATTTCCACTGTTCTGCATATTTTAAAACACATTTTTCCAGTTCTTTTCCGTTATTGTCGATCAGCTCACAGGAGAGGATAACAAATCCTTTTCCGGCTTCTTTTCCGAACTTCTCAAATCTTCTATATAAGAACTGAGTCAGTTTTCCGGGATAACTGTCAGCCGGAACATCGGTAAACTGGCAGGAAGGATCATAGGCAATTCCTGCTTCGGTTGTGTTGCAGGCGATGAAGCGCAGCTCTGGATTATCTGCACAGGCAAGAACTGCTTCATAATCCTTATATGGATTTAAACATCTGCTTACACAGGAAATCACACGTTTTTCATTTACCTTTTTTCCGTTCTCGAATCCGCGGAGGAAGAGGGTATAAAGACCTTCCTGTTCGTTAATCATATCTGCAAGACCTGGGGCAATGGGCTGGCATAAAACGACTTTGGAGTTGAAACCGGTTTTTTCATTCAGCATATCAATAAAATAATCAACAAACGCTCTTAAAAAGTTTCCTTCTCCAAACTGCAGAACGCGCTCCGGTGCCTCTTTTAAAAGGTATCCGTCATAACCCTGCTTTTCCAGTGTTGCATAACATAACTTTTCCATTTGAATTAATCTCCTTTTTCCTTGTCACATAAATATATTATAGAGTCACGCCCCGCTTAAAGATAGCCATGTCGTGGAAGCCTGCTTCTTCGGATTTGACTTTTTTGCCGGAAGCTACTTCAATTACAAAATCAAAGAACTGATTCTTGAGAGTATCCATGTCTGTGCCTTCGACCAGGACTCCGCAGTTAAAATCGATCCAGTTACTCTTTTTGGTCGCCAGAGCCGTGTTGGTGGCAATCTTCATGGTTGGTACCGGACAGGCAAATGGAGTTCCGCGGCCTGTGGTAAATAGTACGATATGAGCTCCGGAAGCAGCCAGTGCTGTGGCAGCAACCAGATCATTACCAGGAGCGCTCAATAAGTTTAAGCCTTTGGTAGTTACGGCTTCGCCATATTTTAAGACATCTACGATGGTTGCACTTCCTGATTTCTGAATGCACCCTAAGGATTTGTCCTCAAGAGTGGAGATACCGCCCTTTTTGTTGCCCGGAGACGGATTTTCGTAAATGGTCTGATTATGGCTGGTAAAATAGTTTTTAAAGTCATTGATCAAGTTCACGGTCTTTTCAAAGGTCTCCTCATTCTGGCAGCGGTTCATGAGAAGTGTTTCCGCACCGAACATCTCAGGAACTTCTGTAAGAATGGTAGTACCGCCTTTGGAAACCAGCATATCAGAGAAAGCACCAACGGTAGGGTTGGCTGTGATTCCGGATAATCCGTCGGAACCGCCGCATTTCATTCCGATGATCAGCTCGCTGCAGCTGATTGGTTCCCTGTGAAAGGTGCCTGCATATTCCACTAACTCTTCAATCATTGCCATCGAGTCTTCCATCTCATCCTCAGATTCCTGAGCAACAAGGAATTTGACTCTGCGTTCATCATATTCCCCGATGTAGCGCTTTAATTCCTGAATGTTGCTGTTTTCGCATCCGAGTCCGAGTACCAGAACGCCTCCGGCGTTTGGATGGTTGATTAAGTCTGCAAGAATGGTTCTTGTATACTCCTGGTCATCGCCCATCTGGGAACAGCCGTATGGATGAGGAAAAGCTGCTACTTCGTCAATGGAACCGGTAACATATTTCTGTGAGGCCCGTTCAATGGCAGAAGCAATTTTATTCACGCATCCAACGGTTGGAATGATCCAGATCTCATTACGTACGCCAACTTTTCCGTTGGGTCTGCGGTATCCTAAAAAAGTACGGTCTTCTGTGGGAGCAAGATTAATTTCCTGTTTGTTATAAGTATAAGTAAGTAAGTCTCCTAAACCAGTTTTTAAATTGTGTGTGTGAATCCAGGCCCCTGCCGCAATATTCTCCTTTGCTATGCCAATGGCACAGCCGTATTTAATGACGGATGAGCCGGCAGGTATATCGGTAAGTGCAAATTTGTGTCCCTGAGGGATTTCTTCCAAAAGAGTTACTGCTGCCTGATCCACTTTCAAAGCAGAGCCGGACGCAAGAGGCTTTAATGCAACAGCTACGTTATCTTCCGGATGAATTTTGATAAAATCCTGCATAAGCTTCCTTTCCTTTCTTAGTACCAGTTTTTATATATTTACATTCAATGTAAGTACTTACATAAAACATACACCATTTTAACCTCATAGTCAATAGGGAAAGAGAAAAGAAAGGTTTTTCTTTTATGTAAGCCAAATGCGGCACAAATAATAACTCTTTTATTCCTATGTAAATAGGGAATAGCAGTTGATTTATCTGTAAATTTCCTGTATAATTGATTGAGAAAAGTGTAAGCGCTTACGCTCTCTTTCATAGCTGACGGAAAGCTGCCTTACCAACGTTGAAATTTATAATGTAAGAGGGACTACGATGAACATTTATGATATTGCACAGCTTGCGGGCGTTTCGATTGCTACTGTGTCCCGGGTGGTGAATGACAGCCCCCGTGTCAGTGAAAAGACAAAACAAAAAGTCAGGGTCATTATGGAAGAAAATGGCTATACACCGAACGTATTTGCCAGGGGGCTGGGACTGGATTCCATGAAAACTATTGGAATCATGTGTCCCGATGTGTCGGATGCCTATATGGCCGCGGCAGTAGCACATTTAGAGAGCCGCATGCATGAGTACGGTTATGACTGCATTTTATGCTGCAGCGGATTTGAGCAATCGGTCAAGGAAAAGTACGTGAGTCTTCTTCTTGCGAAAAGGATTGATGCTCTTATTATGGTCGGTTCCGTTTATGCAGGTTCCGGAGAGGATGACAGTACCGTCCAGTATGTCCGTGATGCGGCAAAGCAGGTCCCTGTATTTTTAATCAACGGATATCTTGATCATGAAAATGTTTACTGTTCTTACGGAGACGATTATCAGGCTACCTATGAAGTGACCAGTCAGATGATCGAACAGGGAAGAAAAAGAATTCTTTTTCTCTGTGATTCCCACTCCTACAGTGCGACCCAGAAGCTGGAAGGATATGAAGCCGCTTTAAAAAGTCATGGACTGCCTGTGCTAGGGGATTTAAAGCTCTATGTAAAAAACCGGATACATACGGTCCGGGATATTTTATTAGAACGCCGTGATTTGAATTTTGACAGCGTGGTTGCTACTGATGACGGTCTTGCAGTGGGAGCGATCAAGTATGCAAATTCAAAGCTTTTAAAGATACCGGAGGATTTATGCATCACCGGTTTTAACAATTCTGCCCTTTCCGTCTGCAGCGATCCGGAGCTTTCTTCTGTGGATAATAAGGTAGAAGAAATATGCAACTTAACCATCAGCAATATGATGAAAATCCTTCATGGAGATGCCGGTGAAGTCATTCGGGACAACAAAGTCCCCTGCAAGCTGATGAAGCGTTGCACCACGGATTTTTAATCTTGTTTTTTCTTTTTTGTTATGCTACAATATAAAGCCAGTAAAACATATGAAATCACCCTTTGGGCATGTTTTTACGCCTTAAAAAAGAAGGGTGTTTAGAAAGAAAGTGCGGTGTCAGGAATAAAGATGGAACATGATGGAGACAATGTGGTGCTGTGTGGTGCCAATTCCTATGAACAGAAATATTACTTTAACCAGCAGTTTTCAAGTCTCCCGGAAAGCATCAAGCAGGAACTGCAGATCATGTGTGTGCTTTATACGGAGGATGTGGGCGGAATTCTGATGCTTGAGTATAATCCGGACGGCACCCTGGAATTTAAAGTAACAGCACCGGAAAGCGATTATCTGTTTGATGAAATCGGAAGCGTGTTAAAGATCAAACAGTACCGGAGAGAAAAAAGAGAACTTCTGGAATCTTTAGAGATGTATTACCGGGTGTTTTATCTTGGAGAAGAATTGAATTACGGAGAGAAAGATACGTGAAGCTGAAAATTGGAAATGTCACGCTTGACAATAACCTGATACTGGCGCCGATGGCAGGAGTTACAGACCTGCCATTTCGTTTTCTCTGCAGGGAGCAGGGCTGCGGTATGGCAGTCACTGAGATGGTCAGCGCCAAAGCAATCTTATATAAAAACCGAAATACAAATGAACTGCTTGAAGTGGCAGAAGGAGAAGGCCCTGTAAGTGTTCAGCTTTTTGGGTCAGACCCCTCCATTATGGCAGCTATGGCAGCCCAGATTGAGTCCGGGCCTTTTGCATTCTTAGATGTAAATATGGGCTGTCCGGTGCCAAAGATCGTTAATAACGGCGAAGGTTCCGCTCTTATGAAGGATATCAAGCTGGCGGAGCGTATTTTATCTTCCATGATAAAAGCCGTAAAAAAGCCTGTGACGGTAAAGTTCAGAAAAGGATTTACGGAGAATGACATCAATGCGGTGGAGTTTGCTAAGATGGCTGAAAGCTGTGGAGTTGCAGCCGTCGCTGTCCACGGGCGGACCAGGGAACAGTACTATTCCGGTACTGCAGACTGGGATATCATCAGGAAAGTAAAGGAAGCGGTAGCCATTCCTGTTATAGGCAATGGGGATGTGTTTAAGCCGGAGGATGCAAAGGCACTTCTTGAAAAGACCGGATGTGACGGTGTCATGATCGCCAGAGGTGCCAAGGGAAATCCATGGATATTTAAAAGAACCCTTCATTATCTGGAGACAGGAATCCTTCTTCCGGAGCCGGATGCAAAGGAGATCAGCAAGATGATCCTCCGGCATGGCAGCATGCAGATGGAACGGAAAGGGGAGGAAGTTGCCATGAGGGAGATGCGCAAACACATGGCATGGTATACCGCCGGACTTCCTCATTCTGCCAAGCTGAGAAATGATATTAATCAGGTAGAAACCATGGACGAATTAAAGCGTTTCGTGGAAGAAAGAATCGGAGCTTTGTAACCAGTAAAACCAAGCAGAATTCTTGACATTTTCAGATGTTTACGCTATAATATCTGGAATGCGGATGAGCGAGTAAGAAACCAGGAGGAATCGAAAACCATGGTAGATAAGAAAAATATTTTAACCTACGAAGGTCTTAAAAGATACGAAGATGAGCTTCAGAACTTAAAAGTAGTTAAGAGAAAAGAAGTTGCCCAGAAGATCAAGGAAGCCAGAGAACAGGGCGACTTATCCGAGAATGCTGAGTATGATGCCGCTAAAGATGAGCAGAGAGATATTGAGCTGCGTATTGAAGAACTGGAAAAACTGCTCAAGAACGCAGAAGTCGTTGTTGAGGATGAAATCGATTTGGATAAGATTAACATCGGCTGTAAGGTAAAGGTCTACGATGTGGATGAAGATGAAGAGATGGAATTCAAGATCGTAGGCTCAACGGAAGCAAACAGCCTTCAAAATAAGATTTCCAACGAATCTCCGGTTGGTCAGGCGCTGATTGGCAAGAAAGTGGGAGACGTGGTTGATGTAGAGACACAGTCTGGTGTGATCCAGTATAAGGTTTTGGAGATCCAGCGAGTGTCATAGGCAAGATTTACTTAATGAAGTCGGACAAATCCAACTTCCTTCATAAAGTTCACAAAGGAGTGCAGACAGGTGGCAGAACAACAGAATCAAAACCAGAATCAGGTCGCAGAAGAGGATTTAAACCATTTGCTGAAGGTTCGCCGCGAGAAGCTGGCAGAACTTCAGGAATCCGGGAAAGATCCATTTAAAATAACAAAGTACGATGTTAATGTACACAGCAGTGAAATTAAAGATCATTATGAAGAATGGGAAGGCAAGGAAGTATCCATTGCAGGACGTTTGATGTCCAAGCGTGTCATGGGAAAAGCCTCATTTTGTAATGTTCAGGATTTAAAAGGCAATATTCAGTCTTATGTTGCCAGAGACAGCATTGGAGAAGAGGAATACAAAGAATTCAAAAAGCTGGATATCGGTGATATCGTAGGCTTAAAGGGAACCGCATTCACTACAAAGACCGGTGAGATTTCTATCCATGCAGAAAGTGTACAGTTGCTGAGTAAGAGCCTTCAGATCCTTCCTGAAAAGTTCCATGGGCTGACCAATACAGATCTTCGTTACAGACAGAGATATGTGGACTTAATTATGAATCCTGAGGTAAAGGATACATTTGTTAAAAGATCCCAGATCATTAAATCCATCCGTAACCATCTGGATGCACAGGGCTTTATGGAAGTGGAGACACCGATGCTGGTTGCCAATGCAGGCGGTGCAGCAGCAAGACCATTTGAAACTCATTACAATGCTCTTGATGAAGATGTGAAGTTACGTATTTCCCTGGAACTTTATCTGAAGCGTCTGATTGTAGGCGGTCTGGAACGGGTTTATGAAATTGGACGTGTTTTCCGTAATGAGGGCGTTGATACCCGTCATAATCCGGAATTTACTTTATTGGAATTATATCAGGCATATACCGATTATCACGGTATGATGGACCTGGTTGAGAATCTGTACCGTTCGGTGGCTTTGGAAGTTCTTGGAACGGCGAAGGTTATGTATGATGGTGTGGAGATTGACTTATCCAAGCCTTTTGAAAGAATCACTATGGTAGATGCATTAAAGAGATATAAGGATATTGATTTCAATGAGATTCATACCGATGAAGAAGCAAAAGCGCTGGCAGATAAGTACCATGTTGCTTATGAAGCCCGCCATAAGAAAGGTGATATCTTAAGCCTTCTTTTTGAAGAGTTCGTAGAAGAACATCTGATTCAGCCTACCTTCATTATTGATCATCCGGTGGAGATTTCTCCTCTTACCAAGAAGAAACCGGATAATCCGGATTATACCGAGCGTTTTGAGCTGTTTATCACAAAGCGTGAGATGGCTAATGCTTATTCTGAGTTAAATGATCCGTTAGATCAGATCGAACGTTTTAAAGCTCAGGAAGCACTTCTTGCAGCAGGAGATGACGAAGCAAATTCCATGGATGAGGATTTTGTAAATGCATTGATGATCGGTATGCCTCCGACAGGCGGTATTGGCATCGGTATCGACCGGTTTGTTATGCTGCTTACAGATTCTTATGCCATCAGGGACGTGCTTTTGTTCCCGACAATGAAGAGCATCGACAAGTAAGAATGCAGTAAAATCAAGGGTTTCAGGGCATTGTAGAACGGAAAATATACGCTTACTACAACGCTTACTACAACAAATTTGTAAGTTGATATGAAGAAATATGATGTCAACTGACGAATAGCTTTAAAAACTATAGATTGAAATTCAATGAAAAATGAGGACTTTTCTTCAGATTTATATCTGAGGAAGGGTCCTTTTTTTCGTGTTCGTATATTTGATAATTTATACGAATTCTTGCGATGTGGTATACGGAATTTATACGAAGACAGAAAGGAGATGAAGCAAATGTTACACACAGCGTTAAGTGCAACTCATATGGTAGACATTTCACTGAGAGATCCTGGAGGTGGAGAGATGATCAAAGTGAGATTGCAAGGAACCAAGGAAGATATGGAATGGTTGGAGAAACAATTATCAGAATGTCCGCAGATTAAGATTAGTCAAAGGTCGGAGACATTCAGCAACAAAGGAACGAATAAGTATTTCAGAAAATATCTAGAAATCAATAAATCAGAAGAAAAGTAGAAAAGGAGAATGAACCATATGAGTAAAGTAATAATTTGTGCAAACCAGAAAGGTGGCGTAGCCAAGACCACCACAACAGTAAATCTTGGCATTGGTCTTGCTAGATTAGGCAAGAAAGTATTGTTAATTGACAATGATCCTCAGGGATCTCTTACAGAGGCATTGGGATATCAGCAGCCAGATAGTCTTGATACAACATTAGCTAATATCATGGATGCGGTATTAAATGAAGAGCTTGTTAATGTAGAAGCAGGTATTCTTCATCATGAGGAAGGCGTGGATCTCATGCCAGCCAACATCGAATTGTCCGGTGTAGAAACATCCTTGATTGGCATTATGAGCAGTGAGACGATTTTAAAAGAGTATATAGAAATGATTGGACCAAGATATGACTATGTTATTATCGACTGCTCGCCAAACTTAGGTCAGCTTACATTGAATGCACTTGTAGCAGCGGATGAAATTATCATTCCAGTACAGGCCGCATATCTTCCAATTAAAGGCTTGGAGCAGTTACTTAAGACAATCAGCAAAGTAAAGAGAAAAATGAATCCTAAGCTTCATATCATGGGTATCTTGCTGACAATGGTTGATTACAGAACCACTTATGCGAATGACATTACAGAAATCTTATATCAGGTAAATGGAGATAGCATCCATATATTTGAAGAAGTGATTCCGATGTCAGTCAGAGCGGCTGAAACACCTGCAGAAGGTATCAGCATCTATAAACATGATCCGAAGGGAAAAGTAGCGCAGGCGTATGAAGAATTAACATTGGAGGTAAGCAAATCATGAGTAAGAGAAACTTAGGAGAGAAGATAAAATTACAGTCATATAATGACATGTTTGGAGAAGATGAAAACGCAGAAGTTATTGTTCAGGAACAGATAAAGGATGTGGCTCTTTCAGAGCTGCATACCTTTAAGAATCATCCATTTAAGGTCAGTGATGATGCGAAGATGGAAGAAATGGTAGAGAGTGTAAAGCAGTATGGAATCCTCGTTCCTGCAATAGCAAGAGAATGCGCAGAAGGTGGCTATGAACTGATATCTGGTCATAGAAGACACCATGCAGCTACACTCGCAGGTCTTGAGACAATGCCAGTAATGGTTAAGGATTGCAGTGATGATGAAGCTACTGTGATTATGGTGGATGCCAACATTCAGAGAGAGGATATCAGCATCAGTGAAAAGGCAAAAGCTTACAGAATGAAATATGATGCCATGAAACATCAGGGAATGGCTGGTGGAATCACACTCGAAGAAATAAGTGATTCAGCAGGAGAAAGCAGAAAGACAATCCAGAGACTGATCTGCTTATCTAATTTATCAGATGAATATCAGGAACTTATTGATGGTAAGAAGCTTGGAATCGCCCAGGGAATTGATCTTTCCTATATACCAGAGGAACATAGAGAAATCGTTCTTGAAGTTATGAAGGATATGGGAATGATGATAAATATGGAACAGTCTGCAAGAATAAAGAATGCTTCGAAAGAAGGATTGTTCAGTGAAGAGTGGCTTAGAGAAATCCTTAATTATAAGAAGCCAGTTATAAGAAAAGTCGTATTTAATCAGAATCGTTTGGATTCATACTTTGAACCCAATATGACAAATGAGGATATCGAAGGAATCATTGTAAAGCTACTTGATGAATGGAAAGCGAAAGGAGGACGAGATTAGTGGAGAAGTTAGAACTTGATTTTTATTATGGAAGGGAATCAGAGCAGTTTACATTTTATAGATTGCCAAAGGCGCTTATCACAGATGAACGCTTTAAGGGAGTCTCAAACAATGCGAAGCTTCTCTACGGTCTTATGCTCGACCGCATGTCACTTTCCAAGAAAAGAGGATGGCTTGATGAGGACAATAAGGTCTTCATCAAGTATTCTCTTAATAATATAGAAGAAGATTTGAATGTCAGCCGTAAAACTGCAGGAAACATCTTGAAGGAGCTTGAGAGTATCGGTCTTATTGAAATGGTTCAGCAGAACGGCATAGCCAATATAATATATGTGAAGAATTTTGTTACAGAAACACGCGAAAACACTGAGAAATCAAAGGCTTCAAAGGACAAGTGTAAAAAGGCAACCGGTGAAGAAATGTCACCAGTAGAAAATATGCACCAGTGTAATAATGATACCAGTGAAGAATTTACACCAGTGGAAAATATACACCAGTGCAACGATTACACCAGTGAAAATATGACACCAGTGCAAAACTTTCACCAGCGTAATTATGACGCAGCAACCAGTGTAGAAAGTGAACCGGTACCAGGGGAAAATCTACATACGAATAATATAGAATCTAAGAATAATTTGATTAATAATAATCTTATCAGTCAATCTTATCAGCAGGTGGATTCGATGGATGAGGCATCAGCATACATGGAACTCATCAGAGAGAATATTGAGTACGACTGTATGATGTCAGACAGAAGCTGGCGTGATGCAGAGATGTATGATGAGCTTTATCAGATTATTTGTGATGTGGTATGTGTTCCTCGAAAGACAATCAGAATTGCAGGAGAAGATTATCCATATAGCCTTGTAAAGAGCAAGTTCTTGAAGCTTAACAGCAGTCATCTCCAGTATGTAATCAGCTGCATGCAGAACAACACTACCAAGGTTGCTAATATTAAGGCATATCTGATCACAGCACTTTATAATGCACCGAATACAATAAGCCATTATTATACTTCTGAGGTTAATCACGATATGTACGGCATCAACTAAAGCACTTTTGGTCAACTTGGCCAAAAGTAAATAGTGGTTGTCGGTAATGGGATTATTCAGTAAAATATGTATGAGAGAAAGAAGGTACCCATATGGCAAAATATATTGTTGAGGACAGTTACAAACCCTCATATGAAAAGAATTATAAGCTTCCGTTAATCAACATAATACCTGCAGTTGTATGGAGCATTCCGGTTCATCAGAAGCTGTTCCCAGATGCAGGATGGTGGGCGACATTTGGATTATGTGCGTTATTTGTGATTGTATATGTGACACTTAGTTATCTTCCTATTATAGTTGCAGTTCCAGGAATAGCAGGTGTGATTATCTTTACGGCACTGTTCTGGGTGTTTGCAGATTACATAGGTAATTCAGTTGTAAGGATTATAGTGAAGATATTGATCGCAGCATTCTTTGGATTCATGGAACTGGCGATCTTTGCAAACGCAACAGTACCTTGGTTGGAGGGGAAGGAAGCAAATAAGCCACGGATCAGGGTGGAGAAATAGAATAGTACTATATTCGAATTGAAAATAAATAAAGGCTAATCCTAGAATATCTTGGATTAGCCTTCGTACTTATGCAACACTTATTTCAAAATCAATCATCAAATTTCCAAAATTACTTATAAAATATTGGTATTGTACAGGGTGCGTTTCTTTTAATCGTTGGTATCTATTTTGACCGTTTGGTTCGAGATGAACCCCAAACCCGCAGTACATGCAGCCATTTCTTGAATATCCCATATCATATAGTCTTGGAATTTTTACATTATATTTATCTATATATTCTAGAATGTCTTCGTCGTTCCAAAAGGAGAGAGGACGACTCTGGTTATCTTTGCGTTCATGAAAAACATTACAACCATACTCCAACCAGTCTTTTTCTCTTTGGTAACTTTCAGATGCTAGGATTCCAAGTATGGCACAATCTAAACCTAGTTCTTTAGCCTTTCTTCGAAGTGGCTCTTTTTTAAGCTTATCACAACATTTATCCGAGATAGGAAGGTTTTTGTATTTTTCGTATTTTTTAAAATTTCTATCAAGATAGTCTTGGGAGTTTTGCTTTGTTCTTTCAGAAAGTGCATGTTGATAGGTGCGGATAGCATTTGATACTCTTTTGGAGTACATTGGATAGCCGTATGTATCAACAACCTTTTTAAAAGTCCAGGTATTGCCTTTGGCATCTGTAGGAAGCACTACGATAATGTTGGTGCCATTTTCTTCTTTTTCCCATTTAATGTGCTGAATGGTTTCTGGATATTCGTTGGTTGTGTTTGCAAATAAGTGCAGGATATCAGGATACATAGTCTTTGCAATATGTGAGAGAACTGTAGAATCCTTACCGCCAGAGTATGAAATATATACTTTATCAAGTCCGAACTCCATAACTGCACGTCTGATTAAATATTTAGTTTGTATAATTTTTGATTCTAAATTCATTTCTCGAAGTGAAGTCAATGTTTGTCTACGTTCAGAAAGATATGTTGAGTGCTCTGTGCTGCACATAATACAGTACCTGTGATCGGATGGATAAATATTAGTGGAAGTAAGTTCTTCCATACATTTTTTACATAACATTATTGTTTTTCTCCTCTCTATTAGCACATAAAGTAACAATATATTTGTATATATTATATAATACAAATATATTGTTAGTCAATACCTAAAAAACACAAAAAACTTGTATTTTGTGTACCTTTTAGGTATAATTAATAATTGGTATGACTATGCATACTGGGTGAATTGTGCCCGTTGTATCCTTTAATTTAATGGAGTAGAAAGAATATGCAAACAATAGGAAAACGATTAGCAGAAATAAGAAAAAGCAGAAATTATAAGCAAACAGAACTTGCTGAAATGTTAAATGTATCACAGCAAGTTATAAGCAATATTGAGAGGGGTGTTACAGCACCTGATATTGAACAATTGAAATGTTTTGCAGATATTTACAAGATTTCATTAGACCAGTTGGTAGGTAGGGAATTTTTCTGCGATGATGAAGATGATGTTGAACGTAAAATAATAAGTTATATCAAACAAATGGATAACGAAGGGAAAGAGCTGAGTCTTGGATTATTATGTCAGGTTGCTCAGCATCGAGGTAACAATGATGGCAACGAATAGTTATTTTAATGAGAATACATTGGAAGAACTGATAGAAGAGATTAAGTATGTCTATCAGTCAGATAAGCGTCCGTGGGTGATAGGATATAGTGGAGGAAAGGATTCTACTGCTGTCGTTGAATTGGTTTATAAGATGTTGTTGACCCTTCCAAAAAAAGAAAGAAATAAAAATGTTTATATAGTATCGTCTGACACACTTATAGAGAATCCATTGATAAAGATATATCTTAGTAAGATGAATAAACTTTTAGGTGAAGCAGCAATTAATGATGAAGTGCCAATCATTTCAACTATGGTTACGCCGCCAGCAGATAATTCATTTTGGGCGAATGTAATTGGAAGAGGTTTTCCAACGCCAAGAATGAATGGAACTTTTAGATGGTGTACAGACAGATTGAAAATAAATCCAAGTGCTGATTATATAAGAAATGTTATAAAAAAAGAAGGCGAGGAAGTAGTAGTTCTTTTAGGTGTTCGAAAAGCAGAAAGTGAAGCCCGTAGGAGACGAATAGAAGGAAGAGAACTTGCAAATCGTCTTATGAATAGACATGAAACTATTCAGGATGCATATGTATATAATCCTATTGTTGAATTGACAACTGAGGATGTTTGGGATGTATTATTGAGGCTTGACGGAGGAAAAACACCTTGGGGGTCTAATAATAATGAATTAGTTGCACTTTATGCAGGTGCGGACAGTGGTGAGTGTCCTTTTGCTGGAATGCATGCTGGTGGACAAACACAATCGTGTGGTAATTCAAGATTTGGATGTTGGGTATGTACAGTTGTAAAAGAAGATAAATCATTAAACGGATTTATTAAAAGTGGACACAGAGAATTAATTCCGCTAGCAGAGTTCAGATCATGGCTTATGAATATTCGTGATATAGATGAATACCGCGAGAAGAAACGAAGAAATGGTACAGTTTATGAAACGAAGACTGGTGAAATGGGATATGGACCTTTTACGTGGGAAGCAAGAAAATTAATTCTGACAAGGCTTATAGAAACACAACAGAAAATGGGATATGAGCTTATCACAATGGAAGAATTAAAAGCAATTGATGAAATATGGGATGATGAGTTAGATCTTTCAAGAAGAACACTTGTTGATTTGTACAAGGATTTAACTGGAGAAATCTTGCCTTGGTATCAGTATAAGGAATCACTTATTGATAAAGAAACTGTGGATGAATTAGAAAAAATGGCACAGGAAAACGATGTACCATTTGATTTGGTTAGAAATATTATTTTATCTGTTTATCATAATAAGAATTATTCAAACCAAAGAATTATGAAAGAGGCGATGGAGAGATTGCTTAATCAGCAATGGCTACATCACGAAATCTTAAAGGAGATTGAAAATGAAAATAAATAGAATAGTGTTATATAATTTCAACTCCTATGAGGGATTGAACGAGTTTGATTTTACAAGTAATGATGGTGATAAAAACATCATTTTAATAGGAGGAAAGAACGGTGCTGGAAAGACATCGTTATTTACGGCTATTAAGATTGCACTGTATGGACCTTTAGCATTTGGCTATGTTGGTGTGAATTCAACCTACATTGCTAAAATAAAAGATTGTATAAATTCTAAGACCTTTCAAAAAGATGTTGTTAAATCTTACGTTCAGATATCCGTATCATTGATGGTAGAACGAGAGATTAAAGAATATGAAATAACCAGAGAATGGGATTATACGAAACAAAAACTTGAAGAAGATTATTTTGTAATATCTGAAGGCCATAGGCTTGATGAACAAGAGCTGTCTTATTTTCAGAACTACTTACAGGGGATGATTCCACCAGATTTATTTGAATTTTTCTTGTTTGATGGTGAAGAGGTTGGAAGTATTTTTTCAACCAGTACTTACAATACTTATGTGAAAAATGCAGTATATACACTGTGCGGATTAGATGTTTTTGAGATTATTCGTAAATATACTACTGGTTATGCGGGTAAATCTAATAGCGTAGACGAAGATGAAATACATGCGAAGTATGAAGAACTACGTTGCAACACTGAAAAAATAGAGGCAGACTATGCAGAACTTGAGTCCCAAAATGTAGTAAATCAAGAAGAACTAGAAAAAATCGAAACAGAATTGACTGAAGTTGAGACTGCGTTTAAAAATGCTGGGGGAATAACAGAAGCTGAAAGACAAACTCTTTTAAAAGAATTTACAGAGGCTGAGCATATTAAAACAGAATCCTTGACAAAAATTAAATTATTTGTAGAAGGATTAATGCCATTTTTTATTCTTAGAGATTTTACCGGGAAAATATCAGACCAATTAGATTTTGAAGAGAAGGGTGAAATTTTTTATTATATTCAGCAAAAACTTAAAAAGCATGAAATCAAAGAAACATTAAACGAAAGTCAGAATGTAAGTGACGAGACTGTCGATGATTTGTTAGAGTTCATATTAAAGAAATTCAAACCGAAAGGGTTCAAGGAGGGAGATCAACCTGTTCATGACCTTTCAAAAGAAGGAATTGGGAGAGTTAATGCGATGATTTCTTCAATTGATGACTTTGATGTCGAAGCAATGATTCAGCTGGTTGAAAATAGAAAAGCTGCAGCTGAAAAGACAATGGAAATTAATCGTATACTTAAAAATGCAATGACAGACGAGGATGCCGGAAAATTTTCTGAAAAGGAAAATGCATTGTTGAAGAAGAAAGATGAGATTACATCAAGAATTCACGCGTCAGAAATGCATTTGGCTAATATGAAAGATGAATTAACAATTGCTACTCAGCAAAGAGATCGTGCATTCCAAACGATTAAGGATAACGCACAGAATAAGCATGTATTTGAGTTGAGTTCTGGATTATCTCAGATGATGGGATCAATGCTAAGCGTTAAGACAGAATCAATAAAGAGAAATCTTGAAAAACTTATTGTTGAGAATTTACAACACATTTATAGGAAAAATAATCTTATTACACATATAGAAATAGAAGATGATTTCCAGTTTAATCTTTATCAGAATGTCAGATATAGTAATACAGAATTGCTCCATTTAATAAGAAATTTGGGAAAAGATGTGTTTGCAACAGAGATTGGCAAAAAGGGAATGGAGATATTGTGTAAAAAGTATAAGGTTGATTCGGTTCAGGCATTGCAACAGGAATTATCTTCAGATGAGTATAAAAATACCCATAATTTATATAAACGCATAGATATTAGTAGACTTTCTAAAGGTGAGCGACAGATATTTATTCTATCACTATATTGGGCAATTATTGAGTTGTCAGGACAGGATATTCCATTTATTATTGATACTCCGTATGCACGTATTGATGCGAATCATCGAAAAGAAATATCAGAAAAGTTCTTCCCTAATATCAGCAAACAGGTAGTAATCCTTTCAACGGACGAAGAGATAAATGAAGAGTATTATGGAATAATTAAGCCACACATTGCTAAAGAATACCTTCTTATTAATGACGAGAGTCAAAACAGAACTACTGTTGAACAACATTATTTTTTCGAGGTGTAGTCAATGATATTTAGATTAAAAACATCAAAGAGAACTCAAGAAATATTTCAAGAGTTAGAGAACAGAACAAATTATAAACCATACACATTGGTTAAACATGCAATTGCATGGTCGATAAAAGAGAATAGCTCTGTTGAAAATTATGAATCTGATTCAGATGGATTAGACCTTAATAGACAGACAATTACTGGTGATAATGAGACATACTTTAAGGTATTAATTGAGGAAGTAGAAGGACGATATTTGCCGGAAGAGGAGTTCTTTCCTAAGTATGTAAAGGCGCATATTGATCGAGGCAGTGAGTTGCTGCTTGATATGTACAATCATGCTGGAAATATGGATAAATATATACTTCAAGTGTTGGGAGTGGGGGATACAGTATGATTTATTTTGATAATAGTGCAACTTCTCCTGTAGATGAAGAAGTGTTGGATGCAATGCTACCATTTCTTAGAGAAGAATATGGGAATCCATCAAGTAAGTATTATTGCAAAGCAGTAAACGCTAGGAATGCAGTAGAAGTAGCGCGTGCTAATGTTGCAAAATTATTAGGTGCTAATCCGGAAGAAATTATTTTTACAGCAGGAGCTACAGAAAGTACAAATTTTATTATTAAAGGATATATGGACTATCGTCGCTATTATGGAGATGGTAAGAATCACATTATTACCTCTGTGGCAGAACATAAGGCGACCTTAAATGTTTGTAAATATCTTAATGGTGATTTGTATTCAAATAATGATCCTACAGTTAATCTGTTTGGCGAGAAAAAGACTGTTGACAGAGGGTACGAGGCTTCATTTATAGGAATCACTGAAATAGGCGAGATACTTCCTACGACGGTAGAAGAAGCTATTAGATCAAATACTGCAATGGTTTCGATAATATATGTGAATAATGAAATTGGATCCATAAGTGATGTTTCACAAATTGCAAAGATATGTGCTGAAAAAGGAATAGCAGTTCATTCTGATTTAACGCAAGCAATTGGAAAAATGTCAATTAATGTGCATACAATGGGGATAGATTATGCTTCCTGTTCAGCACACAAAATATACGGACCTAAAGGCATTGGAGCTGCATTTTTAAAAAGTGATGCATATGGTATTCCACCTATTACGGCGTTTATGCATGGTGGAGAGCAGGAAAATGGATTTAGAGCAGGTACGCTTTCTGTCCATAATATTGTTGGATTCGGAAAAGCTGCAGAAATTGCGTTAAGAGATTTAAAAGTTAACGAGAAGAAGATTATGAAGAATGATCAACTACTTGTAAAAGAATTAATGGGAATGTCTGAGATAAAACTTACGAATCCATCAGAAAAAAGAATGCCGGGAATTATAAGCATTGTAATTGAGAAGAATGATTTCAACAATGAAAGATTTATAAAACGTATTAGCGATAGATTAGCTATATCAACTGGATCTGCATGTAGTGCAGGGGAACCATCATATGTAATTTCTGCGCTGGGTTTAGAAGACAAGGTTTCAAAGGTGTTAAGAATATCAATAAATAAAAACACAACAGAAGAAGAAATTAATCAGTTGATAAAGATATTTAAAGAAGAATTGTAGAAGGTGAAAGTATGAGAATTGTAGATGCATTGGTTGAAGTTCTTAAAGAAAATGAAAGTTTAACTTATAAAGAAGCATATGTCAAAATCATAGAGAGAGACTTATACCAGTTCGGGGCTAAGGAGCCAGAGGCTGCAGTCAATGCAAAACTACGTTGCCATTGCGAAGGTTTAGATTTTCCAGGAGCATCACCAGTTAAGTATTTTAAAATTGTGGGGCAAAAAGGAACAATAAATCTCTATGCGTTAGTGAAAGAAGGGCAAGAAAAAGTTGACGCTGAAGGAGATGTTAACAAGAAATCAAAGCCTGTATCGGAAGATGATTTGTTGCCGGAAGAAAAAATAGATCTGACGTATTTATTTTATAAGAATAACATTAAGAGACAAATATTGGATCACATCCTAGAGTGTCATCCAAGTTTCTTCGAACAGTTAGTAGTTAATCTTTTGCTAGAGATGGGATATGGTTCAGATGAATTGTCCGGACGAGTATTGGGAAAATCACATGATGGTGGAATAGATGGTGTTATTTATGAGGACAAGCTTGGATTAAGCAAAATTTATATTCAAGCAAAAAGAAATGACAACAGTAATACAATAGGAAGACCACTTCTACAAGCATTTGTTGGTGCAATGCAGGATGTGCAAAAGGGTGTGTTTATCACAACGTCAACTTTTACAAAAGAGGCTAGAAAATATGCAGAGAGTCAGCAACAAAAGAGCCTTAAACTTATCGACGGAGATTTGTTGGCCGAGTTGATGATTAAATACGGAATAGGCTTAGAAAAAGTGCAAACATATACTGTTTACAAGATAAATGAGGACTTTTTCGAATAGTCAATATTGGAGGAAATTACCATGGCACTTATGATTGATAAAAAACCGGATTTTAAAGGTGAGGGGAAAGTTTGGGAGAGCTTTTCTAATAATTTACCATCAGAAGTTGTTGTGTACAATGGACGAGAGGTAAATGGTAGAGAATTTGATTTTTGTATTCTTATGAAGAATGTTGGATTAATTGTTGTTGAGGTAAAAGGCTGGCTAGCAGACTCTATTTTTGATGTTGCTGGTGTAGATGAAATTATTATTCAAGGATATGATAAACCAGAAAAATCACCTAAAAAGCAGGCTAGGGCATATAGATTTGGACTTCTTAATTTGATTAATGACAGATACAATGTAAGTCCGCTTATTTTCGATTTGGTATGTTATCCATTCATAAGTAAAAAGGAATATTATGATAAGAGATTAGATATTGTTTCTGAGGAAACTTTGACTATTTTTAAAGAGGATTTGGAAGACTCTATGAAACTTGGAAACAAGCTTCTTACTGCGTTTAATCAGTGTAAATCAATACCACATGCTGAAATGGATGAAATTTTGATGGGGAAAATACGTCAACATTTTGAACCACATTTCCAGGTGAAAAAGCCAATGGAATTAACTAATCAGATTCCATACTCTGTACTAATCGCAGAGCCTAATAGGATGAGCAAGAAAGTTATTCATGACATTGTAAATGGATATGTATCAGGAACAAAAGCAGTAATTTTTGTTGAATCAATTGATTTGGCAGATTCTGTATTATATGTGCTAGAGGGAGAATTAAGTGATAAGGGAATAGCAATAGATAAAAGTAATCTTAAATTTAAGAAAGAAACAGAAAATGATTTTTCTGTAAAAAATGGCTCTTTTAGGATATTTAATTTCGAATTGTATGTAGTGGAGAATCTGAGAGATTATATCGAAGATGCTTTGACTATTTATGAGGGCGATTGCACCGATGAGGAAAAGCAGTTGCTGAAAGTATTATCTAATAAGAGCTCATTTAATATGCAGCAATATTTTATTGAACATGCAGCTGTAGAAAAAAATATTTTAGTACGAGCTGGCGCAGGAACAGGAAAAACCTATTCTATGGTTTCGAGAATTGCGTATTTGTGCAATAAATACGCGAATCCAACGGTGAATCTTATAGATGATATAGCTATGGTTACATTTACAAATGATGCTGCAGATAATATGAAAAACAGATTAAAACAATTGTTTATTAATTATTTCGTATTAACTAGCAATCCCAAATATCTTAAGTATATAGAAGAAACTGATTTTATGCGTATTTCAACAATACATAAATTTGCTCGTGAGGTTATTAAAGAGGCCTCAATGCAAATGGGATTAGGAGATAATTTTGCAATAACATCAGGAGATTTTAACAAAGAACAAATCTATGAAAAGTATTTGAATATTTTTATTGAAAAGAAAGAAAATGAGAATCCAAACTTTATTAATGAGATAAAGCTACCACTTTATCAGTTTAGACATATGTTGGTAGAATTCTCGAATCAGTTGTATAACAAGAGTATTGATATAAAGAAAATCAAGGCAGATGAACTTGGAGTAGCCCCATCATTAATGCCGTTTTTTAATGAAATAATCATAGATGTCATTATTGCAGCAGAGCTTGAATATGAGCAGAAAATCCAAGAAAACAATAAAATAGACCTTAGAGAAACTATGATTTTATTAAATGAAGTAGTTAATCAAAAAGATAAGAAGAAAACACATCTTGATTATAAGTACATATTTATTGATGAATTTCAGGATACAGACGATGCTCAGATTGATTCATTTTTAAAAATACAGAAGTTAATAGGAGATGAATGTGAATTATTTGTTGTAGGAGATCTTAAGCAAAGCATTTATAGATTCAGAGGTGCTACTATTAGTGCTTTCAAACAGTTGGGAGCAACGCCGGACAAGTGGGAAGAACATACAATTAATACTAATTATCGTACAGACTCAAGATTACTTGAAATAATGGATGAAATATTCCAAGGAATGGGTTCAAATGCATGGCTTCCATACTCATATGACGCAGATCATCTGGTAAGCAATCTTGAAGGTGGAGCAGATGAGAAAGATTTATTTCAATGCATTCCTTACCATGGCAAAAATGATGAACAAATAGAAGTATTGCTCAAATTGTTACTGAATGAGAAAAAGAAAGTATTGGATTTAGAACAGAAGAAAAAACTGTCTAAAGAAGAGAAAACAATAGCAATTTTGGTTAGAGAAAATTGGCAAATTGAGAACATTATCAAAGGTTGCAAAGAACTGAATCCAGATATTGAAATAGAGACAAAAGTTGGAGGAGATTTATACCAATTAGAATCAACAATTGATTTTTGTAAGTTGTTGTTGGCACTTACAAATCCAACTGATCCAGTACATTTGGTAAATTTTATCGAAACTAACTATATTGACATAGAGGTTAAATATCAAGGGCTTCAAAATTTAGAAAAGAAAGAACAGATAGATTTATTAACAGGAATATTAGATGACTATTTTACTATTAGAATGAATAAGTCATGGAATGATCTTGTTGCTTATGTTCAGGCTAATCCAGTGTTGGTGGTGCTTAAGTCGATATATGAATTGCTTCAGCCATGGTTGCAGTATAGTGATGATGTAGAAAAGCAAAGATTTTATAAGTCTAATTATGAATTGCTTATAGAGAGAATTATTAAAACGTATAGTGTTGATTATTTGACATTGACAGTAATTGCAAATTCAATACAGATAAATGTACTTACAAAGCAACATGAGCTTGCTCGTGGAATTGCAGAAGATGAAACTGGAATTAGATTTTTGTGTACTACGGTTCATAAGGCAAAGGGGTTAGAATACGGAACTGTTATATTGCCATATACAGGGCAAGCTATAGATAACCTAAAAAAAGCTAATACAGATGTAAATTATTCAGAGTCAAAATTGGCATACTCAATTAAGGTGGATGAAAACAAAAAAGACTGCAATTCAAACTATGACTCGCAAGAGGAAATAGGTCAAAGAGTATGCGAGGAAGCAAGAATATTGTATGTAGCGCTTACTAGAGCTATCAGAAGCTGTATATGGATGAAAGATGTAGATAAAAAATCCAATATGAGTTGGAGTAAATTTTTGGAGGTATAGGAATGCCATTTTCTATTTATACATACAGTAATCCCTATGAAATAGATAAAGAACTATATTGGGATTCTATTAAAAATTGTCCGCATTTTTGCGTTTCTCAAACTATGGCAAACGGAATAATGGGAACCTATACAGACATGACAGCCGGTAAGGTATCAACTGTTGAAAATCTTGTTAAAGGACTTTTTTCTTATTGGGAAAGCAGTGAATGCAAGATTAAGCAATATGCAGATATAGATTGGGCAATAGGAGAACTTGATATACAGGACAACGCGGCAAAAGTACGTCAATCATTACGTTTTAACAGAAAAGGACTGAGCAACAGCCTAAGAATATTATTTGAACTTGATATGAGTCTCGATGATATGAGAGTAGATTTGATGTCGGAAGAACAGAAACATCTTGTGCAGCTTTATAGATTGATACAAAAATCGGAAAGATTAAATGATTTCAGATTAAAAAGGAAGTTTTCCAAAGAAGAAATTGAAGAGGCCATAAAACAGGGAATGCTTCTGGGAAGAGATGGAGCGGATTTAAGTTCTGTAGATATAGATTCTATTGTTGTTCATGGAGTGCATCAGTTTTCACCAATGATTTTACAGACATTGGAGATTATTTCAAAGTACAAAAGAGTCGTGTTGCTCTTTAATTATCAGCAACAATATAAAAATGTATATCAAACATGGATTGATGTATATTCATCATTTGATTTACCGATAAAGAGTCAGTTTATCAATGAATTCAAGCCAAATCCTTTGTTGTCAAATAGTTATGATGGTAATTTATTGGCTGAGAGAATGGCGAATCTTGTTGAAGGTAGACCTGAAGAAAATGATATGGAAGTACCATTTGAGATAATGGAGTTCGACAATAATACAGAATTTGCAAGCTATGTTGCAAAAGTATATGAAGATGCCATGAAGAGACAAGAGAAAGATCAACATGGAAAGCGGTCTGCACTCTACTACATGAAAGAACAGTTTTATGCGGCCAATAACAGTGTGAATAATATACTTAAAATATACTATCCAGGACAGTTCGGAGAACGTCATTTTTTAACATATCCAATAGGACATTTCTTCTTGTCTATTACGAATATGTGGAATCCAGATGAGGGTGGTATCAGAATTGAGAATATGAACGATATAGTTGAATGTCTGAATTCTGGATTTGTTAAGGAAAAGGTACCAGGAAGCTTATATGCAATATTTAATAAAACAAATGAATTCTTTATTAGAGCAGAAAGCATAGAGGAAATTGTAGAGCTACTTGGCAAATTAAGGAAAAGAATTGCAAAAGCTGAAAAAGATGCAAATGAAAAGCGCATTGGAAGAAGACTAATTTACTTTGACGTAACGGCAGAGGAAATTGATTTATTGATCGATGCATTGGAGCAATTAAATAAAATAACGAAAGTGTTTTATGAAGATTTTGAGGATGCAGAGAATAATTTCAAGAAATTTTATAAGAAAATAAAGGAATTTTTGGAAACTCGTTTATTAGAAGCTGAGGATTTAGAGGATGAATTTAGAGATGTTGTAAAACGTGTTCTCATAAGGTTAGAGGAAGTGGATAATATTGATGCTTCAGGTTCATTTGATGTTCTAAAAGAGACAATGTCATATTACTTAAAGCAAGAAAGTAAAAAGGGAGTAAGTGCAAATTGGATTGTAAGAGATTTTGAACAGATTGATGGAGATATATTGAAAAGTCAGCATCAGTATAAGGATACAGTATATCATTTTGCGAGCTTATCAGACAATGATATGAATGTGACAAATAGAGATAGGTTTCCTTGGCCGTTAGACGTGAATTTCTTTGAAGTTGCGCAGGATCCGATAGATTGGAAATATCAGGTCTATGTAAAATCACGTAGAGAGTATAAGAACTTTAAAAGATATGCACTTATCTATGGATTGCAGTTTAATCGAGTTAAATTCAAATTAAGTTATGTGAAAAATGTTGATGATAAAGAAAATGAAATGTTTTATTTGTTCAAGATATTACAGGCTAGCAAGACATTTCCGGAGAATAGTATAGGAAATGTAAGTAGCGTACAAAAAAGAGATTGCTCATTGGAGATTGATACTACAGCTAATTATGGGCAGTATGATTATTCTCGTTACAAAATCTGCAAATACAGATTTTTACTTGAATCTACAATCGAGAAGAGAACCGTTTACAGAGATCATTTTCTTTTACTTAAATATCTTGAAATTTTATTGGAAAATCAAGCAAGGGTAACATTGCAAGGACAGATTGCAACAGAAGATATACTTTTAGAAACATTAAATGATGAGTTAAAAAAACTGGAAAGAAAATTTGAATTTGTAAGAGATATGCATACAGAAAGAATGGATGCAATTACAAATGCTAAGAACTATTTATTGAAGAGCGTACTTAAAAATGGTAGTACTTTCCCTAATGTTACATTAAATGATGAAACTTACATGAAAAAAAGAGAAGAGTTTATCTATCTTCAGTTAGGTAATGGAGATAATAGTTTTTACAATAATTTCAAGGATGTTTCTCAGTCGGAAATAGATAACAGATTAGGCAGTGAAAAGGTCAATAAGGCAGGATATGGAAAGTCATGTGACGAATGGTGCCAATATTGCGCTGTTAGAGAAATTTGTATGGAACCATATCGCTACACAACAAATCAATAAATGGAAAGGGGTGAGTAAATGTTGTTAGAAAAAATGTATGTTAGATGTCCAATAGATCATGACATGATAAATCCACGAGATTTTTTAACTGGACAGATTACGAAAATTGACACATTTGCAGATACAGTGGAAGTTGTATTTAATGACCCATTTAATTATAGGTTTTACTATGATGGGTTCCCTAAAAGTGCACCATTGCCAACAGCGCTGGTTCAAAGATGTACTTTCTTTACAGGTTCAATTGTATTATATGAAAGAGAAAAATATAAAGTTGTATCATGTGTTAAGAGTGAAGATGCATATTACGATTATTACATCGAAGATTTGTATAGTAAAGAGCTTATTAGGGTTCCTGAGAACAAAATAATAGCTCCATTTACTGTAGGTAAAGTGGATCCAGCGTCACAGCTACAGAAGTATGAATTTCAGAATCCTTGCTGGATATTTGGACGAAGCATTGTAACGAAGACAATGAATGTCTTGGATAATTCCATTATGGGATTTAAGGAACTTGCTGGTTGTAAAATTTTTCTTATGCCGCACCAGCTTAAATCAATTATGAGGTGCTTACAGGACGATACTTGCAGATATATGTTGGCAGATGAAGTTGGTATGGGTAAGACAATAGAAGCTGCATCAATTTTGAAAGTGTATTTCTCTAGACATAGTGATGTTAACGCACTTATAGTTGCTCCAAAATCACTTTTAGAACAGTGGAAAACGGAACTGTTTTTGAAGTTTGATTTGTTTGAGGGTGAAAACGAGAATAATAACTACATTACATTTGCAGAAATGGAGAGTGCATCATCGAAAGAGTGCAACCAAGATTGGAATTTTACAATAATTGATGAAGCACATAGATTGCTTAGATATAGGGCATATTACGATGCTTTTCATAAGCTTAGCAAAAATACAACAAATCTTTTGCTTTTAAGTGCTACTCCGGTTCAACAAAAGCGTGCGGATTATCTGGATTTACTGAGATTAATACTTCCTTCAAAATATGACTATTGTACAAAAGAAGTGTTTGATGTTTTAGTTGAAAAGCAGGGAAATATTACAAAAGCAGCAGCAATGGTTCTATCAAATATAGAGGATATAGAAGAAGCCATTCAGGAATCGAGAGATTCTCAAGAGGATCCTCATGAGAATGAAGATTGTGAAGATTTCTTTGATGATATTCAAAGTGGATTTAAAAAACTCTACAAAATTGTAGAGAATGATATGCTAAAGGAAATGTACGAACAAGCAGATTTTGATGCTGATGATTTAGGCGTGCATCATTTCAAGGTTGCTATTTCTTATTTGTGTGAGAATTATCAGATAGAGAAGAATATTATAAGAAACAGGCGTGAGACATTAGAGGACCTTCCAGAACGTCAACTTGAAACTATTCCATACGCATTAGATCCAGATAAGAATTTTTATGAGTATGGAACATATCAGGATTTAGTGAACTGGATTACCGAAAAAGAACTTACAGAAGACGAGTTCGAAAAAACATTTAAGCCATTGTTTGGTGCTTTCTTTAGTTCTCCATGGGCATTCAAAAAAGTGTTAGACGAAGTATCAAGA
Source organism: Lacrimispora sp. (assembly GCF_046972725.1). Classification (NCBI taxonomy): domain Bacteria; kingdom Bacillati; phylum Bacillota; class Clostridia; order Lachnospirales; family Lachnospiraceae; genus Lacrimispora; species Lacrimispora sp. Next base: position 1,181,595 of record NZ_JBKVXF010000001.1, on the reverse strand, counting down.
TCGATTGAGGTGGCAGATAACTTAAAGGAAAACTTACGACGATGGATGATTTACGAGCAGGATATCGCAGATAACATCGTAGATGCACTTGATACACCAGAAGAATATTCATCAAGAATTGTGCGAACGATGTATTATTTGGATGAATATGCAAGTGATGCAAAAATTGTTTTGTTTACAAATTTTAAAGAAACCTTTGATGTGTATGAAGAAATGTTAAAAGACTTTTATACAGAGGAAGGATTTAGCTTTTTTAGAAAAGGCATGAGTGCAGATGAATTGGAATTGAATGTTTGCAAATTCCAAAATGATAAGAACTGTACAATTATGCTTTGTGACGAATCGGGTGGTGAAGGTAGAAACTTTCAGTGTGCAGATTACGTAGTACATATTGACCTTCCGTGGGATGCCAACGCAATTGAACAGCGAATTGGACGACTTGACCGTATGGGTAGAGAAAGCGGTAGACCGATTATTTCTGTTGTCCCATACGCGGAGGAGTCATTGGAAGAAGAGTTACTTAAGTTTTGGAATGAAGGTCTTAAGATTTTTGAACACTCATTAAGTGGCTTGGAAATCATCATGAACGATATAAACAATGCTATTGTCTCGGCAATCATAAAAGATTTTAGATTTGGTTTAACGAATGAAATTCAAAATGTTATAGAGAGATCCGCAAAGCTGAAAGAAGAGGTCAGAGAAGAGCAGCATTTTGATACGGCAGCTTATATTTATAGACCGATGAATCAAGAACTTATTAGCCTTGTTAAGTACTATAACAGAAATGAAAATAAAATGTTTGCTGATGCAATGCTGCAATGGGCGATGTTATCAGGATTTAGAGATGTTATAGAAAAAGATGGAGTAATCAGCTTTAATGATAATTCTTTTTCTACCAAGTCTGCTGAAAATTCTCTGCTAATTCCACCAGATTGGGATACATATTTTGCACAGAGACAGAATCAGTTTATCAGGAAAATACATGAAATGAGGCAAGATAAGCAGGATAAAAATTCATCACATTATAGCAGGTCTATAGATGGAACTTTTAGCAGAAAGAAAGCTATTGAAAATGACTATATTCATTTCTTTGCTCCAGGTGATGATATTTTTGACTGTATTGTGGATAATGCTATGCGATCATGCCGTGGTCAGGCAGCTGCCTTTGCAATGAAAGCTGGAATTAATTGGACTGGATTTGTTTATACATGGTCATTATATCCGAATGAGAGATTACTTATAGAAAAAGAAGTACCATTGTCTTATTTGAGCGCATTTAGGAATTATTTGGCAGTAGAGCAGGTGCAGATTCCGGTAAGAGTAAGAGCTGAAGGTGAAATACCTGATGATAAGGTTATCAGAGAGTTTAATGAGATGCTCCAAAGAGACTTTGAAAGTAGCAAGGATGACATTGAACATTTGGGAAGGAGAAGTAGGCAAGAAGGATTTTTGCATATATTCTCTCAATACAGAGCATCAAATGTAGATTATTTTAAGAGTAGTTATCCACAAGAAAGATGGGATGATCTTGTTAAAAAATCGAGGGGAGTAAGTAAGAATAAGGCACTGAAAGCCCTGAGAGAGAGATCCCATGTGTCTGAAGCAAAAGCAGAAGTAGACAGAATTATTACTTCTATAATTGCCACAGCTAAGTATTATGATCAAGAAGTTGAAGATTATGACAGAATAAAGGAGATATATGATGTTGTAATCGAAGCATTAGAAAAGCCAACTGTAAGACTTGAGTCGGCTTGTTATGTTTGGATGGTGAAACGCTAATGGATGTTAAGAATTTAGAAGAGTATGCAGAAAAATATATTAATGGAACATCATCAGGTTCTTTAACTAGTATAAGTGCAAATGCGAGCGCATTAGAGTCTTTTTATTACAATACAGTAAAACGTCTACTTATCTGCTTTGATAAGTATAAAAAGAACAACGCATCTAAGGATGTTTTCCTGTGTTCACTTCGCAATTATCTTTTAGTGTTTCAGAATGAAATACGTCTTGATAATGAAGATATTGATCCGGAAAATGAATATGGATTAATGAAAAATGTAGAAGGTAAGTATTATGCCAATTTGGATATTCCAGAATACATAGATTCGGATTTTGTAGACCAGGCATATCAGAGGAAAAATACAAATAGAACGTTACCAAAACAGAATGATGTTTTTTATGGTAATAATGCTTTTATTTATAGTTTGACGCATTACAAGGAATTCAAATCATTAGAACAAAAGATAGCCGTTTTTGGAGCGTTAAATACTCCCGAGGGATATACCACATTGGTTTCATTACCAACAGGTGGTGGAAAAAGTTTAATAACTCAGACAATGGCTTATCAGAAGGATGGACTTACCATCGTTATAGTTCCAACTGTTTCTTTGGCTATCGATCAGGTTAGAAATGCGAAAAATAATGTCAAACATAATGCTGATGAAGAAATATTCTGTTATTACAGTGGTATTGAATTGGTCAGAAAAAATGCACTAAAAAATGCAATAAAGAATGAAACTGCCAGGCTATTATTTATATCGCCAGAAGCTTTAATCCGAAATAATGAGTTTGAATCGATGATAAATGAAGCAAATAGCAAGAAGTACTTGAAGAATCTTATCATTGATGAGGCACATATTGTAATTGAGTGGGGAGATTTCTTTAGAGTTGATTACCAGTGTTTAGAAGCCTGGAGAAAAGAACTCTTATCGATAAATTCGCAACTTAGAACGGTGTTACTATCAGCTACTTATACTCAGACCGCAGTAGTAAAATTAAAGCAGATGTTTGTTGATAATGGCAAGTGGATTGAAGTTAGATGTGATGCACTGAGAAAGGAACCTCGGTTTGTCCTTGTTAAAGCCAAGAGTTATATGGATAAGAAGAAAAAGATGGTTGAATTGGCAAAAAAGCTTCCTCATCCAATGGTAATTTATATTAACTCTCCTAAAGAAGCTGAAGAAATAAAGAAAACTTTGACAGCAGCTGGGCTAAACAGTTTGGAGACATTTACCGGAAATACAAAGTCAGTAGAGCGAGAACGAATAATAAAGGATTGGACAGATAATAAGATTGATCTAATGATTGCAACATCTGCATTTGGCGTTGGAGTTGATAAAGCAGATGTAAGAACTGTTCTTCATTTATATATACCGGATACACCCAATCAGTATTATCAGGAGTTAGGACGAGGAGGAAGAGATGGTCTTACAAGCCTAAGCGTAATGTGTATTAATCCTGTAGATGATATTGATTCTGCATACAAAAGAATGAATAAGGTTCTTAGTGCAGACAAGATTTGGGGACGATGGTTGAGTATGTATAAGAGTCCGACTTCATCATGGTTTAAAGGGATGGTCACACTGGATACAGCAGTTAAACCAATCTATAACGCGACAAATGAAGATGATGATGCAAGTGAAATTGATATTCAATGGAATGTATATGTAATTCTTCTGTTGAGACGACATAATATGATTTCGATAAAATCAATGATTTATGATGCTAATAACGAATGCTACAAGATTCGAGTAGAAATATTGGAGGATGAACTTAGAAGTGAATCCACGAAAGTTCCTAGTACTATTTCGGAAATGAGAGATAACGAGGCGACAGGATTTGAGAGAGAAATTAAACGTATAAAAAATGGAATCGAATATGATGAGAAGATTTGCTGGTCAGAAATGTTTTATTCAACATATGATAAAGTTTCAATCTATTGTGGAGGATGTGGAAGACATCATTATCCAGAGTCTATGGAAGAAGGCAAGTTTCCTTTACTTCTTCCAGTAAGAGAACCTCAAAAAATTATATCCGCAGAGCTTGATAAACTATGTCAGAGTGAGAAGGAAGTAATGGTTATATCTGAAGATGACGATTATTCAATTCTGAATAGGTATCTAAGTGCAGGCGTGTCAATTATTGTTCTTGAGGATACAAAAATGGACGATGATTTTGACTTGATTCTTAATATGGATAAGAGAAGTAATATTATGATAATGGGAATGACTGAATATAAAGAATTTTGTAAGCAGGCTTCAGGATATTATGTCTCTGGTGGTGTTGTTGCATTGTATAATTCGGGTGCAAATAAAGCATATGAGTTTTGTAATGCTCTTAGAAAATATAGAAACGAAGGGATCAAACTTATTCATATTGTAAAAGAAGATTTCTTTATACAGAAGGTGCAGAAACCACTGTCAAGCGTGATAGAGGGACCAAAGATTGATAGCTATATTTTAGAAAGGATGTAGGGAATATGTTTGGAAATAGAATGCAAACATCAGCAATACCTGAAAGAGTGTATGCCTTATGTAGAGAAGTTGCCAGTAAGCCAATGGAGGAAAATGCATTGAAAGCTTTATTGGAGCCGCAAAACCTTGGAGGAAAAACTTCCTATTTCGGTATTGTGAGAACAGCTGCAGAACAATTGCAACTTATAAATACAAAAGAGAATACAATATCACTTGCTGTAAGCAAGGATGTTGTAAAATCAATGGATAGTATGCGCCATTACATAAATATGAATCTTGAAAATGTATCTGATAGCCTTTTTTATAAAGTGACAAAAGGATATTTGGAGATGGATACAGAAGTATTGGAACACAACAGTGTATCAAAAATGAGTGATATTATTGGAAGAAACATTGGTGAGAAGGTCATAGAAGACGATATGCGAGCATGGCGATTTTGGATGGCATTTCTTGGTTTTGGATATATGCATGATTCCCAAGCTGGAGCTGCAGGTATTCTGTTGCCTAATACGGCTATTTTTTTAAGAGATATACTTGAAAATCTAAAATTGAAGAAGCAAACCGTGTATAGAATAGACGAATTTGTTGATATTATTTCACCATATGCTAATATTGCATTTTGTAATGCAAAGGATAATAAGAAATTCAATTATGGATTTTCTAATGCATTACGTATGCTTAATGATTTGAATATCATAAAAGCAGAGCATAGATTGGATGCTCAAGAGATTTGGTCTTTATATCCATGTGAAGGTCATGATTTGGAAAGCACGATTACTCATATTACAATAGGAGGCTAGCTATGAATTCTGAAATTGCAAAACAAAGATTATCAGAAGTTGTACGTATTGATACAATCACAAGTTCATATGGTGATTTCATGGCAACTCATGTGCCATTTAAACAAATCCAATTGCAAAAGGAATATGATGCATCATCGACTTCTTCGAAGACTTATACAGAAGAACAAATCTATAAGAAGATTGTGCTTAATCCTAAAAACGAACATCAATTTGTACTTGTGGTAGGGTCAAGTGGCGCAGGTAAATCTCATCTAATAAGATGGTTTGATGCTAAAATAGAGAAACAGAAGCCAGAAAGTGAGGTTGTTCTGTTTGTTAGAAGAAGTGACAATACGTTGAAAGGGACTATCAAGCAGTTGCTTGAAAAGCCAGAAGTTGAATCCATCCAAAATAAGGATTTGTATGACAGATTGGTAAATGCTACATCCACCATAAGTGAAAGTAAGTTAAAAAATGCCATTTATCATCAATTTATTGTTGAAATAGAGGATGATAATGGTGAGGATATTGATTATATAAACAATGCGGACAGGAAGAGAATTGCACCGTTACTTAATAATGAATTATTTAAGAACCGAATGATGGCAGATGATGGTCCAATTGAAAGAATTTATTCTAAGGTGGCTGAGAATAGTACAGCTGATACAAGAGATGTTGTTGCTGAATTTACTTCTGAAGACTTTCATATTGATATTGCTTTTTGTGATAAAGTTCAATATGACGGTGGAGATAAAAAAGCGGTTAGATTGCTTGAAAAGCTTTATATGGAGCCTGAGGTTGCAGACTCAGTCGCCAAATATTTGAATTCTAAAGTCGATACAGTAATTCAGAGCTGTGCAGGACTTGAGCCAGGTGACTTCGAACAGGTTTTTAAGGAAATTAGAAAAGAGTTAAAGAAAAAGGGCAAGTCATTAACATTGTTAATAGAGGATATTACTGCATTCACAGGTGTAAATGAAGCATTATTAAATGTTCTAACAACCTGGCATACAGGTGACTATGAACAAGAGGGGATGTGCAGGATTTCCTCGATAATTGGTACAACAAGCGAGTATTATAAGAGCAATTTTCGTGATAACTATAAAGATCGTGTTACGCAATTTATTGTTATTCCAGAAGATGTTTTTGGTGCTAATGAAAATGATTTATGTGAATTTGTAGGTCGTTATCTTAATGCTATGTCTTTACCAAAGGATGAGATTGATATTTGGGCAAATGGAGATGCTTCCGGTGCAACACTGCCACTTCATGAAGTAAAACAAGGTGATGGATGGGATACAGTGCAGACCGAGGATGGAAAAGAGCTTAATTTGTTCCCCTTTTCAAGAAATTCCATTGTATATTTGTACAATAATTTATTACAGGAAAACTATAGAACACCGAGATATTTGCTTAGGGATGTTGTAGAAAAAACTGTAAGAGATGCACTTTGGAATTTTGAAAGCTTTCCTGGGTTCAAGATCGTTAACACGAATATAAATTCAAATCTTCGTGATGCAATTCAAAAGACTGGCGTATCAAATGATGTATTTGAAAGAATGTATCTTTTCATGTGTGTATGGGGAGATGCTACAACTAATACATATGAAAGCAATGGTGTGACTTATGTTGCAGGATTATCAACAAATGTATATCAAGATATGGGATTTCCGCTTATCAATGGAAAGAAGGTAACAGGAAAACCTGAAGTAAAGCCACCAACAACACAACCAGTTAATCAGGGTGGGACTCCGGGTACTGTAGTTAAAACACCGGCTCAGATTGCAGCAGAGAAAAAATTGCAAGAAGAAAGAGCACAATTAAATGATAGCCTTCAAGTAATTGAAAACTGGATTGCAGGAGGGACAATTAACGTTGGTGCAACGACTGGAAATGTTGTGCTTATTTCAAAAGCAAGAGAGGATATGTGCAGTTATCTTTATTCTGCAATTGATTGGCAGGCTGAAGGTGTATCAATGGATAATATTGATAAGATTAAAAAGGTTAAAGATAGATTAGTTGGCTTTGATCGTCAGAAGCGTGGTGCAGATCAAATGTTTTATAAACTTCCTGCTGATAGAGAAACTCAGGGTGTAGTAGAAGCATTTTTAGAGTGGAATGTTTTAGGAAAACGTAGCTGGAATTTTGATGGAGCTGATAAGAGGGTTTACAAAGTTCAGCTTTGGACAGAAAAAATAAAGAAACCATTAATAGAAGCAATTACAACATTTGAAGATGGAGAAATTGACTATTTCAAATGTGCTATGATGGCTGAATTCTATCGAGTTATCCTTTTTGGATCAATAAAAGCAACTACGCTTGATGGCTTAAAACCTGAACATATCATAGATAATGGTATTAGAGGATTAGGCGTGAATTCTCATTCCACAGCATGGAATCAGCTACTTGGAATTATTGCGCGAGGTGAAAATGACAAAATAAACAGAGATACTGTTATACAGTATTGTAACGTTATACAGGGAGAGAGTCATGCACAGGTTTTCTTGGATAGAGAGAAATTTGATGCAATGGTTAGAACTGTTAAAAATGAAAAATTATTTGTTGATACGGAAACACTTGATTTAGTAGATCCGGTGAAACCACGTAGAGATGCAAGAGATTATCTGAGAACAATATTGGATCGTTTAGATAAGATACAAGAAGATGAACTTGCTAAGGCTGCTGAATTAATGAAAACTATAGAAGATAACTTTGGAACTACTGATATAGATGATGAAGATATCGAAGATATGGTGGAAAAAATAGTAGAGTTTTATAGAACGGCTGAGGATGGAAAATTTCCAGGGAAGTATGATCAGGAATTGTTTGATGATGTAAAAAAATATTCAACCTCAACTAGTAAGGCAATTAAAGAAATTGTGAATGCACAAAAAACAGATACAGCGATAGAATGTATTCTTGCATTTTCTCAAGATCCAATCAGAAAGGTAGAGAAACTGGATCAACTGCTCAAAAAGGTTGTAGCTGATATGAGTAAGATAAAATCAGAAGTTGATGTACGACAAGCAAAATTTGGCAGTGGTACTACTGCATCTGGTACAGATAATGTATTTGAGAATGAGAAAACAATTATTAGCAATTGTTCTGCGATTATTGCTGGATTGGAGGGACTAGGATGTTAATTGATACATTAAACGAATATATAATTGACATGAAAACTGTACATGAGTTAGAAACAGCATCTGCTGACAACAAAAAGCAAGCAACGGCTGATTATAACTTTAAACAGTTAATAGTTAGCCTTCAACAAATGGTTAATGAATTGAAACTTGCAGTAGACAATTCTGAATTTGTTCCATCAACTAATGTGTTAAGTGGATTTAAGAGCTTTTTGGCTTCTTGCGACAAAGTTGTTCAAGCAGGGGCTGCCAATAATGCTACGACGCAATTTGTTTCATCTGAGTCTAAAAAATTATATGCAGTTATGGGACAAGAATGGAGCGAATACTATACAAAAAGTACATCTAATATTCTTGGACTTATTGAAACTGTAAAAGGAATATTACCTGATGAGAATAAGGCGACTTATGCAACTAATAAGATAAAGAAAGCAGTGACATGGAATACCTCAGAAGAGAATTATAATTATCTGAAACAAGGCATTGCAGAGGCTGATAAAATTCTTGAAGATTTGGATTTAGACAAAGATTCTGAAATTTTGGCTTTTTTGAAACTTGTAAGCGAAGGAAAGGCAACGATTTTAAACTTAAATGAAGAAATTCTTGCATGGATAAAGGCTGAAAAATTAGAGAGTAAAATATACTTGAATTTTTAATTGCAAAGGAGAAAGATAAAATGGATATTACTCCATCATATGTGGAAATAGGAAAACTATTTGAACGAAATGTTTTATTTGACATTCCTAAGTATCAAAGATATTATGCGTGGGACGATGAACAAGTTGAAGATTTTATTGAGGACATATCAAAATTAATTAATCAAAATGATAAAGATCATTTTTTTGGTGGGATTGTTTGTGTTGAGAAAATTGTTGAAGGATCCAATCGACAGCAGAGAGAAATAGTTGATGGTCAACAGAGAATAACGACAACAATGCTTCTAGTAACTGCAATATATTATTCGTACCGTCAAATAAAAGATGACATACAAGATGAAGAACTCTTAGAACTAATAAGCGTTAGAATGACTAAAATTGAAAGAAAGTATTTTGTTTATGATGACGAGATAAACAGAAAACCAGTCAAAGTTAGACATCTTACAGTATCTGATGCAGATAAAGAATGTTATGAAGCAATAATAAGGGGCGAAACAATACCTGAAAATAGAGATTCTCACAAAAAACTTAAGAAAGCATATGATAAAATCAGACGCTTTGTTGCTGAGAATGTTAGTCAAAGTGATGATGTGTCTGAAAAATTGAATATGTTAGCCGCTATAGAAGAAGTAATAGACAGAAGTTGTACGGTTATCTTTATTGATGCAAAGACCAAAAAGGACGCATATGCATTGTTTCAAGTTTTGAATGATAGAGGAATGGGATTAACAGTGGGCGATTTGTTGAAATCTAAAACACTAGAGATTGTGGCAAAAGATGATAGTACATTTGATGAAGAGGCGCTGTTAAGAAAATGGGATGAAATACTTTCGGGCGAAAATAAGGCTATTGATAGATTCCTAAGATATTATTATATGTCTGTAATGGGGAAAAGGGCCGGAACTAACTCTCTTTTTGATGATTATATTGAAAAAATATTTGGTGTTGAAGAACGTAAACCAGAGTATACAGATGAAGAAATTAACAATGTAAATATGTGTGTAGATATTATTCATGAAGCGAGTTTAAAATTTTACTCAATTGAATCAGGTGAATGGCCATATGAAGATATGCAACCGATTACTTTATGGGATAGAAATAGATTAAAAAACCTAATTAGTTATCTTGATTATGATATAACATTAGCTTTATTAATTGCATCAACAAAACTTTCTCATGATAAGTTTAATGACATTGTGCAAGTATTGGAAAAGTTTATGTTTAGATACAAGGGAGTATGTAATAATAAACATCAAAAGCTAGGTAATATTTTTATGAAAGAAGCGCTTAAAATAAGAGAAAATCCTGGAGCGTATAGGATAAGTAGTTTGACTGCACAACTACGGCCATTAATTAATGAAAGTGCTGGAGATGATGTGTTTAAAGAGAAACTAAAGTCTATGAAGTATGTTGAGAGAGGAAATAATAAATTAATAAAGTATCTTTTTGCGACTTTAAATGAATATCATAAATGGTATGATGATAATGCTGAAGGAAAACCAAAAGCTGAGAAGGGGAAAATAATAAATTTCGAAGATGTTTCAATTGAGCATATTTTTTCGCAGTCTCCACAAGATGGAGATACAATACCAGATGGCTTGGATGACGTTAATGAATTGAAAAATTTGACGATCTTAACCTTAAAAGAAAATGGAGATCGTGTTAAAAATAAGAAATATGAAATAAAAAGAGATGTGTATATTGATTCAGAGTATGATATAAATACAAGATTCAGTCAGTATGAAGAATGGAATAATGAGGCTATGAATGATTGGTTAAATTACATATTAGATTTAAGCTGTAAGATTTTTGTGATTTAAGCATCACGTTTTTTTAGAATAGATTTATCGAATATAAAGAAGAACACAAGCAGAAAGGTAATAGTTTGGGCTTTTCACTTTTCGCTATTTAGTGTGGATTTCAATAAAATGGGTAAAACTATTGAATCAACTTGAAAAGACATTAGAAAAGTAAAGGATAACGATATGACACCATTAAGCTGGCAAGAATATGTATCGCATTTTGATGAATGGTCAGAGAGTACGAGAGCGAGTTATGTTTCTCGTCTTTCTGATTTTGGGAATCATAATGATGTAGCATGGTATGCTAACAACTTATTTAATATGAGTGCTTCATCAAGGCTTGTGAACATGGCCCTTGACGCAGGAGTGCGATTCGATTCAGAAGATATTTATTTAATGGAGTTTGCATTAAATGAAAGTACTATGCAGCGTGTAAATGAATTGAAGGATGATTTTGGCTTGCGCAGAAAAATTAAGAAGGAAAAGAAAAATGCATTCTGGCAAGGTGTAGCAGAGACGGAGTTCTTTGACACCTTTATTGATGATGTATTTAAGAGGAAAAAATGAAGTTATTAGTCTTAAAAATCCAGGAACCAGATTATGGTTGTGAAGAACGTCCTGCTGATTACATCATGATGGATAGGGTTGTTCTTTGTGGTGATGACCACGAGGAAATTGTTATGGAGATTTCTGATGCGAAACTCTATGAGAAGGATATCAATGAAGGTGACTGGGTTTACTTCGATGTTAATAATGTGATTTATAAAGAGTAATTGTTTGGAAGGAGGATGTCTTTGTGAGTAAGATACATGATTTTTCAATGAAATGGTTTGATGCACTCCGTAATAACAATACCAAGGATATGGATATAGTAGATGATCAATCATTTGCAGACGATTGTTTCTCTTTTGAATTCAAGATGGACTGTGGTGAAGCTATCATAAAGGCGTTTCCGGATAACAATGTTTTTAATGATTGGCAGGAGTTAGATAAGGTAATAGATACGATTGATGATGTTCAACTATTGGGATCTGCTATTTTTTCAAAATGGAGATATTTCAATCACTGGGCTGGTCTAGGAGAATCTATTACAGATGCGGCTAATAGAGCATGGTTCATTACTGCATTTGGAAGACTGGAAAGAATAACAGCTGAATCAGAAGATGAGGGATTTTTGTTTTCTGGTAGCATCAGAAAGATGAGACTTGTTGCTAATTGTCTTGGATATGGTCCATGTCCAGAAGAATCGGATGAAGTTGAGCAACACCTTACAATTACATCTGATGGGAGAATATATTATTCTGATTATTGTTTTGGCGATGGAAGTAAATATAGAAAGATTGATAGTAAAAACTATAGGATTGACATAGCGACAGCAACAAAAATGCTTTCTTTATTGGAAGAATACTTTTCAAATGAATTTGAAGCTGCGTTTGCAACAGATGTAGGTTCATGGGAATTAGTTCTTACAAATGCAGAGGGAAAAGAATTTTTGTTCAGAGGTTCTCTATGTCCTATAGTTGATAAACTGATAGATATATCAGAAGATTTTAGAACACTATTAGAAAAGCCTGGTTTGTTTATGTTTGATGGACAGGAATCACCGGATCAGATTGAATCATTAAAGATTAATTATCATCGAGTGACAAAAATAAAGCCTGGTGCCTTGCCAGAAGATGCTACATATGAGTATGTTACATGGGACTATAGTGAGAATATTGTAATCGACCGTGCTACTGAGACATTAACTCATATTCAGAATGTTGGAAGCGGATGTAAGATAAAACGAGAATATGAGATAGAAGGCGGTATTTCGTCACTTTTGGAAGGAATGGAAGAGGAAGAATTATTTACATTCACCGAGGGAAATGACGATGATGCATTATTTAATTCCTTAGAGACTAAAGATTATGAAATTGAAATCCAGTATAAGAGAGCTGGCAGAAAGGTTCTTACGGGAACATTTGACAAAAACGGTTTGCCTTATGATTTTGCTGAAGTAGCGGATAGTATTCGCGAATTTATGCTGTTCTATGGAATTGGAGAAATTCTTGATCCAGCAGTTTATAGTAAAAGAATTCGCAAAAAAGATGAATTGATTTTTTGCTACGTTGAGTTTGATTCAGAAAAGACGTATTGCTATTTGACTGATGATGACAAGATTGAGGCAGGAGATACGGTAATGGTTCCAGTGGGATATAATAATAAGGAAGTAGTCGTTGAGGTTGATAGAGTAGAATATCACACAGCTGAAAACGCCCCTTATCCGATTGATAAGATAAAAAGAGTTATCAAGCGTTGTGAAGATGAAGAATAGAAACTTTTGGTCAACTTGACCAAAGGTTGTCTTGTAGTGGAAGGTGTAGAATATGGAATCACAGTACATTAGAGTTGAATGTATTGATAATACTACGGGAGAATCAAAAGGTGGATATATGTGTGCTATGATGATGATAATGGCATTAAAACTTAATCTTTCTCCTGATATTGGAAATGAAAAGTTATTAGAAGAACTATCTAAATCAAATGACCCAGATCTTTAAGAGTTGATTCCTTTGCTTGGAACACTTAGCGATATTCCGCAGCCAGAGATTTACATTGCGGATAAAAAGAATCACGTATGTTTATATCAGATGTCGGAATTCTATGAGGAAGTCGATGATTTAGCGGAGGTATCTTTCATCTTGGAAGAAACTTCTGAAGAAAGGTATTCATTATGCTATAAACGATTTGATATTGATGAAACAGAGATTCTCTATGAAGATCCATTTCAAATTGTAATATCAAAGGAAACGTATGATGAAAAGAATGACGACTTAGATTATATTGACGTTGCTTTTGCAGTTGAAGAAACAGATGAGTTTGATGAGGAAGATTGGGACGAATAAAGAAAATATTCATATGTTTACTGTAGGGGCAGTTGTGCTAAGCTTGTCCTGTAGCGGAAGGCTCTTATTGTCAGGCATTATTGCTTGGGAGTGAGGGCCTTCTCTTTTTGCCTTCAAGCACAGCTGCGGGTTCATGCAGTCAACATATGAGTGACAACTTTTGGTCAAGTTGATCAAAGGTTCTGCTTGGGTATTAGGGTGGAAACCTTACGCGGACGACATAGGAGTACGGTATTTTCTGCCGATAGTTCATGCAACTATAGGCGTATCCTGTTATTCTCTTTACCAGTGTAGCGTTATGGTTGACCGGAAAAAAGTATGATTGGATGGAGTGTAGGAAATACAAGGGATTCAAAAGTCCAGAGCTTTGGAATCTGGTGAAATTGAAAGAAATATTTGTTTGGGACTTAGTCTGATTGGCTGGAAGAAATTCCAGTCGGTTGGACTATTTTTTTTGCCCTATTTTCTGTAATCACGATTTTTAGGCTCCAAGTACATATTAGAGGGCAAGGAAAGGAGATGGTTATATTGATTGAGAAAATTAAAAGCCTTCCAAAATATATTGGTGTTTACCAGAGTATTGGCAATGAATCGCTAACGAAATCTAATCTTTCTAAGAAACTGGAATCTTATTATGGGAAGTCAACAGTTATTGAAAAAACAAAGCAAGCTTTAGATGGACAGATTCCAATGGTGATTTCAAAGGATGACAAGGTAAGCATCGATTATGAAGAATTTAGAGGAGTAGTTGAGGGATTGTGCAAGTTATTTGGAACAGATGCAGCTGTTCTATTTACGGGTCCAGCCCCAGCACCTGGTGGTAGAAAAGGTGATAATCCTCAGATTGCCAAGGTTCCTAACAAAGTGGAGAATCCGCAGTTTACGGAATGTAAGAAGAAAAATATGGAACTGAAAAATGAAGTGGTGGCGCTTAAGGCAGAAAAGGAAAATCTTGAGAAGCAGATTATGAAGCTGAAATCAGAGAAGATCATTGCAGCTATGGCGGAACCTACTGTTCGGATCGATACTGCTCGTATTATTGGCAAGGATGTCAGAGAGGATATCTTTCTTCATAACGTGTCAGATGTACTTCCAGGAGAAAGAGATCGAAGCAAGGTAGGTGGTTGCCGCGACAGTTTTTATAAGAAAGATGCAGATAAGTCTCATCAGCTTACTGTCGCAAATGGCAGAAGGAGAATATCAGAGTTCTTATGCAAGAGCAGATTCTTTGAAAAGTTATTTAACGATTGCAAGGCTGCTGAAAGTCAGAATGCGATTAAGGGTGAGATTACACCTGAGAGAATCAGTGTAAACAGAAAGAAGTCCATTGATATGCTTCTGAAAGATGGTTCGCTTAATAACCAAGCAAAGCTGGCTTTATATGCAGGATGGCATGAGTATCACGGAACCGAGATGGAGGACTTACTTAATTATGCCGGAGATCATGGTGGATTGTCAACACTTTTTTAGACAACTTTTTTAAGGTTAGTAAGTCGATACTCTTTGGGGGTCAAATAACCAAGTGAGGAATGAATCCTATGGTTATTAAACCAGTTTACATAATCAGCCAATTCGTACTGTAACTGCTCTAGCGTCTCATATTCCTGACCTTTCACAAATTCGGTCTTAATGATTTTAAATGTAGCCTCTGCTACCGCATTGTCATAAGGACACCCTTTCATGCTCAGAGAGCGGCGAATGTGAAATGTTTCAAGCGTTTCATCCAGAGTTTTATTTTTAAACTCATTCCCACGGTCGGTGTGGAAAATCTGTATTTTTTCCAGATTTACATTGACTCTGGAAAAAGCTTTACTAACCAGCTTGGCATCTTTGTTCTTGCCAGCACTGTAACCAATGATTTCCCGGTTGAACAGATCAACAAGCACACAGATGTAATTCCAGCTGTTTCCTACCCGTACATAGGTCAAATCGCTGACTACAACGTTATATTGCGGCTGATCGGAGAAATCCCGGTTTACTATGTTTTGCACTTTGGATTCATTGCATTTATCCACATGTGGTTTGTATTGTGCTACGGTATAGGAGGATACAAGCCCCTCTTGCTTCATGATTCTCCCAATGCGCCTACGGGAAACCCTGAGGTCTTTTTTGGAAAGCTCCACTTTGATTTTCCGAGTACCATAATTATTCCGGCTCTGCCGGAATATCTCACGGATTTCAGCTGCCAGACTATCTTCTGGTTGTTTCTGCGTTGCTTCATAATAATAGGAACTTCTAGGGTTGTTTAGGACTTTACACATTGCTGATACAGAGTATTTGTGAGCATTTGCCTTAATCACATTTACTTTCGTCCTAAAATCAGCGCTGCTTGTTTTAAAATGTCGTTCTCCATCTCCAATTGTTTATTTCGTTTACGCAGTTCAATTAATTCTTGCTGTTCTGTGGAACGGTTATCTTTCTCGTGGAAAGAACCAGAGGTGGCAGACTGCTTGAGCCATTTATCCAGCAATGAGGTGGCAATATCGTATTCACGACAGATATCACATTTTCTTTTTCCATTATGATACAGCTGAACTAACTGCTGTTTAAATTCATCCGTATAAGAACGGGGCTTTCTTTTTTCGGTCATGATCATTACTCCTTTTCTAGCTTCTATTTTACATGACCTTAAAATATCTGTCCAATTTATTGTAGCCTATCCACAGTTCCGGAGAATGCGGTGAAGTCATTAGGTGATTTGTCTAAGGATGGATTTTATATTGAGGATTCCATGAAGAAGTCTCAGATGGTTCTAACAGATAACCTTGCAGGCAAGGATGAAGTGATGGATAAGTACTTAAGTGGTTATGAAGTAACATCCTTTGATGCGCAGAACTTTGCTGATGTTGTAAATGGTAGCTTAAGAAAAGGTGACATCGTGAACGTGTTTGCACTTGATCCCGCAACAGAGCTTTTAACCTTATATGCAGAGAACGTGTATGTGGCTGAAGTATATGATAATGCAGGGAATAAGGTTACGGAGCATGATGGTATTGCAACAAGCTTTACCGTGTGGGTGACACCAGATGAGGTGGAGAATCTGAACCTGGCGGTTGTGTATGGTGGGGTGCAGATGTATTTAAAGACGGAGTAAGGATTGAACCTGAAAAAAGTTAGTGGGGAGTGTGCTGTTGTAAAATGGTACACTCTTTTTTATATGTAGGAATAATTTGCAAAGCCTATTCTTAAAAACAGATAAAACAATGGCGAAGAGAGTGGATTGAGAATAAAAATGAAAAAATATTCTTAAAACTATTGACAAAAGAAAAGGGTGAGAGTATATTATAAAAAGAATAAAGCAATTGAATTATTCCTGAAAGAAATAAAAAAACGGAGGGAAGAGCGAAATGACGGAATATAAAGTTAATATGATTCTTGATGGCGGTAATTACAAGCTGTCTTATTCCAAGGATGGTAAGCAGAATAAAGTGACGATAGGTAATGAGAAGAACATTACAGTTATGGCAGCAAGAAGGGTAAGTTCAGAGGTTGAGGAATTGCTACATTCAGATTTATCATTTGATCTTCTGAAGAAAATGAGAACAATTAACACGGATGCAGAAAAGTGTGGCTATCATAGTTCAGTGTTAAAGTATCAGACATTATCAATAGAGCTGGTAACGAAGGTGTTATATCCAGAGAAATATGAAGATTTTCTAAACGACGAGTATTCGATAATTAAGAAGGAAGAAGATCCTTTTGAAATTTTGAATGTTGGGTGTACTGGATCCGGAAAAACAAGGTTTATATTGAGTGCTGTGTTATCTCCGGAAGCTTTGAAAAATTTTGTTCCGGCATTGACAAGCCTTAGAGAAACAACAGCATGTTCTATTCTTTACCACATCAACTCAGCTAGAGTTTTTATTCAGGATGGGTATGACTTTAGAGTGAAGACAGTGCTGAAGAATGAGGAAGAAATCAGATATAGTATTAAGGGACTTATTATTGAGGCAGTTGAAGAGTATATTGTTACAGTTAAGGAAAACTGTAAGAGTATAGAAGATATTGAAGAATTATGTGAAAGGTGTAGAGGCGCAGTTGTAAAAAGACTTGAGATGAATTATGACAAGACTTTTGGACTTGGAATAAGAAAAATCAATGAGATTCTTGCTTCATCAATAGAGAAATTAACAAAAGATGCACTGATGGGATTCTATGGAAGTAGCAAATCAATTGATAAACTTGCTATTGAAGATACAAACTACATTATCAAGCAGCTTGTTCGGGATTATGACGATGACCAGTTTAATATCAGTAGTGAAGATGTTAATACGATGTTAGTAGGATTTGATTATTCGGATATGGTTGAGCAGTTGTATGAAGAATTGATGGCAGATCTAGCAAAATATAATGCAGAATATTCTCAGAACGGACAAGTTGGAGAAGAAATTGATTATTCTGGAAACACAGAGGATTCATCTACATTGTTGTATCTCAGCCACGTTTTTGGAAATAAGTCAAAGCAAAGAAAAGGTGAATTCTATACAATCGAGCCTATAGTAAAGAGTGCGGAATTCTTCTTGAAATCAAACAAGATCTCGTATGAGAGAGAGGTGATTCTCTCTGACAGTGTGGGAATTAATCAGGGACAGAAAGATGCTGCGAGAATAAATGAGGTTGTATTTAATAGAGTTCAGGAGTCGGTTCAGAATCGCAAGCCGGATTTGATTCTATACCATACAAAAATCAATAATAAAGATGATTATATGTTGGATGTTGTAAAGAAATTGAATGCACAAGGGTATGGAAAGAGTACCTTTATTGTAGCTGGAAGATTGGATGAAGTATTTACAACATACATAACAGATAATTTTATTGATGAATCGGAAGTAGACGAGGAAATGTTCGATGAATTTATCGCTGAAACAAAGCAGATTTATGTGGACTCGGATGTTACCTTGAATTCAATCATTGGTTCTCATTACTTTATGTGTGACAAAACCAATAAGTTAGCGGACAAACATTTGTATGCTAGAAAATATACCTGTCCAAGCATTCTGGAAGATATTTTGATTGAAAAACTGAATGTGGGGCAGACCCCTTGCCAATATAATGATGTTGATTTTATGCAGATCATTGAGTGCAATAATGTAGCAGGAAATGTATATCAAAGATTTTTGGATAGTATCCCGAATATGATTCCGCTTTTATACAGTAAAATGAGATGGAACACATTGCAGAAAGCAATTGAGGTATTGCGATGGAACGGATATGGCTTTGATGTTTTATATCCAGCATTTAATATTAAGAATGCAATTGCAGATGAATTAAGCAGCGATGAAATCAAAGCGGAGTTTGTGAGATTATTTGGCGACGATGCAGATGAGATGAAGAAGAGATACTTGCTTGAAGTGGCAGATGCTTCTCAGATTGTCTTGGTCACAGAATATCGTACTTTTATGAAGAGATTATTGGATATGAGATATGATTCGTCCCTTAGAACTAATCTTGGGATTTCCATGACTGATGATCGCAAGCATAATTTGCAACGACTCTACGTTGGTTGTTTGGAGCAAGAGGGATTAAAAGGGGCGCATGCATTAAAGATAGTTTTCCATATTGCATGGATTAGAACTTTAGACTTTTTCAGAAGACAAGCACAGTTTTCTATGCAAGCAAAGCTGTAAATTAAGGGGGTAGGATTATTTGAATGAAGAATTAGTTATATTAAGTAAACTGAAGCCGACAGGAACGATTTCTTGCCCATATTGTAATAAAGGGAAATCGTATTCCTTTGGCTGCACTGGGAAACAGTCACAGCCATGTGACAAGTGCCATAATATGGTCCTTTGGGATTATAATAACATGAAAGGCTATAAAGCCAGAATTCGTGAATATGCAAGTTAATACAATTGCCACCTGAGCAAATAGGAGCTATAAGCTACCACATAGTCGGGGCAGATGAGATGAGAAGTACAGATTACTTCTATCTTGTTTGCTCCGTTTTTTTTGTTGCCAATCAATGTCTTCTAAAGACATTAGATTTATAAATTTATTTTTGCACTGAAAGGTGCATAAAATCTTTATTCGAGAGAACTTGAGAGGGAAGACACGAAAATTATGCTTGAAAAATTCTTCACAGCAGAGTATTATACATACAGAACATATGTTTGGGCAATGAAAAACATATGGGATCAGCTAGAGTATTCTGCAGTGGGGGACATGGGCTCGGTGTCTATCGGAAAACCTGCTTCATTAGCCGCTGGATCAAACGGCTATGGCTACATTTGCACGAGAATGACAATTCCCTTTTTTCTCGATGAAGATGAACATTATTTTTTATCTTTTTTGGAGGTGAATTCTGATGCAAGAGATCACATTTTATTGCAAGAATTGTAAGAAGAGCTTACACATGTCTTATCAGCTTACTGGTAATGATGACACTCCGGTTTTACCTAATATCATCATTAAGTGTACTCATTGTAAGCGAGCATTATGTTTAAAGAAGTACACAGAAAAACAGTTATTAGAGCATGCTGTTGGAGACAGATATTATATCTAAGCAGCTGCAAACACACAATTGAATTAGTGCTCATCACGATACACGGGCATGACCCAACAGAGGCGTGAAAAACAATACCAGTGAAGAACTGGGCGTTTTTCTCGTCTTATTTTTTTGCAACAATATAATACAGAAATTGAAGGCTTTTCTTCCTGGTATGCAACCGGGAGGGAGGCCTTTTCTTTTATGCCAATTTAATACCCAGAGGATGTGTGCGCTTCCTCCCAAGACAAATTTACAAGTCGCAGGAGGAAAAGAATTATGCGTACAACATTCTCTTTTAACAGTAACATTGAAACATTATCTGATTATATGACTAGGGTTATTGCAATCCTTAGAGCAATCAGAGATAACGTACCAGCAGCAGATGGTATTGATTACAGCGTGGAGCTTACAGATGCAGAGAAGTTAGAACTTCATCAGAGGGTGCTTACAATGGCGATTGATGAGATGGAAAAGACAGCAGGAAAACATTGTTTATTTAAACACGATTTTGGTCAGGATAGAGAGGACTTTATCAGTAACTTCAAGATTGTTATTGCTGGTAATCTGCTGAGCTTTAATGATTCTGATCACTTAGAAGATGGAGAGAAGCAGTATCAGTTCACAACATTTTTGAAACATTTATCATCTGAGGCAGTAGTTCTTACTTATGCTGGAATTCATGGCATAACCAAGGACGTGGAGAAAAAATTCAACCTTATTCTTAGCACAAGAAGAAAACTAGCTAAAACAAAGCAGATTGATATTTACGAAGTGACACCAGAGATGATTCATGAGGTAAGAGAAGAGATTTCAGTAAGAGATATCAAGGCGGTTATGGATTATCTGGATGGCAGAATGTCAGTTGATCAGTTAATGGACGAGGATGGACTCGAAGGTGATGCTTTTGAAGACAAAAACAACGAAGAACCTGATCTTAGAAATGAGATTATGGACATCAACGTGGAAAGGTTGTTTGATACTTTTCTTGGCAAGCTAACTGACGTGGAGAAATTTTTTGCTCTGATTGAAGTTGGTTGCTCAGAGAAATATGAAACGATGACTGTATCTCAATTCTCTGTAGATAGCTTGTTTCTTAATATGATTGCAGCAGATGAAAAGTATGCGAAGAATATTCAGGTAGGGGATGTTGTAATCAAGAGACCTAATCGTCATTCTTATACAGACAGAGATGTTGCACTGAAAGATGTTAAGTATGTAGCTGGTAATGTGGTCAGATATCAGAGAGAACAGTCAAGAAGTAGATGGTCTAAGCTGGCGGCTGTGCTTTCAGAAGAGGATATTACTGGGAATAAGAGTGTGGAACATTTTCAGGGAAAATGGAATGAATTAGTGGAAAAATACAATTAGTTGTTTGAATTTATGATTTATTTATGATGCCGTTTGGTAAGATGCCAGACGGCATTTTGCCGTTGAAAGGTCTTGGAAATAATAAAATATTAGTTGCATGTGATGACAGAAAATATCCATCTAGAAGGGATTGGATGTGGCTTTTGTAAACAGGTTTCGTCCGGTATAGTCTTTTATGAGTGTTTGTTTAAAATGCATATTATATCGCGCAATTGGAGTTGAAAAAAGGCAAAATGCACAATTACACATTGACAAAATTCGGTTGAGAGAATATAATTGTTTTATACGTGAATTACATACTAATTAGGCAAAGCAATTGAAAGATTGTGACGCAAAACTATAGGGTCTTTAAAATGATAGCCAGTTGCACGTTTATAGCATTGTTAGCTTAATTTTGTGTTAAGCAACAGTGCGTTTTTTATTTTAGTGAGGTATATAAAATGATAAACGGATATTTTGAAGTAAATGAAATAGCTGAAAAGTGGAATGTTACGACACGTAGAGTGCAAATTATGTGTGCTGAGGGACTAATTCCAGGAGCAGTAAAGTTTGGTAGATCGTGGGCGATTCCAGAGGACGCAGAAAGACCTACAGATGGAAGGGTAACCACCGGCGAATATAAAAATTGGAGAAAAACCACTCAAAATAATTCAGAGTGACAGTTTCTGTCATACTAATTTGATAGACTGTGTTTATCACATAGAACAGGAGTGAAGCCATGGATAATGGAAAGGTTGATAGAACACTAGGAATTTATACAAAACTTTTAGGTGGTTATTCAGTGAATAAAGCTGAAGAAGCACAACAGTATGGCGTGAATGAAAGAACTATTCAAAGAGATATAGATGATATCCGTAACTTTTTAGAAACTGATATGACAAATACTGGAATAGTTAATTCTGTTGTATATGATAGGATAGAAAAAGGATATAGGCTTGAACAAATATATCAACTTAAACTATCAAACAGCGAAATTCTTGCTATTTGTAAAATATTGTTGGACAGCAGAGCATTCAAGAAAGAAGAGATGGTGTCTGTACTAGATAAGCTTATCTCCTGTTGTGTTCCAGAAAAAAATCAGAAATTGGTTAAGGACTTGATAGCGAATGAAGAATTTCACTATGTTGAGCCAAGACATCAGTCAGATTTTCTAGATAGAATGTGGGATATAGGACAGGCTATTAGGAATTGCATGTTTATTGAGATTGATTATGAGAGAACGAAGGACAAAAAAGTAGTACATCGAAAAGTTAAGCCAGTAGCTATTATGTTTTCAGAATATTATTTTTATCTCACGGCATTCATTGATGATGCAGAAGTAAAGAAAGATTTTGATGTAATTAATGATTCGTTTCCGACCATTTATAGAGTTGATAGAATAAAAGAGATAAATAAATGTGAAGAACATTTTCACATACCATACAGTAGTAGATTTGAAGAGGGAGAATTTAGAAAAAGAATTCAATTTATGATTGGGGGCAAAATAGAGAAAATTAAATTTTGGTATTTAGGTAATGATATTGATGCAATTTTAGATAGACTCCCTACTGCTAAAATACTAAGTGTTGAGGAAAAAGGTTATCTGGTAGAAGCAGAGGTTTTTGGAAAAGGAATAGACATGTGGATAAGAAGTCAAGGAAATTTAGTTGAATTGATTGACAGCTGAGGAGGAAGTAGATGCAAACAGAAATACTTAGGGCAGCACAGTATGTTCTCAAACATCCTGTGCTTGCTGAAAATGAAGATTATAAAAAAAGATACATCAATACGTTGGAATATTTTGTGAGGAAGTATTCGGGGAATGATTTGTATGCAAAGAGTATGTTGGAATTGTATAAGAATAAAATGCTAGAAAATCCCGAAAAATATGATTATAAGGATGAAGAGTTAAAGAAAATATCGAAGGGCATACTATCGTGGAAAATGAAAAAATTCAAGTTTTTCTCATACAGATATTGCTTATTGGTAGATGTTATATTTATATGCTCTTACTTGAATCTTGAAAAATCCGAAAAAATATATGCTGAAATATTGGAAATCTATAGCAAGCGTTATTGGAAAAAACTTGAAGAGTTGTTTTCCTATGTTGTAGGCAAGACATCAGAGTGTGAGACGCTTGATCAGACGGATTATATAAAAGAGTGTATTACTAGGAATAGGAGATTTATTGAAAGTAAAGAAAAGAGAATTTTGATTACGGCTAATATGAGTGCCGGTAAATCAACATTACTTAATTCTTTAATTGGAAAAAAAGTCAATAAGACACAAAATGATGCATGTACAGCAAAAACGCATTATCTATTTAATAAAGCTTTTGAAGATACATTATCCTATGAATATGATTATGAACTAGAACTTGATGCAAGTTATGAAGTCCTTATGGAAGATAATGATGGTAATCAATCTAATGAAATTTATGTTGGCACAAGATTTCGTTCTATTGCTGATACAGGAGTGGCAGTATGCTTTATTGATACACCAGGGGTGAATTCTTCGCAAGATAAAGTTCATCAAGAGATAAGTGAGCAAGCAATTTCTAATTCCACATATGACACATTAATGTATGTAATGAATAGTGAAAATATTGGAACTGATGATGATAGAAGACACTTAGAATATGTTTCTGAAAATTATAAAGGAAGAATCATCTTTGTTGTTAATAAGTTAGATAGATTTAGAAAAGAAGATTCTGTTGTAGATACGCTCGAACAAGTTAAGAAAGATTTAATTGATATTGGTTTTGTTGATCCTTTTGTTTGTCCAGTTTCAGCATATGCTGGGTACTTGGCTAAGATGAGTCTTTATGGCGAATTACTTAATGATGATGAACAGGATGAACTTGAAGGGTTTTATCGTAAGTTAAGTAGGGAAAAGTATCAATTTAATAACTATTATCCAGAGGGTTGCAAAGATATAGCAATCTCAGAAGATAAAAACGAACAATTACTTTTGCATTCTGGAGTGTTGTCATTAGAAAAAATACTATATGAAGAGAGGTAAGGGAAATGAGAGAAATTTTTATTAAATACAATCCGTATAAACTTGTAACAGAAATCAAAATTGATGGTGAGCCATTAAAAAAGAACAGTAAACTTAATTTTGAAGATAGACGATTACAGGAATGGGTAGAAACATTACCAGACTTATTATTTGAAGAATGTAGTACAAGAGATTTCAAAATAATATTTCATGGAACAATCCCAGATTATGAGGATATGGTTGGCATGGTCGAGGATGCTGAAAAAAGAGATATTCATATTGAACTTGAACATATTCCGGCTAAAGAGGTAAAAGATAAAGAAGATGCAATACAGGAAGTTTTTGATGAGATTCAAAATGGACCATTTGACGAATTGAGACAACCCGATGTTATAAAGGCTTTTAATCTTGCAAAGAGCAGTGATTTTGAAGTTAATGTTGTTGCTACAATGAGCGCTGGAAAATCTACATTGATAAATTCATTGTTACAGCAAAGACTAATGCCGGCAAAGCAGGAGGCTTGTACTGCAACAATTACAGAAATAAAGGATAATGATGCAGAGCACTTTATGGCAAAAGTATATGATAAAGACGGACACTTAATCCAGACTCATCCTGAATTAACATATGCTATAATGGATCAGCTTAATTCAAATCCAGACGTTTCTAAAATACATGCAGAGGGAAATATACCGTTTGTAACCGCAGATGATGTAGCACTTGTTTTAGTAGATACTCCGGGTCCAAACAATTCAAGAGATCCTGAGCATAAAGCAGCTACATATAGAATGCTTTCGGAATCATCAAAAACTGTTGTGCTTTATATTATGAATGCAACCCAGTTGGCTGTTAATGACGATTTTAATTTATTAAGCCATGTAGCAGATAGTATGAAAGTGGGTGGTAAACAGTCAAGAGATAGATTCATCTTCGTAGTGAATAAATTAGATGATTTTAAGAAAGGTGAAGATAGTGTAGAAAGCGCTATAACAAAAGTTCGAGATTATTTGAAAGATAATGGAATTGAAAATCCGAACATTTATCCGGCTTCTGCGTTAACAGCATTGAATATTAGAACAATTCTTTCTGAATGTGACTCTATTGCAGCAGATGATGATGATGAGGAAGATGTTGATGAGGCAAAGGCAAAGGCTAGAAAATTCACCAAAAACGAGGAAATGTTCTTTGAAAAAAGAGCACCATTAACACCATCTGCTCGTGGACAAGTAGAAAATATGCTTGCTGAAGCTATAGCCAATGGAGATAAAAAACAACAAGCATTGATTCATTCCGGGATTATTTCTATTGAGGCTGCTATAAAGATGTATGTTCAAAAATATGCAAAGACTGCTAAAATTAAGAATATTGTAGATACATTTATTAAGAAATTGGAAAGTGCTCATTCTTTTGAAACTACTAAGCAAGAAATCGCTACAAATCAAGATAAACAGCAAGAAATCCTAGAAGAAATAGAAATTATAAAGAAAAAACTTGCTAGTGGAGAAGATGCTAAGAAATTTAAAGGTCAAATTGAGAAAATAAATTATGATAAAGAAATTCGCAAATTGGCTGATAGTGTAATGGAAGGAGCGCAAGCAAAAATAACACAACAGTTAACATCAACTGATGTAAAACTTTCAAAAAGAGATGCGGAGAGCATATGTCAGGTTTTTGCAAAATTTGCTGAAGGATTGCAAGCTGAAGTTCAAGTAAAACTTGAAAATTTAATATCTAATCATATACAAAAAAATGCAGAAGATTTGTTAGGTGAATACAAGAAAAAAATTGCAGAATTAGCTCAAGATATTAAAGTTGGAAATGTTGAATTAAATCCATTTGAAATGATGCAAGGAGACATTATCTCTGATACAAGTTCATTAATAGGTGAAATGACTAGATCAGAAAGAGTTAAGGTTGGAGAAGAATGGGTAGAGAATACAAGCAAGAAATGGTATAAGCCATGGACGTGGTTACAGGAGAAGGGACACTATAAGGATATTTACGAAGATAAAGAATATGTGGACGGTACAGAGTTAGCACAAAGATTTTTTGCTCCAATTCAGGAACTTTTGTATGAAAACAGCGCAAGTGCGGTTGAATATGCGAAAGAACAAACACGCGCAATCAAAAAAGCTTTTGCAAAGAAGTTTGATGAACTTGATGCAGTTTTATCAGAAAAATTAAAGGAACTTGAAGCCTGTGCAAAAGATAATGCAAATATTGAAGCAAGAATTAAAGAGACACAAGATAGATTAGCTTGGCTTGAAAATATTCAAGAAAAAGTAAATAATATTCTTGAAATATAAGGGAGGCAGAAACAATGGCATTAACAAAAGAATTTGTTGAGGCAGTTTCACACGGAAATTTACTGCGTGTCCGTATTATGTTGAAAGACAGCTTACTAGTTGATACTTCATTCAATCAATTTAATGAGATGTTACATTATGCAGAAAGCAGATTGAATGGGTTATGGATAAGCAATGAAGAAGATGACGAAGTGTTCTCCCAATCAACAGAAGATTTAAATAATATTTTGGTTGGATTGGTAAACAG
Organism: Lacrimispora sp.; assembly: GCF_046972725.1. Taxonomy (NCBI): domain Bacteria; kingdom Bacillati; phylum Bacillota; class Clostridia; order Lachnospirales; family Lachnospiraceae; genus Lacrimispora; species Lacrimispora sp. The sequence goes on along the minus strand of NZ_JBKVXF010000001.1, from coordinate 1,154,687 downwards.
TTTTAGTAAAAGAAGGATAAATCATTTAATGGGACTAATCCATAAAATGTATCCACCAAAACCTGCTGGCATCAAAAATGATAAGGAATACAGAGAACAGGCTGTGGTGATAAAAAGAACCAGAGATGTTGTTATGGAAATGAATGCAATATTTTCTGATAAAAAGAAAATTAATGAGACTTGTTCAAAAATAGTATCGAAAAATCAAATGGATACGAGTGAAATTAGAACAATAAGAGAAAGTGCAATGAGCATAATTAAGCATTGCGATAATATTAGCGGAAAGTAGGTGTTTTGAATGGCAATAACTAATGAGTTTAGAGAGGCTGTTGAGTCAGGAAAGAAAGTTCGTGTTCGAATTATGTTGAAAGACATGATGCTTGTGGATCCAACTATGAGGCAGTTTGATGAGATGCTAGATTTTGCTATAGGTAAAATCCCAGATTTGTATGATGAGCACGATGAGGAAGAATTGAAGTTTAACTCATCAGAGTGGAATGAAGCTTATTTAAACAGTCAGATGGTGGCGGTTGTAAGTAATTTTTCTAAGGAACGTGTGGATCTATTGAGAAATATGGTCAAATATCTGTATAGAAATAAAGCAGAGCATATTAGAAGTAATGAAACATATAAACCAAATTCATCAATATCAAGAAAGCAAATAGGAATTGGTGTTACTGCAGTTGGTGCGGCTGCAGCAGTAGCTGGTATATGTGTGCATCAAGGAGCGCTTATTGCTGGAGGAGTAGTTGTCGCAGCTGTTGGAGTAGGTATTATTCTTACGGATAAGGAGGCATAATGTATGGGCGAAATTGAAGAGTATAAAGAAGAAGTAGCCAATATACAAGGTGACCTTGGAAAAATAAGGTATGGTAGCATAACTTCCGGTTATCAAGCTGCATTACAAGTTGTAGATGATGTAGTTCTCAAAAATTATATTGGAACATTATCTTCGATGCCTGTTGTTCCGCTATCTGGAGAAATATTAGAAAAAAATATCAGAGACAATGTTAGATTTTTCAAGATAACAGAGATGGTATATGAGCAAGAAGAATTTGCAACTTATAAATTTGCCAGTGTTTTTAATTCTTTGGCTACTACAGAAAGTGCAGTTTTTGTAATAATCGACAGCAATGGAACAAAAACAGATTTTTACATGGGAATAAGGTCACTTGATTCTGATAGAACAACAAGTTCTTTAAAAGATACAGTAGAAAATGCAATGAAGGGACAATTCCCGGGTATCAAAATACAAGACGATTATACTGTTGAAGAAATACAAGAAAAACTTGTTAATTTAAAGCATAATAGTATTTCAGCAGTATCATGTGTTGCCAACAGTCGTGCGACAAATATTGATAAAAACCAAAGTTTCGTTCAGGGACTTGAAAAACTTGTTCTTTCAATGCAAGGAAAAAAATATACAGGAATTATTATTGCTAATGGAACAACACCTTCACAACTTAAAGAGCTGAGAAGAGGTTATGAAAATGTATATACACAAATGTCTGCATTTGCAAGTACGCAAGTAAATTATACAAGTAATAAATCTGTTAATTTTTCTTTTGCAGAAACTGATAGTACAAATAAATCAACAACGAACACAACAACTAATACGGAAACAGATGGTACAACTACATCTTCTGGTACTAATTATACGCATGGAACATCAAAAGAAAGTGTAGCCGGAAAGACTATAAAAGGAGTTGCTAGTGCTGCGTCTATTTTAGGAGCTGCATTGGCTCCTGTAACTGGTGGTGCAAGCCTTGTGGTTGGAGGTGTTGTGTCTGGAGCAGCAGGTATGCTTGGATCAGCTGTTTCAAAGACGGTTAGTGATTCAGAAACAGTAAACGAATCGATATCAAGAAATCTCGCAAAGTCAACAGGAGTGAGCGAAGGTATTACTGAAGGAATGAGCCATGGAAATACAAAGACAGAGGGATACTCAAATGGTATGACTGAAGGAATGACCCTTACTTTGCATGATAAAGCTGTTGAGGGAACGCTTCAACGAATTGATAAACAACTTAAACGAATTGATGAGTTTGAGAGCCTTGGAATGTATGAGTGTGCGGCATACTTCCTTTCAGATGACCAATATGCAGCGGAAGTAGCAGCTTCTACATATAAGGCTCTTATGCGAGGTGAAAATTCAGGCGTTGAAATTGCAGCTATTAATTCATGGGGAAATGCAGAAAAAGAAACAACAGAATTGATTAGCCAATATGTTACTAATTTAATACATCCTGTCTTTAAGTATGAAGGTCCAGTTGGAAATATTGAAGTAACACCTTGTTCTTTAGTAAGTGGTAGTGAATTAGCTATTCATATGGGCTTGCCTAGAAGGTCTGTTTGTGGGCTTCCTGTTATTGAACATGCGGATTTTGGAAAAGAAGTTGTTACTTATGATACAGAGAATAAAGGCTCTTCTATTAAGCTTGGTAAGGTTTTTAATATGGGAAGTGAATGTCCTAATGACGTTCGTCTTGATATCAAGAGTCTTTCAATGCATGCATTCGTAACCGGATCAACAGGTTCTGGTAAAAGTAACACAGTATACGAACTGATAAGACAGTTGGATAATGCGGGAGTGAATTTTATGGTTGTAGAACCCGCAAAAGGCGAATACAAGAATGTATTTGGATTATCCTCAAGTGTGAGAGTTTTTGGAACAAATCCTGCATATTCAGAATTGCTTAGAATTAATCCTTTTAAGTTTCCGAAGGGAGTTCATGTTCTAGAGCATGCAGATAGAATTGTAGAAATCTTTAATGTTTGTTGGCCAATGTATGCTGCTATGCCTGCGGTCTTAAAAGATGCTGTATTGCAAGCATACAAAAAGAGTGGTTGGGATTTGATTGAGTCAACAAATTTGTATTCAGAAATGCTGTTCCCAACATTTCAAGATTTATTAGATGAGTTGGTGGATGTAATTAACAAATCTGCTTATTCAGAGGAAGTAAAAAGCAATTATATGGGTTCTCTTGTGACGAGAGTAAAATCACTTACAAATGGACTTAATGGATTAATTTTTTCGGCACAGGAAATTGACAACGAAATATTGTTCGATAAAAAAGTTATTGTTGATTTAAGCAGAATTGGTTCATTAGAAACAAAGGCGTTGATTATGGGTGTTCTTATTATGCGATTGAGCGAGTACAGAATGTCCAATAGTGTTAGCATGAATGTTCCATTGAAGCATGTAACTATTCTGGAAGAGGCTCACAATATCTTGAAACGAACTTCGACAGAACAAAACTCGGAGGGCGCAAACATGACGGGTAAATCTGTTGAGATGATATCAAATGCTATAGCAGAGATGCGTACGTATGGTGAGGGATTCTTGATTGTCGATCAGTCACCTAGTGCTGTAGATGTTTCTGCTATCAGAAATACAAATACCAAGATAATTATGAGACTTCCTGATGAGCAAGATAGAAGAATGGCAGGTAAATCGGCAGGATTAAAAGACGAGCAACTTGATGAAATTGCTAAACTTCCAAAAGGAGTTGCTGTTGTATATCAGAATAATTGGGTTGAACCTGTTTTATGTAAAATTCAAAAATATCGTGGTGAAGAAGGTGTGTATTCATACGACAGTGGAATGTCTAGACAAAGTACTAGTTATGCAATGAAACTATCGTCTAAAGTCGATATCTTAAAAGCTTTATTAGATAAGGCAAAAGGTGAAAAACTAGATATGAATATATCTGAACTGTCTAAAATAATTCTTGGTGCTGATTTGAAGACAGAAACTAAAAAATTGGCACTATCAATTATTAATGGAAGAATAAATCATTCATTGGAAAGCGTAAGTAGACCTATATTTGATATTGTTTGCGATGATGAAATGATTGAAGAATTGGGAGATACTACTTCTATAGAGGAATGGGAAGAAAAATTTGTATCACAAGCAGATTCCTATTTGGACTTGCTTCCAGAAGAATATAAAAATGAAGTTATTGAATGTGTTGTGCGTGAACAGGCAAAGTTGACAGATGAACCAGAGAAATACATTGATATATGGAAAGAGTTCAAGAAAGGAGATGTTTGCTAATGGGATTAGAATCTTTTGTGAGTAACTTGGAAAAAACAGCAGAAAATGCGAGAGCAAACCAAGCCGCAAACTTTGAAAAAGCCTTTCAGAATAGTAACAATGAGGGGGTAAAACCCCGTCATATTCCTACAATTAATGAGGGGCATGCGGGAGAAAAAGTAAATGGTGTTACGTTTGCAAGAAGAGTGTTCACGCTAAATGGCGAAAAGGTAGAGGGTGTTTTTCCAGTGTTTAAATCGGAATTTAACTGTAAACTACCTGAAAATATGTATAAGGCTTCTGATAATGACCAGATGAAGTATTGCACAAAGAAACTAGCGGAACGAATAGAAAGAGACCCTGAATTTGCAAAGAAATTTAATTCAAGACAATTAGAGCAAATTAAAAATGGAGAACCTAGAATTAGTGGTTTGACTTGGCACCATAGCGAAATACCAGGTAAAATGCAATTAGTTAATGCGTACGACCATAGTGCTGCTCGCCATACTGGAGGTAGAAGTATTTGGGGCGGCGGAAGTGATAGCAGATAGGAGGCAGAAAGATGAGCATAGAATGGAAATATAAAATCGATTTAGTTGATGGTGCAATTGCAAATGTATCAAATAAGTATGGGGTGAAAATTCCAGAAGACTTAGTAAAGTTACTTGAAAAGGCAAATGGAGCTACACCTTCAAAGACAAAATTTATGGTGAAGGTTGATGAGAAGTTGTTAGGTGCAATCTTATCATTTAATCCAGAAGAACGAGAAGCAGATAGTTTTGACACTGCAATGATGATGAATTTTGATAAAAATATATTGCCATTTGGAATAGATCCATTTGGAAATTATATATGTTATAATGTTAATAGTGGTCATATTGTGTTTTTTGATCATGAAGAAAATGCAACAATTGACATTGCTGAAAACTTGAAAGACTTTATAAATATGCTGTATGAATAGTATGTCATAGAACTGGGTGGGGATTGGGCGATTTGTTCAGTTCCCATTTTGGTGCGTGATGATAGTGAGTAATTTGCCGATTTGTTCTCGTGTACGAGCATAGGGCAAAAATGTCTTTGATATGTTCCTACGCACGAGGAAAAGGCAAAAATGGTAGTGGATATGTTTATTGTTACAAATAGGGCATAAATCTAGGATGCGTTGTTATCTATACCTTTATCTCAAGCGACATAGATATTGGTGGAATAAATATAATCATTGTTGATATTGTTGCTCTGATTTAAAATTAAAGAAAAAATTATCGTTTTTTCTGTAATCACGATTTTCAGGCTCCAAGTACATATTAGAAGGTCAAATAGAACCTTACTAATATGGAAAGGAGCTTTTTGTATGGCAGAACAGAAGAAGCAGAATCTTGCAGATCCTAAGATACGAAAGAGATTTGTTACTTATAAAGAAGCAGCTGATCTTTACAGTATCGGACTTACAAAAGTTCAGGAATATGCAAAGATAGCAGGAGCAACATACAAGATGGGAAATAAGGTGCTTGTAAATACAGATATATTTGAAGCGTATTTGGAGCAGTATAGAATACCAGGAGAGTTTGAGGTTATGGCAAAGAAGTTTATTCCGGATCTTGCTGGTATGTATAGATAATTATTTTTATTAAATGTTAAACAATTGTTGAACATTTAAAGAGAATGATGTATACTATATGTAAGATGATGATTCGGAGGTGAAAGTTCTTATGGCAAATCCAAATGGTAGACCACAGGTCGATAATCCAAAGCAAAGTGTTCTTGGAGTCCGTGTGACCGCGGAGGACCATGAGAAGATTAAGCAATATGCCAGTGACCATCATCAAACCATATCGCAAGTTGTGCTTGATGGTTTAGATTTACTCTACAGTAAAGAAGAAACTAAAGCACAGTAGAGAACTTCTTTCCTTTCCTATATAAAAGGAGAGAAAAGATGGCAAAAGCAAAAGTGAAACAAAGGAAGGACGACAAAGGAAGAGTTCTTCAAAAGGGCGAAAGCCAAAGAAAGCTGGACGGGATGTACATTTATACATATGTTGATCCCTATGGCAAGCGTTGTTACGCATACTGTTATCCAGCAAATTAAAGGTTGCTTTATCCGGCACTTTATTTTCAGCCATTTAGCTGTATCAAAAGGTTATCCAGCCACTTTAAACGAAGCTGTTTAAGCAGTTTATTTTAAGAAAGGATTTTCTCCCGCAAATTAATTGAGGAAGAAAATCCCGAGATTGTGTTTATCCCAGCTCACAGTCATTGACGGCCTGCATAGCGATATCGGAGGAAATCTGCTCAGCTTTGCAGCTGCCGCCAATCAGCAGGCTGGCATTGCATAGCTTGTTGATTATACGGGGAATCCCGTCAGCTGCGTTGAGGATTGCTTCCAGTGCGTTGTCATCAAAAACAGTCTGCCTGCACCCTGCTCCATAGAGCTTTTCAGAGACATACTGCCGCCCTTCTTCCTTAGTCAGGCCTTCCATGTTGTAATTCATTACAATACGTTGCCGGAAAGGCTCATGGATGCTCAGACGGAGTGTGGAATTAAGCTGCGGAAGTCCGGCCAGGAGGATGACAGCCCTGTCACGGGAGTCCATTTCAAAGTTGAACAGGAGCTTCAAATCGTTGAGGACAGCATTGCTGATATAGTTGGCTTCATCAATGATGATGACAGGTATCCTGCGTTTTTCCACCGAAAGCCGGGTGACCTCTTCCTGGATCATCCGGAAGTTGTCAGGCTTACGGAAAGCGGGCTGTGCGCCAAGTTCAAAGGCCAGGTTCCGGTAAAAGTCCTGTACCGTCAGCGTGGAGAGGCTGGAGTAGATGACCTTGTAAAGGGATGGGTTAAGGCTGCAGGCCCAGGAACGGATGGCGGTTGTCTTACCTCTGCCTGGGGAACCAGTAATGAGTCCGAATCCCCTGGTTTTTGAAAGGTAATCCAGGCGGAAGATCACTTCGTTGTATTCATGAGTCTTTATGATAAGCTCCCTGGAATTCTTGAGAAAAGGGTTGAATTCCATGCCATAACGGGTGTAGTAGTCCATTATTCATCACCTCTGCATAAATGTATTTTTTCGCGTTTGACAAAAGCGTTTTCCTGCTTATTTAAAAGCCGGATGGGAGTAAGGGAAGCGTCAGCCTCCACGATAAAGATTTCTTTCAGATCCGGAGAATACCGAAGGCAGATGCGCTGCTTTGCAAAGCGGCAGTCCACTTCATATTCCACGTGATCAATGACGATGACACAGTCGGCAGAGACACGGCGTTCAATTTCCAGAAGAAAATCGGTATCCAGTTTATCTTCCGAAAGGCGGCGCATCCGTTCTGGTTCAGAAAAATATCTGTCCTGTGGGGATTTTCCGCCAAGGGAAGCATGAGGGGAGCGATTATAAAGCTGGACATAGGCCATGAGGCTGCCTCTTAGCTCCTCGAGGGAATGGAAATCACGGAGGTCAAGAGCTGCCATCCACTGGTCTTTCATGGTGCGGAACCAGCGCTCAATCTTGGCTTTCTGGGTAGGAGTATAAGGCTGGTTATAGTGGAGGGCAGAACCAATCCTGGCGGCAAGGAGCTCCATCTGCCGGTTCTTGTAGGAACTGCCGTTGTCAAAGTTGAACAGCTGCGGGCGTCCGTATTTGGCGACTGCGGACTTCATGACAGACATGAGGTTAACGAAGTTATCGTTGAAAAAGAGGTCGATGCCTACAATGAAACGGCTGGCATCATCAATGAGGGCGATGATGAAGATCTTGTGTTTCTGCCCGTCAGCAGTACGCAGATATGGCCCCACGCTGGAATCCCCGCACCAGACCTCATTGATGTGGGGACGTTCATAACGGCGCATATCCTGATTGCTGGTAGTCTTCATTTCGGCAGCCAGGAGTTTCATGTAGCGTGTAACTGTGGATTCTGAAATCTCACCATTAGCAATGCTGCCATTATCCTTAAGCTGGCGGAAGATGGCAGCCGCAGATATCCGCGGATAATTCGCTTTTAAGTAACGGATCTGTTCCTGAAGAGCATCATCCAGTTTTCTGGGTTTACCCAGATCGGAACGTCCGGAAGGGAGGAGCCCGTCAAAGCCGGATTCCTTGTAACTGTAATACCATTTTTCAATGGTGCCGGGTGCGTAGTGCTTAACGGAGCCGTCCGGTGCGGTGACGCCCTTGATAGAGGCATCACGAAAAAAGGCATCCCTGGAGGAATAATCTTCCTGAAGGCCGGTAATGAGAGGGGCAATGGCTGAATATCGCATCAGAGCAACAGCCTGCATTTTTTCCTGTTCCATAAGTGGAACCTCCTTTACTTTTTTATCAGTATAGGAGACACTGACTGAAATGTCCCGTAAGGTTATGTGGTTTTTAGAAAAAGAAGATTTGGAGTGCATTTAATCTGCAGAAACTGTCTTTGAAAAGCATCAAAGCATCGGCAGACCAGCAGAGGAAGGGGCGTGATGGGGATGGACTCGGAAAGAAGCCGCTGCCGCCAGTACCGCCGGTAACGGCGCAGGATGCAGGAAACGTTGTTTTCATCAATGGAAGGAGTCCTTGCCATAACCGCAGCGGCAGATGTTCCGAATTCAACAGAGGAGATGATTTCAACCTGATCCGGCAGGGAAATCTGGGAGTAAGGGACAAGGGAGGAAGGGATAAGGGAATGAGTCCGTCCGCAGACGGAGCATCTGACCCGGCAGATGCAGAGACGCAGGATTCCGTTTTCATACTTAAGCCCTCTGGTATAATAGCCATGTATTTTCAGGCAGCCGGAATGCCCGCAAGTGCAGGGAAGCTGGTGAAACTGGATGCCCGCGATGAGGTTATCATAAAAATCCTGGGATATGGGATTGTAAAAATCAGTGGATAAGGTTATCATAAGCATGTATGCAGTTCATCCAATGCGTGAGAGTGCAGGAAGACTGTATGTGTGTTTATGGCAGGAAACCAAACTTTGGTCGGGGCGGTTCCTGCCATAGCTGTTTTCTGGTATCAGGGGTATAATACCACAGGGAAGCGGGATAAAACAATCTGCTGTGAAATACATCAGATAGCTTTATACTGTTTCCCATTTTTATTTGACTGAAAGATTCAAAATCAGAGGTGGAGAATTTGCTTGTTTACAGCATACTCCAAAGACCTGTTCACACTAAGAGAGAAAGAACAAGACTTAATGCGTGCACAGATGGATGGATTGGATTATTATGTTGGTGGCAAAGCGACGATTAATATGGTATTCGATAGATACATGAGTACCAAATATAATCTGAGAGCAACTACAAGATCCAATTACATTTATATGTACGACAGATTTGTTCGAGAGGAATTCGGTAATAAGCTTCTAACGGATGTGAAGTATACAGATATTAAGTTGTTTTATTATCATCTGATTAATGAAAAGGATATCGCTATCAATACACTTGATACGATTCATACCGTGTTGCATCCGATATTTGACATGGCAGTTCGAGATGACATTATCAGAAAAAATCCTAGCGATGGTGTGATGGCTGAGATTAAGAGAAACAGTGGTAAGAACAAAGGAATCAGACATGCTCTTGCAGTAGAACAGCAGAAAGCATTTATTGATGCAGTGAAGTATTTTCCTGAATATGTTCATTGGTATCCATTGTTTGCAACACTTCTTGGTACAGGAATGAGAATTGGAGAGTGCACCGGGTTGACCTGGAAGGACGTGGATTTTAAGCATCGATGTATTAGCGTAAATCATGCAGCTACTTATTACACCAGAAACGGTGTGGCAGGATTTGGTATATCACAGCCAAAGACGGAAGCGGGTATCAGACAGATACCGATGATGGACACAGTATATGATGCACTGTTAAATGAATATGAGAGACAGAAAGAAGAAGGGTTCTGCACATATGAACTTGATGGCTTTACGGGATTTGTTTTTTCGAACAAGCTTGATGGGTTGCATAATCCGCATTGTGTGAATCTGGCAATCAAGAGAATTTACGAAGCACATAATGCTAAGGAAATTATTGATGCAAAGAGAGAACATAGAGAACCTGTTATCATTCCTCATTTTTCATGCCACGTATTAAGACATACATTCTGCTCAAGACTTTGTGAGAGCGATATGAATGTGAAAGTGATCCAGGAGATTATGGGACATAAAAATGTAGAAACAACATTAGACATTTACACAGAAGTTAATTTTAACAAGAAGCAGGAATCCTTAGAAGAGTTGGCTAAGAAAATCGACTTCTTCTAGGCACAATTACAAATAGTTTGGGAAGGAAAGTTCTCAACTATAGTGATTAGAGCTACTACAACAAAATACCCCAAGGTACAACGCGTACTGCAACAAAACAGTACTTTTATATGAAGTAATATGGGGTGATATGAAGTAGGTAGGAAATCCTGAAACCCCTTATATAAAGCGATTTGAAGAGTTGTGAAGAGGTACTATCCAGTATTCCCGACCATGAAAAGTCTGGAGAAATAAAAGCCTCTCCCTATCTTGCGTTGGCTGAATCTTGTGTGTGTTGGATCTCCTTGAAGCCGGGATTTGGCAACAGATGGGCTAGAGCCTTTGTATGATATAAAAAAATAGAAATGATAAATGATATTTAAACAATTGTAAAAGTCCTCTATCAGTTATGGGAACATAAGTGATAGGGGGCTTATTTTAGTGTCTTAAATTCCTTTGTAAATATCAACCCAGTCTATCATGAAAATGTCTATATGGATATTCTTATGCATCATAACGGCATTGTAACAGCCTTATTTTATAAAAACTAGCAACTGGCATACAGCTATTTTATAGCAGCCATTAGCATCCAATAACTAAAAGAAACGGTTAAGAATAATTGGAGAAGTAATAAGGGGTTATTGAGAGAAAGATTATGAATTTTAACGAATTTTCCAAGGAAAGAAAGGATAATAATACAGCGGATAGGCCATAATGGCATAGAAAAAAGAGTAAATAACGGATATAGCCCCCTTAATAGTCGAAAATATAGTGAAAACTATAAAAATATGTAGAAGTATGAAAAAATATTACAAAAATTGACAAATTATGAGAATAAGTGTATTATAAAAAATATAAATAAAACATAAATCGAGGTGGAGAGTATGAAAAATTTATCTATATCTAAAAAACTTACGTTATCTTTTTCGACAATTTTGATTCTTTTCGTTATTACCGTAGTAATTTCGGTTTTTACAGGGCAGCATACAATAACAGCATCTTTTGATCAGTTTGTTTCAAGTCCATATACGGTCACGAATTCCGTAAATAATATGCGAACACAGCTTCAGGGCATACAGAAAGATATGTCATACATCTTAATTGACGATGCGTCCAACCGTCAGACCTGGTTGGACGATATGGATAAAAGGGCAGTGGATTTTAATGCATTGATTACCAAGATTGAGCCGCTTTTGATGTCTGATAAGGGAGTTGAACTGGTTAGTGAAATAAAGGATGAATGGGCCAGGCTGGAACCTGTTAGAGAAAAGTATCGGACAGCTTTGAACGATAATGATACCGGGGCTGCAAAGACAATATTAATAAATGAATATTATCCTGCTTCTTTAACTCTGGTAGACCTTACCAAGCAGCTTATTGATGCGGCTGATGAATTAGCCACTAATTATTACAGCAGTGCCCAAACGATGGCTCAGACTGTGTTTATTATTTCGATTATTCTTTTTACAATATCTCTGATTTTAGGAATTATATTATGTCTTTATATTATACAATCCATTGCAAAACCTTTAAAGGAAATTGAGATGGCCTCAATTATGCTGGCAGATGGTAATTTTAATACAAATATTACATATGAATCAAAGGATGAGTTTGGAATTGTAGCGGATAGTTTTCGAACAGTCATTGAAACCTTGAGGGTTTATATCTTTGATATCTCTGAAAAACTGGGTGAAATAGCAAAAGGAAATTTAGATTTAACGGTTGAAACAAATTATAAAAATGATTTTTTGCCTATAAAAAAATCACTTGAAAATATTATTGCATCCCAGAGTGCTGCATTTTCACAAATTGCCATTTCAGCAGACCAGGTGAATTCAGGAGCAGAGCAGATGTCATCATCGGCTCAGATTCTGGCTTCAGGAGCTACGGAACAGGCTGCCACCGTGGAAGAACTGAATGCTTCCATTGCAAGCGTGACGGAACAGGCAGAGCAAAATGTAAAATTTGTTGAAGTTGCGAGTAATTACGTGCTTGATGCAGAAAGCGGCATACACAACAGCAATGAATATATGCGAAGATTGAATTCCGCAATGAAGGAAATCGGAGAATCCTCTGCGAAAATATCAAGCATTACAAAAGTCATTGAAGATATTGCATTTCAAACCAATATTCTTGCATTAAATGCAGCGGTAGAATCTGCAAGGGCCGGAGAAGCAGGCAAGGGATTTGCCGTTGTGGCTGATGAAGTTCGTAATCTGGCTGCAAAATCAGCTGAAGCTGCAAAACAAACCTCTGATTTAATACAGACTTCTGTTTCAAACGTTTCGGAAGGAGAAAAAATTGCAATTGAGACAGGTAAAGTGCTACAAGAGGTAGCGGATAAAGCACTTCGAGCTGTAGATGCAATTAAAAAGATTGAGGAATCATCGACTGCTCAATCTTTATCAATTGAGGAAATTAATCAGGGGTTATCACAGGTTTCAGCTGTCGTTCAGTCCAATGCGGCCACCGCCGAGGAAACTTCAGCTTCCAGCGAAGAACTTTCTGCTCAGGCTAACACACTGAAAGAAGAAATCAGTAAATTTAAACGAAAAGACATGGGGGTAAGAGAAGAAGCTGGTACAAGGATTGAATTAAATAAAATAAAAAGTGATGACGTTTTTGAATCAGATACTACAAGCCAATCTGGTAAGTATTGATGAGTAAAAAACAGGCATATTAGATAGAAGATATCTGGTATGCCTGTTTTTTTGTGTGGCATGATTGGACATAGAAAAAATATATTTATATGGGGTAGGGCGTGTATGATATTGTTGAAGGGATTACGGGCCTTGTTATTTTAGGGGGATTGAGTCCATAACATAGGAAATGGAATAACGAATATTGAGATATATCATTGCTAAATAATTGCACATAAGATAAAATGACAATATCAAAATATTTGCAAGTATATTCGATTACAAGGGGGCATTTATGAATAAGGATAGTAAATTAAGCCCGATACAGGCTGCTATAGGGCCGATGAAGTGGTGTCAATATATCGTAAAAGCTGGCTATTTAACCGTTGGAGCTATGACGATCGCTCATGTCGTGTGGTACTTTGCCGCGAGAAAAATTCTTGCGTGGCCGGCTGAAATATATTTATGGCATTATATTATTTATCCTACCATTGGACTTCTTTCTTTAACCGTAATCGTGGATCTGCTTATTCAGTCCAGCCGTCTCCCTTTAATTGCAAAGGAATATATGTCATTGCTGTTGTTTTTTCTTTTTTCTTTTTATTTATGCTTAACTCACAGGATTGCTGCAGTTTTGCTTGGTTCTTTTTCTTTGACGATTTTTGCTTCCTGTATTTTTGCCAATATCCGTATCACCCGCTGGTCCTTTTTCATGAGCAGTCTTGCATTGCTGCTTACCGGCGGAAAGATATATAGTGAGGGGAATTTAGACAAAGATATGATTATGGAACTATTTGTTGCATTTTGTATCTTGCTATGTTCCTATTTTCTGGCTAAGGCTTTAATTCGCAGCGGACATGATAATTTAATGGCGCTTATGCAATATCAAAACCAGCAAAAGAGTATGGAAGAACAATTAAAGCTTGATCCCTTCACAGGACTTTATAATAAAAAAACCTTTGATGAATGGCTTCCCCAATTGATGGAAGGGTGCAGGAAGTCTAATATATGTCTTTCATTGGCAATCATAGATGTGGACAAGTTTAAACACGTGAATGATGTCTATGGACACACGGAAGGAGACAGGGTATTGCTTCATTTGGCACATATTCTAAATAGCAACAGCAACGACAATATTCTTGCTTTTCGGATTGGCGGAGATGAGTTTGCTATTATTTTTAAAGGCTATTGTGTAAAAGAAGCATATAAGATTTGCGAAGGCCTGCGTTCCATAATGGATATTTCGTTAGTCAATGATATAAATAAATTACAAGTGACTTTTAGCTGCGGTTTGGCATGTATGAATCTTAACCATACCAGCCCCATGGAACTTTTAAAGGCAGCGGATTCAGCATTGTATACAGCTAAAAAAAAGGATTATATAAAAGTGGTGACTTATGAAGGGGCTGTAGAATGTGTTAAGCAGGAGAGATGATTTTCCGGTTTGTTACCAATGAACAGCAACAGAAGAGAGCTTTTGGAAGTTAAAGATAATTATAGCGTTTGAATAAGACAATATAAAAGTAAAGGGGCTGTTTCAAATTGACTGCTTTTTGTCATTGAACAAGGCCCCTTACGTTACACCAGTATCAATTACGGCCGGAGATATACCCCTGATACAACTGGTTTGCACGGCACCAGTCTACGACCTGGAACCAGTCATCAATATAGGCAGACCTCTCGTTATAATGTTTTAGATAATATGCATGTTCCCACACATCAATATTGATGATGGGGCAGAGATTTTTTACGATGGGAGTGTTTTGATTTGCAGAAGTAACAAATTTAAGCTTCCAGTTATTATCCATGACCAGCCAGGCATATCCAGAACCGAATACGGATAATGCTGCTTCTTTAAATTCCTCGTAAAAGTCTTCAATGGAACCAAAATCATTGATAATGGCAGGGTAGAGCATTCCTGCAATGCGCCGCGACTCTAAATCGGACATTCCGTTAAAATAAAAGATATGGTTGTAGACACCACCTGCATTGTTTATGATGGATTGGCAGATACATTCCGGCAGACAGTCTGCTTTGCAGATCAGCTTCTCCAGGGACCAGTCCTGCAGATCTGGCCAGTCTTTTAATATATCATTTAAATTATTCACATAAGTCTGTAAGTGCCTGTCATGATGAAGACACATGGTTTGTGTATCAATATATGGCTCCAGCGCATCGTATGCATAGGGCAGCGGTGGGTTTACAAAAGGGTAATGCTCGTTCATAGAATAGACCTGTTTTTACATTTTGGTATATATTATTCCTGGAAATCAGATGTGTGTTGGTAAAATATAAAGATGTTCTGGAAAATTCAATCCTGCATCAATGAGTTTTTGAAAGACATATGAAACCGTAAGGTGCTGTTACCTGAAAAAAAGGTGGCAGCACTTATTTATTTTAATTCCGTTAAAATTTACCACAAAAGTGTTGACATTCCAGTAAAATCCTAATAACATATATAATTAATATGTATATATGTTAGGGGGTGGCAATATATATAAGAGAAGTCAGCAGATTTTCAGGTAAAGCTGCTTGATCTAAAGTGAGAATAGGCAATGTTTTCACATTTTATGTATATTTGTGCAAATGCACGCAAAAGGAGGAAATGATGAGAAAGTTTAAGAAAAGGTTGTTCTTATTCCTGGTACCTGCTGTGGTGCTTGGTTTGGCAGGGTGTGCGAAGCCAACCGGGAAAGATACTTCCGGAACCATCACCATTACGAATGTTTCCTACGACCCTACCAGGGAATTCTATGTTGCCTACAATGCACTGTTTGAAAAATATTATTCGGAAAAGACAGGAAAGCAGGTGGAAGTTGTCCAGTCTCATGGAGGTTCCGGTGGTCAGGCAAGATCAGTCATTGAAGGAGCCAAAGCAGATGTGGTGACCCTGGCCCTGGCCCATGATATTACACTGATTGAAAAAGCAGGGCTTATAAAGCCGGGCTGGATCGAGGAATTTAAAGGGAACTCTTCTCCCTATACTTCCAGCATTGTTTTTCTGGTCAGGAAGGGGAATGAAAAGGGGATCAAGGATTGGGATGATCTGATCCGGGACGGCGTATCCGTGATTACACCGGATCCGAAAAGCAGCGGAGGTGCCTGCTGGAACTTTTTAGCGGCCTGGTATTATGCAGAAAACCAGTTTGAGGATCAGGAAGATCAAATGAAGGATTTTATGGCAAAGCTTTATAATAACGTAACAGTTATGGACTCAGGTGCCCGGGGAGCCACTACCACCTTTGTAGAGAATGGCCAGGGAGATGTTTTGGTTGCCTGGGAGAATGAAGCGATTATGACTGTAGAAGAATACCCTGATGAGTATGAAATCGTTTCCCCAAGCCTCAGCATTTTGGCGGAGCCAAGTGTAGCGATTGTAGATGAAAATGCAGATAAGAATAATACTCAGGATTTAGCAAAAGAATATCTGGATTATCTTTATACCGATGAAGCTCAGAGAATGATCGGGGAATACGGATACCGGCCATCGAATCAGACCATATTGAAGGAATTTTCTGATAAGTTTGATTTAAATATGAAACTATGCACCATCGATGATTTTGGCGGCTGGGATGCGGTATATGATAAATTTTTTGTTGACGGTGGCGTGTTTGATGAGATTTATGGAAATTAGAACGAAATTCTATAAGCAGAAGGAACTTGAATGGAGATGGGTATGACAAAACGTATCATAAAGAAACACCGAAAAAAAGACAGAGTGATTCCGGGCTTTGGACTTTCCCTGGGAATCACACTCATGATGCTTTCCCTAATTATTTTACTGCCGTTACTATCTGTCCTTGTTTTTTCCCTGAAACTTTCGCCTGAAGAATTCTTTCGGCTGATCACAAAGGAGAATGTGATCCATGCTTTTTTGACCAGTATTACCAGTGCTTTGATTGCAGCGGTCGTCAACTGTTTTTTTGGAATGATTCTTGCATGGGTGCTGGTGAGATATGATTTTCCGGGAAAGCGGATCATGGATGGGCTTATTGAATTGCCCTTTGCTCTGCCTACCGCAGTAGCCGGAATTACGCTGTCAAAGCTGTATTCGGATACGGGTATGATTGGGAAACCGTTGAATGAGCTGGGCTTAAAAGTCTCGTATACAAAGACCGGGCTTGTAATCGCCCTTATCTTCATCGGAATTCCTTTTGTGGTCAGAGCCATTCAGCCGGTGTTGGAAAAGCTGGACGGTCAATACGAAGAAGCAGCCTACATATTGGGAGCAGGGAAAATAAGAACGTTTTTTAAGGTCATATTACCGGAATTAAAACCGGCCTTACTGACTGGTTTTGGTTTGGCTTTTGCCAGAGGGATCGGTGAATACGGAAGTGTGATTTACATATCGGGCAACAGCGCAAAGGAACAGACACAGGTGATTTCCTATGTGATCATGCAAAAACTCAATTATGTGGATTACGCCAGTGCCACTGCAATTGCGCTGGTCATGCTGATTATATCTTTTGCCATATTGCTTTTCGTAAACATGATTCAGATCTGCCAGTCCAGGCGTACCAATTTTATTTAGGAGGCTTTTCATGGAAAACAGCAGAAAGAAAAAAAATAAAATAGTTCCGGTCGTTTTAATAACCATAAGTGTTTTGTTCCTTGGACTGATGCTGGTATTGCCGTTGATATCCGTAATCATCAATTCTTTCAGTGAGGGCTTTCATTTTTACTTCATCTCTCTGCGGACGGAATATGCAATATCTGCATTAAAAGTAACATTGCTGGCAACGGTCATTGCAGTTTTGGTTAATACCTTCTTTGGTATTATGGCAGCATGGGCGATTACCAAGTTTTCTTTTAAAGGAAAGCAGGTGCTGTCTGCACTGATCGATGTTCCTTTTTCCATATCACCGGTCATCGCAGGTCTGGCTTTTCTCATGACCTTTGGCCGTTTAGGCTGGGCAGGAACTTATATCAACCGGATCAATGATTTCCTTGGAACCAATATACAGATCGTTTTTGCTGTACCGGGAGTGGTGCTTGCAACCATATTTGTAACCTTTCCCTTTGTTTCCAGAGAAATCATCCCGGTCCTCAATGCGGAGGGAAAGGATGAAGAGGAGGCGGCGGCTCTTATGGGAGCAGGAGGCTTTACCATCTTCCGGAAAATCACATTTCCCCACATAAAATGGGCACTGCTGTATGGGATCATCCTGTGTACGGCACGGGCGCTGGGGGAATTTGGGGCAGTCAATGCATTATCAAAAACAAGAGGTGAGACCTTTACCCTGCCCCTGGAAATCGATGCACTTTATCTGTCTGGTTCCAGTGATTCTATTACAGCGGCATTTGCAGTATCTTCAATTCTGGTAATCATCGCGGTAATTGTCATTATCGCCAGAAATATCGTGGAATATCAGGCAAAAAAGAAACTTAAAAATGTCTGAGGGTGTGAGAAAAGGAGGGATTTATGTACGTTGAATTGAAACACATTGATAAGACCTACGGCGAATACCAGGCTTCGGAAAATATCAATATTGGAATTGAAAAAGGAAAGCTGGTGGCTCTTCTTGGACCAAGCGGCAGCGGAAAAACCACCATACTTCGTATGATCGCAGGACTTGAGACTCCGGATTTTGGAGACATCATCATTGACGGGAAAAGAGTTAATGATATCTCTCCGGCGGAAAGAGGGATCGGGTTTGTATTTCAAAACTATGCACTGTTCCGTTATATGACGGTTTACGAAAATCTGGCCTTTGGACTTGAAATTAAAAAGGTTCCTAAAAAGCAGATTCGGGAAAGAATTTCAGAACTGATGAAATTGACCGGATTGACCGGTCTGGAAAAAAGATATCCCAATCAATTGTCGGGAGGACAGAGACAGAGGGTGGCATTTGCCAGAGCGCTTGCCCCAGATCCCAGCCTTCTTTTGCTTGATGAGCCTTTTGCAGCCATTGATGCAAAGGTGCGTGCAGAGCTTCGGTGCTGGCTGCGTGAGATGATTCACAAAGTAGGGATCACCAGCATCTTTGTCACCCATGACCAGGATGAGGCGGTGGAGGTGGCGGATGAGATTATTATCACCAATAAGGGGCGTATTGAACAGGCGTCCTCCCCCATTGAGATCTATAAAAATCCCGCAACGCCTTTTGTGGCAGAGTTCATCGGACAGTCCTCAAAGGTGAAAGAGTATTATAAGCTGAAAGGCTTTGAAAAGGGAGATTATAAGGGGGCGATTATCCGGCCGGAGTTTGTGGAGAGCTTTAAAAGTGATAACATAAAGTTTAAGGATGTTATTAATTATTCCGAAGAAGGAGTCATTGAAGACATTTCTTTCCGGGGAAATTGTCTTGAAGTGAAGTTGAGAGTGGGAGATATGATACTTACCACCCACCGGTCTCTGGAACGGAGACCGATTGAAATAGGAGAACGGATGCACGTCATCGTGTACCGGATGTATGCGTATGATAATGAAAGGGCGTATCTGTTAGAAAATTCAGAACTGGAAGGAAAGGAACTGGTAACCTTTTAACAGACAGCGCCTGGGAAGGTTTGGTAAATAAAATGTATAGAAAACTGGGTCATACCGTCATTACAACGGATGTTCTTATTATAGGCGGAGGGACTGCCGGATGTTTTGCGGCTCTTACCTTAAGTGAGAATTCAGACTTTTCCGTTGTGATAGCAGAAAAGGCAAATATAAAAAGAAGCGGTTGTCTTGCGGCAGGGGTCAATGCCATCAACGCTTATATCGTGAAAGGCAGAACGCCCCAGGACTATGTGGATTACGCAACAAAAGATGCAGCAGGCATCGTCCGAAAGGATCTTCTGCTTACGGCAGCAGAACGTTTTAATTCTGTAACAGAAAAGATGGAGCGGCTTGGTCTTGTCATTTTAAAAGATGAGCAGGGGAATTATGCTGCAAGAGGAAACCGCAACATAAAAATCAATGGAGAGAACTTTAAGCCTTTGCTGGCAAAAGCCGTAGAGGAAGCTTCCAATGTAACTGTGTTGAACCGGGTAAATATTACAGATTTACTGGTGGAGGAGAACCAGATCAAAGGAGCCATTGGTTTTAGCATCGCAGAGGAACGTGTCTATGAAATCAGAGCCCGGGCGGTGATCGTGGCAACGGGAGGAGCTGCCGGACTTTATAAGCCCAATAATCCGGGATTTTCCCGTCATAAAATGTGGTATCCCCCATTTAACACAGGGGCCGGATATGCCATGGGGATTCTGGCAGGTGCGGAAATGACCACCTTTGAGATGCGCTTTATTGCTTTAAGATGTAAGGATACCATCGCCCCCACCGGCACCATCGCCCAGGGAGTGGGAGCAAAGCAGGTCAATTCCCACGGCCAGGTCTATGAAGATAAGTACGGTATTACCACCAGCGAACGGGTATACGGTACGGTCAGGGAAAACCAGTTGGGAAACGGTCCCTGTTATTTACAGACCAGTGTTATGGGAAAAGAAAAGGATGAAGAACTGTTAAAAGCCTATTTGAATATGGCGCCCAGCCAGACCTTAAAATGGCTGGAGAGCGGAAAAAATCCAAGTGAGCAGGATGTGGAGATCACAGGAACCGAACCCTATATTGTGGGAGGCCATACGGCAAGCGGTTATTGGGTGAATACAAAAAGAGAGACAACTATTAAAGGCCTGTATGCAGCAGGTGATGTAGCCGGCGGCTGTCCCCAGAAATATGTGACCGGTGCCCTTGCAGAAGGGGAGATCGCAGCTCTTGACATTATAAGCAGACTGCATAAGAATACGGACCTATCGGTAAACACTGGATTTATAGATTCCAAGATTCTTGAATACGAGGAAATCTTAAACCGGGATCATTCTGCATTTTCTGCTGAGGAGCTTGAGGAAGCCATGCAGAAGGTGATGGATGAGTACGCAGGAGGAATCTCTGTTCTTTACCAGTTTAATGAAAAGCAGCTTTCTTTAGCAGATGAAAAAATAAACCAGATTATGGACCTTGCGAAAGATTTAAAGGCAGGGGATATGCATGAGCTTATGTTTGTTTATGAGCTTAGGGAACGGCTGACCGTATGCAAATCGGTGATCGCCCATCTGCGTCACCGGAAGGAAACCAGATGGCATTCCTTTAATGAGAACCTGGATTACCCGGATACTGACCGTAATTACTTCAAATATGTCAATTCCAGGCTTGTAGACGGAGCATTGAAGATGATCGAAAGAGACATTGTTAAGGAGACAGAATATGAGCATAAGGATTGATCCGAAAAAATGTGTAGGCTGTTTGAAGTGCATCAATGTCTGCCCGGGCAGTCTGATTGAAGAGAAGGAAAAAAAGGCATACATCAAATACCCAAAGGACTGCTGGGGCTGTGTATCTTGTGTAAAGGAATGCAGATTTTCAGCCATTGATTTTTACCTGGGAGCAGATATCGGCGGCAATGGGAGCACCATGAATGTCTTATATGAAGGTGATATTCTTCACTGGAACATAAAAAGAAATGACGGAACAGTAACGACCATTGATGTAGACAGCAAAGATTCAAACAAATATTAGGAGAAATGATTATGAGTGGATTATCCCATCTGGATGAGTTAGAAGCAGAAGCAATATATATTATAAGGGAGGTAGCGGCACAATGCGAGAATCCGGTCATGCTTTATTCCATTGGCAAGGACAGTTCGGTTATGCTGCATCTGGCAATGAAGGCATTTTATCCGGAGAAGCCTCCTTTTCCTTTTCTTCATGTAAATACCACATGGAAGTTTAAGGAGATGATTGAATTCCGGGACAGAACGGCAAAAGAGCTTGGAATTGAAATGATTGAGTACATAAACGAAGAGGGAGTGGCAAAGGGAATCAATCCGTTTGATCATGGCTCCTCCTATACGGATATTATGAAAACACAGGCCTTAAAGCAGGCACTTAATAAATATGGATTTACGGCTGCTTTTGGCGGCGGAAGGCGCGATGAGGAAAAAAGCCGTGCAAAGGAACGGATTTTTTCATTCCGGAATGCGTCTCATGCCTGGGACCCGAAAAATCAGAGACCTGAGATGTGGAAATTATATAATACTGAAATAAACAAAGGAGAGAGCATCCGTGTCTTTCCAATTTCCAACTGGACAGAAAAGGATATCTGGCAGTACATAAAGCAGGAAAATATTCCAATCGTTCCCCTCTACTTTGCGGCAGAAAGACCAGTTGTATACCGGGACGGCAATATTATCATGGTAGATGATGACCGGATGAAGCTGAAACCGGGTGAGATCCCGGAAATGAAGAAAGTCCGCTTCCGAACCCTGGGCTGTTATCCTCTGTCCGGTGGTATCTTATCCGAAGCGTCCACTTTGGATGAAATCATAGAAGAAACTTTAAGTTCTGTTGAATCAGAAAGGACCAGCCGTGTCATTGACAAGGACGGCGGTGCGGCCAGTATGGAAAAGAGAAAGAGAGAAGGGTATTTCTAATGAATGGATTGCTTAAATTTATCACTTGCGGCAGTGTAGACGACGGAAAATCAACACTGATCGGACATATTCTTTATGATTCCAAGCTGCTATACGCAGATCAGGAAAAGGCTCTGCTGCTTGACAGCAAGGTAGGATCACGGGGCGGAGCGATTGATTACTCCCTTCTTTTAGACGGTCTTATGGCAGAAAGGGAACAGGGGATTACCATTGATGTGGCTTACCGCTATTTTACAACGGACAAAAGAAGCTTTATCGTGGCTGATACCCCCGGACATGAAGAATATACAAGAAATATGGCCGTTGGAGCGTCTTTTGCCCAGCTGGCAATTATATTAGTGGATGCCACACAGGGCGTTCTGGTCCAGACAAGACGCCACTCAAGGATCTGTTCCTTAATGGGGATCAATCATTTTGTTTTTGCAGTGAATAAAATGGATCTGGTGGATTATAAAGAAGAGAGGTTCCTGGAAATAAAGAAAGATATTCTGGAGCTGGCAGAGGAATTATCCCTAAAGAACATTAAAATCATTCCTGTCAGCGCTACGGAAGGTGACAATGTAACAAAAAAGTCCGAACATATGAATTGGTACAAGGAAGAGATTCTAATGACACATTTAGAAACTGTAGATGTTTCAGAATGTAACGAGTGCACGGATTTTTATATGCCGGTACAGAGAGTATGCCGCCCAAGTCATGTTTTCAGAGGCTTTCAGGGACAGATCGAGTCAGGAAGCGTAACGATCGGTCAGAAATTGTATTCTCTTCCGGGCAATGAGAGCGCTACGGTAGTACGGATCCTGGTTGGGGATAAGGACCGGACCGAGGCAGCCGCAGGCCAGGCGGTCACTCTCCAGCTTGACCGGGAAATGGATGTGAGCCGGGGCTGCGTCCTGACGGACAACAAAACACTTCCGGTTGGAAAAAACATTCAGGCTACCATACTGTGGATGGATGATGAGCCCTTAAGTGCAGGAAAGGATTATCTTGTAAAACTGGGAACCAAAATGATCCCTGCCATTATTAACCGGATCGTGTATAAGATCGATGTGAACTCCGGTGAACATCTCCATACCAATAAGGTGGCTAAAAATGAGATCATTCTATGTGAGATCGAATTTGCAGAGAAGATAGTGACGGATGAATTTAAAAAGCATAAGACCCTTGGAGAACTGATCATGATCGACCGGGTCAGCCATATGACTTCTGCCTGCGGTGTGGTTGAACAGGTGGATACCCAGAATGAGAAGCCTTATTTTGAAAAAGGTTCCATTCGGGCAGGAGGGTATATTTTCGAGGAATTCTATTTTAATATTGAAAATGCATTTTTATCAAAAATAAAAACAAAAGACAAAACATTTCATGTGGGCGACCCCGTTCCCACAAAAGGAGACAGCTTCAATTATCCGGATTACTTTGATATCATTGTAGTGGAAGACAAAGCTGCAATCCTTATTAGGAATGCAGAGATTGCGGATATTATTGATTTGAAGGATTATGAATATGCCGGTCTGCCCATACTGGATGAAAGAGGATTTGCCCTGGATGTAAAATCCAAAGCCGATTTCAATAACTTCTTAAATGAATATAACCATATTGAGAAGGAAAGCAGGGTAGCGTTTGTGAATAAGTGGTCAAGATTTGAAGTCTATCGGAGTATTGTATGCAATGATAATTTCTGGATGATATAAAATTTCATATGAATATAAAGCTTCCTATATCTGCTATCAGACGATATAATAGATTAGGAAGCTTTTTATTTTGCTGTATTTTCTCAAAGAGGTGCTTATGAATAAGAATATACCAAATATATTATCTGTTATAAGAATCGTGTTCTCCTTTCTGCTTCTGCTGACGCAGCCTTTTTCCCCTGTTTTTTTTATGCTGTATCTGATCTGCGGAATCAGTGATGGACTGGATGGCTTTTTTGCAAGGAAATATCAGTTAAGCAGTGAGCTGGGGGAAGTATTGGACAGCGTTGGAGATTTTTTCATGGTTGTAATCGTGCTGTATTTGTTATATCCTTATCTTAATGTAAAGAGTCATATTCTTTACTGGATCCTGTTGATTATGGTTATCCGGATAAGTGCTCTGGCTGTTGCTTTTATAAAGTACCGTACATTGGCCTTTTTGCATACTTATGCCAATAAAGCTACCGGCTTTTTACTATTCTGTTATCCTATATTTCATATGGCTGCAGGACCGGAACTTACTGCGGAAGGGCTGTGCCTGATCGCAACCGCATCAGCGGTGGAGGAACTGCTCATTCAGCTGAAATCCAAAGAATTGGACCGCAATGTTATTTCTATATTTAAGTTATAATGGTCGGAACCTTCTTTGGAATTATAAAAGAGAGGGTGTTTTTTTCGGCTTAGTTTAAAAAATATAAAAATTTAGAAAATTATAAGAAATTCATACTTAAATTTCTTGTGTTCACCCGTTATAATTAAAAAAAGCGGTCGCATTAACCAGGAGGGAAAAAGAAATGAATATATTTGAGCGAAAAGGCAAAGAAAGCCACGGAATGCTGGAAGCGGAAGCACTGGCAGAACCAATGCCCGATGAAGTATTTGACCAGGAACTGCAGAATCTGATGAAAGAGGAAAGCAGCGGAAATAAAAAAAAGAAGGCAAGAAAAAAATGGAGCAAAAAAAGAAAGATCATTACCATTGGAGTGGCAGCTTTCTTTGGACTCTTCCTTGTTTTTAAAGTATCAGGAGGAGGTGGTGGAGCTATGATGGTTACGGTATCCCCTCTGAAAAAGGGAGAAGTGGTAGAGGAACTTTCGGTCAGCGGACCGGTTCAGGGAACAGATAGTGTGGAGGTAGTTTCCAATCTTCACGCGGAAATACTGGAACTTCCCGTGAAGGAAGGGGACCGTGTGGAAAAAGGCCAGGTACTGGCTGTCTTAGATGATAAAGATGTGAAAAAAGAACTGGATATCGCTCAGAATGCCTATGAATCAGCGGTCAGCACTTATCAGGATAAACAGCTCGAGGCAGAAAACGGATATGCCAAGGCAAAGCAGGATTACGAGACAGCAAAAGCAAATTATAACCGGACTCTGACTCTGTTTCAGGCCGGAAGTGCTTCCCAGGTAGAATTAGAGACGGCATCCAATGCCATGGATGATGCGAAGCGTCAGATGAGTACATACACACTAAAAGATGGAAGACCTGTTGCCAATGAATCCTATGCCCTTCAGATCGAAAAAGAGGCATTTGAAGTGGAACAGAAAAAAGAGGCACTTACGAATACAAAGGTTACTAGCCCGATTGCCGGAACGGTTGTCCGTGTAAACTGCAAAGTCGGACGTTTTGCCGATAAGACCGATGATGACAAACCCATGTTCATTATCAACAATCTGGATGTACTGGAGATGAAGATCAATGTCAGCGAATACTCGATCGGAAAGGTGGCGATCGGCCAGCCGGTGGAAATCAGTGCTGACATCTTAAACGGAGAAACCGTAAAAGGAGAAGTCACTTCCATCTCTCCTACTGGTGAAGAAAAAGGCAGCGGTTCTACAGAACGTGTCATTCCTACCACCATAAGGATCATCGACCAGAACAGCCGCCTGATCGCCGGAATTACGGCAAAGGCCAGGATCGAACTTAACAAGGCAGAAAACGTATGGGTCGTTCCGTTTTCTACCGTGATCCAGAAGCCTGACGGAACCATGGCCATTGCAGCGGTGGAGGAGAATAAGGTGAAGATGATTCCTGTAACGACAGGAGTGGAAAGTGACATTGAAACAGAAATCATACCGGTAGAAGAAGGTGCCCTGAAAGAAGGGATGCAGGTGATCGATACTCCTTCTGATCTGTTAAGGGATGGAATGGCGGTGGTGATTGCTCCGTCCGCTCAGTAAAGGGGGAGGCAGCATGTGGAAAAAGAAAGAAAAGCTTCCGTCCTATGTAACGGAAAATGTCAAAGAAGATTTGATAAAACTGGTGGATATGGTAAAGGTGTATGATACCGGATCCATTAAGGTACTGGGGTTAAAGCGGATAAATCTAACGATCAAACGGGGGGAATTTGTCGCAATTATGGGGCAGTCCGGTTCGGGTAAGTCAACGCTTATGAACATTTTGGGCTGTCTGGACCGTCCCACCATGGGACATTATTATCTGGATGGCATTGACACGGCAAATCTTTTGCCGGATGATCTGTCAGCCATCCGGAACCGGAAGATCGGATTTGTTTTCCAGTCCTTTAACTTAATATCCCGGACATCGGCGCTTAAGAATGTGGAACTGCCCATGACCTACGCCCGTATTTCAAAAAAAGCAAGGGAAAAGCGGGCACTGGAGCTGCTTGATCGAGTGGGCCTTGGAACCCGGTATGAACACATGCCCAATGAGCTTTCCGGAGGGCAGAGGCAGAGAGTGGCGATTGCAAGGGCGCTGGCCAATGAGCCGCCCCTCATACTTGCCGATGAGCCTACGGGAAACTTAGATACGGCTTCCTCCGTGGAAATCATGGAATTGTTTTCCCAGCTTCATAAGGAGGGCGCAACGGTGGTTTTAGTAACTCATGAAGAAGATATTGCAGCATTTACGGAACGGATCATTCGGTTTCGCGATGGGAAACTGGTAAGTGACACCCCCAATGTCCCTCAAAACCTGACACCGGAGGAAGCCGCTGCAATGCAGAAAGAAGGGCGCCATGCTGATTGAAAATATGAGTATGGCTCTTCATGCCATAAAAGCCAATAAAATGAGGTCCTTTCTGACCATGCTTGGGATTATCATAGGAATCGGTGCGGTGATTGCCATTGCTGCCGTAGGCGACAGCATGAGAAACTTATTTACAGATGCCTATAAAGATGTAGGCTTTAACCGGGGCAGCGTTATGGTATCCTGGGAAGTAGATGATTTTCGTGAATCTGACAATTTTACCAGAGCTGAAATGGAACGGATCAAAGAAATCTATAAGGACCGGATCGAATATATTGACAGTGATTCAAGCGTAGAAGCAGAAGCAGTCAATGGACGCCGGAAAGTCATGTACCAGTTTCAGGGTGTGGATTATAACTATACGGACGTGCAGCCTGTAAATATCGTTTACGGACGGTTCTTAAATGAAGCGGATGTAAAAGGCGCTTCCAATCATGTAGTGCTGGAGGACAAAGGCGCCATTCAGCTATTTGGAACCGCAGACTGTGTGGGGCGGACATTCCGGATGACTGTTAAAAAGGTGACTCAGGAATATAAGGTGGTCGGAGTTTACCACAAAGACATTTCTCCGATGGTAGCCATGATGCTGGGAAACGGTCAGAGGCAGGCAGGTTTTATTCCCGATACGGTACTGGTCAAAACAAATGATACCTTCCAGAATGTGAATTTTTATGCCCGGGACGGAGTGAACATGAAACAGCTCATGATGGATATGGCGAAATACGTTGCAAAGCTGAAAAACAGGCCGGAATCTGAGATCAGGGCCATGTCTGTTGTGGAGCAGATGGGCAGTGTTGATACCCAGCTGGGGGCCATGTCGGCTGCCGTAGGTGGAATTGCCGCCATTTCCCTTTTGGTAGGAGGAATCGGGATCATGAATATCATGATGGTTTCTGTTACGGAACGGACCAGAGAGATCGGAATCCGAAAGGCTCTGGGAGCGAGAACGAGAGACATTATGATCCAGTTTTTGACGGAATCGGCATTCATGTCTGCCAGCGGCGGCATCATCGGAATTATTCTGGGAATTTCTCTTGTCAAAATCGGAGGCATTCTATTAAAAATGACGGTGGTGGTCAATCCGGCCGTGGTGATACTGGCAGTTGGTTTTTCCGCTCTGGTGGGAATTTTCTTTGGTCTTTATCCGGCATCAAAGGCCGCCAAAGCAGACCCCATTGAAGCGCTGCGCTATGAATAGGAGGAAGCATCATGTTATTTGAAAATATGAGTATGGCTGTTCAGGCAATTAAAGCCAACAAGATGCGGTCCTTTTTAACCATGCTTGGTATTATCATCGGCATCGGTGCTGTCATTGCCATTGTATCTATTGGTGATACCATGCGTTTTATGGTGTCAGACCTTTATAAGAACGTGGGAATGACTCTGGCCTATGTTTACGTCTGGCCCCAGGATGGAGATGATATGAGATCAGGGGATTACTTCAATCTTGATGAAATTGGCCGGATCAAAGAAGTGTTTCCGGAAGATATCGTTTATATTGACAGCAATGCCAGTTACGGCACAGAGGCCATTTACGGACGCACCAAGGTAAAATATAATTTTGAAGGAATAGACGCCAATTATCCCGATGTCAATAAGATCGATATTATTTACGGGCGTAATTTAAACGAAAGCGATATAAAAGCAAGAAAGAATAATGTGGTCCTGGAAGCGGAGGGAGCCAGAGATTTATTTGGTACGGAAAATGCAGTAGGAAAATCCTTCCGCACCACCATCTATGGAGAGACCGGTTATTATAATGTGGTAGGCGTGTACCGTCTGGACCAGACCCCTATTGAGGCAATGATGATGGGAACCAGCAAAACAAAGGCCGGTTATCTTCCCTATACACTGCTGACATGGCCCAATGACAATATTTACTCCGTTCGCCTGTATGCAAAAGAAGGAACGGATATGGACGCCTTTGCTGCAAGGTTCACGTCTTATGTGGCCAAAACAAAGAACCGGAGCAAAGAGGACATTACCTTTTACTCGGCGGCTTCCGAGATGAAAAGTGTGGATACCGTTATGGGCGGATTATCGGCTGCTGTAGGTGGAATCGCAGCCATCTCCCTGCTGGTGGGAGGAATCGGAATTATGAATATTATGCTGGTATCCGTTACGGAACGGACCAGGGAAATTGGAATCCGAAAGGCACTTGGAGCAAAAACAACGGATGTGTTAATTCAGTTTCTGACGGAATCAGCCATTCTTTCTGCATTTGGAGGAATTCTCGGAATTGCAGCAGGAGCAGGGCTTGTATTGCTGGGAGGCACATTGCTTGGCATGCATGTGGTAATTAAGCCAGTGGTCATCATGGTAGCGGTAGGCTTTTCTGCTCTGGTAGGCGTATTTTTTGGGATTTATCCTGCGTCAAAGGCTGCAAGTGCAGATCCTATTGATGCTTTACGATATGAATAAAGAAGCGCAGCGTTTTTGCTGCGCTTTTTTGCTGTTTGAAATCATTATGCCCGGTTGAATTCTAATGGTCTTCTGTGTTACTATAAATTTATTATGGGGATAACGGGGGAAAGCATGAATGGTTATATAAAAAAAATTGGGGGTTCCATAACAAAAAAGATTTTGCTTCTGATCGTGCTGTCCATAGGGGCTTCTTTTCTGGTCAGTATTTTAATTATGAAAAAGGTACAGGATTCCTATTCCGACTATGTATATGAGACAAAGACGGACCTGCTCAATAATTCAATGGCAGGAATTGAGGAAATACTTTTGGGATATGAGAATTCCACCTATCAGTTTATTACGGGGAGCAAAACTCAGCAGCTGATGTCCCGGTTTCTTGAGGCGAGTAACAGGTATGATGCGGCAGAGGAACAATTGAGTCGGGGAGAGGTGGATGATCTGCCCTCTGTGATGGCGGAAAGAAGAAGTGCCAGAGGCTTAAAGGCTGGCAGTGTTATAAAGATATTAAAAGAACTTGATACCTATCTTTCCAGAATCTATCAAGCGGATACTGGATATTTTATCGACAGGAATAACAATCAGTACAGCGGATACGGAAGCTCCCGGGTGGAGGTATCAAAAGAGATACTTCACCAGATTTCAGAAGAGGCGAGGGAGAGAAAGGGAGGTCTGGTTTATAGGGTGATTGATATCCGGTACGGTGTAAAGGGAGAGCAGCGAAAGGAAGTTGTCATTGCCAGGTCTGTTCAGGAGAAGCAGAACCTGACCATGGAATACTGCGGGACAGTGATCTATATGATAAACCCGGAGATGCTGGCTGCCTCATACATGACGGATTTAAACGGTCTTTTTATTCTGGAAGAGAATGGAGGAGTGGTCTTTTCCAGCATAAACAAGGAAGAACGGGAGGAATTTCTCAAAAAGATTCCCTGCATCAATGATAAATACAAAATCGTCCGGTTGGCTGGAAAAAAGTATTTCATTACGT
Organism: Lacrimispora sp.; assembly: GCF_046972725.1. Taxonomy (NCBI): domain Bacteria; kingdom Bacillati; phylum Bacillota; class Clostridia; order Lachnospirales; family Lachnospiraceae; genus Lacrimispora; species Lacrimispora sp. Next base: position 1,124,303 of record NZ_JBKVXF010000001.1, on the reverse strand, counting down.
CCATAAAATCAGACAAGCTGAATTGGAGGTATTATAACATCTCCGATTATAACCAGCTGTTTTCCGGTATTCAGAATATGGCTGTCCTCTATTCCGTTCTTCTTCTGGCGGTTCTGGTGGGGATTGGGGGGATCGCATCTTCTGTCTCCGTAACATTGGTAAAGCCTGTGGTCACACTTTCCGAGAAGATAGCTTCTATTCGGAAAGACAAGGATCCGGTAAAGGCCCTGGAGACGCTGGAGATAAAAAAGAAGAAAAGGGATGATGAGATCGGACGGCTGGAGGAAGAGTTTTCTAAGATGATCTGTGAACTGAGCGAGCTGATCCATGAAAACTATGAACAGAAAATCTATCTGCAAAATGCACAGCTTTCCGCGCTTCGTTCCAAATTAAATCCACATTTCCTTTACAATACCCTTGATACCATACGCTGGCTGGCAAGTGACCAGACTTACCGCCAGATTCCTTCGGTAGTAAAGGCATTGGGAGATATTCTCCGCATTTCCATAAACAGCAGGGAATCCTTGATTCCCCTGGAACAGGAGCTTGAATATATGAGAGGATATTTAACCATACAAAGAGCAAGATTCGGACAGAGGCTAAACGTGCAGATCGATGCAGAGGAACATTTCATGGAAGTAAAAATTCCTGCCTTCAGTCTTCAGCCCCTTGTGGAGAATTCTGTTCATTATGCGCTGGAGAGAATGTCTGGAGTATGTACCATTCTGGTGACTGTAGCGGAGGAGGAGGAAGACCTGCTCTGTACGGTCTCTGATAACGGAACCGGATTGGATCCCGACATTTTAGACAAGCTGAGACTGGGGACAATAAAAGCAGAAGGAAGTGGAATCGGGCTGACCAACTTAAATGAACGCTTAAAGAACTTATACGGCAGGGAGTACGGGCTGTCTGTGGTCAACGGTCCGTCAGGAGGCGCTGTCATCAGTTTTCGAATCAAAAGGGAGGCGCTGGATTGTTATGAAACTGATCAAAGTGATGATTGTAGATGATGAGGCAATTGTAAGAAGCGGGCTACAGGGCTGCATCGACTGGTCCTCCAATTGTTTTGAGATTGTGGCGGTGAAAGAAAATGGTATCAGCGCGCTTACATATTTGAGCCGGAATCCGGTGGATCTGGTGGTGACTGATATTAAGATGCCGCAGATGGATGGGCTGGAGCTTATAAAGCATGCCAGACAAGCGGAATGTCAGGCCAAATTTTTGATTCTTTCCGGATATGATGATTTTGCCTATACGCAGAAGGCCTTGCGTTATGGGGCAGCGGACTATATTCTAAAGCCCATAAAAGAAGAGGAACTGCTTAATTCGCTTTTACGGATCCGTATGGAGTTTTTCCCGGAGATTCAGTCCAATCTTCTGCTGCATCCGGAGCGGTATTCCAAGACCATCCGGCAGGTTCTGTCCTATGTTGATATGAATATGGATCAGCCGGAACTGTCATTAAAGCTGATAGCGGATAACATTCTATTCATTAGCGGAAGCTATTTATCCAAGCTTTTTTTGAAAGAGACAGGCTACAAATTTTCTACATTCCTTACCATAAAAAGAATGGAGAAAGCCTGGCTTTTGCTGCACACCAGCAGAGATGCTGCTATCTATGAAATTGCCGAACAAACCGGATTTGGAAACAATCCTCAGTATTTCAGTACGGTATTTAAAAAATATTATGGAAAATCACCTACAGAGTGTAAATTTTAAAAAGAGTCATCTTCCCGGGGCTGTTGCCGGGGGATGACTCTTTTTTATACAAACTGTTCTCTATTTTAGATTAAAACCCTGGGATTTTTAGGTATAATTGAAAGTGTAAGGAAGTAAAAACTCATGGAGAAAGGAAACAAAGATATGAAAAGAAAGTTTGGTTTCTTATTGGCAGCCGCAATTTTGATATCACTTGCAGGCTGTTCCGGGGCAAAGGAGACGGGGGGTTCAAAAACAGAGAAACACGTGGAGACAGGAAGCAGCTCCCAGGAGGAGAAAAAACAGCAGAACGGAAAAGAAATCCGTGTGTCATGGTGGGGAAATCAGAAACGTACCGATGCTACCATTCAGGTATTTGAGACATTTGCCAAAAATAACGGAGCAAAATTTAATTATGAATACAATAGTTACGATGCATATTGGGAAACTCTTGCCACTCAGTCGGTGGGCCGTAATCTTCCAGGCATTATACAGCAGGTGACAGATCAGTTTGCAGGGTACATAAACAATGAATTATTGATGGATTTAACTCCGTATGTGAAACGAGGAGTTCTGGATTTGACGGACTGCGATGATGTGTATATATCCGGAGGAAATTATAACGGTGGATTTTATGGAGTTTCTCTCGGAACAAATGTAATGACCTTTATGTATAATAAGGATCTGTTTGCAGCAGCAGGAGTACAAGAGCCATCCATGGGGTGGAAGTGGCCTGATTTTGTAAAAACAGCCAGGGAAATCTACAGCAAAACCGGAGTAAGAACAGAAAATGTTGCCCTGGGAATGCCCAGATATCTGATCGAGCCGATGATCCGGTCCAAAGGCCAGTCTCTTTACTCAGAGGATGGAAAAAGCTTTGGTTTTGATGATGAAACAAAGGCGGATATCGTAGCGGTCATTCAGGATTGCTATGACCTGGCTCAGGAAGGGGTATTTGTGGAAGCAGGAGATCAGCTGTTGTGGAAGGATAATTCTGAAAGGGGAATTTGTACGGGAGATGCAGCCATGGGCATGAACTGGAGTTCTCAATTTTCCAATTTTTCCGGATATTATGATCAGAAACTGGAGATGACCACCCAGCCGGTACTGGAAAATGCCACAGAAAAAGGGATGTACTTAAGACCGGCACAGTTTTTTTCCATAACCAGCGATTGTCCCGATCCGGAGATGGCTGCAAAGGCAATCAGTTATTTCATCAACGACATATCGGCCAATGAAGTATTAAACGGAGAAAGAGGAATCCCTGCTGCAGGAAAGGTGAGAGAGGCTCTGAAAGAAAAGGCAAGCGAAACAGAAAAGAAAGTATATGATTTTATGGATTCCGTAGTGGACTACTGCCGTGATTCAGACCCGGCGGAACCGTCTGCCTCCAGACAGTGTATTGAGGTTTTAAATAACAATATAAATGAAGTGATGTACGGTCAGATGACAGCACAGGAGTGTGTGGACAGCTGGATGGCCCAGTCTCTGGAAATTTTATCCAGATAGAAAACTATAATGCAGTTAGGAGCAAGAATATGAAACACACCAGGAAACGGATATCCATTTACAACCAGAATGTGGTGGGATATGCTTTTATTCTGCCATGGCTTGCAGGGTTTTTATGTTTTACGCTGATTCCATTTATCATGTCGTTTGTACTGTCCTTTACAGACTTTAATATCCTTTCAAAAAGCACCAGATTTGTAGGCTTTGATAATTATATTAAGCTGTTTACGGAAGATAAATTATTTTTAAAATCCCTGCAGGTTACGTTTAAGTTTGCGTTTTTATCCATTCCCCTAAGACTTACCTTTGCGTTGATTGTAGCGTTAATATTAAACCGAAAGAGCAAAGCAGTTCCAATTTACCGGGTGGTGTACTACCTGCCTTCCATTATAGGCGGATCCGTGGCAGTTTCCGTTATGTGGAGAAGCCTTTTTACAAAGGCCGGCGTGGTAAACAGCCTGCTTCAGGCAGTGGGAATTGACTGCCAGCTCAACTGGCTGTCCAATACAAAAACCGCTCTGTTGACTCTGGTTCTGCTGTATGTTTGGCAGTTTGGATCTTCCATGCTGATTTTTCTTTCCGGGTTGAAGCAGATACCTTTATCCTATTATGAAGCCGCAGAAGTGGATGGCGCGGGGAAAGTAAGGCAGTTCTTTTCCATCACCCTGCCGCTTTTAAGTCCCATCATTCTGTTTAACTTGATCATGCAGATCATTAACGGTTTTATGGTATTTACCCAGGCTCAGATCATTACAAACGGCGGACCGGTAAATGAGACTCTGGTTTATATTTTATACCTGTATCAGAACAGCTTTAAATATTATGAGATGGGCTACGGCTCTGCAATGGCGTGGATATTGCTTATGATCGTAGGTTTTTTTACCGCTCTTGTGTTTAAGTCTTCCAAACAATGGGTGTTTTATGAAAATAATGCATCAGGCGGGAAAAAGAAAAAGGGAAAAGGAGGAAATCCGGACTGATATGGGAATGAAAGCAAAAAAAAGACGAAATATGATTATTTTTCATATAATTGTTGGAAGTATTGCAATATTCATGTTTTATCCGATTATATGGATGCTTTTAAGCTCCTTGAAACCATCGGACCAGGTCATGACAACGGCTGCAGTACTTATTCCTAGGCAATGGACAATCCTTAATTATTTTACCGGCTGGAAAGGATTTGGAGGTGTGACCTTTTCCACTTTTTTTAAGAATTCTCTCATCATTACAGTACTTGCTACGGCAGGAGCGGTTTTGTCCTCCACTCTTGTGGCATATGGATTTGCCAGAATCCAGTTTAAGGGGAAACAATTGCTGTTTTTATGTATGCTGACCACAATGATGCTGCCTCACCAGGTTATTATGATCCCTCAGTATATTATCTTTAATCTGTTTGGCTGGGTTAATTCTCCTTTGCCCATTGTGGTGCCGGCATATTGTGCAAAGCCTCTGTTCATCTTTATGATCATTCAGTTTATTGAAGGCATTCCAAAAGATCTTGATGAGGCGGCCAAGATGGACGGCTGCAGCCCCTATTCCATTTTTTCAAGAATTATCTGTCCTCTTGTAAGGCCGGCCATGGTCACCTGTGGGATTTTTGAATTTTACTGGAAATGGGATGATTATATGGGATCACTGCTATATTTGAATTCACCGGATAAATATACGGTTTCCATCGCACTTAAGAATTTTACGGATCCAATGAGCTCCTCGGATTACGGAGCAATGTTTGCAATGTGTGTATTATCCCTGCTTCCTATCATCGTTATTTTTCTGCTTTTGCAGAAATACATTGTTGAGGGAGTGGCATCCACCGGCATAAAAGGTTAAAAGGAGGAAACAATGAAGGATCAGATACTGTTTGAAGAAGACTTTATGGGCTTTGCCATCGGGGAATTTCCATACGACAAAGATCATTCGGCAGCTGGAGAGTATCACTATGTGGTGCAGGAAGGAAATCATGGCAGATGGACCGATCAGGTCTGCAATTTCCGCTACAATGGCCATGGTCCGTCCTGGATCATTACCGGAGACAAAGAAAAACACTATATGGAACAGTGCAGAATTGAAAAGGGATTGCCTCACCGTATTTTCCCGACGCTTCAGACCGGATCGGTTTTTTGGAAGGATTATGATTATTCTGTTACGGTACGAAGACTGTCCACCAAGGGAATGGCAGGGATTGCGTTCTGCATGAATGACAGCATTGATACATTGGTGCTGTCTATGGAATACCGGGATAAGGCCCAGCTTGCATACCGTCACAAAGAGGAACTGACGGTTTTACAGTCCGTTCCCTTTGTCTCTGATGCGGATTCCTGCTATACTCTTAAGGTTTCCGTTATGGGAGACAGGGCAGAGTGCAGGATCAACGGGCAGCTTTTATTTAATTACAGCAGCAGCCTCATATCCCGGGGAGGCAAGGTGGCTCTGACGGCCGATTGTCCCACCCAGTTTTCAGAGGTTCTTGTGACTGCAGAAGAAACAACCATACAGGAAATCAGAGAAAAAGAAGAAAGAGAAAAAGAACGGATAAAAGCTCTGCAGGAAAGCTATCCGTCCATGAAGTTATGGAAGAAAATTGATTTTAAGGATTTTGGGACCAGCCGTCAGATCAGGTTCGGGCATCTGACCGGTACAAAGGAGTGGTATGTAGTAATTCCTCAGGCCCAAAAGCGGGTGGACCGGGATGCCTATGCCCACATAAGCTGTCTCACCGCTATTGATCTGGATGGGAATATTCTGTGGCAGAGGGGAGAGCCTTCTGAAAAATCCAGCGTATTGGGAAAAATCAGTGCAGATTTGCCTTGTCAGGTTTACGACATTGACGGGGATGGAATTGATGAAGTGATTACCGCCCATAATTTTAAACTGTTGATCCTTGACGGACGTACCGGAGAAGTGAAAAGATCCGTACCCACGCCGTTATCGGATGAAGCAGATGAAACTATCATCGGCCTTCCTTATGGAATTTATGCCTTTGACCGGATCAATCCCGATGGAATCCGGATTGCCAATTTCAGAGGAAACAAACGGCCTTCCGATCTTCTGATTAAAGACCGTTACTGCCGGATTTATGCCTTTGATTCGGAGCTGAACCTGCTGTGGAAGTATCAAAGTCCGAAAAATACCGGACATTACCCGATGACCCTGGATATCAATGGAGACGGGAGGGATGAAGTGCTGGCAGGATATACCCTTTTAGATGCAGATGGAGTTCCTGTCTGGACCTATCCCATCGATGTTGACCATACGGATGAGATTGTTGCCGGAAAGTTTCAAAGCGGCAGTGACAAAGGGTACTTTGCCTGTGTTTCAGGAACCCAGGGGTTTTTTATCGGAGATTTTCAGGGAAATATCGTGGCAAGAGATTACATTGGCCACGCTCAGAGAGTGAGCGTGGGAAATTACATACCGGAAAAGCCGGGCTTTGAGTTTGCAGTAACCAACTTCTGGGGACATCAGGGAGTGATTTATCTGTATGATGATCATGGGAATCTGTTATGGGAGAAGGAAAATGAGCGGAATGGAAATGTTCTGGCACCGGTAAACTGGCTGGGGAACGGCGTGGATTTCTTCCTCACCAATGCCGATCCTGAACGGGGAGGCCTTATGGATGGACATGGGGATATCGCTGTTTCCTTTCCGGATGACGGGCATCCGCTCCTGTGCTGCGAGGCCATGGATTTGTGCGGAGATGACAGGGATGAGCTGATTGTGTGGGATTATCATGGACTTTTTATCTATACCCAGTCTGATGGAGAAAAGAAAACCTCTTATCATCCGGTCAAGTATCCATGTTATAACGCCTCCAATTACCGGGGAGAGTACTCATTCCCGGACCAGTCCTATCTTACATTTAGTGAAAATACAGGGGAGGAATCGAAATGATTTATAAAGAGAACCGTTGCACCGATGTAAAAATTGCTTATATTGGTGGAGGAAGCCATGCCTGGGCCTGGGTATTCATGACGGACCTGGCCGGGGAAACAGAGCTTTCAGGAACCGTCAGGCTCTATGACATCAACGAAGAAGCTGCCAGATTAAACCAGGAAATCGGCACAAGGCTGTTTCAGAGAGAAGAAGCAAAGGGGGACTGGCGGTTTGAAACAAAGTCCTCTTTAAAAGAAGCTTTGGACGGAGCAGACTTTGTTATTATTTCTATTTTGCCAGGCACCTTTGAGGAAATGGAATCCGATGTACATCTGCCGGAAAAATACGGGATATACCAGTCGGTAGGAGACACGGCAGGCCCGGGAGGCATTGTAAGGGCATTAAGGACCATCCCCATGTATGTGGATATTGCAAATGCGCTGAAAACATACTGTCCGGAAGCATGGGTAATTAATTATACCAATCCAATGTCCCTGTGTGTGAAGACCTTATACCATGTGTTTCCTCATATTAAGGCGTTTGGTTGCTGTCATGAGGTATTTGGAACCCAAAAGGTATTAAAAAATATTTATATGCTGGAATCGGGTGAGACAGATATCAAACGGGAGGATATCCATGTAAATGTTGTGGGAATCAATCATTTTACATGGTTTACCAAAGCCTCCTGCAAGAGCTCGGACTTATTTCCCGTGTACCGGAAGTTTATCAAGGAACATTATGAAGAGGGGTATCATGACCCGGACCGGAACTGGATGAACGGAACTTTCAATTGTGCCCACCGGGTCAAATTTGATCTTTTTAACCGGTATGGTGCCATTGCGGCTGCCGGTGACCGTCATTTGGCTGAGTTCTTACCCGGTGACCGGTATCTAAAGGATAAAGAGACAGTAAAAAAATGGAAGTTTGCCATGACCCCTGTTTCCTGGAGAAAGGAGCGGCAGGCCGATAAAAACAGCCAGGCCCTGAGACTTGCAGGCGGGAAAGAAGAACTGGAGCTTAAGGATACGGGGGAGGAGGGAATCCGCCTGATTAAGGCCCTGTGCGGTCTTGGACGGTTTGTCAGCAATGTCAATATACCAAATTACGGCAGACAAATATCCAATTTCCCCCAGAATGCAGTTGTGGAGACCAATGCGGTATTTTCCAGAGACGAAATAAATCCTGTTTTTTCAGGAACCTGTCCGGAAGAAATAAAAGCGCTCACCATGCCTCATATAGAAAACCATGAAAGAGTTCTGCAAGGAGCATTAACCTGTGATTTTGAACAGATATACCTGGCCTTTATGTCCGATCCGCTGGTAAAAGGACGGATCAGCTTTGGGGAGGGAGAAGCTTTATTAAAAGAAATGTTAAGAAATACGGCAGCTTATTTGCCGGAGGGTTGGAAAAAGCATATATAATAAGACACAAACAGGAGATCCGGAACCCATGTTCCGATTTCCTGTTTTCTCTTTTTATCTGGTTGAATGGCATAAGGATTGATTTCCACTGTATGGAAATTCGGGATTCATTACAAAATAATAAAAATTCCTTATTTGACTCGCAAAGTCTTAAGTTATATGCTATAATAAGTTGATATCTTATGGTATAGTGAGGAAAACCATATGCTTAGTGAAGAGAAAATTAAAATAATGACCAGTCTTGCAATGTTTGAAAAGCATGAGGGAAAAAAGATATTTTCCATTAACAGGTACTTTCGAAGCGATTATATCGGCAACAAGCTGTTTCAGTCCTTTTTCAGTTACACTCTGAGCTTTGTTTTGTGCCTTGTTTTATGGGGACTGTATTATATGGAACGATGGCTTACTACAATGGATGTTGAGATTCTGACTGCTACCGGAATACGTGTCGGTATCATTTATATTGCCGGACTGGTGGTTTATCTTGGAATCAGCTTTCTGATTTATAGAAAGAGGTATGAACGTGCTGCCCGGGGAGGAAAGGTATACTTATCCAGGCTGAAAAGACTGGACAAGCGCTACGAAGGGAATACCAGACCGTTAAAAAGAACAAAAGGAGGGCGTATATTATGATGGGCCTTCTTGTATTAAAAGAGCGGTTGAAAGAGTTTTACGCAAGATTTGATATTTATGTGACGCCTGTAATCAAGTTTATTTTCAGCGGTATGGCATTTTTTTTGATGAATGGCAATATTGGATTTACGGCAAAACTGACAGAACCTTTTGTTCCGCTGGTTCTGGCTTTGGTGTGCTCATTTTTGCCTTATGGAGCCATTTCATTTTTGTCAGCCGGATTTATGCTTCTTCATCTGTCAGGCATATCCATTGAGATCACTCTGGTTATGGCTATTTTTATTGTGGTAGTGGGGCTCCTTTATTACGGATTTCAGCCAGGTGACAGCTATCTTCTGGTGCTGACTCCTATCTTTTTTCTTTTGAGGATCCCTTATGCGATTCCGCTGATCGTAGGGCTGTCTGGAAGTGCCATTTCTGTTATTCCTGTAAGCTGCGGTGTATTTATTTATTATACGCTTTTGTATGTGAAACAGAACGCAGGGGTTCTGACCAATGATATGTCCGTCGACGCAGTGCAGAAATTTATGCAGATCATGAACAGCCTTCTGGCCAATAAGCAGATGTTACTGATGGTTGCAGCGTTTGCCCTTTCCCTGGTGGTTGTAGTGATCATACGGAATTTATCCATGGATTACTCCTGGATCATAGCGATAATCGGAGGAACCATTACACAGCTTAGTGTCATATTTATCGGTGACATTGCTTTGGATATTTCAGTTTCCGTAATCCGGCTTCTGCTTGGGATGCTTATATCCATACTGATTGCTGCGGTTTATACATTTTTTGTGTTTGCAGTGGATTATTCCCGGACAGAGTACGTACAATTTGAAGATGATGATTATTATTACTACGTCAAGGCGGTTCCTAAGCTGACGGTCAGCGCGCCTGATGTAAAGGTTCAGAAAATTAATGCCACAAAACTCCAAAAGCCGCAAAAGTAGGGAAGAAATAAAAGGGAGGTGGTTGGAATGGCAAATTTTTTAGATGGGATGTATTCCTGGGTATCCTTTCTTCCCAGGATTTCAAAAACAAACCTGGTTGAGATCGTAATTATAGCATTTTTGCTGTATGAACTGCTGACCTGGATCATGAATACAAGAGCGTGGACACTTCTTAAGGGGATCGTAGTAATCCTTCTTTTTTACGTCTTTGCCTATGTGTTCCGGCTGGATAATCTTCTTTGGATACTGAATAAGATTGCAACTCCGGCAGTGACCATGGCGATTGTGATTTTCCAGCCTGAGTTAAGAAAAGCTCTGGAACAGCTGGGAAGCAAGAACCCTTTTACCGGAATTTTAACATTTGACGATGGAAGAGATAATTCCGGCTTTACCGATAAAACCATTAATGAAGTGATAAAAGCCACCTTTGAGATGGCCAAGGTAAAGACAGGAGCCTTAATGGTAATTGAAAGAGGAGATTCTTTAAAAGAGATCGAACGGACAGGAATTGAAGTGGGTGCCATTGTCAGCAGCCAGCTCCTTATCAATATTTTTGAACATAACACTCCCCTTCATGACGGTGCAATCGTGATCAGAGGCAACCGTGTGACTGCCGCAACCTGTTACCTTCCTCTGTCTGATAATATGACGATCAGTAAGGACTTGGGAACCAGGCACAGGGCAGCCGTGGGAGTCAGTGAAGTCAGTGACAGCATTACCATCGTTGTATCAGAAGAGACCGGGCGTGTGACGGTTGCTCTTGAAGGCAGTTTGAAGCGGATTGCAGATGCAGATATGCTGCGGTCTGTTCTTTCTGAGGTGAAAAAGTCGGAAGAGGAAGGAAGCAGATTCAGGATTTTGAAGGGAAGGCGGAAGAATGAAGGAAAAGCTACTAAATAATTTTGGACTTAAGGTTGCTTCCCTGGTGCTTGCCTTTGCAGTATGGATGGCTATTGTAAACATTTCCAATCCGGTCATTGATGATTCCCAGACGGTTCCGGTAGAGGTGAAGAATGAGGAAGTGCTTAAGGCTGCCAATTTGACCTACGAGATGGGAAAAGATGTGGTGACAGTCAGTTATCAGGTGAGGACCAGGGAACGGTCTTTGGTAAAAGCATCAGATTTTCATGCATATGTTGATTTAAATGATTATAATGTAACTGGTGCGATTCCGATTACCGTAGAGATAAACAAGGATAAAGAAGCGTTGGTCAAAAGCGACACCATTACGGCAAAGCCCATGGTGATCCGCATTAAAACGGAAGCGCTGCAGCGTAAAAAGTTTGACTTACAGGTCAAAACAGAGGGGGCTCATGAGGATGGATATGCCCCGGGCCCAATCATTCCTTCATCAAGCAGTGTGACAGTGGAAGGGCCGGAAAGCCTCATCGGACAGATAAACCGTATCGGAGTGGTGGTCAACATAGAGAATAAGAGCGTGGATTTTGATGTGACTGCAGCTCCCGTACTTTATGATGCCAACGACAACGAGCTGGACTTTGGAGATAAGGTAAGTGTCAGCCCTCATGAGATCGAATGTCGCGTATCCATACTGAAGGCCAAGAATTTGTCTCTGAATTTTGAAGTATCAGGCGAAGTGGCAAAAGGATACCGGTATACGGGCGTGGAAAGCAGTGTGAAAACTGTACCGGTGGTAGGTACCAAATCTGTTCTTGCTTCCTTATCCACCCTGTCGGTAGCCTCGGATAAGCTGAATATCAGCGGTGCGACTGCGGATAAAGTGATCGAGCTGGATTTAAGCCAATATCTGCCTCCCAATACCTCTATTGCGGGCAATGAATATAAAAATGTCACAGTGAAACTCAAAGTAGAGCCTTTGACCACCAAAACTTTTACACTGGACTTAGAGAGTCTGGACAAAATAGGGTTGGAAGAAGATTATGAGTATGGCTTTGACAAGGAAACTGCAGATGTTACCATCAGGGGATTGAAAGAGGATCTTGATTCATTGGATATCAATAAGCTGAATGCGGTTCTTGATGTAACAAATCTTCATACCGGTCAGAATCCAGGAGTCTTGAAGTTTGAGGTTTCCGGAGGCTTTGAAGTGGTTGGCTATACGCCGTTTACTGTAATTCTGGCCCATAAGGAGCCTGCGACTACGGCTGTAGAGAGCTCCACAGCATCAACAACAGAAGCGGCGGAGTCGCAGTAGAATGACTATTCTTTCTTTTCAGGGAAAGAATGATAAATGAAGGGAGAAAATTCCGTATGGTCAGTGCTAAAGTTGTTATAAAGAATCCGACCGGTCTTCATTTAAGACCGGCAGGGATTCTTTGTAAGGAAGCCATGAACTTTAATTCCACAGTGAGTTTTCGTTTTAAGAATACCACTGCCAATGCAAAAAGCGTGCTTAGTGTATTGGGCGCCTGCGTAAAAAGCGGCGATGAGATAACCTTTATCTGCGAGGGGGCGGATGAAGAGGAAGCTCTGGCGGCCATGGTCAAGGCTGTAGAGGAGGGCCTTGGCGAATAGATGACGCTATAATAATTAATAAGGAGGAAATGCAATGTTTAAAGGAACAAATGCATCTGCGGGAATCGGCATTGGGAAAGCCGTTATCGTAGAAGAAACAGAACTGGTTATTAATAAAGGGAATGTAGAAGATACGGAAGCAGAAAAAGCCCGTTTCCAGGCAGCTGTAAAGCAGGCTATGGAACAGACCGATGCTCTGGCTAAGGATCTGGCAACAAGAGTTGGGGAAAAGGAAGCGGAGATTTTAAATGGACATATTCTTCTCCTTTCCGATCCGATGCTGATTGGTGAGATTGAGAATGCGATTTCCGGGGAGAAGGTCAGCAGCGAATATGCGGTTGAAACCGTTTGCAACACCTATGCAGATATGTTTGCCTCCATGGGAGATGAGCTTATGCAGCAGAGAGCTACTGATATGCGTGATATTAAGACACGGATTCAGAAAATTCTTTTGGGAGTAAGTTCTGTAGATATCGCAGCCCTTCCAGAGGGAAGCGTAATCGTAGCCAGAGATTTAACCCCTTCCATGACGGCAGGAATTAATCCGGCTAACGTGACCGGTATTGTAACAGAGCTGGGAGGAAAGACTTCTCACAGTGCAATCCTTGCAAGAGCTTTGGAGATTCCGGCAGTTGTGGCACTGGAAGGATTTTTAAGCAAAGTGAAGGATGGAGATGACCTTGTGCTTGATGGTTCTGACGGAACGGTTTATGTCAATCCGGATGAAGCTGTAAAAGCGGACTATGCTGCAAAAAGAGAATTCTATATAAAAGAGAAAAAAGAACTGGAGCAGTATATCGGAAAGCCAACCATTACAAAGGATGGTGTGGAGGTTGAACTGGTAGCAAATATCGGGAAACCGGAAGATGTGGAAAAGGTTCTTCAGTATGACGGAGAAGGCGTTGGATTATTCCGTACGGAATTCTTATTTATGGACCGTGCTTCTATGCCTACGGAAGAGGAACAGTTTGATGCTTACAAAAAGGTTGCGGTCGCCATGAACGGAAAGCCAGTCATCATCCGTACGCTGGATATTGGCGGTGACAAAGAGATCCCGTATATGGGGCTTAGTAAGGATGAAAATCCATTCTTAGGCTACCGGGCCATTCGCTTTTGTTTGGACCGTAAAGATGATGTGTATAAGCCTCAGCTTCGTGCTCTTTTAAGAGCCAGCGCATTTGGCAATATCCGCATCATGGTACCGATGGTAACCTGTATTGAAGAGTTTCGGGAAGCAAAAGCACTTGTGGAAGAAGTGAAAAAGGAACTGGATGAAAAGGGAATTGCTTATAAGAAAGACATCCAGATCGGTATTATGGTGGAGACAGCCGCCGCTTCTCTCATGGCAGATGTATTTGCAAAAGAGGTTGATTTCTTCAGTATAGGAACCAATGACTTGACGCAGTACACCATGTCCGTAGACCGTGGAAATGATAAGGTATCTTACCTGTATTCTCCATTAAACCCGGCAGTTTTAAGGAGCATCCGTCATGTCATCGAATGTGGCCGTAAGGAAGGCATTATGGTGGGAATGTGCGGAGAAGCGGCAAGCGATCCTGTCATGATTCCTTTGCTTCTGGCTTTTGGCTTGAATGAGTTCAGCATGAGTGCATCCGCTATTTTGAATGCAAGAAAGCTGATTACCGGATACAGCACCAAAGAGTTACAGGAAATAGCAGATAAAGCAATGTCCTTTGCAACCGTAAAGGAAGTTGAAGACTATATGAAAGAGTTCATCAGCCGTTCTTAATGAATTCAAAGGGAAAGGGCAGCTGCCGCCTGGCGGCGGCTGCCTTTTTTCCATAGGAAGGATGTGCTGTGATTATTTACCAAAGGGGATTAGAATGATGAGTGTTTATCTGATCAGTTATGCAGCATCTTTTTTGTTTGCAAGAGCAGGATTTTATTGGCTGTCAGGCCTTGTTTTGATGCTGACAGCTCTTTTTCTGTACTGGTACGATTATCGGAGGACGGAAAATATTATTCATCTGAGAGGATTATTTTCCTTATTCTGGGTAGGCGGGGAAGGCATTGCCTGTTTAAAACTTTCAGAGCTGTCCAGTGACTGGAACATTATTACGTGGCTCTGCTTTTTCGTGGCATATCTGGGCTTTTTTATGGCATTTGAATTCATGGCAAGAATGCAGGGGGAATCAGGAGGACAACGTTCCAGCTGGTTCAGCTTTAAGGGCTATGAAAGACCTCTGTTTTATTCCATGCTTCTGGTCACCGTTCTCTCCCTGGCAGCATTTCTTATTGAGGCTGTGATTCTGGGATTTATCCCGTTCTTTGTAAAGGGAGTTCCCCATGCCTACTCTGCTTTCCATATTACAGGCATTCATTATTTTACCGTATCCTGTGTTTTGGTACCGGCAATATCGGTGCTGTATTTCAGCATAGAGCAGGGAAGGAACGGACTGCGGTTCGTATTGGCTGTTCTTATGAATATTGTTGCTCTCGCCATCCCTGTGCTGTGTGTATCCCGTTTTCAGCTTATACTGGCAGTGGGACTGGCGGTTCTTACCTATATTGCAATGGAACACAGACTGAGAATTGCTTATGCGGCAGGGCTGGCTATTGGAATGATTCCGATCTATGTGATCCTGACCATAGCAAGAGGACATGATGTGTCATATTTAAATGGGATTTTTCAGATGAAAAACAGTAATATGCCGATATTCATCACTCAGCCTTATATGTATATAGCAAATAATTACGATAATTTTAACTGCATGGTGGAGTGGCTTCCTTCTCATACGTTTGGTCTTCGCATGCTGTTTCCTTTATGGGCACTGACCGGACTGAAATTCCTTGTGCCTGCTCTTGTTGATTTTCCGATTTATGTGACAAAGGAAGAACTGACAACGGTTACGCTTTTTTATGATTCGTTTTATGATTTTGGCATTGTCGGGGTGTTGCTTCTTGGCTGTATTTTGGGAGTAGCGGCATTTTTCCTAATGCGTACGGTCAAGCGGGTCCGTAACCCGATTGGCTACCTGTTTTACGCCCAGTTTGCCATGTATATGATCCTGTCATTTTTTACCACATGGTTCAGCAATCCGGCTACCTGGTTTTATCTTGGACTGACCGGCCTCTTATATCTGTTCTGTTCTTGGCGTAACAATGGAAGACATGGATAAATGAAGATAATATGTTGAAGTAAAAACAGTTATGAAAAATCATATAGTAGAAAATACGCTTTTAAACGGTTGGCAACCGGTTAAAGGCGTATTTTTTATTTTATAGGAAAGTTCTACGGACTATCCTATAAAATAAAAGCACGATGCGCATGGTGTTTAAGAGGAAGATGTCACTGAAGAGTCAAAATCTTTCTTGTATTAATCATGTGTTTGAATTATGCGTTCATTATTCAGAGCCAAAGCCTTACAGGAGGGAAACGGTATTCCTGATGAAACAATATAAAGTGCGCAATAATGAATATATTGTTCAAAAATGCAATGACTTAGAATTGGAAAAATATATTTTTGTGATAATATCACATAAAAAACTCTTTACATATGGTAAAAAATGTCATAAAATACAGATGTAGTGCAATGTACATTGCGCAATACATGTATATTGTTCATAATCGAAGACAGAAGGGGAAATTATATGAGCAAAAAAAGAAAGTGGAAATGGGTAACTGCGGGGATGACAGCGGCGCTTGCCATAATTGGAGGTTCCGCAATGTCTTTAGGGTCAGATTTTGAAGTAAAGGCAGCACAGGATCAAACAGGAATCACAAAAAGCTTTATTCGGGGAGTTGATATCTCCAGTATTCTTTCGTTTGAGGAGATGGGACAGAAATTTTATTATGCAAATGGAACACAGGGAGATATATTTGATATTTTAGAGGAGGCAGGAGTCAACTATATACGTGTACGTGTGTGGAATGACCCTTATGACTCAAAAAGCAAAGCTGGCTATGGGGGAGGAAATAATGATCTTTCAAAAGCGGTCGTTATAGGGCAGCGGGCGAAGACACATGGTATGAAGCTGCTTGTGGATTTTCAGTATTCCGATTTCTGGGCAGATCCTGCAAAGCAATATGCGCCAAAGGCATGGAGGGGTTACACGCCTCAGCAAAAAGCAGACGCGGTTTATGATTTTACCTATAAGTCTCTTTCCCAACTTCTTTCGGCTGGAGCAGATGTAGGAATGGTTCAGATTGGAAATGAAACAATGGGAACCATGGCCGGGCTGGGCGGACTTTATGATGGAGTATGGAATCTTACCAGCGGAGTTGGAGCGGCCATGCAAAAAGGCTGTGAGGCCGTAAATAATATTAACAGTCAATATGGTTTGACTGGTGATAAGGCTGTTTTAAAGGCACTTCATTTTACAGATCCGAATACAACTGCTTCCTGGTATGCAGAACAGGCTGCTTTACAGGGGATTGATTATGATGTAGTTGCAGTATCGGCTTATCCGTTCTGGCATGGCAGTCCGGATGATCTGGCTGATTCCCTGAAAAGTATTGCAAAAACATATAACAAGAAAGTAATGGTAGCGGAAACGGCTTATCCCTATACCTTTAAAAATGCAGACTCTACAAAGAATAATATTGGTTCATTGGCAGATATGTCATTTTCCGGCTATGAAGTCAGTGTTGCCGGGCAAAAAAAGGCTGTGGAAGCAGTCTTTATGGCGGTTGCATCTGTAAACAAGCAGGAAGGGACAAAAGGTTACGGTCTGGGCGGATTTTATTGGGAACCTGCCTGGCTTGGAACAGATCCGGTGAGCGGCGGATTATACGGAACGGGGTTTGCATCCGGAGCATCGGGGAATTATGAATTGCTCTTTCACGATACGGTAAAAGAGTATTCGACAAAAGATGAGGGGAGCAGCTGGGATAATATGGCTTTGTTTGATTCTTCAGGAAGGGCATTGGATTCCCTGAACGTATTTCGCAGTATTAAGAATGGGGCCTCCGATTAGCTGCTTTTTCAAAGCAGCCGTCAATATCGGCAATATGGGCGGAGAAAGGATGAGTTTATGAATGGCTTTCTGAAAAAAGTAAAAAAGAATAAGACGCTTTTAATGATGTTAGTGCCTCCGGTTATATTTGTTATTGTTTTCAGTTACATCCCAATGGCTGGGATTGTTGTAGCGTTTAAAAATTATAATTACTACGACGGCTTTTTTAGAAGCCCCTGGGTGGGATTTGATAACTTCCGTTACCTGTTTGTAACTGGTAAGATTTGGGAACTTACCAGGAATACCTTGCTTTACAATATGGCATTTATTTTCTTTGGATTGATTTTTGAAGTTGGATTTGCACTCATACTCAGCGAAATGACCGGAAAGATATTTAAGAAGACTGCACAGGGGCTTATTTTTCTTCCGTATTTTATTTCCTGGGTTGTTGTTTCAACAATTATGCTTAATATTTTTGGACAGAACGGAATCTTAAATTCCATATTAGGAGCGTTTGGAATCAACGGGTTCAGTATCTATCAGCAGGTAACCATCTGGCCGGTTATTATGCTTTTGGTCAGGTTGTGGAAGCAAACGGGATATGGAACCGTGGTCTATCTGGCGGCGATTGCAGGAATCAGTCAGGAGATGACAGAGGCAGCGCAGATTGACGGAGCATCTGTGTGGCAGAGAATGCGGTATATTACAGTACCAAGTTTAAAACCCACTATTTTTATCATGACATTGCTGGCGGTCGGTAATATTTTCCGGGGGGATTTTGGAATGTTTTACCAGCTGGTTGGCTCCAATCAGCTGCTGCTTCAATCTTCGGATGTGATTGATACCTATGTTTACCGGTCGCTGATTACAACACCAAACATTGGAATGTCCACGGCTGCAGGTTTGTTTCAGTCCGTATTGTGTTTTGCTACCATCTGCACAGCAAATTATATTGTGAAAAGAATTGATCCGGATTATACACTATTTTAGGAGGCGGGGGAATGAAAGTAAAAAAAGGAACAGATATGATGGTATTTAATCTGATTGCATACATATTCGTTGGTATTTTTGCTCTTGCCTGTTTGATACCTTTTTATTTGATTATTGTGGGATCAGTAACAAAAGAAAATACAATTATTACAGAAGGATATCAATTTTTTGTTTCAGGAAAAAAGTTCTCCCTGGATGCATACAAAATGGCATTGAAAAACCCGGAGAGCATCCGCAATGCTTATGCAGTAACTATTTTTGTAACTGTAACCGGAACAGCCCTGTCTATCTTTTTTACTGCAATGACCGGATATGTGCTGTCAAGGCCTGATTTTCCGTGGAGAAACGGGGTTTCGTTTTTCTTTTTCTTTACGACGCTCTTTAGCGGCGGTCTTGTTCCATGGTATTTGCTTTGCACAAAATATTTGAATTTCAGCAATCATATTTATTCTCTGATCATTCCGGGGCTATTTTCAGTCTGGAATATGATTATTGCAAAAAGCTTTATGAAAGGGATTCCTTTTGAGATGACAGAGGCTGCTAAAATTGACGGAGCAGGAGACTTTTTTATCTTTTACAAGGTAATATTGCCGATGGCAAAGCCACTGGTTGCAACACTGACTCTCTTTATCGCTTTGTCCTACTGGAATGACTGGTATAATTGTATGCTGTTTATGAGCACCAGTGATAACTGGAATCTGCAGTATACCTTACAGAACATTTTAAACAGTGCAAATGCGCTGAAACGTGTTGCAGCACAAACGGGAATGCAGGTCGGGCAGCTTCCGTCTGAAGGGCTAAAGTTTGCAATGACTGTAATTGCAACCGGACCGATCATATTGCTTTATCCGTTTTTACAGAAGTATTTTGTAAAGGGGCTTACAATTGGAGCGGTGAAAGGCTGATTGCTTTAACGATGGATCTGGCACTGGGAACAGGTGCTTGAATGGTATAAAAAAGAAAGATTATGGAGGCATCATAATGAAACAGAAAGTAAGATGGTTTTTTACGTTTTTCCTTGCTTGCATAACGGCTGCTGCTCTTGCAGGATGCAGTTCAGGAAAAAATGCAGAGGAAGCATTAAATAACGGAGCAGACAGCACAGGCTCTGTTCAGATAGCAAGTGATAGTCCGTATGCCGGAAAGGGCTATGACCTGTCAAAAAGAAAAACAATCATCATGTATGCCCTGGGAGATGAGCCGACAGACTTGCAAAAGGTCGTGGATCAGGCAAACGCTGATTATTTTGAACCTAATTTAAATACAACGGTTGAAATAAAGTTTTTGAACTGGAGTGATTATGCGACGAAGTATACGCTTTTGCTTTCCGGCGGTGAACCGGTGGATTTAATCTATACGGCGGGCTGGTGTTATTATAATGAAGAGGCAGCAAAGGGAGCGTTTAAGGAGCTGACAGAAGATTTCTTAAAAGAATACATGCCTTATACTTATGAGCAGCAGCCAAAAGAAAGCTGGAGCCAGATTTCAATTGACGGAAAGATATATGCTGTGCCAAAGGCAAAGGCCACGTTCACTGCATATAAGGTTGTGGCCGTGCGTCAGGACCTGATCGATAAATATAATTTAACGGTACCGGACAGCTGGGACAATTACCAGAAATATCTGGAGGAATTGGCAGCGATAAAGGGAGAAACCGGCGTAGTGCCTCTTAATACCAACGCAAATCGTGAACAGTTGCTTACGGTTTTCCTTCAGACAAAAGGAATCCAGGGTCTTACGGAAGGATATGACTGGATGTACTATCACCATGGTAAGGAAGATGCACCGGCTGCCTCGGATATCTTTTATTTCTATGGTTCTGATTTGAATCTTGAATACTGCAGGGAGATGGCGGATTTCGCAAAAAGAGGCTTCTGGTCAACGGATGCAATCAATGATACAACGGATGCCCAGGCATATTTTGAAAACGGAACTTCCGGTTCCTTTGCATGGAATACCAGCGTGTTCCAGG
The DNA here is from genome assembly GCF_046972725.1 of Lacrimispora sp. NCBI lineage: Bacteria > Bacillati > Bacillota > Clostridia > Lachnospirales > Lachnospiraceae > Lacrimispora > Lacrimispora sp. The sequence continues at coordinate 1,103,850 of NZ_JBKVXF010000001.1, read as the reverse complement.
CGGGGAAGAATTTAGAGGATGCAGGCATTGGCACATACGCAGTATATGATCTGACACCTGATGCACTTAGAAGCCGCTCCAGTTACGCAACAGATGCAATTGCAATTACGACCAAGTCAAAGGACCAGCAAAGAGCGGCGCTTGTACTTGATTATATGAAAAGTGATGTGAATTTGAACCGTTTGCTGCTTGGAGGAATCGAAGGAACTCATTATAAGCTGACAGAAGTCGGAACCCATGCCAAGCTGGCTGAATCAAAGAATTATACCTGGAATAACTGGGCCTGGGCCTTAAACCGGGAGGATGAACCTGAGGAAGATGGACTGGATGAAAGGCAGGTGGCGATTTCAAAAATAATGACGGACCATGAGTATCACCCTCAGGTAGCAGGTTTTACCTTTGATCCTAAAAATGTGGAAACGGAATATACCGTAATCAAATCAATTGTTGAAGAATATAAGCAAAGCTTTGCATTAGGCATCTATGGTGACAACACAGAGAAAGAGTTTGCCGGTTTTCAAAAAAAGCTGTCTGATGCAGGAATTGACAAAGTGAACGATGAGTTAAAAAGACAGTATGAAGATTATTTACAGCGTATGGGATTAAAATAAAGTGACAGATCGTCCATAATTATCTTCTTTCCGGACCCGAAAACAGGTATAATGGTATCAATAAAAAACGAAAGAAATCAGGAGGTAATTATGCGATTACGGTATGGAAACGGCAATACAGGCAGGAAAATTACAATACAGGAAATTGCAGAGCGGTTAGATCTGTCTCCTACAACTGTATCACGGGCTATTTCGGGAAAGGGCCGGATCAGCAAAGAAACCAGAGATAAGGTATTTCAGTTTTTAGAGAAAAATCAGTATGTTCCAAATACAATAAAAAAAACGGGGAAAAAGTCCAAAAACATCTGCGTGCTTTTGCCTGGAGAGGAAGGCCATGCAATGCTGCCTTATTTTCAGGAGATTTTACTAAGCGTATACGACAGTTTCTCCGCATGGGGATATGGTGTACTTGTTGTTAAGGCTACTGCAACCAATATCCAGAACTTAAAGCCGTTGGTTGAACAGCAAAAGATAGATGGGGCAATATTTACCAGAACCATAGAAGGGGATTTGGGAATACGGTATTTGCAGCAGCAGAAGATTCCGTTTGTAGTGATCGGCAGCTGGGCTGAGGATCAGGTCATACAGGTGGATTTTGACCAGGAAGGAGGCTGCAGAGATTTGACCTCCGTTCTTTTGCGTATGAATATTAAAAAAATCGCCTGTATCTGCGGGGATGCAGGACATATAGTCACCCAGAACCGTTTAAGGGGAATCTTTGCTGCATACGAGGAAGCCGGAATTTTTATGGATGAAAGCTTACTCTATACGGGTGCGGTCTACCCCTCCATCGTGGAAAAGGACGTTGCAAAGCTATTAAAAAAAGGCGTGGAATGTATTCTTTGTCTCGATGATAATATCTGTTTGGGAGTTATCAATGCGCTGAATAAAAATCACGTAAAGATTCCCGGGGATGTTAAGGTTGTATCCTGTTATGGCGGCAGGCTGCTGGCAAACTGTTATCCGCCTGTCACCTGTCTGGAATTCGACATCAGAGAAATTGGCGGAGTCGCTTCAAAAAAACTGTTCGATGCTATCCATGGTAATGCGGATTATAATAAAATTATCCTGGGCTATAATGTGCTGATTAAGGATTCTACAAGATAGCGGTTCAAATGGGGGCAATGAATTTGAAAAATAGGGAGATAAATATGGAGAAAAATGCGGAAATCGGATTGGATCAGCTGCTTCATGGCGGTGATTACAATCCGGAGCAATGGCTGGATTCGCCGGAAATTCTTAAAAAAGATCTGGAGTTATTCTTAAAAGCAAAAATAAATGTAATCACCTTAGGGATGTTTTCCTGGAGTTTCCTGGAGCCGGAGGAAGGAACGTACCAGCTTGAATGGCTTTTAAAAATAGTCGATAAAATGTACAAACACGGGATATATACGATTCTTGGTACTCCATCAGGAGCAAGACCCCAGTGGCTTGCCAAAAGCTACCCGGAAGTTCTGCGGGTGAATGAAAACCGGGAGAGGGCACTTTTCGGCTCCCGCCATAATCATTGCTATACTTCTTTGGTGTACCGCAAAAAGGTTTATGATATCAACCGGCTTCTTGCAAAGGAAGTGGGGAATCATCCAGGGGTTTTGCTGATACACCTTTCCAATGAATATGGGGGAGATTGTCATTGCCCGTTGTGCCAGGCTAAATTCAGGCAGTGGTTAAAAGCGCGTTATAAAACGATTGAGGAATTGAACCGCAGATGGTCCACCGCTTTCTGGAGCCATACTTACCAGAGCTTTGAACAGGTGGAAAGCCCTTCTCCCAAAGGGGAAATGCTTTTGCATGCACTGAATTTAGACTGGAAAAGGTTCGTTACCTCCCAGACCGTAGATTTTGCCCGGATGGAAAAACAGGCAATCCGGGAAGGCGGCTGTGATAAGCCGGTTACTGCCAACTTTATGGGAGATTATGGGGGCCTGAATTACAGAAAGTTTAAGGAGGTGCTAGATATTGCTTCCTGGGACAGTTATCCGGAATGGCATAGAAAGCCGGAGATAGAAACAGCAAGAGAGACAGCCATGCAGCACGATTTTATGCGCAGCTTACTAAAAAAGCCGTTTCTTATGATGGAGTCCTCCCCGTCCTCAACCAATTGGCAGGAGGTAAGCAAATTACGAAAGCCGGGAATCCTTCACGCGGCATCCTTGCAGGCCATTGCCCATGGCTCCGATGGAGCACTGTATTTTCAAATGCGTCAGAGCCGGGGAGCGTCTGAAAAACTTCATGGGGCGGTAATCGATCATTATGGAGGAGAGGACACAAGGATCTTTAAGGAGGTCTGTCAGGTGGGGGATACGCTTTCTGACCTGGCTGAATTGAGAAATACAGTTCAAAAGCCAAAGGCTGCACTGGTCTATGATACGGAAAACAGATGGGCACTTATGGATGCCCAGGGACCGAGAAACTGCGGGCTGCCCTACAAGGAAACGGCGGACAAAATGTATGGGGCTCTTAGAAAGCAGGGATTGGATACCGATGTCATTGATATGGAGGATGAGTTTTCTGATTACCGTATTTTAATGATTCCCATGCTTTATCTGTTCCGGGCGGGAGTCGAGAATAAGATAAGGAGGTTTGTGGAGCATGGAGGGACGGCAGTTATGACTTTCTGGTCCGGGGTCGCAGACGATACGGACCGCTGCTTTTTAGGAGAGACTCCAGGGAATATTACCGATGTATTAGGGCTTAGAAGAACAGAAATCGACGGACTTTATGATGAAGAGGAAAATGCTGCGGTTCCTATGGACAGTAACTCGCTTTTTCTGAATAAAAAATATACCTGCCGGAATCTGTGTGAATTAGTAAAGGTTTCAAGCGCAGAAGTTCTTATGACGTATGAAAGAGATTTTTACAAGGGACTTCCGGTCTTGACCTGTAACAAATACGGAAAAGGAAAAATGTATTATGTATGTGCGGATATGGAGGAAGGCTTTTATGCGGATTTGATGGAGGCTGTCCTGAAAGCGGAGCACATGGAAAAGCCGCTTCCTTTTATCCCCGAGGGCATTGAAGTAACAACAAGAGAATCCGGTAAGGCCAAATACCTGATCATACAAAACTTTAACCGGCAGACCGTGAAGCTGGCTTTGCCGCAGGACGGCTATAAGGTCATTTATGGAACAGAAGGGGAGGAACTGGAACGTTTTTCAACCCTTATTCTTAAGAAAGATAAATAGTGACAGCAACGCAGATCTCTGTGTTGCCGGAGTTAAAAATCCTCCCGTTAAGGACTTTCAAATGGGAGGATTTTCTTTTATTGTCTCAGAAGGCGAAATATGAAAATGTTTTTTGTAAGCTCTGGAAAACGTGGAGTAATTTTTAAAGCCGCTTTGAAAGCAGACTTCGGTGACGGAGCGCCCGGTTTTTAAAAGATCTCTTGCCAGCAGCAGCCGTTTTTCCGTGATATAGTCGAAAAGAGTGTAACCAGTCTCGTTCTTAAATAAGTGCATCAAATGGTATCTGCTGATGTAACAGGATTCTGCGATAGCATCAACAGTCATATCTTCTATTAAGTGGCTGTTAATATAATCCATGACAGCTAATATTCTGCGGTCACCGGTCACCGGCGGTAAATACTTTACAAGATTTGTCAGGGAAGCCCTGTTCAGCTGAATCATGAATTCCAGAAAGACTACCTGACAGTATAAATCTCTGGCATAACCGTCATGAGTGCAGGCGTATTCCAGATCTGTGAGAGTGCGGTACAAACTGCTTTTTTCCATGGAGTGAAGTCTGAGTACATGAGAATGAAGTTCTTTTGATTTTTTAAAGCAGGCACTCAAATCATAGGTGTCTGACTGATACGCCTGTAAAAAACCGGGAGATAAGTAAACGATGATTCTCTCATAAGGTACCGATGGGTCAATGTCCGGCTTATGGATATCGTTATGGTTTACCAGTAAAATATCATAGGGCTCCAACTGATAGGCACAGCCTTCGATCCGGTAGGTCACGTTTCCCTGAATAAAAATGATGATTTTATCGAAATCATGGTAGTGGTACTCAAAATCCTGCCTTTTTGTGTCAAGGATATGAAACAGCTTAAAATCACTGTTTAAATATCCCCGCTTTTCATAGTTGTCCATAGGTGTCTTCTCCCTCCATGTTCTTTCTTTTATAATACAACACTATTTGCAATATAAAAAGCATTATATTGGTAGAAGTGATAAAATGTGCTGTATATAATGATGGTATACCACTTATATCCAATAAAACATAAAGGGACTTGTTATTCATGCGCAGACCTATGTAATGATATTGTCAATCACGGGAAAGGAGTTTTATCATGAATATAACTTTGGAAAAATACCACGGACTGGGGAATGATTATCTTATTTTTGATCCCAATAAAAATGATTTGAAGCTGACCGAAGAAAACATCCGTCTGATCTGTAACCGGAATTTTGGTGTGGGCTCTGACGGTCTTTTGGTTGGCCCTATTCTTGGCCAGGATAAGCTGGAGGTAAGGATTTTAAACCCGGACGGAAGTGAAGCAGAAATCAGCGGCAATGGAGTCCGTATTTTTGGCAAGTATTTAAAAGATGCCGGATATGTACAGAAGAACCGGTTTATCATCAATACCTTAAGCGGGCAGCAGACGCTGCAGTACTTAAATGAAGAGGGGACCAGAATCAAAGTCTCCATGGGGAAATTAAGCTTTTACAGCGACGAGATTCCCGTTACAGGACCGAGAAGAGAAGTGCTAAATGAGACAATGATGTTTGGCAGCATTCCTTACCGGGTGACCTGTGTAAACATAGGAAATCCTCATTGTGTAATCTGGCTGAACGACATTTCAAAAGAACTGGTATGCCGGATCGGGAAGTATTCGGAATCCGCCGAGTATTTTCCGGAAAAGATCAATACCCAGCTTTTGAAGGTAGTGGACCGGACCAATATTGAAATAGAAATCTATGAACGGGGCGCCGGATATACACTTGCTTCCGGGACCAGCGGCTGTGCGGCAGCAGGTGCTGCTTACCGGATGGGCCTGACGGACCCGAAGATGTATGTGCATATGCCTGGTGGAGTCCTGGAAGTGGAGATTGAAGAAGACGGCAATGTTCTGATGACAGGAGAAGTAGGGTATGTAGGAAGGTTCTCGCTTTCCCATGAACTGACTGAGCAGTTGAAAGCGCTCCAGTAGTGCCATGTAACGAAAATAGATTCAGAAATCCTTAAACCGGCTGTTTGCAGAGTGAGATGAAAAATTCCATCTGCATGCAGCTGATTTTTTTTAATATATTTGTTCAGATTTTTCTTATAAATCCAAAAAAATATGAATAATATAAAAAAATATTGCATAAAAATACTGATCCATCCAATTGCGAATCTGTTGACGGAAACATCGTTTTCATACTATAATATTACAATCATTTAGTAGGTGCGTAGTTAATGAAATGCAGGAGAGGCGGAAATGTATGAACAAAATGTCGGCTGATAATGGAGAGGCCGGTATCTATATCATTGACCAGGAATACAGGATCATTTATATGAATGATATGGCAAAATCATATTATCCCGATCTGGAAACAGGAATGAGCTGTTTGGAAGAACCGGGAAAAGGTTCTGGACTCTGTAGGGTCTGTACGGAGTTTGATAAGGATTCCGGACATTCGATATTTTACGATGCTGCCTCCGGGCTGTGGCTGAATCTATCCTCCGGCCTGATTGACTGGCCCGGTTACCAGGGAAGCAGGCTGATCATGTTTTGGCCTGTGGGGGAACAGGATAGAAATTTGTTTTATAATCTGACAGATAATACCGTATACGATGAGTTGTTTGAACTTGATCTGATATCCAATACATATAAGATTCTTTTTTATGAAAAAGACAAATTTAAAATGCCTGCTCTGGAAGGACCGCTGGATCAAATGTATACAGAGGTTTCAGAAGCCATGATTCATCCGGAGGACAGGGAAGAGTTTATGAAATTTTGGGAGGGGACAAGTCTTCTCGATCGATTATCCGCCAATGGCAGAATCATGAAAGGGGAATTCCGTAAGCAGCTGTTAGACGGCAGCTACCGCTGGATCAGTCTGGCGGCAGTCCTGTTTCGCAGCGGCGACTGTGACGATCCCATCATCATGTGTTATGTCCAGGACATAGACAGCTTAAAAAGGAAGGAGGAAGAACAGAAGATCCAGCAGGAAAAGAGGGAAGAGACGGATTCCTTAACAGGACTTCTCCGGTACGGCCCTTTTTTTGAAAAAGCCAGAAGATTCCTGGAGAGGAAGCCGGAAAAATCCTATTTTATGGTTGCCATTGATATTGAGCATTTTAAACTCTATAATGAATGGTATGGCGAGAAAGAAGGTGACCGGTTCCTGATAAAGATCAGCGACCATTTAAAAGAGATGGAAAGCAGCTTTGAATCCATAGCCGGCTATATGGGAGGCGATGATTTCGTTATTATTCTGCCTGATGACTGTTCTCTGCTAAAAGAGCTGGAGGAGCAGATCAACTGCTATGCAAGACAGTATGGCGGCAATGCGGGATTTCTTCCGGCTTTTGGTGTTTTCTTTATTAACAACCGGTATCTTTCAGTCAGTACCATGTATGACCGGGCAATTATTGCATTGAATTCAATAAAAGGCAACTATGCAAAGCGGATTGGCTGGTATGATCCGGGAATGAAGCAGAAGATGGAGAACGATCAGGTTCTTTTATCAGAGATCCAAAGGGCGCTTGAGAATCAGGAGTTTATCTTTTATGCCCAGCCTCAGTGCAACATGCTGACAGGAAAGATCATTGGTATGGAGTCCCTTGTCCGTTGGAAGCATCCGGTCCGGGGATTAATTTCTCCTGGTGAGTTCATTCCGCTTCTGGAGCGGAACGGTTTTATCACCTATCTGGATATCTATATATGGGAAATGGTGTGCCGTCAGCTGAGCGCCTGGAAAAAGGCAGGATGCCATCCAATACCGGTCTCTGTCAATATGTCCCGTATGGATATCTACGGCATCAATGTGGTGGAAAAGTTCAAACAGCTGGTGGAACAGTATGAGATCGAGCCCAGATATCTGGAAATTGAAATTACGGAAAGTGCTTATGCAGAAGATTATGAACTGATCCGAAACGTTGTGGAGGAATTGCGGAAGGCCGGATTTCCGGTATTTATGGATGACTTTGGAAGCGGCTATTCTTCTCTTAACATGCTCAGGGATGTAAACGTGGATGTTATAAAAATCGATACCAAATTCCTGGATATGAACGAAAACAGCATGAGACGGGGAATGGGAATTCTGGAGACCATTGTAAGGATGGCCAGAGTCATGCAGTTTAAGGTGGTTGCAGAAGGAATCGAAGAAAAGGCGCAGGCGGATTTTCTGATCAATATTGGCTGTATATACGGACAGGGCTATTATTATTATAAACCAATGTCTGTGACAGAGATTGAGGAACTTTTAAAAAATGACAGCAATTTAGATTACAGGGGAATACAAGCCCGGCAGATGAAGCAGCTGAAACTGGAGGATCTGTTTAATGAAAACCTTACCAGTGAGACAATGATGAATCATATGCTGGGAGCCATCGCTCTTTATGAGGTCCATGAGGACAACTGCGAGATTCTTCGGGTCAATGAAGAATATTACCGGATTACCGGGGATAATCCGGTGGATATGGGAGAGCGCAGAGGATTTTTGATGCACAAGGTCTATAAAGATGATATGGACTGGGTGCTCCATATCTTTGAAAATGCATATAAGAATCCGCTTCACGGGGCGGAAGGAATCTTCAGGCGCTACCGGTTAAGCGGAGAGCTTATGTGGGTCCATCTGCGTGTGTTTTTTTTACGGGAACAGGATGAAAGGCGCCTTTATTACGGAACGGTCAGAGATGCCACGGAGCAGATGGAGCAGAGAAAGAAACTGGAGGATTCCCAGAAGATTTTAGGCGAAGTCATGAGGCTTGCAGGAAGAAAGCTCTCCTTTGATAATATTGCAGAGGAAAACCAGTGGGCCGCCAGTGCTATCTTTGCCCAGGCAGCCCCCGGAGGGCTTTTGGGAATATATTGCGAAGAAGACCTTCCTTTGTATTTTGCCAATCATGAGATGCTTCATTTAATGGGTTATGACACTTACGAGATGTTTACAAGGGATATTGGCGGAAGGATTATTGATATCATCCACCCGGATGACAAGGAGCTCATTCGGGAAGAGGTCTTGCGCTGCGGTTCTCCTGGCATGGAATATAATTTCCGCCACCGGATCAGGAAACGGGACGGAAGCTTTTTGTGGATTATGACCAAAGGCCGCTGGATACAGGCGGAAGATGGAAGGATGGCAGTTGTAAGTGCATGTATGGATGTTACAGATACTGTCCTTGCCGAACAGAAGCTGAAACATACGGTAGAGATTCTTGGTAATAAGGAAGATGAACTTGAGTTTTTGAGTTCGGGAACACCGGGAGGATATTTCCGCTGCAGCAGGACCGCAGACATGAAACTCCAGTATACCAGCACCCGTTTTCATGAAATCATCGAATATACAAAAGAAGATCTTTCTGTCCAGTTTCAGGAGAATTTTGCGGATATGATCCACGCGGATGAACGGGAAAATATATTTACCATGATACAGGAACTAAAACCGGGAAAAACTATGTGGGATACTCAGTGCCGGGTCTTGACAAAGCATGGCTATATAAGGGTATTGTGTAATTTCAGATTGTCGGCAAGGGATCAGAACACCCTCTATGGAGTGATGTTTCATATAGACGATGGGGAAAGGCTTTCCTGCCAGGAAAATTCTAATCCTGTAGGCGGCCTTCCGGACCGTCCGCTGGCTGTTGCCATGATGAATGAGTTCCTGGGACGCCGCAGGTTCCAGACGTCTGCGCTGGTTCTTTTTTTACTGAGCCGGCCGAAAAAACAGGGGATCGAAGATGGTAAGGGTCCGAAAACACTGTTTGTAAAGCAGGTGGAGCGTCTGAAACGGTTCTTTCGCCAGGATGATATCTTCTGCTTGAATGGCGGCTATGAAGTCATGGTGCTTTGTAAAAATATCCGGAAAGAGGATATGGAGAATAAAAAAAAGCGGATTGTTGAGAATATGAACCAGGAAATGTCTGCGGAAGAGAGAAAGATCTTTTTGCCGGTACGTGCTGCATATTCCATGATTTCCATGGAAGACAGGGATATAGAAAGCTGCTGCAAAGCTGCTAGATGTTTTTTTATGGATAATTCCGAACTTTAACGTGAGAAAGTGCTAAAATGCAATAGACCGTTCCCTGCACTTGTGATATAATTCCCATAAAACCATTTCAGGATAAAGGAAGGAATAAGATTATGATAGCAGACAGGATGAGACCCCTTGTAGAAAACAATTCCGCAATCCGTGCCATGTTTGAAGAAGGAAAGAAGATGGCTTTGCTTCATGGCCGGGAGAATGTATATGATTTCAGTCTGGGAAATCCCAATGTACCCGCTCCGGAAGCAGTCAATAAAGCCATACTGGACATTGTAAAAGAAGAGGAGACGACTCTGATTCACGGCTATATGAGCAATGCAGGGTACGAGGACGTAAGAGATGTGATCGCTGGTTCCTTGAACCGGAGATTTGGGACTCATTTTCATCTGGAAAATATTCTTATGACAGTTGGAGCCGCCAGCGGTATGAATGTAATATTAAAAACCATACTGGATCCGGGAGATGAGGTGGTGGTATTTGCCCCTTACTTTATGGAATATGGCTCTTATGTAAGAAACTATGACGGTGTGCTTGTGACTGTGCCTCCGGATACCAGGACCTTTTATCCTGACCTTGAAGAATTTGAGCGGCGGATCACGGAAAAGACAAAAGCCGTTATTATCAATACGCCCAACAATCCTACCGGAGTCATCTATTCCTTAGAGACTCTTAAAAAGATCGCCGGAATTATGGAAAAGAAGGAAAAAGAATTTGGTAAATCCATCGTACTGATTTCGGATGAGCCATACAGAGAACTTGCATATGACGGAGCAGAGATTCCTTATGTGACACCACTTTACCACAATACCTTTGTATGCTATTCCTATAGTAAATCCCTATCTCTGCCGGGAGAGAGAATCGGTTATCTTGTGATTCCTGATGAAGTCGATGACTCACAGAATGTAATTGCTGCAGCAGCCATCTCAAACCGCGTGCTGGGGTGTGTCAATGCGCCTTCCCTGATGCAGAGAGTGGTCATGCGCTGTGTGGATGAACAGGTGAATCTGGAAGCCTATAACAGAAACCGGGAGCTTCTTTACAGCAGTCTTACAGAATATGGATTTGAGTGTATTAAGCCACAGGGGGCTTTTTATATGTTTGTTAAAGCTCCGGTGGATGATAAGGAATTCTGTAACTACTGCAAGGAATACCGGGTGCTGGTGGTTCCGGGAAGTTCCTTTGCATGTCCGGGCTACGTTCGGATCGCATACTGTGTTTCTTATGACCAGATTGTCCGTTCTCTTCCTGCATTTAAAAAAATAGGGGAAGCTTACGGACTTCTGGAGAAGAAGGGGGAAAAGGAATGAGGCCCTGGGAAAAAAATATACGGAGGGTTGCTCCTTATGTGCCGGGAGAACAGCCAAAAGGCGATAATCTGATCAAACTCAACACCAATGAAAATCCGTATCCCCCGGCTCCGGGGGTGAGACAGGCTTTAAAAGAGATGGACTATGACCAGTTTCGCAAATATCCAGATCCGACTTCCAATGAGCTTATAAAGGTCCTTTCGGAATATTATCAGGTCAATGAGAATGAGATCTTTGTGGGTGTGGGATCTGATGATGTGATCGCAATGGCTTTTATGACCTTTTTCAATTCAGAGCTGCCTATACTTTTTCCGGACGTAAGCTATTCTTTCTATAAGGTTTGGGCGGAGCTGTTTCACATACCTTATGAAACACCGGTCCTTGATGATAATTTCTGCATTCATAAGGAAGATTATTACAAGGCAAATGGGGGGATCATATTTCCGAATCCCAATGCTCCCACCGGTCTGCTGCTTCCGCTGGAAGAAGTAGAGGATATTATTGCCCGAAATCAGAATTCTGTGGTGATCGTTGATGAAGCATATATTGATTTTGGCGGAGAAAGTGCAGTGAAGCTCACGCGAAAATATGAGAATCTTCTGGTGGTACAGACCTTTAGCAAATCCCGTTCCTTAGCGGGCATGAGGATTGGATATGCCATTGGACATCAGAATTTGATACAGTCGGTCAATGATGTAAAGTACTCCTACAATTCCTATACCATGAACATGCCTTCTTTAAGATCGGGCGTGGAGGCGGTAAAAGATGACCGGTATTTTAAGGAAAGTATTGGACGAATTGTAAAAACCAGGGAAGAAACCAAGGGAAGGCTGAAAGAATTGGGCTTTTCTTTCCCGGATTCCATGGCGAATTTTATTTTTGCATCTCACAGGGAACGTAAGGCGGAAGAGATATATAAGGCTCTTCGCGAGAACCACATATATGTCCGCTATTTTAATCAGCCAAGGCTCGACAATCATCTGCGGATTTCGATTGGTACCGATGAGGAGATGAAGGAATTTTTTGGATTTTTAGAGGGTTTTCTTTCGAATTAATTCATTTGTCAGGAAGCTTTTGGGATAGTATAATAAAAACAGGTGATGGAAATGGAATATGTGAAAAAGTATTTAAAACTGATACTTAATATTGTGATACCCATTCTGTTCTTATACTTGATCTGTGTATGGGGACCAAGATTGTTGAGATTTTTTCTGCCGTTTGTGATTGGCTGGGTCATAGCAGCCATAGCCAATCCATTGGTGCGCTTTCTTGAAAAACGCTTAAAGATCGTCAGGAAACACAGTTCTGTACTGATTGTGGTAACTGTGCTCTCTCTCATTATAGCGGCGCTTTACTTCCTTGTGTCCAAGCTGGTTTATGAAACCATTGGATTTGTGGGAGATATTCCCCAGTATTACGAAGCGGCCTGGGTGGAAATTCAAAAGATTCTGTTAAACGTACAGGGAATTATGCAGTTTTTACCGATAGGGATTCAGGATTCGGTGAATCAGTTTTTCTCCCATATGGAACAATATTTAAATGTAGCGGTGCAAAAAATCGCCTCTCCTACGGTTATGGCAGCAGGAAATGTGGTAAAAAGCATACCGGCGGCCTTAGTTTATACGATTGTTACGATTTTTTCTTCCTATCTGTTCATTGTGGACAGAGATAAGATGATGGAAATCATACATCGTTATATACCGGAGGGCGGAACCAGATATTACCGCTATCTGAAAAAAGATGTGAGGCATCTGGTTGGGGGCTATTTTGTTGCCCAGTTTAAGATCATGTTTATCATGGCAGCTGTTCTGGGAATTGGATTTCTGGTTCTGGGAGTGGATTATGCTCTATTGCTTGCCGTGCTCGTAGCGGTCCTTGATTTTCTGCCCATAATCGGTACCGGTACGATTTTGATTCCATGGGCGTTGGTGCGCATGGTTTCCGGAGAGTTCGCTTTTGGTTTTGGACTGATTGCCATTTATGTGCTGACCCTGGTAATCAGGCAGGTCATACAGCCGAAGATTGTAGGCGATACCATGGGACTAGATCCTTTTATGACCTTGCTGTTTTTGTATCTTGGATTTAAAATAAGCGGGATCGCAGGAATGATTTTGGCAGTGCCCGTTGGCATGCTGATTCTTAATTTATATGAATTCGGGGCTTTTGACTTGTTTTTTGACAGCGTAAAGACATTGATCCACGACATCAATGTGTTCCGGAAGGAACCTGATGAAAAGCCGTGAAAAAGCTGTGTTTGGAGGAAATCATATCATGAACATAAGAGTGAAAATTGCCGCAGGTATCATTGTTGGCTTTATTAGTTCTGCAATGATGGCGACGCCTATGAATGGATTTTCAGGGGAAGCGTGGAACCTGGAAAATGGAAAATATGTGGATGCATCCGGCCAGCCCATTGCCGGTGCACTGGAAAAAGGAATTACAGTATCAAAATATCAGAACCGTCAGAATGAAGCCGGAGGCGGCATTGACTGGGACCGGGTAAAAAGATCCGGAGTATCCTTTGCCATGATCCGGCTCGGCTATTTAAATGACAAAGATCCCTATTATTCTGTCAACATGACGAATGCGGCAAAAAGCGGCTTAAAGACAGGGGTATTTTTCTATACCCAGGCTCTGGATACCCAGACTGCAGAGCAGGAAGCAGAATATGTGCTTCAGGAAGTAAAGGATTATCCCATATCTTACCCGATCGCCTATGATGTGGAGTCGAAATACCTTCTGGACAATCATCTTACCAGACAGCAGATTACGGACAATATCAATGCTTTCTGCAAGATCATTGCGGATGCCGGTTACCGGCCTATCGTATATGCCAATAACAAATGGCTCACTTATCACATTGATATGAATCAGATCCCATATGATGTCTGGTATGCCAGATATGGAAGTATCAATGACTGTAAGAACCGCACCATCTGGCAATGTACGGACCAGGGAAGAGTGGACGGGATCGATGGGGATGTGACGATCGAATTTGCCTTCCAGGATTACAGCAGTCTTATTTCGGCTGAGGGCTGGAAGACGATTGACGGAAAACGGTATTATACGAGAAATTACTTAAAGCAGACCGGATGGGTTGAAGTGGGAGATGCATGGTATTATTTTGATGAAGATGGAATCATGGTTCATGATACGTCCTTGGAAATAGACGGGAAGACTTATGCTTTTGGCACAGACGGAGCGATGATCCGGTAAAAAGCTGCAAGTGTTCTTTTGGATATTAACGGTTGCTTTAAATTCTGTTTTAATCAAAGGATGGTTCAATAAAGTGTGGCGTAGCATACGAAGCTACGCCATTTCTGTCGCCTGGTGGATTTTGCTGCCGGTGTTTGCCCGGTCATTTTTAAAGTTTCCGTTGTTTTGAAGAGGTTTTAAGCTCTGATAGAAATAATCCTGTTAAAGTAAGTAAAATTCCAAATATCCCAATTCCGGTAATGGTCTCTTTGAGCACAATGACAGAAGTGACCACGGTTATGACAGGGACGATGTAAATATAAACGCTGGTTTTTACTGCGCCCAATAGTTTAACTGCAAAATTCCATGTAACAAAGCACAGGGCAGATGCACCCAGTCCCAGGAATAGGATGTGAAACAGATTCAGTGGCTGAACCATCCGACTGACATCTGGTTTGAACCCAAATATAAGCAAGGCAGGTATCATAAACACAAGTCCATAAAAGAATATCCTTCGGGTCGATTGGATGGTATTATAATGAAAACTGCTGATTTTCTTTGTCAGAATAGAATAGGCTGCCCATACCATAGAAGCGGTAACGGCTAAGATATCTCCCAGGGGATTTAATTGCAGGTTGCTGCTTCCGTTAAAACTAATGAGAAAGATTCCAGCAGCCGCAGCCCCAAAGCCTGTAAAGAATTGTGGCCTGAGTTTTTCACCAGCTAAAAAGAAGTGGGCGAAAATAGCAGTAAAAAACGGTGCTATAGAAAGAACGATCCCTACATTAGAAGCAAATGTATAGGTCAAGGCAATGTTCTCAAGCAGATAATACAGTGTAATACCACATAAACCGGCAGCAGCAAAATATAATTCTTGTTTTCTATCCTTGATTCTCATCCGGTGAGGATAAACTGTAAGCAACACGACAAAACCGATTGTAAATCTTAAGAACAGTATTTCTATTGGAGAAAAGTCTTCTAAAAGTACCTTTGTTGATATAAAAGTAGTACCCCAGATGAAAATTGTAATAAGTGCAGATAAATGTCCCGTAATTTCTTTTTTTCTGTCCATGAAAGTCCTCTCTATATAAATACTCAGCTGTGAGTATTCTTAAAAATATTCATATATTGCTTTGGTGTCAGCCCTATAAATTTTTTGAAAAAGTTTGTAAAGTGGCTCTGGTCGTTAAAGCCTGTATGGAAAGCCACATCGATTGGCAGCATGCCTTGCTCCAGCATTTTCTTTGCATGGTCGATACGTATGGTTTCCAAATAACTATAGGGAGAAATCCCTTTTTGCTTGGTGAATGAGCGGAGAAGATAGTATTTGCTTAGTCCTGTCAGATTGCAAAGGTCATCAAGAGTAATATTATCCTTGTAGTGCGTTTCTAAGAATTCGCAGATTGCCTTTGCCTTTGTGCTTTGTTCTGAGGGCTCTGACGGCATGGCCTGTCCAGTATATTCTTCCATGAGCTGTTCCAGAAGGAAAAAGAAGATTTCCTCTTTTCTAAAATCCGTTTCATCTTCCATAATGATCTGGTGTAAATCCCGAAGTATGGAAACCAATTCGCTATGAAAAATGACCTGCGGGGCAAAATATGGCAGGGATTCTTTTCCTGTTATTTCAAAGACTGCCTGGCTCATGATTTCCGGTTGGATATTGATACAGCGGTAATCCAGCGTTTGCCCGTCAATTTGTTCACACCTATGATTGTCACGCGGATTAAACAACAGCAAATCCCCTGGCTCTATGGTATACTCCCTGTTCCTGCAAGACAAAAACCGCCGCCCTTTTTCTATAAAACCAATTACATAATATTCGTGAAAATGATTAGGAAATTTCTGCATAATGCCTTGAAAGTGATAGGCTTCCACCTTTAACTCATTATCATATTTTACCGTTCGGATTTCTTGTTTCAGAAAAATGTCCTCCTTTCCTGGCAATCTGATACATAGTGTACCATAAAAAGCAATGATATTCTTGTATGATATTGCTCTTTTATCTGGCAGGCAAGAGCGGAGAATGCTCTAAATAGTGGTATGAGACAGAAAAGAAAAAATAAGCGCATCGCTCATTGGAAACGATACGCTTATTTGGGATATTTTTATGGTAACTGTACCGGTTGCACAGGCTAAACTATGTTTCAGAAGTCTTTTTATAAGCATAGACCCCCAGCCGGTTATTCGTTATGTACATAACAGGGATGAGAAGCTTTTTAACACCGGGAAGTAGATATTTCATCTCATTAGTAAAATTAATAAGGCCAATCTGCCTGATGCCAGGACAAAGCGCTGCCACTTCACTGCCGTCTTTTACTCCCCAGTGAAACTGAGCACTTGTTTTTTTCAGAGTATCGTGAATCTTTCCCTTGTTGACCAGTCCCTTATAAAGAAGGTCAAACTGTGCCTCAAAGCGGTCGAATCCGTCTGTCAGTATCTTTAGAAACTTTTTTACTTCATCTTCTCTTAAATACATCATCATGCCTTCTGAAAGAATCAGCAGCTTTTTTCCATTTGTTTTCACAGCCGAAGGCCAGGTGGGATCTAAGGCGGATTTAGGGATGTTCTTCACCCGTTCATTGGGTTCAAAGAACACTTCCCGCTGCGCAATTACTTCCGGAAAATCCAGATTGTACCACTGTATTCTGCCGTTATCCACTCTTGAAAATCGGGTGTCAAGACCGCACCCAACCGAAACAATCACGCAATCCGGGTACTTTTTAATAAATGCTCTTGTCTGGTCATCCATGGTCTTTGCCCGCGCCAGAACTCCGTAATAGGACATAAAGCCGCTGTCAAATTTCTTAAAATCATAGTCGATCCGTTTTACCATTTCTGCAGCTTTTTTGTCATTGATGACAGGGTTGCTGGTTTCTGCGTCTTTTGCACGGATGTATAGCGTAATCAGGAGTGTTTCCATGACTCCGCTGAGTTTTTCAGACATAATGCCCCTCCTCTCGGTGAATGATACCGCCTTGGTTAGCTTAAACTAACTATCTGTACCATATTATACGCTTATGCATTTTCATTGTCAAGAACCGGTGGAGTGATATCTGGAAAGCCCGAACCGCCATAAAAGTATGGCAGGAAGGAGAAAAAGGCAACCGGCAACGGGAAGAAGAGCGTACCAGGGGGTTTCCACTTTTCCTGTTACATACAAAAACGGGTAGTACTGGAACAGGGAAAAAGGAACCAGATAAGTACATATGGTAAGCAGGGTCTTGCCGTAGATGCCAATGGGATATTTGCCGTATTCCCGTGCTCCGTCTGTAAATACATTCATAAACTCCAACCCTTCCAGTGTAAAAAAACATATGGAAGCGAAGATTAAATAGATGGAAGCAAATACCACCACACCTCCTGCGATCATAAGTACTGCAGTAACGATGCGGGCCAGGTTCCACTCAATGGAACTGGCGGATACTCCGTAGGCAAACATAACGGCAGCCTGCAGCAGACGGCCGGTTCTTGTAAGGTCAATTTTACTGCACAGAACAGTAAACAGACAGTTTCTGGGGCGCAGCAGCATCCGGTCAAATTCCCCGTTTCCTATAATGGTTTCAAAGGTGTCAAGGCTTCGGAAGATGGTTTCCGCTATGGTAAATGCTATCAATGTAATGGAAAAACAAAGCAGCACCTCCTCATAGGTAAACCCTTTCACCTGCCGGAACCGGTCCATCATGAAATAAACACCGAGAAATATATTAAAGGAAATAAGAAATTGTCCTACGGTGGTCAATAAAAATGAAACCTTGTGCTGCATAATGCTTTTCAGATGAATAAGAAAATATTTTTCGTATAAACGTATGGAATTCATGTCGTACCTCCTTTCAGCCCCCCTGAATCACAATTCGTTTCAAAGCAAGTTTCTCCAACCCCCGTCCGATGGCCAGGAAGGCAAAAAGCCAGAATACCTGCAGAAAAAGGCTGACATACATCTCCGTTCCTGTTAAATCTCCGCCGAAGATCCGAAAAGGAACGTTCTGGGCAGAAGCAAAGGGCAGCAGGCTTACAAATTCACGAATACCACCAGGAAGGAAGGGCAGAGGGATTACCGAACCGCTTAAGAATTCCGACAGGGAGGTAACGAGCAATTTGGTCCCCTGGGAGGATATGGTGTAAAATACGGACATATAAACAACCATACCAAAGGCCACTACAAAGAGCAGTCCCAAAGTCATGGATAACAGGGTAAGCAGCCAGATTTTCACATCCCCTGGCAGGGATAGACTGTATGGCTCAGGAAGAAACCAGGCGAACACCAGAATCGGCATGCACCGAAGAACTGCTTTTGAGAGGCGCACGGCAAGTCCTCTCACAAACCACATGTTATAAAGGCGGACGGGACGGCATAGTTCATAAGCCACATTCCCGGTGGTAATGGATTCAAAGAGCTGGGATTCCCAGAACCATGTCATGAAAAGAGCCAGAAACGCCTGCTGAAGCCATATGTAGGTGGTTAGAGCCTGAAATTCCATCGGAAAGTTTTCCGGGGAAGCCTCATAAAAGGCGCGGAATAAAAGGATTTCCATGGTGCCCCATACAAACTGGGTGACCATACCGGAAAGGGCGGCTGCCCGGTACTGAAGCCCGTGGATAAAACGGATGCGGAAAAACGACCAGTATTTTTTCATATTCAGCCTCCTAAATCTCGAAATCCCGGTAAAGGGCCGCAATGATCTCATCTAAGGCTGCGTCTTTGCTTGGCCTGTGGGATTTCAAATCATCAAGAGTTCCGTCCAGAAGAAGCCGGCCTTTGCCGATTAAAAGGACCCGGTCTGCCAAAGCTTCAATATCCTGCATATCGTGCGTCGTAAGCAGGACGGTGGTATTGTGCCTCGTATTCTGCCTGCGGATGAAATCTCTTACCGCCAGCTTGGAAACAGCATCTAAGCCGATGGTCGGTTCATCCAAAAAAAGAATCTTCGGATTGTGAAGCAGTGAAGCGGCGATTTCGCAGCGCATTCTCTGGCCGAGGGATAATTGTCTGGCAGGGGTGCGCAAAATCTCTTCCAGAGACAGCAGTTCCGTCAGTTCACTTAAAGTTTCGTGGTAAGATTTTTGGGGAATGTCGTAGATGTCACGGAGAAGTTCATAAGAGTCTATGATGGGAACGTCCCACCAGAGCTGGGTCCGCTGTCCGAACACAACGCCTATGTCCTTTACATGTTCTTTCCGTTCCTTCCATGGGATACGGCCGTTAATGATACAGGTGCCGTCATCCGGGGTAAGGATGCCGCTTAGAATCTTTATGGTAGAGCTTTTACCTGCCCCGTTGGGACCGATATAGCCTACCATTTCTCCGTCTCCTATAGAAAAGGAGATGTCTGATAGTGCGTGGATAAGTTCCACTTCTTTGTGAAAAAGTGCCTTCACAGCTTCTGAAAATCCGGCGCTTCTTCTGGTGACTTTAAAAGTCTTGTTCATGTGATCCACTTGAATCATGTTGGTTCCTCCTGGTAGTAATATTTTTGAACGTGATCCTTCCGGCAGCGGACAACAAATCTGTCTTAACCGGTGAACGCATTCCAATATCTTGCCAAGCGGTGAGCGCAGCCTGTAAAATATTGCTGGCGCTGCTCTCCGGGGGGATTTAAAATTGGTCCCGGGGACTCTACCGTGGTATTAATATTCTCTTTTCCTGAATATGAGATGTGAAAATAGAATGGAAAAGGAATTTTAGTTTACCACCGCTGATTTTTACTGTCAAGTAGATGAAAAAATCCTTGACATTTTCAAAGAAAATGATAATATAAACATATGAACAGTTATTCATATATTAATAGTATCACAAAGGAGGTGTGGAATGGAAGTATACGGGAAAAAAAATATAACAGATTCTGAAGTCGACCAATGTGATTTCATCTGCATTCATGAAGGGATTGTAAACAAGGTCATAAAGGCGATGCCAAAGGAACAGGAGCTTCTTGATCTGGCGGAATTTTATAAAATTTTCGGCGATCCTACCAGGGTGAAGATCCTTTATGTTCTCAGCCAGTCTGAGATGTGCGTGTGCGATATCGCAAATCTGCTCGGAATGGGGCAGTCAGCCATCTCTCATCAGCTTCGTGTCTTAAAGCAGATGCGGCTTGTGAAGTTCAGAAGAGAAGGAAAGACGGTTTTTTATTCGCTGGCGGATGGGCATATTGAGACCATTCTGGCTCAGGGAATGGAGCACATTAACGAGTAATGAATTCATTTATATAAAGGCATAAGGAGAGAATAATTATGAAAAAGATTGTTAAACTGGAAGGTTTATGCTGTGCAAACTGTGCGGCCAGAATTGAAGAAGGCGTTAAAAAACTATCTGGTGTGGAAAGCGCTTCTTTAAGCTTTATGACACAAAGGCTGACGGTAGAGGTTGAGGAAAACAAGACAGATGAGGTGATGGAAGCTGCAAGAAAAATTGCAAATAAAATCGAACCGGAAGCCGAGTTTAAGATACTTCGGTAGGATCAAAGGAGCCACTATGACAAAGAAACAAAAAAAGATGGTACTCAGGCTGGCAGCCAGTGCTGTATTTTTTGCAGTCGGTATGATTTTTGAAGGGAAAAATTCATGGTATCTGGTTCCTTTCATTATTTCTTATCTGGCAGCAGGATATGATGTTCCTTTGCGTGCACTGCGCAGCATGAGAACCGGCCAGTTTTTTGATGAGAATTTTTTGATGTCCCTGGCTACGTTCGGTGCCATTGGCATCGGTGCTATGGAAGAAGCAGTGGGAGTTATGCTGTTTTATCAGATCGGCGAGCTCTTTAATGATTATGCAGTTAACAAATCAAGAAAATCCATTACAGAACTTATGGATATTAATCCCGAATATGCAAATCTTATAATAGACGGAAAAGAGGAGCAGGTGGATCCTTATGAGGTTCAGGTGGGAGATATTATCGTAGTAAGACCGGGAGAAAAAGTCCCATTGGACGGAATCGTCATCAAAGGAGCCGCCGGCCTTGATACGAAGGCTTTAACCGGAGAATCCATGCCTGCAGAAGTAACGGAAGGCGATGAAGTGCTAAGCGGTTCCATCAATTTAAACAGTGTGCTTGAGATTCAGGTAACAAAGCTGTTTGATGATTCCACCGTGGCAAAGATTTTAGAACTTGTGGAAAATGCCAGTTCCAGAAAGGCAAAGGCGGAGAATTTCATTACCCGGTTCGCAAGAGTCTATACTCCGGCCGTTGTAATCCTGGCAGTGATTTTAGCCGTTGCCCCCCCTCTTATTTTTGGAGGCAGCTGGGGTACCTGGATCTACCGTGCCTGCAGCTTCCTTGTTGTTTCCTGTCCCTGTGCACTGGTGATATCTGTGCCTTTAAGCTTTTTTGGAGGACTTGGTGCTGCGTCCAGACAGGGAATCCTTTTAAAGGGAAGCAATTATCTGGAATCCATGGCTTCCTTAGATACCGTAGTATTTGATAAAACAGGTACGCTTACGACAGGTAAATTCAAAGTAACCGGTATAGAAGCGGTGTCAGTCAGCAAAGAAGAATTACTTGAACTGGCAGCGTACGGGGAGTTCCACTCCAATCATCCGATCGCCCAATCCGTGAAAGAGGCTTATGGGAAACCGGTGGATCAGACAAAGATCGGAAATGTGGAGGAGGTTGCCGGTTACGGCATTCGGGCGGAGCTTTTATTTGAAGAGGGAAAGCGCAGTCTTTCTGTTGGAAATAAACGGCTTATGGAGCAGCTTGGGATCGCTGTTTCCGGCAATGAGCCTGTGGCAGGAACCACTCTCTATGTAGCAGAAGATCAGTCTTACCTTGGCTCCATTACCATCTCCGATACCATCCGGGAAGATGTGCCTGTGGCCTTAAAGGGACTGAAAGCAGCCGGTGTGAAAAAACTTATTATGCTTACCGGAGATAAACAGGAGGTTGGTCAGGCGGTCGGTGAAACGCTGGGACTTGATGAAGTTCACGGCGGACTGCTTCCAGGAGATAAAGTCGGAAAGGTGGAGGAGCTTTTAAGAAAGAAGGAAAAAGGCACCATGCTGGCTTTTGTAGGTGACGGCATCAACGATGCACCGGTCCTCGCCCGTGCAGATGTGGGAATCGCAATGGGAGGCATCGGCTCTGATGCAGCGGTGGAAGCAGCTGACGTGGTCATTATGACGGATGAACCTTCAAAGCTTACGGACATCATTCTGATTGCCAGAAAAACCATGGTCATTGTAAAGCAGAATATCGTATTTGCAATTGGTGTAAAAGTTCTTATCCTTATATTGTCAGCGCTAGGAATCGCAACCATGTGGGCGGCTGTATTTGGGGATGTAGGTGTTTCTGTACTGGCCATTTTAAATGCCATTCGAGCGTTAAGGTATGGGAAGAAAGATGAAAAAACAGATTGACAAATTTTTTTCCAGCTGATATATTTTACACATATTGCGGGTGGTGCGAAGACGGTCCATTGTTGTAAGGCTGTGTTTGCCCACCCCTTTTTTGGAAATACTTCTTACTGGAAATCTGGGTTTAAGAAAGGGAGATTGTATTATGAGCAAGTATAGCAAAGAAGACATATTCCGTATTGTGGAAGAAGAGGATGTAGAATTTATCCGTCTTCAGTTTACGGATATTTTCGGTATGATGAAAAACGTCGCTATCACCAAAAGCATGCTTTCCAAGGCTTTAGATAACCGCTGCATGTTTGATGGTTCCTCCATTGAAGGCTTTATCCGAAGCGAAGAATGTGATATGTATCTTTATCCGGATCTGGATACCTTTGAGATTTTTCCATGGCGCCCCCAGCAGGGAAAAGTAGCAAGACTTATGTGTGACGTATACTCTCCGGATAAGACTCCTTTTGAAGGTGATCCAAGGTACGTGCTGAAAAAGGTACTGAAAAAGGCTGAGGATATGGGGTTCGTATTTTATGCAGGCCCGGAATGTGAATTCTTTCTGTTTCATACCGATGAGGAAGGCTGTCCCACCACTCATACCCATGAGACAGCAAGCTATTTTGATGTAGCACCAATCGATCAGGCAGAAAATGTCCGCCGGGATATGGTATTATCCTTAGAAGAGATGGGCTTTATGATTGAAGCCTCCCATCATGAGATTTCACCCGGACAGCATGAGATTGATTTTCAATATGCAGAAGGCATTGTAACTGCAGATAATATTATGACCTTTAAGATGGCGGTAAAGGCTATTGCAAAGCGTCATGGCCTTCATGCTACCTTTATGCCAAAGCCAAAGGCAGGAGTCAATGGTTCCGGCATGCATATCAATATGTCCCTGTCCGATTTAAACGGGCGGAATGTGTTTGAGGACTCCAATGATGAACTTGGATTAAGCAAATATGCTTACCAGTTCATTGCCGGCATTCTTCATCATATGAAGGGAATGACGATTTTGACCAATCCCCTGGTCAATTCCTATAAGCGTCTGGTTCCCGGGTACGATGCTCCCGTTTATATCGCATGGTCTGCCAAAGCAAACAGAAGTCCTTTGATCCGTATTCCATCCTCCAGGGGAGAAAGCACCAGAATTGAGCTTCGCTGCCCGGATTCTGCTGTGAATCCGTATCTGGCACTGGCTGCATGCCTGGCGGCAGGTCTTGACGGAATCGAAAAGGAAATGACACCGCCGGAAAGTGTGGACAGCAATGTATTTGCCATGCCACGTGAGGAGATCCTGAGCAAGGGAATCCAGCAGCTTCCGGGAACGCTTGGGGAAGCCATTGAGGCATTTCGCAGGGATGAGTTTATGAGAGAAGTTCTAGGCGAGCATATTTTCACCAAATATTTAGAAGCCAAAGAAGCCGAGTGGCGCATGTTCCGGGCCCATGTAACGGACTGGGAAGTGGAGGAATACTTAAATAAGTATTAATCTTTTGTGTCCCCGATACGGTTATCTGGAGGTGAGAGTGTTTGACCAATGTGATAGTGGCATTTTCCAAGGCGGAGGATGCGAAAAATATTAGAAATATTCTTATGAAAAATGGCTTTTCGGTCTCCGCAGTCTGCACCTCCGGCTCCCAGGCAGTCAACAGCGCCGATGAATTGGGCAGCGGGATCGTGGTATGCGGCTGCAGATTTGCTGACATGGTATATCAGGAACTCTATGAGTGTCTTCCTCCGGGAATGCAGATGCTTCTTGTGGCTTCCCCCAGCCAGTGGACCGGAAGAGCGCCGGAAGATGTGGTCTGCTTAGGACTTCCGTTAAAAGTCCAGGATCTTGTAAGCACTCTGGAAATGATGATGGAAACGCTGGCCAGAAGACGAAAAAAATCAAAAAACCAGCCTAAGGAGCGCAGTAAGGAAGAAGTGGATCTGATTAAGCAGGCAAAAGAACTGTTAATGGAGCGGAATCACATGTCCGAATCAGATGCACACCGGTATATCCAGAAATGCAGTATGGACAGCGGTACCAACATGGTTGAAACTGCCCAGATGATTATGAGTTTGATCAATCGGTAGAAATTGAGGAAATAAAAATGAAATTTACAAAGATGCAGGGAATCGGCAACGATTATGTTTATATCAATTGTTTTGAAGAGACGGTAAAGAATCCGTCGGAGCTGTCTAAAAAGGTCAGCGACCGACACTTTGGAATCGGGTCTGACGGCCTGATTCTTATCTGTCCTTCAAAGACAGCAGACTGTCGGATGCGCATGTTTAATGCAGACGGATCGGAAAGCGCAATGTGCGGCAACGGAATCCGCTGTGTGGGGAAATACGTATTCGACCACCATATGGTGGAAAAGACAGAATTTGACGTGGAAACAGAGGCTGGTATCAAGCACTTGAAGGTTACGGAAGAAGACGGCAGAGCAGTAAAAGTTACTGTTGACATGGGAATACCGGAAGTGACCAGCAAGCTGCCGGAACCGATCTGTGTTTCCGGCACTGATTACGAATTTATAGGGATCTCGGTGGGGAATCCTCATGCGGTATACTATATGGACCGCATTGATGAACTGGATTTAGAATCCATTGGTCCGGCTTTTGAAAATCATGAGCGGTTCCCGGAAAGAACCAATTCCGAGTTCATTGAAGTTATAAATAAAAACTACATCCGGATGAGAGTCTGGGAACGGGGCAGCGGGGAGACCTGGGCCTGCGGGACAGGGGCAACTGCCAGTGCAGTGGCTTCTGCACTGAGCGGACGCACGGAGAATACGGTAGAGGTAGAATTAAAAGGCGGTAATTTGACCATACACTGGGACAGGGACGGAAGCGGCCATGTGTTCATGACCGGTCCGGCAGTTGAAGTGTTTCAGGGAGAATTCGACATAAAAAATCTATAAGACAATACAGGAGGATACTATGGTAAAGATCAATGAAAATTATTTAAAGCTTCCGGGAAGCTATTTGTTTTCTACAATTGCAAAAAAGGTAAACGCTTACATAGAAGCAAATCCCGATAAAAAGGTCATAAGACTGGGCATCGGTGATGTTACCCAGCCTTTGGCACCGGCCATTATCGAGGCTCTCCATGGTGCTGTTGATGAGATGGGGAATGCAGAGACCTTCCATGGCTATGCACCGGACCTTGGCTATTCATTTTTAAGAGAGACCATTGCAGATTCGGATTATATTTCCAGAGGATGCCAGATCGGGGCAGATGAGATCTTCGTTTCTGACGGAGCAAAGAGCGACTGCGGAAACATTCAGGAAATTTTTGATGAGAACTGTACCATAGCTGTTTGTGATCCGGTGTATCCTGTATATGTGGATTCCAATGTTATGGCAGGAAGAACCGGTGAATACGATGAAGTTACCGGAAAGTGGAGCAATGTCATCTATATGCCATGTACGGCAGAGAATAAATTTGTTCCGGAGCTTCCGGAAAAGACACCAGACTTAATCTATCTGTGTGTGCCAAACAATCCGACCGGTACTACCCTGACCAGGGAGCAGTTAAAGGTATGGGTGGACTATGCCAATCAGACCGGTGCGGTAATTCTTTATGATGCCGCTTATGAGGCTTATATTGCAGAAGACGATGTTCCCCATACCATTTATGAGATCGAGGGCGCAAAGACCTGTGCCATTGAATTCCGCTCTTTCTCAAAGAATGCAGGCTTTACCGGAGTCCGTCTGGGCTTTACTGTAATTCCAAAGGAACTGGTCAGAGGCGGTGTGTCTCTTCATTCTCTGTGGGCAAGACGTCACGGAACCAAATTTAACGGTGCTCCGTACATCATCCAGAAAGCGGGATTGGCCGTTTATTCCGAAAAAGGGAAAGCACAGTTAAAGGATCAGGTGGCTTATTACATGAGAAATGCAAAAGTCATCTATGACGGATTAAAAGAGGCAGGCTGTGAAGTTTACGGAGGAGTAAACGCTCCTTATATCTGGTTAAAGGTGCCGGGGGGCATGACTTCCTGGGAGTTTTTTGACCTTCTTCTTGAGGAAGCAAGCGTAGTTGGAACTCCTGGAAGCGGATTTGGACCGAGCGGAGAAGGATACTTCCGTCTGACTGCATTCGGAACCTACGAAAATACCGTGGAGGCTATTGAAAGACTCAAAAAAATGCCTTCCCTAAGAAAATAAAGGTTGACAACTATTTGATAATTCTATATTATTAAGTGTAAGAAAGATTTATAAGATTGCAGCTTAATTTGTAAGAACAAAAGCGTTCAGTACTTAGGTAGTACTGGCGCTTTTTTTATTTCAAGGAGGAAGATATGGACGACATCGATAAGAAAATAGTACAGACCCTGCAGAAAAATGCCCGGGCGTCCTTAAAGAATATAGCAGAATATACCTTTTTGTCTTCGCCAGCAGTTTCCTCCAGAATCGAGAAGCTGGAGAGAGAGAAAATCATCACAGGATATCATGCACAGGTAGACCCCATGAAGCTTGGATATCATATCACGGCATTTGTAAATCTGGATGTCTCTCCTATGGATAAAATACAGTTTTATTCCTATATGGAATCCATACCCAACGTGCTGGAGTGCAACTGTGTGACTGGAGATTATTCCATGCTGATAAAAGTGGCCTTTCAAAGCACTATGGAACTTGATGTTTTCATCGGACAGCTTCAAAAATACGGAAAAACCAATACTCAGATCGTATTTTCTACTCCTGTAGGACCCAGAGGCGTGGACGTTATGGCGGAATTGGGAGAAAAAGAATAAATTTTATGCAAAAAGTGGTACCGGAGAAACATCTTTCACATACGTTATAGAATAGAGGTATGTGAAAGGAGTTTTTCTTTTGGCTGAGAGACAGATCGTAGTAATAGATGCCGGACACGGCGGCGCAGATCCGGGTGCAACCTATAACGGGCGGCAGGAAAAGGATGATAACCTGAAGCTTGCGCTGGCCGTAGGGAAGGTTCTTGCAGACGGCGGAGTAGATGTCAGATATACCAGAGCTGACGATACCTACAATACACCTCTTGAGAAAGCCATGATGGGAAATGATGCAGAAGCAGACTTTTTTGTTTCCATACACCGCAATGCAATGCCAGTTCCTGGTGCCGGTTCCGGAGCAGAAGTCCTTGTGTTTGAAGATAAAGGAATTCAGTCAATGCTGGCTAAAAACATTATGGAAGCCTTAAGCGAAACAGGATTTACCGATTTGGGAATCATTGAACGCCCGGGTCTGGTAGTTCTTAGAAGGACAAAGGTGCCGGCGGTTCTGATAGAAGCAGGGTTTATAGACAATGAAGCAGATAATTACCTGTTTGACCAGAATTTTGATGCGATTGCAAAGGCAATCGCTGATAGTATAATAAAAACCATTCAGGAGCAGGAAGAGACTCAGACTGAATATTATCAGGTTCAGACCGGAGCTTTCCGGGTCCGCTCTCTGGCAGAAGCCCAGCTCAATGAATTAAAGGCACAGTCATTCCCTGCTTTTGTTGTTCTGGAAGACGGCCTTTATAAGGTTCGGGTAGGTGCATTCCGTAACATCGATAATGCAGTTCGTATGGAACAGGCGCTCAGAAGGTATGGATATAATACATTTATGGTGAAAAGGCCGGCTGTATACTGAAATTTATGGGTCGCCGGGACGCAGGCTTAAAAAAGCCCCGCCCCTGCGGCTTTTTACGTTTTTATGCTTGACAAAAGCCGCCCGTTCCCTTAATGTCTGAATCAGAAAGACGGAAGAAGGAGAGACAACATGATTCAGGCAGTTATATTTGATATGGATGGAGTTTTGATCGACAGCGAAGGCGTTTATCTGGAATATCAGCTGGAATTTGCAAGAACCAAGAACCCGGATGTAAAAATGGAGCAGCTTTATCCTATGGTAGGAGCCACAAAAAAGGATTCCTGGGAGGTTTTGGAACGGGCAGTGGACAATGGACAAACCTGGGAAGAATTAAGAGATGAATTCCGGAAAAAAGACATTTATCAGACGATTGATTACAAAAAGCTGTACCGTTTGGAAGCTACGGAGGTCCTTTCACAGTTAAAAGCAGACGGATACCGGCTGGCTCTTGCCTCCTCCACCCATTTAGAACTGGTGGAGCGGGTGCTTAAGGAAAACGGAATCCGGTCATATTTTGAACAGGTGATCAGCGGCAGCCAGTTTAAAAGGAGCAAACCTGATCCGGAAATTTATCTTCATACCGCCGCATGTCTTGGCCTTGCTCCAAAAGAATGTCTTGCGGTGGAGGATTCCACCATTGGAATTACGGCTGCATACAGAGCAGGAATGAAGATTGCCGCGATCATTGATGAGCGGTACGGATTTGACCAGAGCCTTGCGGATTACAGGCTCAGTCAGGTAAAAGATGTATTAGAAGCTGTAAAAAAAGCATAGGATATGATATACTACCGAATTCAGGAGGAATTTTTTGAAGTATATCAGCGAGCTTTTAAAAGGTGTCATCATAGGCGTGGCCAACATACTTCCCGGCATCAGCGGAGGGATGCTCGCCATTACCATGGGAGTGTACGATAAGATCATTCATGCGGTGAACCGGCTTTTTAAGGAACCGGTGAAAAGCATACGGATTCTTCTTCCATATGGAATCGGAGCGGTCGCAGGTATTATTTTTCTTTCTCTGGTTTTTGAATATCTTTTTCATACATATCCGCTTCAAACGAAACTGTCATTTTTAGGATTGATCGGCGGAGGGCTTCCCACCTTATTCCGGAAATCCTTTTCAAAGGAGCACTCGGACTGGAAGAAGGGGATTTTTACGACAGTGGTCACCTGTTGTCTGGTGGTCTTCATTACCTTCGTGGCAGAAACGGCGATTGCTTCCGGCAGAAGCGGTGATGCAATGAATCTGGCAACCGGAGCCGATTATCTTTCTTCCGGAAGGTTCTGGTTCCTCATCCTGTTTTTGATCGGCCTTGTGGCAGCAGCAACGATGATCGTGCCAGGAGTCAGCGGTTCTATGATCATGATGATGCTGGGGTTTTACGAACCCATTCTTCAGGCCAATAATGCATGCATCAGAGCGTTATCTGTTCTGGATTTTCCCACACTTTTTTTTAATGTTATGGTACTGGCTCCGTATTTTGCCGGAATGGTGACCGGTGTGTTTTTATTTGCCAGAGCAGTAGAACGGCTCTTGATCCGCCATGAGTGCCAGATGTACCGGATCGTGACCGGTCTGGTATTTTCTTCCCCCTTTGTGATTCTGTGGGACGTTTCATGGAAAAGTGTTGCGTTATATGAACTGCTGGGAGGGATCGCACTGGCTCTTTTGGGCTATGTAGCTGCTGATTTATTAGGCGGAGAAGGGTGATTGCCAGTGTGCCAATACGGATCTTCATAAAAGGAGGAAAGGCTCCTCAAATGCAGACAGAAGTTTCACAACTGCATTTGAGAGGTCTTTCCTTATTTTATTAGAGATAATATGTTTTTTACGAATATTCGGCGATACGGGTAATGCCGACATAGATGTGGGAAATCCGGTACCAGGTGGCAAAATCGATGATCCCTGTGACAGGTAGTTTGAAAATAGTCTGGAACTGGCGGACGGCTTCTTCCGTATCCGGGCCAAAGATACCGTCAGCGGTGATTCGTGGAATTGCCGTATAGACTCCGGCAATAGTATCTAACTGCTCCTGTACCTGCCGGACCTTATCTCCGCTTGCGCCAATGGTCAGGTTATAACCCGGGAACGAAGAAGGAACCCCGGAAACCTGTTCTGCCGTATTGATGTATATATCGCTTCCATAATAGTTCCGGAGAATCTGGATGGCGGTGTAGCCCTGTTCCCCTAAGTCGCAGCTTCCCCATTGGGACATCCAGTTCGGACAGCTTACCCGCTGGCCGTCGCAGTACTGGGTGAGAATTGGCTGCCGGATACCTGGACGGGATAAATAGCTGTTGAAGATTTCATCAACTACCTGGGAAATGCTTTCATAGATGTTGCGCCCGTAGATCCACTTATGGTCAAAAGCAGTGGAAGAGGTGATGGTAAAATCATATCCCTGATTACGGTACCATTCGGTATAGACCCGGTTCAAAGTGAAGCTCATAATAGCAAGAACGTTGGCAATGATGGTTTCTCTGGGCCAGGTGGCATAAATTTCACTGGAAGCGACATTTTTAATGTAGTCTCCGTAAGGTACGTAATAATTTGGTGCCGTTGGGTCTGTAGGAACTCCGTCATGAACGATAATGGTCTGAGGCACCACCACCTGACTAAGTACAATTTCCCCTGTTTCCGCAACAGGCTTTACCTCTGCTTCTGCTATTTTTGGAGGATATTCTCCATAAAGCGTGTGGTCCGGGATAACAATTGGGACATCGGGAGATACTTCATCTGCGATAGGAACCATCCGCACCGGCTGGAGTGCCAGGGTGTCTGCAAGGATTTCCGTACCGGAGATGGCAACCGGTTCAAATCCCTGGGCGCGAACCATCAGTGTGTATTGAGAGTAGGGCTGAATGAGGCTGGGAGCCAGGCTTAAGTCTACTGGAGGTGCAGAAAGGCTTACCTGCTCCGTTTGCCCGGAAGAGTTGGTAACAAGCTGTTCCAATGTGCTTTCCGGGTCTCCGGTATAGGAAACGGAAATTTCTGCATCCTGAATGGGAAAGTTGTTTTCATTGGAAACAACATTTACAAGGAGAGAGCCGGTTGCACTGGTTTCCTGTGCTCTGGCTGTCATGTATGGATTCATAGAATGCCCCTTAATGGAATGATTATTATAAATATATTACAGGGCAGGGGGAATGATTACAAAAGCCCCCCGGAGAATCATAAAAAAATCGATTCTCCGGGGAACTCTTTAGAAAAAGGACGATTTTGGTTCATAAAACATGGATTCCACGTAATTGCGCATTTCCTGACGGCTGTTAATATCTCTTGCACCCTCTATGATGGCATTTCTCTCAGATTCGGAAAGGCCTGCAAATCGGTTGAGAATGTCGGAGTGCTGTGCAAGTTCCATGGTGAATCCAATTGGAAGATCGCTGTTATCAATCATATTTATCACCTCAGTCATATTTTTTCCGAATTGACCGGAAAGTATACCTTTGAATATAATACCAGAGATGGATTGCATAATTATACAAATTAATTTAAGAAATATCTGGAATATTCAAAAAACATGAATAAAAAAAGAAAAAAGAAATGCGAAGAAAATGGTTGAAAAATGTCACAGGATAATGTATAATCTATTCAATTTGGGCTGATATCAGTCAGCCTGATAACCATAGCATTAAGAAAGGATTGGGACTTTGCGTATGAAAGCTTTTTTAATACTGGAAGACGGTACTGTGTTCACAGGGACAAGCATTGGTTCCACACGGGAGGTTATAAGCGAGATTGTATTCAATACTTCCATGACGGGATATTTAGAAGTTCTTACCGACCCCTCTTACGCGGGGCAGGCAGTTGTGATGACTTATCCGTTAATTGGTAATTACGGAATTTGTCAGGAAGATATGGAATCATTAAAACCGTGGCCGGATGGCTACATTGTCAGAGAATTATCTAGAATCCCCAGCAATTTTAGATGCGAGGATACCATTCAGCATTTCTTAAAAGAAAACGACATTCCAGGTATCAGTGGTATCGATACGAGAGCCCTAACAAAAATATTAAGAGAAAAAGGTACAATGAACGGCATGATTACAACCAATGAAGGTTTTGATCTTGATGACGTCATTTCACGTATGAAAAAATATTCTGTTACCGGTGTGGTAAAGGCAACCACTTGCAGAGAAAAGTATGTCCTTCCCGGCAGCGGAAAGAAGGTCGCTCTTCTTGATTTAGGGGCAAAGAAGAATATCGCACGCTCCTTACATGAAAGAGGCTGTGAAGTAACCGTATATCCGGCAGGCACAAAAGCAGAAGAAATACTTTCCGGAGGGTTTGACGGCATCATGCTTTCCAACGGACCTGGTGATCCCAAGGAGTGCACGGAAATCATTGCTGAGATAAAAAAGCTGTATGAATCCAATGTTCCCATTTTTGCGATCTGTCTCGGACATCAGCTCATGGCACTTGCAACAGGAGCGGATACTCATAAATTAAAGTATGGACACCGCGGCGGAAACCATCCGGTAAAAGATCTGGAAACCGGACGTGTGTACATTTCCTCCCAGAATCACGGTTATGTGGTTGATGAAGCCACTGTGGACCCGGCAGTTGCAGTTCCTGCATTCGTTAATGTCAATGACGGGACCAATGAGGGATTAAAGTATACCAATAAGAACATATTTACCGTACAGTATCATCCGGAAGCCTGTCCGGGACCACAGGATTCCAGCTACTTATTTGACCGGTTTTTAAATATGATGGAGGAGGGAAAATAATGCCGAAGATTCAGGATATAAAAAAAGTACTCGTTCTTGGCTCCGGCCCGATCATCATCGGCCAGGCAGCAGAATTTGATTATGCCGGGACCCAGGCCTGCCGCTCCTTAAAAGAGGAAGGCGTAGAGGTTGTTTTGTTAAACTCCAATCCTGCTACCATCATGACGGATAAGGATATTGCAGATAAAGTATATATCGAGCCTTTGACGGTTGAAGTGGTGGAGCAGCTTATCTTAAAAGAAAAACCGGACAGTGTCCTTCCGACTCTGGGCGGTCAGGCTGGATTAAACCTTGCCATGGAGCTTGCCGATAACGGCTTTTTGGAAAAGCATAATGTCCGCCTCATCGGAACTACGGCTCTTACCATTAAAAAAGCAGAAGACCGTGAGATGTTTAAGGAAACCATGGAAAAAATCGGAGAACCGGTTGCTCCTTCTGATATCGTTGAGAATGTGGAAGACGGACTCCGGATCGCAGAAGAGATCGGCTATCCAATTGTTCTTCGTCCTGCTTACACTCTGGGAGGTTCCGGCGGCGGTATTGCTGAGAATCCAGCCCAGTGCCGTGAGATTCTTGAGAACGGACTTCGTTTATCCCGTGTGGGGCAGGTCCTGGTGGAACGCTGCATTGCAGGCTGGAAAGAAATTGAGTATGAAGTGATGCGCGACGGTGCCGGTAATGTGATCACCGTATGTAATATGGAAAATATTGATCCGGTGGGCGTCCATACCGGAGACAGTATCGTAGTTGCACCGTCTCAGACGCTTGGAGACAAAGAATACCAGATGCTGCGGACTTCTGCATTAAAGATCATCAGCGAGCTGGGAATTACAGGCGGCTGTAATGTACAGTATGCCCTTCACCCGAACAGTTTTGAATACTGTGTAATAGAGGTAAACCCCCGGGTAAGCCGTTCTTCTGCCCTTGCATCAAAAGCTACCGGCTACCCGATCGCAAAGGTTGCAGCAAAGATTGCCTTAGGATATACGCTTGATGAGATTAAGAATGCGGTAACGAAAAAGACGTATGCAAGCTTTGAACCCATGCTGGATTACTGTGTGGTGAAGATGCCCCGTCTTCCTTTTGATAAATTTTTAAGTGCAAAGAGAACTCTGGGAACCCAGATGAAAGCCACCGGCGAGGTCATGAGTATCTGCACCAGCTTTGAAGGCGGTCTTATGAAAGCAATTCGCTCTCTGGAACAGCATGTAGACAGCCTTCTGTCTTATGACTTTACGGGCCTTACGGATGAAGAACTGACAGAAACCCTTCACCTTATTGATGACAGAAGAATCTGGGTCATTGCAGAGGCAATCAGAAGAGGTTTTTCTTATGAGACGATTCACGAGATCACAAAGGTCGATGTGTGGTTCATTGACAAGCTGGCCATTCTCGTGGAGATGGAAGAGGCTTTGAAACAAGGCCCTCTGACTGCTGAACTGTTAAAGGAAGCAAAACGTCTGGAATTCCCGGATACAGTAATTTCCAGACTGACCGGAATCTCTGCAGAAGAGATTCATCAAAAAAGAAAAGACAACGGCATTACAGCAGCATTTAAGATGGTAGATACCTGCGCGGCTGAGTTTGCTGCAGAAACACCTTATTATTACTCCTGTTTTGGAAGTGAGAATGAAGCCATTCAGACTTCAGGAAGAAAGAAAGTTCTGGTTCTCGGTTCCGGTCCTATCCGTATCGGACAGGGAATTGAATTTGATTTCTGTTCCGTTCACAGCACCTGGAGCTTTAGCCGGGAAGGATATGAGACAATCATTGTCAATAACAACCCTGAGACCGTAAGTACGGACTTTGACATTGCAGATAAACTGTATTTCGAGCCTCTTACCCCGGAAGATGTGGAGAGCATTGTGGACATCGAAAAGCCGGACGGAGCCGTGGTACAGTTCGGCGGACAAACTGCCATCAAGCTGACAGAGGCTCTGATGAAGATGGGCGTCCCCATTCTTGGAACTGCAGCAGAGGATGTAGATGCAGCAGAGGACCGGGAGCTTTTTGATAAGATCCTGGAGGAATGCCAGATTCCAAGACCAGCCGGACAGACCGTATTTACAGCGGAAGAAGCGAAGAAGGTTGCAAACCAGCTTGGTTATCCTGTCTTAGTAAGACCTTCCTATGTACTTGGGGGCCAGGGAATGCAGATTGCGATTTCCGATCAGGATGTGGACGAATTTATTGGAATTATCAATCAGATCGCTCAGGAACACCCGATCCTGGTAGACAAATATATTATGGGAAAAGAAATTGAAGTCGACGCAGTCTGCGACGGCCAGGATATCTTGATTCCGGGCATTATGGAGCACATCGAGCGTGCCGGAGTCCACTCCGGTGACAGTATTTCTGTCTATCCGGCCCAGAGTATTGATGAGGAAGTCAAGGAAGTGCTGGTAGAATACACCAGAAGACTGGCAAGAGCCCTTCATGTAAAGGGTATGATCAACATTCAGTTCATTGTAAGCGGAAAAGACGTATATGTCATTGAAGTAAATCCACGTTCTTCCCGTACGGTGCCATACATCAGCAAAGTGACCGGAATTCCTATCGTTCCTCTGGCGACCCAGGTAATCTGCGGTCATACCATTAAGGAACTTGGTTATGAACCGGGATTGCAGCCAGAGGCAGATTATATTGCCGTAAAGATGCCGGTGTTCTCCTTTGAGAAGATCCGCGGGGCAGATATTAATCTGGGACCGGAGATGAAATCCACCGGAGAATGTCTTGGAATCGCAAGAACCTTTAATGAAGCCCTTTACAAAGCCTTTGCAGGAGCAGGCATCAAACTGCCAAAGCATAAGAATATGATCATTACCGTAAAGGATTCCGACAAGGAAGAAATCATTGAAATTGCCAGAAGGTTCCAGGCACAGGGATATAAGATATTCTCCACCTCAGGAACGGCTAAAGTATTAAATGAAAATGGTGTAAAAGCCCTTATGGTGCGGAAACTGGAGCAGGAGTCTCCGAATCTGCTGGACCTGATCCTCGGTCATGAGATCGACCTGGTCATTGATACGCCGCCCCAGGGAGCAGACAGAAGCAGGGATGGATTTACGATCCGCAGAAATGCCATTGAAACCGGCGTGACGGTTCTTACTTCTCTGGACACGGCAGCAGCCCTGGTAACCAGTATGGAAAACCGGGCTAATGAACTGACTCTTATTGACATCGCACAAGTTAAAAATGTATAAGGAATTGCTCTATGATATTTTACATCAACAAACAGGCGGTAGAAATTAAAACCAGATTTGAAAATGCACCACTGACTTCACCCAATGAGGCCTGTGCGGCTATGGGAATGCTCTACAAGCTCTTTGGACTGTCCATTCCGGAAAAAAGGGACATGGTAAGCCAGATGAAAGAGGATTTTCATGCAGCAGTGAAAGATCTTCCGGTTCCGTCGGAGTTTGCTGCGAAAATCATAAGTCTTCTTGATGGATATTATAAGGACGATCCAGTTACGGATGAGATATACGAATTGTTAAAATACAGTTATGAGGAACAGAAATAATATTAATATTGAAGAAAGGCCGGAAATACAGGAGTTCCTGTTCCGGCCTTTTTTCTATGACTGATATTAATTCATTTACTGTACAGGTTTCTTGACAAATTGTTTGTCAAATTCCGGGTTGAAATAATAGAAGTTCTTTGCATCCAGATCAGATTTGATTTTTTCAAGTGCTTCACCAAATCTCTGGAAGTGGACGACTTCTCTTGCCCGAAGGAATTTCAGAGGTTCTCTTACGTCTGGATCTGTAATGATACGGATCAAGTTGTCATAAGTGGTTCTTGCCTTTTGTTCTGCGGCAAGATCTTCAATTAAATCTGCGATTGCATCACCTTTTGACTGGAATTCACAGGCATTAAAAGGAACTCCTGCAGCAGCAGTGGGCCAGAGCGCCGTGGTATGATCAATGTAATACGCATCAAATCCGGCTGTTTTTGCCTGTTCCGCCGACAGGTTTTTTGTCAGCTGATAGATAATGGAACAGATCATCTCAAGATGGCCTAATTCTTCTGTACCGATATCAGTCAAAAGTCCTCCCACTTCTTTGCATGGCATGGTGTATCTTTGGGAAAGATACCGCATAGAAGCTGCTAATTCACCATCAGGGCCACCAAACTGGCTGATGACCAGTGATGCAGTTTTAGGGCATGTTTCTTTAATATTTACTGGAAACTGCAGTCTTTTTTCATAACTCCACATTATATATTACCTCCTTCCCATGGCAGCGGGCCATCGCCCCAGGTGAAATGCTTCTGTCCAGGGTATTTTGTGTTACTGTCATTTTTGTTATTGGTGTCCGGGCAGACACAGTCCATGGTGAGCGGTTCAAAATTTTCTGCGTAGTTTTTTAAGAGCTGCTTTCTCTGTTCCATGGCTTGTTTAAATGCAGTCAGCGCCTCCTGATCCACAGGATGAGTATCTAAATATAAATTCAGATCATTGACGGTAAAACTGATTTCTGTAATCTGTTTTAAAAGACTGTTGCGGTCTGCCATTATAAATCACCTCCCGTAATATAGAATGGGAGATTAAGGCTCGGGAATATGGTCCCGTTTTTTAAAGCTGCTGCCGGGTCATATGGCTGTTCCCAGGGCTGCATAGGCACAGTTGCAATTGCAAGCTGAACCGACTGCGTCGGTGTTGCAGGAATTCCTTTTGTTGTATCGCTTCCGCATGAATTACATGAATTCATAATAACACTCCTTTCAGTTCTATCATTGATCGTTCCTTTTTATTATGAACATAAGAAAGAAAAAAACCTTATAAAAATTCTCCCATATTAACCACTGCGATGTTATTGTAATAAATGGAAAAATGAAATATAATAAAATAGATTACAAGGGAAAAGACAGAATATGGAAAAACAATTTAAGACGGGAGAGCATAGGTTTGAGTGACAAAAAGTTTGCAGTATTAATTGATTCTGATAATATTTCAGCCAAGTATATTACATGTATCCTGGATGAGATGACCCGATATGGTGTCATTACCTACAAAAGGATTTACGGTGATTGGACAAGCGCCCAGATGGGGAAATGGAAGATGGAGCTATTGGAAAATTCCATCACTCCCATTCAGCAGTTTTCCAATACTGTTGGAAAGAATGCTACGGATTCAGCACTGATTATTGATGCGATGGACCTGCTTTATACAGATCATGTGGATGGGTTTTGTATCGTATCCAGTGACAGCGACTTTACCCGTCTTGCCAGCAGGCTTCGGGAATCAGGAAAAGAAGTCATTGGTATGGGAGAAGAAAAAACTCCCAAATCTTTCCGTGCTGCCTGTACGGTTTTCACTAATTTGGAAGTGCTTCTTGATCAGGATGAAGAAGGAACCGGTGGAGGAGCTATTGGAAAAGAGGTAATTGAACAGGATATTGCATCCATTATCTTGGAAAATGACGATAAGAACAAGGCGACCGGACTGGGTGAGATCGGCAACCGTCTTGTGAAAAAATATTCTGATTTTGATGTAAGAAACTATGGTTACAGCTCTTTGTCAAAGTTTCTGGAAGAGATGGACAGCTTTGAACTGAGAAAATCCAATAATGTGGTAACTGTCCGCATGAAGGATAACCGCACAAAACGGCAGGAGCTTGATGATTATGCGGTAAAGTTAGTCAAAGGCAGCGGAAAAAATGGTATGGAGCTTGCTGCGCTGGGCAATGGCATGCACCGGAAGTTCGCGGACTTTAAAGTTAAGGATTACGGATATTCCACTTTTTCCAAATTTGTTCACAGTATTGTTCAGTTGGAAGTGCGTGAAAATAAAAACAATAGTAAAGCAGTATTTTTGAAAAAAGAATAATAAAAAAGCCATCCGTGAAGCAGTATTTTTTTCCGCGGATGGCTGCTTTTCCAGGGCTTTCAGAGGGACATGGGAAAAAGGAAAAAAATTGACAAAAAAGTGTTGACAATTGATACAATTCATATTATACTAATGAAGCAGTCGGGAACGAGAGATAAACAAACGTCCGGACAAGCACTGGGATCTTAGCTCAGCTGGGAGAGCATCTGCCTTACAAGCAGAGGGTCACAGGTTCGAGCCCTGTAGGTCCCACTGATAAATAAAACTTATTTATCACACAATTTTATATGGCGGAATAGCTCAGTTGGCTAGAGCACACGGTTCATACCCGTGGTGTCGAGAGTTCGAATCTCCCTTCCGCTACTTAAGACCCTGTAATCCTTTGATTACAGGGTTTTTTCTTTTAGAAAAAGAGTCTTTTTTTGGACTCTTGCGCCGGAGGCGGCAGCCTATTTCCATTTTTTTTATATTCATTTCTGCCGTTTTATGATATACTAACAAATAGCAAAAAGCGGAGGGATTCCATGTACAATTTTATTGTAAACCCCAACTCACGCTGCGGACGTGGACAAATTATATGGAGAAAGCTGGAAGAGGTGTTAAGAACTTCCGGAGTGGAGTATCAGGCTTTCTTAACAGAAAGGCCGGGAGATGCCAGAATCTTTGCCAGTGAGCTTACGAGCGGCTGCAGGGAATCCAATGTTATCGTCGCAGTAGGCGGAGACGGAACAGTGAACGAGATCTTAGATGGACTTTCCTTTTGTGGTTCTATTACATTAGGGTATATTCCTGCCGGATCAGGTAATGATCTGGCAAGAAGCTTAAAACTGCCGAGAAATCCGGTCCGGTGTTTGAAAAAGATCCTTCAACCAAAATATTATAAGCTGATGGATTATGGAGTACTGACTTATGGAGAAGGAGAAATCTCCCACAGGCGGTTCATCGTAAGTGCCGGCATCGGAATGGATGCGGCTGTTTGCCATAACATTTTATTTTCAAAAACCAGGGGGCTGCTCCATAAGCTCCATATCGGGCGCCTGGCTTATCTCCTGGTGGGAATAAAACAGCTGGCCCTGGCGAAGCCGTCAAAGGGATATATTCTTTTGGATGGTGTTCAAAAAGTGGAATTTAACCACGTGTATTTTATATCTGCCCATATTCATCCCTATGAGGGCGGGGGATTTAAGTTTGCCCCGGACGCCAGCTTTGAAGACGGGAAACTCACGGTCTGTATGATGAATAACAGAAAGAAGCGGAAGCTGATTCCGGTTCTTGCCTGTTCCCTTTTAGGCAGAAAATCCTCGAATACGGGGATTCGATTCTATACCTGTGAAGAAATTGCGGTTCACATGGAGCACCCTATGGCGGTTCATGCCGACGGAGAAAGCTGTTTTTGCCAAAAGGATGTACAGATTCGCTGTATCAGTAAAAAATTGCGGGTGATTGTGTAGCAATGTTTGTATATATATAGAAGAAAGGATAAATTATGAGAATTGGACAGGGATATGATGTTCATAAATTAGTAGAAGGAAGAGATTTAATTATCGGGGGCGTTAAAATTCCCTATGAAAAAGGGCTTTTGGGCCATTCGGATGCAGATGTACTGACCCATGCGGTGATTGACGCACTGTTTGGCGCGGCCGCATTAGGGGATATCGGAGAACATTACCCGGATAACGACCCTCAGTATAAAGGCATTTCCAGCATTGAACTGTTAAAGCTGGCAGCAGGACTTCTGGAAGAGAAGGGCTATATTGTTGAGAACATTGATGCTACGGTCATTGCTCAGAATCCAAAGCTTCTGCCCTTTCGGCCCCAGATGATTAAGAACATTGCAGATGCCCTTAATCTGCCGGTGGGAAAAGTGAATGTAAAGGCGACTACAGAAGAGGGGCTTGGCTTTACCGGAAGCGGAGAAGGAATTTCCGCTCAGGCAATCACCCTTCTTACTTCTGTAGAGGATTACTGTTATGATGATAAAATCATGGGACCGGATTGCGGGGGCTGCGGAGGCTGCTGTAAGAAATAGGAATTGGTAAGACAGGAGGAAAATATTGTGAAGATATTTAATACATTATCAAGACAGAAGGAAGAATTTGTACCGTTAGAGCCAAAGAAGGTCAAGATGTATGTCTGTGGTCCTACGGTTTACAATTATATACACATTGGCAATGCAAGACCTATGATCGTATTTGACACCGTAAGAAGATATTTTGAATATAAAGGTTATGAGGTTAACTTTGTCTCTAATTTTACCGATGTAGATGATAAGATCATAAAAAAAGCAATTGAAGAAGGAGTAGATGCAGATGTCATATCCAAGCGTTACATTGAGGAATGCAAAAAGGATATGAATGCCCTGAATATAAAGCCTGCCACAAAGAATCCTCTGGCAACGGAAGAAATCTGCGGAATGCTGGATATGATAAAGGAGCTTATAGATTCCGGCCACGCCTATGAGGCAAAGGACGGGACTGTATATTTCCGCACCAAGGCTTTTGAAGGCTACGGCAAGCTGTCTCACAAGAATCTGGAAGACTTGCAGTCCGGTTTTCGGGAAATCAAGGTGACAGGGGAAGACGGCAAAGAAGCCCCTTCGGATTTTGTTTTATGGAAGCCAAAAAAAGAAGGAGAGCCTTACTGGGAGTCTCCATGGTGTGAAGGCAGACCGGGATGGCATATTGAATGTTCCGTTATGTCAAAGAAGTATCTTGGAGACCAGATCGATATCCATGCAGGAGGGGAGGATTTGATTTTCCCCCATCATGAGAATGAAATCGCTCAGAGTGAAGCGGCCAATGGAAAAGAATTTGCAAAATACTGGATGCACAATGCATTTTTGAACGTAGATAATAAAAAGATGTCCAAATCGCTTGGGAATTTCTTTACGGTCAGAGAGATCGGAGAGAAATACGATTTAAGGATTCTGCGTTTCTTCATGCTCAGCGCCCATTACAGAAGCCCCCTTAATTTCAGCGCTGATTTGATGGAATCTTCCAAGAGCGGTCTGGACCGGATTATAACAGCCGTGGATAAGCTGAAGGACCTTCAGGCCAGAGCCAAGACCAGGAATCTTCGTGATGGTGAGGATAAAAAGCCTGTAGAAGAACTGGTTGCCAAATATGAGGCTGCCATGGACGATGATTTCAATACAGCAGATGCAATTTCTGCAATTTTTGAACTGGTAAAATTAAGCAATTCCACAACGGATGAAAGCAGTTCTGCTGAATATGTGATTTATTTGAAAGAAACCATTGAAAAGCTTTGCAATGTTCTTGGCATCATTACGGAAAAGAAGGAAGAGATTCTTGATGGTGAGATCGAGGCCATGATCGAAGCAAGGCAGCAGGCCAGAAAAGATAAGAATTTTGGCCTGGCAGATGAAATCCGGGGAAAGTTACTGGATAAGGGCATTGTTCTGGAGGACACCAGGGAAGGTGTAAAATGGAAGAGAATGTAATATCTTTGTCTGGGTTCTCTGATTTAATGAAAGAAACCCTGCATTTAAAAGCTGTGGATATAAAAAGCTACTCCCCCCTGGCGCTGGCTTATATCGGAGATGCCGTTTATGAACTGATCATACGCACAAAGGTGATGAACCATGGAAGTACCCAGGTCAACAATATGCATAAGAAAAGTGCCAAACTTGTCAATGCAGGAACCCAGGCGGACATCATACGCCGGCTTTTGGAAGAGGAAGATTTAACGCCGGAAGAGATTGCTGTTTACAAGCGGGGGCGCAATGCGAAATCCGTAACAACGGCCAAACATGCCACCGTGGCAGATTATCGGACGGCCACTGGATTTGAAGCGCTTTGCGGCTACCTTTATTTAAACGGTGAATTGGAAAGGCTCATAGCCGTTGTGGGCAAAGGACTTGAAAGAATAGGAGAACTGGAATGATAGAGGAATTTACCATAGAAGGAAGGAACGCAGTATTGGAGGCGTTTCGTTCCGGAAAGACAATCGATAAGCTGTATGTACAAAAGGGAGTCCAGGATGGCCCCATTCAGTCCATTGTCCGGGAAGCGAAAAAGAAGGATACCATCATTAACTTCGTAGAGCGGGAGCGGTTAGACCAGATGTCAGAGGAAGGCCATCATCAGGGGGTTATCGCTCATGCGGCGGCCTATGAATATGCAGAAGTGGAAGATATGTTAAAGGCAGCAGAGGAAAAAGGGGAACCGCCGTTTTTGTTTCTGCTTGACGGAATAGAAGATCCCCATAACCTGGGAGCCATTATCCGTACTGCCAATTTAGCCGGAGCCCATGGGGTGATCATTCCAAAGCGCCGGGCGGTGGGCCTGACTGCTACGGTTGCAAAGACCTCTGCAGGCGCCCTTAACTATACACCGGTTGCCAAGGTAACCAATTTAACTGCCACCATGGAGGAGCTGAAGGCAAAAGGTATGTGGTTTGTCTGTGCCGATATGGAGGGAGAGACCATGTACCGTCTGAATCTAAAAGGACCCATCGGCCTTGTCATCGGAAGTGAAGGAAGCGGCGTGGGAAGACTTGTAAAAGAAAGCTGTGATATGGTTGCTTCCATTCCGATGAAAGGGAATATTGATTCCCTCAATGCTTCGGTAGCAGCGGGAGTACTGGCTTATGAGATTGTGAGACAGCGTTTGGTATAACGCACGAGGAGATGATAAGTATGAAAAGGTATGGTGCGGCTTTGGCAGCAGCCTGTGTGGTTTTTTTATTAACCGTCATCGGCTGCAGGCCGGAAGGAACTATTGCTGCAGCAGAAGCTACAAAGGAAAGCATTGAGTGGAAAACCGTAGTAAGCATAAAGGACGAAGCAGTTCCTCTTTATTCCAAACCGGCAGGCGGCAGTGTGAAAATGCCCCAGGCCTCAGGGACCGTAACCTTTCGCAGCAATTCTGCTACCCTTGATGCATCAAATGCAAGCCACGGCTATGTGATGGTGCAGTATACAGGAAGTGCTTCCAAGATAAAGGTGCAGGTAATAAAAAATGGCGGTGAGACTTATACGTATGACTTAAATGCAAGATCCGCTTATGAAGTATTTCCCCTGACCGAGGGAAACGGAACTTATACGGTCCGGGTTCTGGAACAGGTACAGGGAAATCAGTATGCGATAAAATCAAGCAATCAGATTCAGGTAAATCTGGTCAATGAGTTTGAACCGTTTCTTTATCCTAACCAATATGTGAACTTTTCTTCTGGCAGTGCGGTAGTCCAAAAAGGCGGGGAACTTGCGGCCCAGGCAGAAGATTCTCTTACTGTCGTGAATAATGTTTATAATTATGTAGTAAGGAATTTTACTTATGATACGGCCCTTGCCAATTCGGTTCAGTCCGGTTACCTGCCCAATGTGGATCAGGTGCTGGAAAGGAAAAAAGGAATCTGTTTTGACTATGCGGCAGTGATGACTGCCATGCTGAGATCACAGAACATCCCTACAAAGCTTGTGGTAGGCTATACAGGAAGTCTATACCATGCCTGGGTCAATGTTTATATTGAAGGCCAGGGCTGGGTGGATAACATCATTTATTTTGATGGGTATAACTGGAAGCTTATGGACCCGACTTTTGCCTCATCAGGAGGCAACGATCCGGCAATCAGAGACTATATTACCAACAGCTCCAATTATAAAGCAAAATATACTTACTAAAGAAACGAGACAGGAATAGGAGAAATGACATATGGCAAAGGATGCGAAAAAAATATATTCCTCAAAGGAAATTTCCGCTTTCTGCCTTCAGATATCAATTCTTCTCCATGCGGCGATCCCTCTTGACGAGGGATTGTCTGTTATGGCGGAAGATGCGGTATGGGAGGAAGAAAAAAAGATCCTGATGCAGATGGCAGAAGAAGCGGAGCTTGGCAGTCCGTTTTCAGCAGTGCTGGAACATGCG
Source organism: Lacrimispora sp. (assembly GCF_046972725.1). NCBI lineage: Bacteria > Bacillati > Bacillota > Clostridia > Lachnospirales > Lachnospiraceae > Lacrimispora > Lacrimispora sp. The sequence goes on along the minus strand of NZ_JBKVXF010000001.1, from coordinate 1,059,140 downwards.
GGAGTTTATCCTCCTTATGTGGTCCGAATGGCAAGGCTTGGAGAGGAAACCGGCAACTTAGACCGGATCATGGAAGCTCTGGCCGATTATTACGGGAAAGAGCATATATTTTTTAAAAATTTAAAAAATGCAGTTACGTATCCTTTGATTATGATTACCATGCTTTTGGTGGTGCTTTTTGTTTTGTTTACGAAAGTAATGCCCGTATTTGAGCGGGTCTATGAACAGCTGGGGACAGAGATGTCGCCGGTTTCTCTTGCTGCAACTAAGATGGGAAGTATTTTCAGCGGAGCAGCACTGATTCTGGGCGGGGTTCTTGCAGCTGTGGTTTTTGTGGTATGGAGCATTGGAAAAAGCGGAAAAAAGGTTGGGGCAGCAGAATCATTGATGCAGTGGATCAAAAGAAAGAATAAGATCGCACTTGCAGTAGCCAAGCGCCGTTTTACTGCAGTTATGGCGCTTACTTTAAAAAGCGGGCTGGATATGGAAAAGGGAATGGAACTTGCCGGCAGCCTGGTTGAAAATAAGTCTGTGGAAGAAAAAATCAGACATTGCTCTGCCGAGCTTGAAGCAGGAGCTGATTATTATACGGCGATGAAGAACACCGGAATGTTCAAGGGCTTCTATGTACAGATGATACGTGTAGGCACAAAGAGCGGGCGGCTGGACAGTGTAATGGAAAAAATCTCTGAAAATTATGAAGAAGAAGTAGATGTGGCCATGGAGCATATGGTCAGCCGGTTTGAACCAACCGTAGTTGCCGTTCTTGCAGTGGCAGTGGGACTGATTCTTTTATCCGTTATGCTGCCGCTTGTGGGTGTCTTATCTGCCATCGGTTAGAAGGAGGCTTCGATGAAGAATGGAAATTCCCTTAAGGAAATGGCCGGCAGTCTGATTCCTCTGGCTGTATTTGCAGGAATGATTGCAGTATTTCTCTCAGGAACTCTTTTATTTTCCCGGAAGGCGGATTTAAAAGGTGCCGAAACTCTGCGGGACGCAATTCGGAGAGCATCCGTACAATGTTATGCAATAGAAGGAAGATATCCGCCCAGTGTGGCGTATCTGGAAGAAAATTATGGAATACGGATTGACAAAGAACGATATGATGTTTTTTACAACGGCTTTGCCTCAAACTTCATGCCGGATATCACGGTCAATCTCCATGAACAATGACCGGGAGGTGGAACATGAGCGGGAGAGAAGATGATAGAAGCCGTATGGCAGGGACTCTTTTTACCCTCTTACTGTTTTTGGTATTTATATTAAGTGCCCTTTTTCTGGTGCTCATAGGAGGAAGAGTTTATGAGAATATCAATGCGAGAGCGGAAAATACCTACCGGGAAGATACCGCTTTAAGCTATATTGCCAATAAAGTGAGACAGGGAGATGAACAGGGAGCCGTTTCTTTAAAAGAGGAATCAGGAATCACAGTTTTAGAATTGAAACAGACCATCAATGGAGCTGTCTATGTGACAGATATTTACTATCAGGATGGTAAATTGTGGGAGCTGTTTACCGATGTTCAAAGCGGCCTATCCATAGGCGATGGCAATGAAATCCTCTCCTGCAGTCCGGTCTCCATGACAATGAAGGGAAGACTTCTTCATATAAGAACAGAGGGGGAAGCAGGAGGGTCGGTCTGGTTATCTTTAAGAAGCGGAGGACCGGAAGATGAATAGAAAAAGCCATTCCGGCGTATTTATGATGGAAATGATAGCGGTCGTTTTCTTCTTTATCCTGTGCGCAGGGATCTGCACTCAGATGTTTGCCAAAGCGGATTTTATAAGCAGGGAAGCCTCGGACTTGAACCGGGCAGTTTTCCTCGCTCAAAGTGCAGGAGAGGTTTTTAAGGCAGAAGGCAGAGAAGGGCTTAAGGATTTTGCTGCATATGGAAAGCAGAAGGCAGGAAAATCCTTGCACCTGGGATTTGATAAGAACGGGAATCCGTGTGAAGAAGGTCAGGCAGTTTATCTTGTAAAAGCAGAATTTCCTATGGAGACGGAACTGGCACTGACTGTTGTAAAAGATACAAAAGAATTATATACCCTTACGGTAAAGCGGCATGGGCAGGACTGACGGAGGTGGATTCATGGCAGAACAGAAAAACAAATACAGAGCCAATATCGGCGGTCCTTCCCTCATTCTTATCTTTATTGTCATGTGTCTCGTAACATTTGGAATGCTGTCTTTAAGCACAGCAAAAAGTGAACACAATCTGGCAGTACGTAACGCCTCTGCCATAACCGAATATTACCGGGCGGATGGGGAAGGGGAAGCCTTCTATCAGATGGTTTTAAATAAAGTAAAATCGGTAAAAGAAAAAGGCCGGGGGCAAACAGAATATGAAGATCTGCTGGCACAGGAACTTGGGGATTATTACCACAAAGAAGAGAAAACAGTAATCACCCAGATTCCGATGGAACGTTCCCAGGCCCTTTTCATTGAACTGGTCCCTGACTTTGGGGAGAATGGAAAAGTTCGGATTTCCAAATGGAATGTGGTTCCGTCTGAGGATTATGAGGTTGATAATTCCATGGACGTATGGGGTGGAGAATCAAAGAGGCAGGAGACAGGAAAATGAAGGTAGAGGAGTTATTAAGCGCTGCTGTGGCTCAGAATGCATCGGATATCTTTCTGGTGCCGGGCATGCCTTTTTCATATAAAATCGGAAGCAGAATTGTTAATCAGAATGAAGAAAAGCTGTTTCCTGCACAGATGGAAAAGCTGATTGAAGGAATATATGAACTGGCGGGAAAAAGAAGTATGGATAAGGTAAGGGAACACGGTGACGATGATTTTTCTTTTGCCCTTTCCGGGATATCCAGATTCCGTTCCAGCGTTTTCCGCCAGAGAGGTTCCCTGGCGGCTGTGATACGGGTAGTTACCTTTGATCTGCCGGATTACAAAGCACTGAACATTCCTGAAACCGTTATGGGAATATCAAAATTGACAAAGGGGTTTGTTCTGGTGACAGGTCCTGCGGGAAGCGGAAAGACAACTACCCTTGCCTGTATCATTGATAAGATAAACAATACCAGGAATGCTCATGTAATTACCTTAGAGGATCCCCTGGAGTACCTTCACCGTCATAAACAGAGCGTGGTAACCCAAAGGGAGATCACTACGGATACGGACAGTTATGTAACTGGACTGCGGGCGGCTTTAAGACAGGCTCCCGATGTAATCCTGGTGGGAGAGATGAGAGATTACGAGACCATCCGCATCGCCATGACGGCTGCGGAAACCGGTCATCTGGTGATTTCCACCCTTCACACGGTAGGGGCGGCCAATACCATTGACCGGATCATCGATACGTTTCCTCCGAATCAGCAGCAGCAGATCCGGATGCAGCTTTCCATGGTGGTTCAGGCAGTGGTCTCCCAGCAATTGATTCCCACAGTCGATGGGAACGTGGAACCGGCCTTTGAAATCATGTTTTTCAACAATGCCATACGGAATATGATTCGTGAATCAAAGACCCATCAGATCGATTCTGTCATAGCTACCGGGCAGGCAGAAGGTATGGTTTCCATGGACTCAAGCCTTTTGCATCTGTACAAGGAAGGAAAGATCACCAGGGAAAGCGCTGTAATATACAGCAGTAACAGTGAATTGATGGCAAAAAAAATCGACCGGGGAATATAGAAGTGTATAGTTTCCATGATGCATGATAAAATAACTATAACAATAACAGGAGCGTGATTGATGATGAGAACAGATAAAAGAAAAGTCGCATTGGTGGGCACAGGTATGGTGGGAATGAGCTATGCGTATTCCATGTTGAATCAGGGCGTTTGTGATGAACTTGTTCTGATTGATATTAACCGGAAAAGAGCAGAGGGGGAGGCCATGGATTTAAATCACGGATTGGCTTTCTCCGGATCCCACATGAAGATATATGCCGGGGAGTACAAAGACTGTACCGATGCGGATATTGTTGTGATCTGTGCCGGTGTGGCTCAAAAGCCTGGAGAAACAAGGCTTGATCTGTTAAAACGCAATGCGTCCGTATTCCGTTCCATTATTCAGCCCGTAACAGAGTCAGGATTTAATGGATTGTTCCTTGTGGCAACCAATCCGGTGGATATTATGACAAGAATTACCTACGAAATATCCGGTTTTAATCCAAAACGGGTGATTGGAAGCGGTACCACTTTGGACACTGCAAGGCTTCGTTATCTTCTTGGAGAATCCTTACGGGTGGATCCGAGAAATGTTCATGCCTACGTGATTGGAGAACATGGGGACAGCGAGTTTGTTCCCTGGAGTCAGGCGATGATTGCAACAAAGCCAATTCTGTCACTTTGCGGAACCGGCGGGGAGGAAGATATGGTAAGCCGTCAGGAATTAAAGCGAATCGAAGAAGAGGTGCGTACTGCGGCGTACAAGATTATAGAAGCCAAGCAGGCTACTTATTATGGAATCGGTATGTCTCTTACCAGAATAACAAGAGCTATATTCGGAGATGAGAACAGCGTCTTTACTGTTTCGGCCATGCTAAAGGGAGAGTATGGACAGACCGGTGTATATGCCGGTGTTCCCTGCATTATAAATAAGAACGGAATTCAGCGTGTTCTGCCTTTATCTTTGACGGAAGAAGAGATGGAACGGTTTAACAGTTCCTGCAATACTCTGAATGAAAGCTTTAAGGGTATTTTGTAAAGGAATGCTTTTCCCATGCAGAGTTTGAAGTTTTTGCAATTGTGTACATTTTAGTAAATAATTGAAAATAATGTTGACAAACAGATTTTCCCATGCTATGATATACGAGGTTCAAGCGAGGAACCATTCATAAGCTGATGTGGCACAGATGGTAGCGCACCTCATTGGTAGTGAGGAGGTCACGGGTCCGATTCCCGTCATCAGCTCTGAAAACAAACGGGAAGTCTTAGATAAGAGACTTCCCGTTTTTGTCATATACAAATTATAAGAAGGAGGCACATCGAAATGGAGAAACGAAAAAAAAAGAAGAAAAGTATGTGGTCTGTATTTTTTAAGCCCATAAAAATTATTCTTTTTATGTTTCTGGCGGTTATGGTTTTAGGGTGCCTGGCCGGCGGTGCCGTATTTTTAAAATATCAGGATGAAATCCTGGCCTGTAAAGAAAAGGCCGATTCCATTATGAGTAAGACAAGCAAGACAGACTTTTCACAGCCAACGGACACAAGAATCTATGATTCTTCCGGAACTCTGATCGGAACCATCAATTCCGGCCATTATGAGTATGTTCCCATCTCAGAAATCAGTGAAAATCTTCAGAAAGCTTATGTAGCTCAGGAAGACAAGAGATTTTATAAACATCATGGGATTGATTATCTTGGTCTTCTTCGGGCAGGGCTGGTGTATGTAAAGAATAAAGGCACCATAACTCAGGGAGGCAGTACGATTACCCAGCAGGTAATTAAGAATACCTATTTAACCCAGGAACGGACCTTTCAGAGAAAACTGACCGAGTTTTTTGCGGCTCCCCAGATGGAGAAGAAGTATTCAAAGTCAGAAATACTTGAATTTTACTGTAACACCAACTTTTACGCCAATCGCTGTTACGGCGTATCGGAAGCCAGCCGGTATTATTTTGACAAAGAAGCTAAGGATCTAACCATATGGGAAGCGGCGACTCTGGCAGGTATCAGCAACAATCCTTCCAGGTATGATCCTGTGGCCCATCCGGAGACATCTCAGAAAAAGCGGGATCAGATCATTAACAATATGGCTGCCAACAAGCTGATTACGGAAGAAGAAAGAGATTATGCAAAGGCACAGCCCTTGACCGTTGCAAAAATTTATGAGCCTGGGACCAAAGAAAACTATCAGACCAGTTATGCCATTCATGCTGCCACGTTAGAGCTGATGAAGAACGATGGTTTTGTGTTTAAATATGTGTTTAACAATAAGGCTGCGTATGATAGCTACAAAGAGCAGTATCAGGAGGCTTACCAGTCTAAAAGCGATTTGATAAGAAGCGGCGGATTTGAAATACATACGAGCCTTGATACGAACATACAGAATGCCCTGCAGAGCACCATTGATGAGCGTTTGAAAAAGTTCAAAGAGGTTCAGGAAAATGGAAAATTTGCCTTGCAGGGAGCGGCTGTCTGCATCGATAACCGGACCGGTTATGTGGTCGCCATTGTAGGAGGCCGTGGAACTGACGATGAGTATAACCGAGGATTTTTAAGCAAACGGCAGCCTGGTTCCACCATTAAGCCTCTGATTGATTATGCACCGGCCTTTGAGACAGGATTTTATTATCCCTCCAGACTGGTAAATGACCATTTGTTTGATAAAGGCCCCAAAAACAGTGGTGGAAAATATTATGGTCCTGTCTCCGTCAGAGAGGCATTAAACCGAAGCTTAAATACCGTCGCCTGGCAGGTGCTTGCAGATATCGGTGTGGATAAAGGAATCGGATATCTGGGGAAAATGCACTTTACCGGCTTAAGCTACATGGACAATGGAAATATCAGTATGAGCATCGGAGGCTTCACAGAAGGGGCCCGCGTGATCGATATGGCAAAGGGGTATTCGGTTTTGGCAAATAAGGGGTTATACAGCAGCAGATCCTGTATTACCAGTATTAAAAGCCAGTATGATGGAGAGATATATAACGAGAGTCCGGCTGATGAGAGAATCTTTACCGAAGATACGGCTTATATGATTACCGATGTATTAAAAGGAACCCTTGATAAGCCTTACGGAACAGGCTACGGCCTTGGCCTTACCGTTCCTGCCGCAGGTAAGACCGGTACGACCAACAGCAATAAGGATACCTGGTTCTGCGGATATACCAGATATTATACAACCGCCATCTGGGTAGGTTATGATACGCCGAAAGCAATGCCCGGCGTATATGGAAAGACCTATTCCGGAAGGATCTGGCATGATTTTATGGCAGGAATCAATAAAGACCTTCCGGCCTTAGACTGGGATATGCCGTCTACGGTCTATGTCTCCAATGTGGATTCCAGGGGGGAAAAGACTGCCAAGGAAACAGGAACCAAAGATTTGTTCTCCTCGATAGCAGAAGCTGCGGCAAAAGCGGATGCCACCAAATGGAAGGAAGAGGAGGAAAGGAAAAAGCTGGAGTCCCAGTCCCAGAAAAACCTGGAGAATTCCCTGGCCGCCCAGCAGGCATTGGAACAGGCAGCAGCAGCTCTCCAGTCTCTTATTGGAGAGATGAAAGGTCTGGAATACCAGGACAGCACAGCGGAAGAAAAGGTAAACACCGCCCAGTCACTGCTTGCCCAGCTAACCGGTACTCCCTATTATGACAGCTTGAAGCCTCAGCTCGATGAGGCCATCAGCTACGTTTCTTCCCTTCCAAAGAAAGAGGATTCTACCAAGCCTCAGGAGATCGGTCCCGGAATAACAAAGCCTGCGGAAACCACGGCTCCGGTATTTCCGGGAGAAGATGATACGGGAGTGGATGCAGAGCCTGGCTTTAGTCCGGGAGATATTGAAGATGCCCCCCAGTTCGTTGGACCCGGCATGTAATCGTAAGATAATTTTTCCAAATCATTGTTTTTTTTAGTGGTTCGGTATATAATGGGCTATGCGGCTTCCGGATTCAGCCGCATGGCTGATTCTTTTCATCAGCCCATCATAAGAAAGAAGATATAGGAGTGTGTTCACAATGAGTAAAATAAGAACAAGATACGCACCGAGTCCTACTGGCCGCATGCACGTGGGAAATTTAAGGACCGCAATGTACGCGTACCTGATTGCAAAACATGAAGGCGGTGATTTTCTTCTCCGCATTGAAGATACGGATCAGGAACGTTTCGTGGAAGGCGCTGTCGAGATTATTTACAGAACCCTGGAAGAGACAGGTTTAATCCATGACGAAGGTCCTGATAAGGATGGCGGTGTGGGACCATATGTCCAGAGTGAGCGTCAGGCCTCCGGTATCTATTTGGATTATGCGAAAAAGCTGATCGAAAAAGGAGAAGCATATTACTGCTTCTGCGGTCAGGACCGGCTGGATACATTAAAAAAAGTCGTAGATGGACAGGAGATCATGACCTATGATAAACACTGCCTCCATCTTTCAAAGGAAGAAATAGAAGCAAATCTGGCATCAGGAATGCCTTATGTTATCCGCCAGAACAATCCGACCGAAGGAACGACCACATTCCATGATGAGATTTACGGCGATATTTCTGTAGATAACTCGGAACTGGATGATATGGTATTGATGAAATCCGACGGATATCCTACCTACAATTTTGCAAACGTTGTGGATGATCACCTGATGGGGATTACTCATGTGGTAAGAGGCAATGAGTATTTATCCTCTTCTCCCAAATATAACCGCCTTTACGAAGCGTTTGGCTGGGAAGTACCTGTGTACGTCCATTGCCCCCTGATCACCAATGAGGAGCATAAGAAGTTAAGCAAGAGAAGCGGACATGCCTCCTATGAGGATTTGATTGAGCAGGGCTTTATTTCCGAAGCAGTTGTTAATTATGTGGCTTTGCTTGGCTGGTCTCCGGAGAGCAATCAGGAGATTTTCTCTCTTGAGGATCTTATAAGGGAATTTGATTACCATAACATCAGCAAGTCTCCGGCTGTTTTTGATATGGCGAAGCTTCGATGGATGAACAGCGAATATATGAAATCCATGGATTTTGATAAGTTCTATAAGCTGGCAGAGCCTTACTTAAAGGCAGTGATCAAAAAGGATCTGGATTTAAAGAAAATTGCAGCCATGGTAAAGACAAGGATCGAGGTTTTTCCGGATATTGCAGACCACATTGATTTTTTTGAGGCTTTGCCTGAATATGATATTTCCATGTATACCAATAAAAAGATGAAGACAAACAGCGAAACCGCTCTTTCTTTATTGCAGGATGTACTTCCGATTCTGGAAGCTCAGGAAGATTACAGCAATGATGCGCTGTATGGTGCCCTTTCCAGGTATGTGGCAGAAAAAGAGTATAAGACTGGATATGTGATGTGGCCGATCCGTACGGCAGTATCCGGTAAACAGATGACTCCTGCCGGTGCAACAGAGATCATGGAAGTCCTGGGAAAAGAAGAATCCTTAAAGCGAATCAGAGAAGGAATCAGGCTTTTAAGCAATGGGACTTTATAAAAGAGATAAAGAAAGAAAAGCAGAGGCTCCGGCAGTGACCGGGTCCCTGCTTTTCTTTCTTTACAATGGAGGAATGAATGAAGGAATTTACATATGAAGGAGCCCAGAAGGAAGCAATTCTTCACCATCAGGGCCCGATGCTGGTTCTTGCAGGACCGGGATCAGGAAAAACATTTACAATCACTCACCGCATTCGTCATCTGATCGAGCATCATGGGGTAAATCCTTCCAATATTCTGGTCATTACATTTACAAAAGCGGCGGCGGCTGAGATGAAGGACCGTTTTGAAACACTGATGGATGGAAACGCGTCTCCCGTCAGTTTTGGGACTTTCCATGCCATATTTTTCCGTATTTTAAAATTTGCCTACCGCTACGATGCCAGAAGCATTGTAAGAGAAGAGCAGAGGATCCAGTATTTGAAGGAAGAGATGGATCAGTGTAAAATAGAAGTGGAGGATGAAGCAGACTTTGTAAGCTCGGTCCTTTCTGAGATCAGCGCTGTAAAGGGGGAGATGATCGGGCTCGATCATTATTATTCCAAAAACTGTTCCGAAGAAATATTTAAACAGCTTTATTCCGGTTATGAAGGACGGCTTCGGAGAGCGGGATTGATAGATTTTGATGATATGCTTGTCATGTGTTATGAATTATTCACTCAAAGAAAGGATATTCTGGAAGCATGGCAGAAAAAATATCAGTATATTCTCATCGATGAATTTCAGGATATTAACCGGGTGCAGTATGAAATCGTGCGGATGTTGGCGGCACCGGAAAATAATTTGTTCATTGTAGGAGATGACGACCAGTCCATCTACCGGTTCCGGGGAGCCAGACCTGAGATTATGCTGGGCTTTGAGAAGGATTATACGGATGCAAAGAAGGTCCTGTTAGATATTAATTTCAGAAGCACCAGGGAGATCGTAGAGACAGCAGGAAGGCTGATTGTTCACAATGAGATGCGGTTTCCTAAAACTATTAAAACCATCAAAGGAACAGGAAAACCGGTCATCACCAGAATGTGGCAGGATCCCAAAGAAGAGACCATGGAAATCGTGCAGGAAATCATGGATTACCGGAAAGGGGGGTATGACTGGAAAGAGATGGCAGTCCTCTACCGGACCAATCTTGGCCCCAGAATGCTGATTGAAAAACTGATGGAGTATAATATTCCGTTTTGCATGAAGGATTCCGTCCCCAATTTATATGACCACTGGATCTGTAAAAATATTACCGCATATATCAAAGGAGCCATGGGAGATTTAAGTAGGGGAAATGTGTTCCAGTTCTTAAACCGCCCAAACCGGTATGTAAGCCGGGATGCCCTTGATGGAAGTACGGTCAGCTGGGAGTCTGTAAAGTCCTTTTATCAGGATAAGGGGTTTATGGTGGAAAGAATCGAGCAGCTGGAGTATGATCTTAAGATGATTAGGAATATGGCGCCGGTTGCCGCCGTAAATTATATCAGAAAAGCGGTGGGATACGATGATTACATCCGGGAATATGCCCAGTACCGCAGGATGAAGCCGGAGGAACTGCTGGAGATTCTGGATCAGTTACAGGAAAGTGGGGCAAATTATCCTGACTTTGACCAGTGGTTTTGTCATATGAAGGAGTATGGGGAGGAACTGAAAGCCCAGGTACAGGCAAAAGAACGCAATATGGACGGAGTTGCCCTTATGACGATGCACAGTTCCAAGGGCCTTGAATACAGGATCGTGTATATTTTAGATGCCAATGAGGGAATAACCCCCCATCATAAGGCAGTTCTGCCTGCCGATGTGGAGGAAGAACGGCGTATGTTTTATGTAGCCATGACAAGGGCAAAAGAACGCCTGCATGTCAATTATGTCCGTGAACGGTACAGTAAAAAACAGGAAGTTTCCCGTTTTGTCCGGGAGTATCTGGATCGGGATTAAAGGAAGGGAGAAATGATTATGAAGTCCTGCGTACACATATACTGCGGAGATGGAAAGGGAAAGACCACCGCAGCCGTCGGCTTGTCCGTACGTGCCTGCGGCTGCGGAAAGAAAGTCCTTATTACCCGTTTTTTAAAAACCGATCATTCGGGAGAGGTGAAGGCATTACAGGCATTGCCTGGCATTACGGTTACTCCCTGTGAACGAAGTTTCGGCTTTTTTACAAGGATGTCGGAACAGCAAAAAAAAGAAGCAAAAGTCTATTATTCACAACTGCTTCAAACTACTTTACAAAGAGCGGTTGAGGGAGCGTATGATCTTCTTGTAATGGATGAAATTATGGCGGTATGCAATTATGGATTAGTCGAAGAACCGGTTGTCCTTGATTTTCTGACCAGCCGTCCGGAGGGATTGGAAGTTGTTCTCACAGGAAGGAATCCTTCGGATAAACTGATAGAACTGGCTGATTACGTATCAGAAATTAAAAAAATCAAGCATCCGTATGACCGGGGAATTGCTGCAAGGCAGGGAATTGAATATTGAGTGCGAAATCCCTTGATTTTTGACGAATTGTTTGATAGAGTGGATGCAGGCATACAAAGTACGCCATGAGAACTAGATTAATTTAAAAAGAGAGGTATCAGGATGGCACAGGATCCTAATTTAGAGCGCGATGAGATGGAACCCCAGGAGGAGATGACAGTTACACTGACCCTTGATGACGGATCAGAACTGGAGTGTGTAGTACTTACCATTTTCACGGCAGGCGAAAGGGACTATATTGCCCTGCTTCCAATGGATGGCCCTGAGGCAGAAGAAGGAGAAGTTTATCTGTATCGTTATTCTGAGAAAGAAGACGGACAACCGGATCTTGAGAATATCGAAAATGATGATGAATATGAGATCGTTGCAGATGCCTTTGATCAATTACTGGACGAAGCAGAATATGATGAGCTGGTAGGCGAAGACGAGGAATAAGCAGATGAGAGCCGGGGCAGGTCCTTTTAAGGGCCGGTCCCGGTTTTGGATTATACAGAGTCTTTTGCGGCGGGAATAAAGTTTGGGGAATACAATTTACAGTAAAGCTTTTGAAGCAGCATGGCACAGGACAGGATAAAAAATATTTCCAGTGCGGTACTCACAATGCCTGTTAATATTAAAAGCAATGAAGATAAAACTGTAATACCAGCAAGACCCAGCAGGTAAAGACGATAGGCAATGTGATTCATGCAGTACAGTTTCCAGATAATCATGGACAGGCAGATAAGAAGAGAAACCGATGCCATGAAGGATAATACCACGTGCAGAACCGAGCGAAACGGCTGGGAATTTGGAAGATAAGGTGTCAATACTCCCAAGGCAAGAAATAAAAGGGCAGAGTTGCTGATTGCCTTTTCTTTTTCATTCCGGGGAAGTCTGGATATAATTTGTTTCAGAACATAATAAAAGTAAGTTCCTACAATAATCCCCCATATGAGAAATAGGTTTTTACGGCTGGAGATGTTCCCCAGTACGGAAAAATTTAATGAAAACCAGTCGGTCCCCCAGGCAAAAAGAATGGTATAAAGGGGGATGATAACGTAAGCGGTAATGGTTATTAAGAGCATGCAGCACCTCCCAAAGTTCATCTCTTACTATTCTGTCAATATCTTGGAAAAATAACAGCAAATTTTGATATTTCATAAAAAATATAAAATTCAGAGGATTAACGATGATTCAAATACCAGATGCATTCAGGGAAAAAATGAAACGTCTTTTAGGAGATGAATATGATTCATTCATAGACAGCTATGAAAAGGAAAGGGTTCAGGGACTTAGACGAAATCCGCTTAAGGTTTCGGAGGAAGAATTTAATCACATATGTCCCTTTGACCTTCAGAGAATTCCATGGGTGAAAGAAGGGTATTACTATAACGCAGGAGAGCGTCCGGGGAAACACCCTTACCATGAAGCAGGTCTTTATTATATTCAGGAGCCAAGTGCCATGGCAGTTGTGGAACTGCTGGACCCCAGGCCTGGAGAGATAATCCTTGACTTGTGTGCGGCTCCGGGAGGAAAAACCACCCACATCGCAGGGAAGATGAAGGGAAAGGGGTTTCTTGTAAGCAATGAGATTCATCCTGCCAGAGCTAAGATCCTTTCTCAGAATGTGGAGCGCTTTGGAATCGGCAATGCGGTGGTGACCAATGAAGATTCCGGCCGTCTATCGGCACGTTTTCCCTTATTCTTTGACCGGATCGTGGTGGATGCGCCCTGCTCCGGGGAAGGTATGTTCCGAAAGGATGAGTCTGCAAGGCTGCAGTGGTCTTTGGAACACGTGGATATCTGTGCCAGAAGGCAGGAACAGATTCTGTCAAATGCAGCGGCTATGTTAAAGCCCGGCGGAACTATGGTCTACTCTACCTGTACCTTTTCCCCGGAAGAGAATGAGCAGGTCATAGAAGCATTCCTGCTTGCCAATCCGGATTTTTCCATTATGGATATGGGAGAGCGCCAGGGGTTATTTAAAGGCCGTCCGGAATGGAGCAAAACCGGGCGCAGTGATTTGAGCAGGACCTTTCGGATATGGCCTCACCGGTCAGACGGAGAAGGGCATTATCTTGCAGTATTGAAAAAAGAAGGAACCAAAACCGGCCGCTTAAAACGGACGTATCCTTCCTACTGTACGGAGCCTGCTGTAAGAAAGGAGGCAGAAGGCTTTTTAAAAGAACTTTTGATTCAGCCGGAATCCTTTCTGCAGCAGAAGGAGTACATTCTTTTTGGGGATCAGCTTTACCTGATTCCTCCGGAAATGGTTGATTTTAAGGGGCTGAAGATCGTCCGTCCGGGCCTTCACATAGGTACCATAAAAAAGAACCGGCTGGAACCTTCCCATGCTCTGGCTCTTTTTCTGAAAAAGGAAGAAGTAAAGCAATGGGCTGATTTTCCGGCTGACGGAATGGAAATTGTTAAATATCTAAAAGGAGAGACACTTTCTGAAAAAGCCCCTCTCCGTTCCCGGCTTTCTAAAAAAGGCTGGGTATTAATGAACACAGACGGCTTTTCCATCGGCTTTGCCAAGCTGTCTGGAGGTATCTTTAAAAATCACTATCCCAAAGGCCTTCGGTGGATGTGACTCCGATAAACTGCATATCTTTTGGAAGCGGTGCCTCAAAGGAAAGAGGCACCCTTTTTATGGGGTGATAAAAATCAAGACGGAAAGAGTGGAGCGCCTGTCTTTTGATGTACCGGTAGTCCGGATGATAAAGAAAATCTCCAGGCAGTGGAAATCCGATGGATTTTAAATGAACCCGGATCTGATGGGTACGTCCGGTTTCCAGACGGAGTCCTGTAAGAGAGTGCCCTGTAACAGGGTCATAATAAAGCCGTTTATAGTGGGTACGGGCCGCCTCCCCGGTTTGGTCCGCGCACCGTTCAATGGTGGACCCCTCCACTCTCTTGATGGGCTTGTCAATAATCCCGCTCTCCGGCAGCTTTCCGCAGACAATGGCAAGATATCTTCGGTGGATATCCCGACGTTTTACCATATCGGAAAGGAGGCATGCGCTTAATGGATTTTTTGCCAGGATCAAAAGTCCAGTCGTATCCCGGTCCAGCCGGTTGATGGCCCGGTAAACAAAACTTTCCCCCTTTTCCTTAAAATAATGGGCCACACCATTGGCCAGCGTATGCTCAAAATTCCCCTGTGAGGGATGAATGGGAACACCAGCGTCTTTATTTATTACTAACAGATGTTCATCCTCATATACGATGTGAAGCGGCATAGGAGTAGGAACAATATGCCTTGAACTTTCTTCGTCTTTTAAAAGAGCGGTAAGAGTCTCTCCGCACTCCAGCCGGTGAGTGGTATAAACCAGCTTTCCGTCAATGGTCAGTCCGTTTTCCGTATTTCTTAAATGCCGGATTAGCCCCCTGGAATAACCCTGATCTAAAAGATACCGTTCCACGGTCATATCTTTTTGTTCTTGTGTTATGTGGTAAGTCATGATCATTTTCATAAAGCGATTCTATCATGGCACCATGGGATTGACAAGAAAAAACGAAAGGTTATAATTAGCTTGTAGAAAATTAAGGAGGATATGGGTCATGCTCAATCAGGATATTTATGATTTATTAGAAAAAGAATTTGAAAAGAATGGAATAGAGGAAGATGTAGAAGAAATTTTATTGGATATGGCAGAAGCTCTGGCCGATCAGGGAATTATGGATAAAGAAGTGCGTTTAAAGGAATCCTATGGAAAGACACCGGTTGAAGTGACAGGAATCTGTTCCGTAGAAGAGGGGGAAGAAACCGTTCTCATAAAGACCTTAAAGATCGGCAAAAAAGAATTTGTAATTGAAGATTATTTTCTATGATGGAACAATCAGGAAGTGGAAATGGAGGCCCATACTTATGAAAGGAATCAGGCAGGAATACCCGCTGAAAGAATTGGGAATGGATCTGTTATGTGATCTGGCGGGAGCATTTTTGTTCAATATAGGAATCTACAACTTTGCGGTAAATGCAGAGTTTGCACCTGTAGGCATATCAGGTGTTGCGCTGATTTTGCGCTATCTTTTCGGTCTGCCCATGGGAATTGTGTCCATCGTCTTAAATCTTCCTATCATATTGGTCAGCTACCGGCTTCTGGGCAGACGGTTTTTGCTTCGCTCCATGAAAAGTATGGTGATTTTTGCCCTGGTGCTTGATTATGTGGTTCCCATGCTTCCCGTCTATCATGGAAATCCTCTGTATGCATCTGCCTGTACGGGAATATTCTCCGGTTTAGGCTTAACGATTGTCTATTTAAGAAACTGCTCTACCGGAGGAACGGACTTTCTGGTCATGGCAATCCGCAAGATCTTCCCCCATTTCACCATCGGCCAGATATCTCTGGTCATTGATTTCATTGTCATTATGGCAGGTGGTCTGGTCTTCCGTAACGTGGATGCAGTTATTCTGGGAATGATCTCCTCCATCGTAACAACCATGGTAATTGACAAAATCATGTACGGACTGGGGGCAGGGAAACTGGTCTTTGTCGTAACCTCCCATGAAAGAGAAGTGGCCCTTCACATCGAGGAAGCAACCGGGAGAGGCTGTACCTTCTTAAAAGGACAGGGTTCCTATTCTCTGGATGAAAAGAAAATCGTCATGTGCGCATGCAACAACAGCCAGGTGGTACCAATCAAGCGAGCCATCCATAAGGTGGACCAGGATGCGTTTTTGATTATAACGGATTCCAATGAGGTTTATGGGGAGGGATTTAAGTCCATCGGGGGACAGTGGTAAGGGAGAAGAAATCTTACAAATGCTTTCCCTTCCCGGTTACATGATCCACAATCGTGTCTCCCTTCAAAAAACTTGCCCGCATCACACTATCCGTTCCGAATTTATTCCGTATATGGTCCACTGCCTTTTCCATCTCTTTCATCTTCCGTACCTGTTCGGATTCAAACAGGCTTAACTGATCATACCCTTCTTCAATTATTTTTGTGGCCCGGACCCCGATGAGCCGCAGGGGCGTACGGTCCCAGAAGTCTTTCAGGAGCTTGCAGGCATTATCATAAATCATGGCGGTGGAATCCGTAGGATTATTTAAGGTCGTCTGATGAGACTGGGTGTGAAAATCCCAGTCTTTGATTTCTACGCATACACAGTCGCACAGAACATGGTCATGGCGGAGTCTTGCTCCTACGGTTTCGCACAGGGAAAGCAGGACCTGACAGGCAGTATCATAATCATCGATGTCGCGGGACAGGGTGGTGCTGTTCCCGTAACCCTTGTACAGCGGTTCCCGTTCGCCTACCGGAGAGTTGTCGATGCCGCAGGCATAGTCGTGGATGAGTATGGCATACTTTTCCCCAAGCAGATGTTTTAGATAATTCACGTTGCAGGCGGCTAATTCCCCGATGGTGTGGATGCCGATACTTTCCAGTTTATTTTTCGCGGAGTGGCCTACAAAAAACAGTTCTCCGATGGGAAGAGGCCACATCTTTTCTGCAATTTCGTCGGCAAATAAAGTGTGGCAGAGGTTGGGCTTTTTAAAATCAGAAGCCATCTTTGCCAGAAGCTTATTAGGCGCAAGGCCCACATTTACCGTAAAACCAAGCTCTTTTAAGACCCTTTCCCGAATCTGGTTTGCCACAGCTAAGGGAGGGCCGAACAGATGGATGGTGGAGGTCATATCAAGAAAAGCTTCGTCAATACTGAACTTTTCAATATCAGGTGTGTAATTGGATAAGACCTCCATCAGCTGCCGGGACTTTTCCGTATATATTTGAAAATGGGCTGGCACAACGGTTAGCTCCGGGCATTTTTGTAAAGCAGTGACGATGGGTTCGCCGGTGGTGATGCCGTATTTTTTGGCAGGCGTGGATTTGGCTAAGACAATTCCGTGTCTTGAGGCGGCATCTCCTCCGACTGCTGAGGGAATGGTTCTTAGATCCAGGGCCTCCGGATCCTTCTCCAGTCGGTCCACGGATTCCCAGCTTAAGAATGCAGAGTTCACATCAATATGAAAAATCAGTCGTTGCGGTTCCATGATCTCCTCCTTTCTTTTTTATTATACCGAAAATACGTTCGAATTGTAAAGGGAATAATTAAAAAAACTGCGGAATAGGATAAAATAAAGTCAAGCGGGAGGCTCTTTCATGAGGCATGTCATAGGAGTGTTTCTGGCGGTAATTGCCTTTGCTCTTTTTTTACAGGCTGGGACCTGGGCATTTAGGCTGGCAGAAAGAGAGACTGTCAATGGAGAAGTAACTGTAGAAGAAGAAAAGAAAGATAAAAACCAACCGGTACAGACAAAAGATGAATTGAATCTTTATGCTCAGTCAGCGGTTTTAATGGATGCCTCGACCGGCCGCATTTTATATGGAAAAAATGAGGATCTGGCACGTCCTATGGCCAGTACTACAAAGATTATGACCTGTATCATAGCGCTGGAGCATGGAAACCTTTCCGATACGGTAACAGCCAGTCAAAAGGCAGCATCTCAGCCGAAAGTTCATCTGGGGGTCTATAAAGGGGAAACATTTTTATTAAAGGATCTGCTCTACAGCCTGATGCTGGAATCCCATAATGATGCCGCTATGATGATTGCCGAGCATGTGGGAGGAAGCATGGAGGGCTTTGCAGAGCTGATGAATCAGAAAGCCAGAGATTTGGGCTGCAGCAATACATACTTTATTACGCCAAACGGACTGGATGCCAAGGAAGAAAAAGATGGACAGGTGAAGGAACATTCCACCACAGCAGCAGATCTTGCCAGAATTATGAATTACTGCATCGGTCAGTCCCCAAAGAAGGATGAATTTCTGGAAATAACAGGAACACAAAATTATTCCTTTCAGGATCTGGAAGGCAAACGTTCCTTTGGGTGCACCAACCACAATGCCTTGCTGACTTCTATGAACGGCGCATTTTCGGGGAAAACAGGATTTACCGGAGGGGCCGGATATTCTTATGTGGGTGCGTTAAGAAATGACGGAAGGGTTTACACCATTGCCTTGCTTGGCTGCGGCTGGCCTCCTCATAAAACTTATAAGTGGTCAGATGCAAGAAAATTGTTTCAATATGGACTGGACCGCTACCATTATAGAGATGTATACCAGGAAACGAAGTTTGGAGATATTTTAATAAGAAATGGAATTCCTCCTTCCGGCAGGCTGGAAGATCCGGTGCTGGTACCCTGTGATATCGGAGAATCGGAAGAACGAAGCTTAAAGGTTCTTCTTGCAGATGATGAAAAAGTAACGGTGGACATGGAGATACCAAAGGAACTGGACGCTCCGGTAAAAAAAGGCCAGACCGTTGGATCGGTAGTATACCGGTTAAATGGGGAGGTTCTAAAAGCCTATCCGGTTTCTTTGATGGCTGGGGCGGACCGTCTCACACCATTGTGGTATATAAAAACAATTATCAGAAATTATCTTTCCATGCCGGGAATAGACATATTTTCTTTCTCTTAAGGAATTCGTATGGTATACTGGTGAAAGTTACTGGCTGTGTAATTGCATTAGGAGGTTGACATGAAGATGAAAGCGACAAGAAACAGCACCGGGCGTATTGCCTTAGAGAATCTTCCCAACACCAGGGATCTGGGAGGATTAAGAACGATAGACGGCCGACGCATTCTTCCGAACAGGCTGATCCGCAGCGGAACCTTATTTGGTGCCACAAAAAGGGATATTCAAATACTGGCAGAGCAATACGGTCTGGGAACTGTGATCGATTTCCGTACGGAGACGGAACGCAGACAGAAGCCTGATCCTGAGATTCCTGGAATCAGGAATATCTTCAATCCCATACTTGATGAAAAGACGGTGGGAATCACATTTGAAGAGGGAGAAAAGCAGGACAGGGAAAAGGCGGAAGAGATTTATGCAGGAATCATGGGCCATGCAGTAACTCTTAAAGGGAAACCGGAGCAATACATAAATAAGCTCTATGAGGACCTTGTGCTCAGTGACTGCGCAGCCAGACAGTACGGACGATTTTTTGATCTTCTGCTTGAAGCAGATGACAGAGCCGTGCTATGGCATTGTAGTGCCGGTAAGGACCGGGTCGGCATTGGGACCGCACTGCTTCTTTCGGCGCTTTTGGTAGACCGTGACACCATTGTAAATGATTTTGCAGTAACCAATGATTATGTCATGGAAGGTGCAGAAAAGATTTCTTTGCTTGTAAAAGAAAAGACCGGAGATCCTATCCTTGGGGATTGTGTTCGGGTACTTTTAACAGTCTCAGAAGATTATATCCTTCATGCATTTTCAGCCATGGAAAAGTGCTGTGGAACTGTAGATACATACCTGACTGAACGCATTGGCCTGTCTATGGACAAAAAACAGCAGCTGAGAAGAAAGTTTTTAACGGAATCGGCTGCAGAATAATTCTTTCTATAAACGAACCTCCGTACCTGGCATTGACCGGCACGGAGGTTCGTTTTTTTTCTTTTTTACGGGCAGTATAATTATTTAATCGGATGAAGTTCTATATATCCTCTTTCACCTGTAGGCTCCAGCTGAATGCGGGGATTTGTTTTATCCCATTGTGCGCCGATTATACTGGGGTCATATTTTTTGATGGCAGCCTGCAATTCTTCAATGGCCTGGCAATAGTCTTCCTCCTCAAACGGTTCTCCTTTGAACATCAGATATTTTGCGGCGGGAAGTTTTATGATGTCAAATCCCTCAGGAAGTGGGCCGTCATAGTCGGCAGAAACTTCCACACCCTGAACGTATTCAGAGGTTCCAGGCAAAATATAAGCTGGCGGAAGCCACAGACAGACGGGTTCGCCGCTGATGGATTTTATGCTGGTAAGCAGCCCCCATACCTCACATCCGACTTCTTCACAGTAAGCAAAATAGCCGGCTGCCTTCACCCCTCTTTTCAAAATGACTTTTCTTTCTGGTTTTTCGATTGTCTGAATGAATACATGTTTTACTTTTTCCATTGTTTTCTCCTTTCCTGGGGTTCGATATTTAACTCCATAAGGGGTGAAAAGATAGACAGGAATGGGATTTTTGGCATACTTGCGGGGATTGCATTTAAATTCACGAAAAAATGCACGTTGATAGCCGTCTGTACTTCCAAAACCCAGGTCCAGTGCAACATCAATCACTTTGCAGCAGTTATCCCGTAACCGCAGTGCGGATTTTGAAAGCCGCAGCCGTCTGATATAATCAGCAGGCGTCATTTCCGTCCATTGCAAAAACAGCCGGTAAGAATACCACGGTGAGAATAAAGATGCCCTTGATAAGTCTGCAAGTGTAAGCCTTTCTGAAAGATGGGCTTCAATATAGTCCTGCATTCTCTGGACCGCTTCCATTTGTTCCTCCGATCGTTCTTCCATTTTGCACCTCCTTACATTACCTATCATACAATGACGGAAAGAATAATTCTCGACTATTTTTGCTCAGTAAAACCAATGAATTCATGTACAATAAAAGCCTTGTTTTATGCATTCAGAATCAGACGGTCCCCATCCTTTACACAGGTCTGACCGTCGGGGATGAGAGAGTTTCCAGATCGTTGAATGAGAAAGATCAGGGTATCCTTGGGCAGTGTCAGATCGCTGATTTTCTGATTGACCCATGGATGGTAGGGGCCGATCTGAACCTCTCTGAGTTTCATACTGCTATCTGTATAGGCCGTACTGTTTAAGATAATCGTATCATCTGCCAGTATCATGGTATCTCCTCTGGGAATCACTGTTTTTCCGTCTCTCAAAATCATAACAGCCATCATCCCGTCAGGAATAATAATATCTTTTAAGGTATGGTCGATCCATGGATGGCCCTTTGGCAGCCTGATTTCTGTCAGATGGACAGCAGGGTCTGCACTGTAATCATTAAAGGTCCTGAAGATATCGTCCGTAGGCCCGATCACATTCAGTTTCTTTGCCATCCAGGGCAGTAAAGATCCCTGAATGGATACGGAAAGCAGACAGACACAAAATACAATGTGGAAGATATCAAGTTCAAGTGCATTGGGACTTAACACGGCCAGTATGGCAAAAACAATGGATACGGCTCCCCGCAGGCCGGCCCATGAAACTAAAAGCTGTTCCCGGAAAGGAACTTTAAAAGGAGTAAGAATGAGTGCAACAACGATCGGCCTTGCGATAAACAGCATAAAAGTCCAGATGCCTGCGGCGGGTAAGAGGACCGGAATGATTCTGGAAGGAAAACAGAGCAGTCCCAGAAGGAAAAACAGTACGATCTGCATCACACCTGTGATTCCGTCAAAAAAGTGAACCATCTCCGCTTTATAATGAATTTTACTGTTTCCAATGATGATTCCTGCTATGTAAACACTCAAAAATCCATTTCCGCCTATGGAATTGGAAAGTCCGTAGGTCAACAGAGCCATGGACATGCCAAGAATGGGAAGCATCTCTCTGGATCTGAAATGATCGATTCGGAAAATAAAATATCCGGCACATCCGGTCACTGCACCAAAAAGAAGGCCAAACAGCACCTCTTTGCTAAAAATAATGCCTATGGAAGCCGCTGAAGCCTTTCCGCTCATAATTCCGAGAACAATGATGGTGAGCATATAAGAGACAGGATCATTGCTTCCGCTTTCCACTTCAAGAACAGAAGCCATACCATTCACCAGATTTAATTTTTTGACTCTCAATATGGAAAAAACGCTTGCGGCATCCGTGGAACTTAGAATGGAGCCGATGAGAAAGCCTTCAAGCAAAGATGTTTTTAAAACGTAATAACAAAATAAACCGGTGATAACTGCAGTAAGAATAACGCCTGCGCTGGATAAGATAATAGACTTGGCTGCCACTGGCCTGGCTTCGTGCCAATTGGTGCAGAATCCGCCGTAGAACATGATAAAAACCAAAGCAATGGAGCAGATGGTCTCAGAAAGAGCGTAATCAGAAAAATTAATCCGGAAAATACCATCCGTTCCAAACATCATGCCTAAAAGAATGAAAAGTAGCAGTGACGGAACGCCGATTCGGTAAGATAGGTTACTGGCTAAGATGCAAAGGATGCAGATAATAGCCGCTACAATTAGATATAGTTCCATAAATTTCCTCCTTGCTAACGATGTCAAAATAAGTATATCATAAAAATTAAAAAGTGGAAAAGAAGAAATTAAATTGAACAAAATATTAACCCGTGATATAGTAGTTATGTTTGTTTACTGGAGGAAAGGAAGTTTAAAATCATGAATATGAAAAAGATTACAACGGTACTGGCAGGCAATACGATCTATGCGCTGGCAGTTTCTCTCTTTATATTGCCGGGAGGCCTGATTACCGGAGGGACAACGGGGCTTGCGCTGGTGTTCCATCACCAGCTGGGCATTCCCATAGCGGCTTTTGTGGCAGTTTTCAATATTCTTATGTTTGCTGCAGGAGTCATGGTATTAGGAAAAGCATTTGCCTTTACCACACTGATCAGTACGTTTTATTATCCCGTTATTTTGGGAATATTTGAAAGGCTGTTTGGAAATGAGGGAATTACCGGCGACCGGATGCTGGCTACGGTATTTGCGGGACTTTTTATCGGAGTGGGAATCGGATTGGTGATCCGGGCCGGAGCGTCTACGGGTGGCATGGATATTCCGCCTCTGATTCTCAATAAGAAGAAAAATTTATCTGTATCAATAACCATGTCCGTATTTGACAGCATGATTCTGCTTTCCCAGATGATTTTTTCCAACAAAGAGCAGATTCTTTATGGAATCTTGCTGGTGCTTATCTATACGGTGGTACTTGATAAGGTACTTTTAATCGGAAGAAATCAGATGCAGGTAAAAGTCATCAGTGAAAAATATGAAGAAATCAATCAGTGCATCCAGGAAAAAATGGACCGGGGGACCACGCTGTTAGCCAGTGAAGGCGGCCATTTGAGACAGGCATCGTTTGCCGTCCTTACAGTAATATCGGGCAGGCAGCTATCTAAGCTCAACGAGCTGGTCATGGGGATCGATCCTCATGCATTTATGATCATCAATCAGGTAAATGAAGTCAGGGGAAGAGGGTTTACTCTCCATAAAGAATACAAATAACAAAAGAAAAAATAACAGATTCTTACAGAAAACAGTCTAAGGTTTACAGTTTTAGAAAGTCTATTGACTTACGATCTTTTCAGGTGCTATACTGTGGCCGAAGCAAAGAATGGACGCAGGGAGGAACCGGAAATGATGAGAAAAAAGTTCAGTTGCATATGTTTTGTCATGGTAATGGCGGCGCTTTTTTTGGCTGGATGTGGCAGAAAGGAAGCTTCGGATACCAGTGGAGCTCCTATAGAGACAACGGAATCGGAGACTGCGGCCAGCCGTATGGAAAAAGCTATGATACAGGAAGAAGCTTCTGAGACATCGGAAGAAGAGGAAGCAGAAGAAGTGGGCGAGGCAGGACCGGGAGCGATGGAAAGCAGCCAGAACCAGGACCCTGATACTAAAGTGGAAGCATTTGCAGAAAAAGTTCAGGAAGCAGTTTCAGACCGGAATCTGGAGGCATTGGCAGATTTGATTTTTTATCCGTGTGTTTTCATAACCGGGGATCAGGAAAAGATCATCCTTCAAAACAGGGAGGACTTGACAAAGCAGAATCCGGATATGGTGTTTGGCGATGATTTGATGGTAGCAGTAGCCAATGTTGATACCGGTACCCTTCAGGTAGCTCAAAAACGTGTTGTTCTTGGAGAAGGAGAATCCTATATCACGTTCCAAGTGAAGAACGATGGCACCATTGGTATCATTGAAATAAAGGAATAACGAATAAAAAAGAATTGCTATGTGAAAAGATAACAAAATTTAAAGACAAAAATATACATATCGACGGATATCTCGACACATTACGTCAGAATGCTTATTTTTGATGAGAGCGTAAACTTGTTAATTGTTGAAAATTAATAATTTTATGCTCTTTTTTTGCTAAAAACAGCTTGTAATTCGTCAAATTTAATTATACAATTATAATCGGCAGAAATTAGTGTTATTCTATGATTCTTCCGCCTTTTGAGGACAGAATTATATATTTATTACAAAATGGAGGATTGCAAAATGAGTAATTCAACACAAACATCAGCAAGTAATCGGATTCATACTTTGCTTGATGAGAACAGTTTTGTTGAAGTTGGCAGCTATGTAACTGCAAGGAGCACAGACTTTAACATATCAGCAAAGGAGACTCCGGCTGACGGTGTTGTTACTGGCTATGGTACGATTGAAGGCTGTCTTGTCTATGTGTACAGCCAGGATGCATCCGTTCTTGGCGGTTCTGTAGGGGAGATGCATGCAAAAAAGATCACAAAACTTTACAATATGGCTATGAAAACAGGAGCACCTGTCATCGGCTTAGTTGATTGTGCAGGATTAAGACTTCAAGAAGCAACCGATGCTTTGAATGGTTTTGGCGAAGTTTATTTAAGCCAGACTCTGGCTTCCGGTGTGATTCCCCAGATAACCGCAGTATTCGGGGCATGCGGCGGAGGTATGGCTGTTTCCGCAGCTATGGCAGATTTTACGTTTATGGAGAGCAAAAGCGGAAAGCTGTTTGTCAATGCTCCCAATGCCATTGCGGAAAATTATGTGGAAAAATGCAACACAGCTTCCGCTGATTTCCAGAGCAAAGAGGCTGGTATGGTAGATTTTACAGGAGAAGAAGAGGAGCTTTTATCAAAGATCCGGACTCTTATATCCATTCTTCCTGCAAACAACCAGGATGACCTGTCTTACAGCGAATGCAAAGATGATTTGAACCGTGTATGTTCTGACCTGGCTAATTATGTTGGGGATACGGCAATCGCCCTCACTCAGATTTCCGATGACCAGTTCTTTATGGAGACAAAGAAGGACTATGCTTCTTCCATGGTGACTGGATTTATCCGGTTAAACGGCGCAACCGTAGGCTGTGTTGCCAACAGAACGGAAGCGTATGATGAGAGCGGTGTTAAAACCGCCGGTTATGAGGCACTCTTAACCGCAGATGGATGTGAAAAAGCGGCAGAATTCGTGAATTTCTGTAATGCATTTGATATCCCTCTTTTGACACTTGTGAATGTCAGAGGCTATGAAGCGACAAAATCTGCTGAAAAGCGTATTGCAAAAGCATCTGCAAAATTAACTTATGCCTTTGCCAATGCAACGGTGCCGAAAGTAACCGTTGTGGTCGGAGAAGCATTTGGAACTGCGTACTTAACGATGAACAGCAAATCCATTGGTTCCGATGTGGTCTATGCCTGGGAAAACGCCTCCATCGGTATGATGGATGCTGCGGAGGCAGCAAAGATCATGTATGCAGATGAGATTGCAAAGGCAGAGGATGGAAAATCTCTTATAAATGAAAAAGCGGAAAGCTATAAGCTTCTTCAGTCCAGTGCTGTTGCTGCAGCAAAAAGAGGGTACGTTGATGATATCATTGATGCGAGTGAGACAAGAGCCAGAGTGGCAGCTGCATTTGAGATGTTATTTACAAAAAATGAGGATCGTCCCGCAAAGAAACATGGCACGATTTAGAATGAGGTGACAGGGATATGAAACTGAATTTGAAACGAGTAGCAATGGGACTTACTATGGCAGTCTGCCTCTTTTCATTCACTGTAAACAGTAAGGCTGAAACCGCACCCGCAGAGATCGATGCCAATGTTCAGACGCAGCTTGAGCAGCTGCCGGGTCCTTATCTGCAGATGTTTGTGAATTTAAAGGATGAGGACGTAGCTGCATTCAAAGCCGAATGGGAAAGTCAGGACCGGTTTGCGGCACTTTCAGAAGCTGCAGATTCCTGGCAGGACATAAAAGCAGATCTTGGAACTCTGGTATCCATTGGAGAAGATGTTACAGTAAAAGCTGCAGAGCAGGGATACAGTGCAACCGTAAATGCTGTATTTGAAAAACAAAGCCTGGATTTTACTGTCACAGTTGATCCCCAGATGACAAAAATCATAAGTGCAACGTTTGAGCCTGAAAAGGCTGCAAACAGCCGGGAAGACTTCTATGGCTGGCTGGCAGTGGGTGCTATCGTACTTGTAGTGGTGATCATTGCATGGCGAAAACACAACGGAGCTCCGGAAAGCAGTTCTGAAGAAGAAAATTCCGGTGCAGCTGCCTTTGTTCCGGCTGATACCGGAGGGAATGCCGTCAGCGAAGAAACGGTAAATCTTACAGACGATCTGGAGCTGGTGGCGGTCATTACTGCTGCAATTGCTGCAAGTACAGGAAGTTCACCAAGTGGCCTGGTAGTCCGCTCGATCAGACGTGCACCAGCCAGTAAATGGAAAAACGCTTAAATAATCAGGAGGATTTTCATCATGAAAAATTATACAATTACAGTTAATGGTAATGTTTATGACGTAACCGTAGAAGAGGGTACTTCTAAAGCAGGAGCGCCAAGAGCAGCAGCACCGGCTCCTAAAGCAGCAGCGCCTGCACCTGCAGCAGCACCGGCTCCGGCAGCAGCATCTGCACCAGCGCCCGCAGGCACACAGGGTTCTGTGAAGGTTTCTGCGCCAATGCCAGGAAAGATCCTGGGTGTCAAGGTCAGTGCAGGCCAGGCGGTGAAAAAAGGAGACGTATTGGTGATTCTTGAGGCCATGAAGATGGAAAATGAAATTGTATCACCTTCTGACGGAACTGTTGCAAGTATCAATGTAACCTCCGGTGAATCTGTAGATTCCGGTGCAACATTAGCAACTTTAAATTAAGGAAAAATGACCAGGAGGTAAGACAATGGCAGATATAGAGAAAAAGCCGGTCAAGATTGTAGAGACAGCCCTTCGTGATGCTCATCAGTCTTTGATTGCTACAAGAATGACGACCGAACAGATGCTTCCGATTGTGGAGAAGATGGATCAGGTCGGCTATCATGCAGTAGAATGCTGGGGCGGTGCTACCTTTGATGCATGCCTTCGCTTTTTAAAGGAAGATCCCTGGATGAGACTTAGAAAATTAAGGGATGGCTTTAAGAATACAAAGCTGCAGATGTTGTTCCGCGGACAGAACATCTTAGGCTACAATCACTATGCTGATGACGTGGTAGAGTACTTTGTTCAGAAGTCTCTGGCAAACGGAATTGACATCATCCGTATCTTTGACTGCTTGAATGATATGCGTAACTTACAGACTGCTGTAAGTGCATGTAATAAAGAAAAAGGCCATGCTCAGGTGGCTTTAAGCTATACACTGGGTGATGCATATACTCTGGATTACTGGAAGGATATTGCAAAAAGAATTGAAGATATGGGTGCTTCTTCTATCTGCATCAAGGATATGGCAGGTCTTTTGATTCCTTACAAAGCAGAAGAACTGGTAAGTGCGCTGAAAGAATCTACAAATCTTCCAATCGATGTTCATACGCACTATACTTCCGGTGTTGCTTCCATGACTTATTTAAAGGCAGTGGAAGCTGGTGCTGACATCATTGATACAGCAATGTCTCCACTGGCCCTTGGAACCAGCCAGCCGGCAACTGAGGTCATGGTTGAGACCTTCCGCGGAACTCCGTATGATACAGGCTTTGATCAGAACCTTTTAGCGGAAATCTGTGCTTATTTACAGCCAATCCGTGAAGAAGCATTAAAGAGCGGGCTTTTAAATCCAAAAGTACTTGGTGTTGATATTAAGACTCTGCAGTATCAGGTACCAGGCGGCATGCTTTCCAATCTGGTGAACCAGTTAAAGGAAGCCGGACAGGAAGACAAATATATGGAAGTTCTTCAGGAAATCCCAAGAGTCAGAAAAGATCTGGGGGAAGCACCTCTTGTTACCCCGTCATCCCAGATCGTTGGTACACAGGCAGTTTTAAATGTGATCAGCGGGGAACGTTATAAAATGGTTACGAAAGAAACGAAAAAGATGTTCTTAGGCGAATTCGGACAGACGGTAAAACCGTTCAATGCAGAAGTGCAGAAAAAGATTATTGGAGATGAAACTCCCATCACCTGCCGTCCGGCAGATAAAATCGAGCCTCAGCTTCCTAAATTCGAGAAGGAATGTGCACAGTGGAAGCAGCAGGATGAAGATGTATTATCCTATGCACTGTTCCCTGCTGTTGCAAAAGAATTCTTTGAATACCGTGCTGCACAGCAGACCGGTGTGGACCAGACGGTTGCAGACAAAGAAAGCAAAGCATACCCGGTATAACCGGACTTAAGCCTCCCTTATGGGGAGGCTTTTTTTAAACTTTAAAGATTTTCTTACAAATAATTCCAATTATCTGAACTTTAGCTGATTCAGTTGACACATGGTATGATTTGTCATTATAATAAAGAAATGGATAATTTACATATAATTGTTAGTTTTTAAAATACATAAGGGCATATTGGGAGAAACAGATGAAAAAGTATAAAAAAGCTCGTAAGATGGCCGCGATTCTGGCCAGTGTCCTGGTGCTGGACTCCAGTTTGGGAGTGGTTTCACCATACATAAATGCGTATGCGTACACAGAGAGGTCGGCCACGGTAAATGCTACTTCATTAAATGTGAGGAGCGGGCCGGGTACGACCTATTCTATCGTAACAAAATTGACCAACGGTGCTGCTGTTACAGTAACAGATGAACAGAACGCCTCAGACGGGGCTTTGTGGTATAAGATCCGTGTTTCCGGTTCCGGCGGACAGTCCGTCACCGGATACGTTTCCAAAAGTTTTCTTAAGTTTCCTGTAGCTTACACCCAGGATGGCAATTTTGAATCCATGCTTTCTGCAGAAGGATTTCCGGAAAGCTATAAGGTGCGTCTTCGTCAGCTGCACGCACAGCATCCCCAGTGGGTATTCCGTGCCCAAAAGACCAATCTGGATTGGAATACAGCTGTGAAAGAAGAGAGCCAGGTAGGAAAAACACTGGTACATACCAGCAGCATAAGCTCCTGGAAGTCTATGCTTAACGGTGCATATAACTGGGATACCAGTACCTGGGTCGGATTCGACGGGAGCAGCTGGGTGACTGCTTCCGAAGATATTGTTAAGTATTATATGGATCCGAGGAACTTTCTTGATGAGACGAATGTTTTTCAGTTTTTAAGCCATTCTTATGACAGTAACAGGCAAACCATGGATGGGCTTCAGACAATGATAAAGGGAACCTTTTTATCCGGTGGTTCCACAAGCGGAGGCAATACAACAGAAACTACAGATTCCTCTGGCAATGCAGGTGGACCCGGTCCGGGGGCTGCCATCTCTCCTTCCACAAAAGGAAGCACAGAAAGCTCCGGGAATGTAAGCCTTGAGGCACCGCATGCATCTGTCACACCAAAGAACCCTCAGGTTCTTATAAAATATGGCCCCGGTGCCAGTCTTACCGGGCCGTCATCTTCCAATACAGCCGGAACGGTGTCAGGAAGCGGTTCTTATGCCAATATGATCATGAATGCGGCTACCCAGTCGGGAGTAAATCCTTATGTTTTGGCAGCAATGATCATTCAGGAACAGGGATCTGCCGGAAACGGTAAAAGTGTTTCCGGTAACGAACCGGGGTACGAAGGATATTATAACTTTTTTAATATAGAGGCTTACCAGTCCGGCAATATGTCAGCCGTTCAGAGAGGCTTATGGTGGGCTTCTCAGGCAGGCAATTATGGAAGACCCTGGAATTCTCCTGAAAAATCTATTTTAGGGGGAGCACTATATTATGGTAATAACTATGTAAAAGTTGGGCAGGATACATTTTATCTGAAGAAATTCAATGTACAGGGGGCCAATCTGTATAAGCATCAGTATATGACCAATGTACAGGGAGCGGCATCTGAGGGAGCAGTTTTCTCAAAGGCTTATAATGCAGATATGAAGAAAACAGCCCTAGAGTTTAAGATACCTGTATACAATAATATGCCCGAGACTCCATGCAGTCAGCCAACCGGCAATGGCAATCCAAACAATATGCTTTCAGATTTAAGTGTGGAAGGCTTTGTCATGACACCTACGTTCCGCAGAGATACTCTGGAATACAATCTGATTGTTGATCCTGCCGTATCGAGCATCAAGGTGTCCGCATCGGCATTGAATTCAGCATCCTCTGTCAGCGGAACCGGTACGATCGCTCTGCAAAGCGGCAATAATGATATCAAGGTATCTGTGACAGCACAGAACGGGAATGTCAGGGAATATATTCTCCATGTAGTCCGCCAGAACAATGGACCTACTTATACTTCCGGTGCAGGAACAGGTAACAGCAGCGGTGGAAACAGCAGTTCAGGCTCTGGTTCTGGAAGCAGTTATGGTCCTGGAGTGAGCCGTCCGAAGGAGGAAGAGAATAAAGGAACGCCGGGCGGAAGCAATGTTACCATTGCTCCGGTTGGCGCTGGTAATATTTCCGTACAGACTTCTACCGGAGTCATTTCACAGGGACCGGGAGCGGGGGCGCAGGTGACGGAGCATGTGGCAGAGACTGTGAAACAGACGCAGGAAAGTACTGCCGTTCAGCAAAAATCCCTTTCCAGCGGAGATATTGATGGAGACGGAAAAGTCACCAGCCGGGATGTGTTGAAACTTCAGCGTTATATCCTTGGGCTGGAAAACTTATCGGATCATGAGAAAAAAGCAGCTGATTTAAATGGAGACGGCAAAGCTGATTCCAGGGACCTTCTGCTTTTAAAAAAGAAAATCCTGGGACTCTAAAGATTTGCAGAAATAGGAGATAATATGAATAAAAAACTAAAAAAACTGATAGTCAGTGTGATGGCTGTCTGTATGATAGCCGTGGTGGTGCCCTTTGGACAGATGGTGTCCTGGGCATCCAACACAAAAATCGCTTTTTCTGACCCTTCAGTCATGGTGGGGAATGAAGTGACCGTAACCATGAAAGTGACCAGTGACACGCCACTGGGAACAGCGGAAATCATGCTGGCTTATGACCCCGGAATCCTGGAGTTTGTTAGCGGCAGTAATGCCAACGGCGGTGCAGGAGCCATAAAGGTCTTAGGAACCATGGAGTCAGCGGATCAGAAGTCATTTAATTTTACGCTAAAATTTAAGACCCTGCAGGCTGGAAACGCTCAGATCAATGTGACCTCACAGGAGATCTATGATGTGAATTCCCAGCTGCTCCCTGTAAGCAGGCAGGGAAGCTCTACGGTAAAGGTGACTTCACCCGCCACCTATTCCAAGGATGCAACCTTAAAATCATTGAAAATATCTCCTGGAACACTGACCCCCGCATTTTCTGCCTCCGTGGATCAGTATACGGCTGAAGTAGATGCCAATACAACGGATCTGGTGGTCAATGCAGTGGCAGCCAATGCAGGTGCCCATGTAACGCTTCAGGGAGAAAAGGGATTAAAGGCCGGGGAGAACCAGGTGGTTGTAAAGGTTACTGCAGAGGATGGCCAGACGGTTAAAAATTACACCATAAAGGTGACAAAGCCGGAAGGCGGAGACACGGTTGCGCCTACCAATGAGAACGGGGAAACAAAGGAAGCAGAATTTGGAAGCACCAAGGTAACCGTCAACGGAACGGAATACAGCATTGCCACCTCTTTTGATGAATCCACGCTTCCGGAAGGCTTTGAGTCTTCCACGTATTCCTATAAGGGAACAGAGGTAATGGCAGGCAAGGGTCTGGAAAAAGACCTTCTGCTGCTTTATTTAAAAGATGCAGGAGGAAATGGAGGATTCTTCATTTACAATGAAGGGGCTGACTCCTGGTCCCAGTTCGTTCAGGTAGAGACAAGCTCCAAGGCAATCGTAGTAATTCCCATTGATTCCGATGCACAGATTCCACAAGGCTTTAAGGAACGCCAGGTGGATATTGACGGAGTGCGGGTGACCGGCTGGGTTGCAGAAACAGAAGCCGAACCGGAATACTGTGTATTTTATGCCATGAACTGGGATGGAGAGAAGGGCTTCTACCGCTACGATCTGAAAGAAAAAACGATTCAGAGATATTTTGCAACAGGAGTTTCCGGTGATGAGTATACAAAGCTTACCCAAACCTACAATTCACTGACAAAAGATTACCGCATACAGTTCTATCTTCTGATTGCAGTAAGTGTGGTGGCTTTGTTACTTCTTGTGGTCGTGATTCTTCTTTTGAGAAAAGGAAAAGGTTCCGGAAGAAATGGACTTCAGGCGGAAGATACTGGAGGTGAAGGAACGCCTGCATCAGAAGATCTTAAATACTACAGTGAGCCGGAAGAAGAACTGCCTTCCAGCAGAATAAAGAGGTACAGCCGGGAAGAGTTTGATAAGGTCTCTCCTGAGATCATGCCGGAATATAAGGAATCGGAACGAACCATGGACAGGCCGGAACCCTTATCGGCAGAAGAACCGGAAGATGATGATTTTATTGTGGAATCCAGTTTAGAAGACATAGAACGAAATCTGGCCTCTCATGTGGCAGAACGTCCGGCAGAGCCTTCCGGGGAAGAGGATGATTTTGAATTCATGGATCTGGATGACTGATTGAAAAAATTTGCAGCAGTCAGAACCTGTATATAAAAGTTTTTGAGCGAATAGAGTTGCTGTATGGGGACTGGAAAAAGGTTTTCATGCAGCAGCTCTTTTTCTGTAAAAAGAAGGAGAATGATTTTATGGACGGATCAAGGGATGTTTTTGATAAGATACAAAATCACTGGTAAAATATGGGAATGCACCTGAATAAAATGTAAAAAGGAATAAGGATAAATTTTATAATTAAAAAAGTTTGAAATCTGGCAAGGATATGAGTATTGAAAAAAAAAGTAATTTGTGCTAATATTCATATAACAGATATAACGAAAGATGGTGAAAGTATGTTTTTGCAAATTGATTTTAACAGTGACGAAGCGATTTACATTCAGCTCCGGAACCAGATAATCATAGGAATCGCCACAGAAAGTATAAGAGAAGGGGATCCCCTGCCTTCCGTACGTCAGATGGCCGACAACATAGGAATTAATATGCATACGGTAAATAAGGCGTACTCAGTGCTGAAACAGGAAGGATTTGTGAAGCTTGACCGCCGCAAAGGTGCCGTTGTATCTCTGGATGTGGATAAAATCCAGGTTCTTGACGAGATGCGCAAGGATCTAAGTGTTGTGTTGGCCAGAGGTGTCTGTAAAAATGTAACATGTGAAGAAGTACACCAGCTGGTCGATGAGATATTCCAGTCATTTATAAAAAGCCAGAGGGAAGAATAATTCACTGGATTGGAGGTTCATTATGTTATGCGAGAGATGTAAAATTCGCGAGGCAAATATTCAATATACAGAAGTGGTGAACGGAGTGAAGAAGGAGCACCACTTTTGCGCACAGTGTGCAAAAGAAATGGATTACGGAGTGTATGCAGCAATTTTTGACGGAGAGTTTCCTTTGGGGAAACTTCTTTCGGGGCTGCTGGGAATTGAAGAAACTGAAGAAGGTCCGGATAAACTTCACCAGATCGTTTGTCCTGCCTGCGGGACCAGTTATGATGCCTTTGTAAGGGACAGCAGATTCGGCTGTGCGGACTGTTACAGTGTATTCGGTCCTTTAATGGAAGATAGTTTAAAGCAGCTGCAAGGGAATCTGGTTCATACAGGAAAGGTTCCGGTCTATCAGAATTCAGATGCCGGTGCTTCCGATGGAGTACAGAAAAAAGAAAAATCTGTTACGGATGAAGCTTCTGTTCAGGAAAAGGAATTATATGAGCTGGACTCAAAATTAAAAGAAGCCCTCCGCTTTGAAGATTATGAAACTGCGGCTGTCTGCCGTGACAGGATCAGGGAGCTTAAGAAAGGAAATGAGACGAATGCATAGGTGGTTTGAGGAGACTGATGCTGGCCGTCCGGGCATAATCAGCAGCCGAATACGCCTGGCCAGAAATCTGCAGGAATATCTGTTTCCTGTAAAGCTTGATGAGAAAGAAAGCGGGGAGCTGGTTCACCGGCTGGAATTCGGTTTAAAAGACCTGGGGGAATCAGAAGGAAAGACATTTGAATTCTCCATGTTGGGAGACCTGGAAGAGCTTGATAAAGTGGCATTAAAAGAGCGGCGTGTTTTAAATTCGGCTGCTGTTGCAAAGAAAAAACCAGCCGGTATTCTCCTTTCCGAAGAAGAGGATACGGGAATTGTGCTAAACTGCGAGGATCATATCCGGATTCAGGTTTTAGGAACAGGATTGGCACTTGAAGAACTTTGGGAGAGAGCGGACCGGATCGATAATTACGTCAATGAACGTTTTCCGTATGCCTTTGATGACCGATACGGATACTTGACCACCTTTCCGACTAATGTTGGAACCGGTCTCAGAGCTTCCGTAGTGGTACATCTGCCCATGCTGTCCCAGGGAAGAAGATTTTCAAGCCTGATTGGAGATATGAGCCGCTTTGGAGCAGCCATCCGGGGGGCTTATGGAGAAGGAGAAGAAAATTTCGGCTCCCTTTTTGAAATCTCCAACCAGAAGACACTTGGACAGACGGAGAGAGAAATTATAGATACGGTTACAAAGGCTGCCATTCAGCTGACCAATCAGGAGATGCAGGTAAGAAAGTTATCGCTCCAGAGGAGGAAGATCGAGCGGGAGGATGAGGTTTACAAGTCTTACGGAGTCTTAAAATATGCCAGGAGACTTACTTCCAGAGACGCCATGATTTTTCTTTCCCAGTTATTAGCTGCACGGACGGACAATCTGATCCAGACCAAAGAAGATGTTTCGATCTACCGTCTGATGCTTGGAATACAGCCGGCAAACTTGCAGAAGATTTCTGACCGCCCTCTGAATAAAGAAGAACTGGATGTGGCCAGAGCAGAGTTTATACGCAGAGAGCTGCCGGAAATAAATTGACAGGAGGATTGGATTTATGATAGACAGATTTACGACAAAAGCCAGGACGGCAATTAATCTGGCTGTACAGGCGGCAGAACGTCTGGGTCACGGTTATGTAGGAACGGAACATTTGCTGATTGGACTTCTGGAAGAAGGAACCGGAGTTGCTGCCAAGGTTTTGGAGGAAAACGGAGTAAAGGAAGATAAGGTCTTAAACCTGATCAGCCAGTTGATTGCTCCTGATCAGGCAGTCCGCCTTCAGGAAGACGGCGGATATACGCCGGGTGCCAGAAGAGTGCTGGAGAACAGTTACCGGGAAGCTGTCCGTTTCAAAGCGAATTTGATCGGAACGGAGCATTTACTGATTTCTATTATCCGTGACAATGACTGTGTTGCTTCCAGGCTGTTGAATACCATTGGAATCAGCATTCAGAAGTTATACATTGATGTGCTTGCTGCTATGGGAGAAGATGCTCCTGCCAATAAAGAAGAACTGATGAAATCCCAGAAGGCCAAGGGAAACACACCGACCCTTGACAGTTACAGCAGAGATTTAACCGAGCTTGCGTCAAAGGGGAAGCTGGATCCGGTGATTGGAAGAGAATCCGAGATCAAGCGCCTTATACAGATATTAAGCCGGAGAACCAAGAACAATCCTTGTCTGATCGGAGAACCGGGAGTGGGAAAGACTGCCGTGGTGGAAGGTCTGGCACAGATGATTACAAGCGGAGACGTACCGGAAACCATTGCCGGAAAGCGGCTTTTAACTCTTGATCTGTCCGGTATGGTGGCTGGTTCCAAATACCGGGGAGAATTTGAGGAACGGATCAAAAAGGTGATTGCTGAGGTTATCGAGGATGGGGAAGTGCTTTTATTCATTGATGAGATTCATACCATTATCGGAGCCGGAGGTGCGGAAGGTGCTATTGATGCCTCCAATATTTTAAAGCCTTCCCTGGCAAGAGGAGAGTTGCAGCTAATCGGAGCGACTACCATTGAAGAGTACCGGAAATACATTGAAAAGGACTCTGCTCTCGAGAGGCGTTTCCAGCCGGTGACTGTAGAGGAGCCTGGCGAAGAGGCCGCCATCGGCATCTTAAGAGGGTTAAAAGGCCGTTATGAGGACCATCATAAGGTGACGATCACAGACGATGCTTTAAAGGCTGCGGTAAAATTATCTTCCCGGTACATCAACGACCGGTTCCTTCCGGATAAAGCCATTGATGTGATTGATGAAGCTTCTTCCAAGGTCCGGCTGACCACATATGTAGAACCGCCGGAAATCAAGGAACTGGAAGCAGAAATCGAACAGATGGAAGATCAGAAAGAGGCTGCAATCAAAGCAGAGGCTTATGAAAAAGCCGGAGTTATTAAAAAAAGGCAGGAAAAGAAACGGGAAAAAATAGAAAAGATCCGTGAAAAATGGCAAAAGGAAAAAGTAAATAAAAGCCTAATGGTTGATGAAGGCGAAATTGCTGATGTAATTTCAAGCTGGACCAAGATTCCTGTAAGAAAGCTGGAAGAAGAGGAAAGCGAGCGTTTAAGAAACTTAGAAGCTATCCTGCATGAAAGAGTCATTGGCCAGGAAGAGGCGGTAACAGCTGTGGCTAAGGCCATCCGAAGAGGCAGAGTCGGCTTAAAGGATCCGAAACGTCCCATTGGTTCCTTCTTATTCTTAGGGCCTACGGGAGTCGGTAAAACGGAATTGTCCAAAGCGCTTTCCGAGTCCATGTTTGGAACGGAAAATGCACTGATCCGGGTGGATATGTCTGAATACATGGAAAAGCACAGTGTTTCCAAGATGATCGGTTCCCCGCCAGGATATGTAGGCTATGATGAGGGCGGACAGTTAAGTGAAAAGGTAAGAAGAAATCCTTACTCCGTAATTCTTTTTGATGAGATCGAAAAGGCTCATCCGGATGTATTTAATATTTTACTGCAGGTATTAGATGACGGTCATATCACAGACGCCCAGGGACGAAAGATAGATTTTAAAAATACCATTATTATTATGACTTCCAATGCGGGAGCACAAAATATCATCTCTCCCAAACGATTGGGATTCGGTGCGGCTGCCGATGAAAAAGCGGATTATAAGCTGATGAAGGAACGTGTGATGGAGGAAGTGAAACGGCTCTTTAAGCCGGAGTTCATCAACCGTATTGATGAAATCATTGTATTTCACCCATTGAATAAGGATCATATGAAGGATATCGTTACCATTATGATGAAGGACATTATGAAGCGGACGTCCGAGCAGATGAGCATTACGTTACGTGTGGAAGAGGATGCGAAGGAATTTCTGATCCGGAAAGGGTATGATGAGAAGTACGGTGCAAGACCTTTAAGACGAACCATTCAAAATTGTCTGGAGGATAAGCTGGCAGAAGAAATCTTAAACGGTACTGTAAAAAGAGGCGATGAAGTAGTTGTGACAGCCGATACGGATGGACTTAAATTTTCTGTAAGAGAACTGGTAAAATAGCTGGTCATTTTACCTTGATTCGTGTATAATAGCTACAAGCGAAAGGATCTGTTCTTCGCAAAAAAAGGGATAAGTAAACAAAATACTAGGAGGGCAAACCGATGCCGGTAATTGAAGAGTTAATCCGCACTGAACAAGACGGAACAATCAGTTTTGGTAATTACAAATTAGGAGCAAAGTCAAAATTACAGGATTTTGAACACCAAGGTGATTTATATAAAGTCAAGACATATTATGAGATAACCAAGCTGGAACGTAACGGCATGTTTGTATACGAATCCGTACCGGGAACCGCGGTAGAGAAATTTTCCGTATCCAATGACGGAGTGGAATTTTTGGTAGAAGGTGACAAGGATGCACAGCTGACTGTTCAGCTTGCAGAAGATACTGAATATGAGGTATATGTGGAAGGAGAAGCAGCCGGAAGCATGAGGACCAACATGAGCGGTAAGCTTTCCGTAAGCGTAGAACTGAATGAGGAAACACCGGTATCTGTGAAGATCAATCGTAAATAACAAAAATCAAAGATGGGTTCGGCTCTTTTATCAGGAGCCGGACCTGCTTTTTTAAGGAGGAAGCCAGATGGCAAAGGCAAAAGCAACTGCATTTTTCTGCAAGGAATGCGGATACGAATCGGCAAAATGGCTGGGGCAGTGTCCGGGATGCAGGGAATGGAATACATTTGTGGAAGAACCGGTGGGGAAAAAGGAGCCTGCATCAAAGCGTGGAATAGGAGCTGACAGGGAAAACGGCGCTGCTTCCTTAAAGGCAAAGCCTTCCAGACTCTCAGAGATTCATTTGGATGAACAGGACCGCATGAAAACGGGGTATGAGGAACTGGACAGAGTCCTGGGGGGAGGTGTGGTAAAGGGTTCTCTGGTGCTGGTGGGCGGAGATCCTGGAATCGGAAAATCCACTTTGTTATTGCAGGTATGCCGTAATCTGGCTGCATCCGGACAAAAGGTACTTTACATATCCGGAGAAGAATCCTTAAAGCAGATTAAGCTTCGTGCCAACCGGATCGGAGAAGTGACCGGGGAACTGTTATTTCTCTGTGAGACAAGCCTGGAGCTGATTGAAGGAGCCATTAAGGAGGAGAAACCGGATGTGGTCATTATTGACTCCATTCAGACCATGTTCCGGGAAGAGATATCTTCTGCACCGGGAAGCGTGAGTCAGGTCCGGGAATCCACCAATATACTTTTACAGATAGCAAAGGGTTCCGGAATCGCCGTATTTATTGTCGGTCACGTGACAAAGGAAGGTGTGGTTGCAGGTCCGAGGGTCCTGGAACATATGGTGGATACGGTCCTTTACTTTGAAGGAGAAAGAAGTGCGTCTTACCGGATTATCCGTGGGGTAAAGAACCGGTTTGGATCCACCAACGAGATCGGAGTGTTTGAGATGGTCGAAAGCGGTCTTGCAGAAGTTTTAAATCCGTCGGAGTACATGTTAAGCGGAAGGCCGGAGGATGCTTCCGGGGCAGTGGTGGCCTGTTCCATGGAGGGGACAAGACCCATGCTTTTGGAGGTACAGGCCCTGATTACTCCAACTGCATTTGGTATGCCAAGGCGCACTGCAGCGGGTACGGATTATAACCGGGTGAATTTGCTGATGGCAGTTTTGGAGAAGAGGTGCCATTATGATCTGTCTCATTTTGATGCCTATGTGAATATTACCGGTGGCTTGCGGATGAATGAGCCGGCTCTTGATCTTGCGATTTTAATGGCCATTGTTTCAAGCATGAAGGACCGGGCCGTAGATTCAAAAACCATTATCTTTGGAGAGGTTGGTTTATCCGGAGAGGTACGTGCCGTTTCCATGGCCCAGCAGAGAGTGAATGAAGCGAAAAAACTGGGATTTAAAACCTGTATACTTCCAAAGATCTGTATGGAAAAGATGAATCGTATAGACGGGATTCGTCTGATTGGTGTGGGAAATGTAAGAGATGCGATTATAGGTCTGACGGAGTAAGGGAAACAAGTGTCTGTATCTCAGCCGTAATTCCATAGAATCAATATATAATGCCTGGAACTGTCCGGCAATGTTTTGCAGTGATGGAAACTGTAAAACTGTGCCAGATGGTTTCAGGCTTTTTTTTATATAGGGTACAAGGATAGAAGGGGGGACGGGCACTGTTGAATAATAAATTGAAATTAAAAAGATAACTTAATTATTAAGTTTTATATTTGAATTATATAAAGAGAGAATAAGCTAAAAATAAAAGTGATTAGATAAAATGCTTAAAAAATAATAATTAAATACAATAAAATATATAATATGACATTAGTTTTGTAAAAAAACCATTTTTTCATTGACATATTGCATAATCATATCTATAATAAAATACATAAAAGCAGTGCAAGGAAACTAAATTATTTAAGAAAATTCAATAAATAATAAACAGATGAGCATTGCTTGATGAAATGCGAAAAGGAGAAGGATTTTATGAAAATGAAAAAAGCAATGGCCCTGACCATGGCTGCTGCAATGATGCTGTCTGCCACCGCCTGCAGTTCCGGAAAGGAGGCTGCAAAGACAACGGCAGCTCCGCCTGCGGCAAGTGAAAGCAAGTCAGTGGAAACGACGGCAGCAAAGGAGGAGGAACCTCAGGAAACGGAAGAGACGAAAGAGGTGGTATTTCCGGATCAGTTAAACAATGGAGAACCATGTACCATCCGGTTCGGCTGGTGGGGGGGCCAGACGAGACATGAGAGAACGGAGGCAGTTGTAAAGCTGTTTATGGAAAAGTATCCCAATGTTACCATTGAGACGGAACCATCTGATTATAACGGATATTTCCAAAAACTTCCTACTCTGGTTGGGGCCCAGGACGTATGGGATGTATTTCAGTTGGGCAATAACTGGGCAGAGTACAGTTCTGTAGTCACCGATCTAAACCCTTATATAAAAGACGGCACCATCAATACGGATAATATCTCAGATAATTTCCTGGCAACCACCTATGATCTTGGAAAGCAGATGGAGATTTCTCTGGGAACCAATGCACATTGCATTATCTACAATGCGGATATGGTTGAAGAAGCAGGGCTTGCTGAGCCGGCGGAGAACTGGACCTGGAAGGATTATGAAGAGTATGCCGAAGCGCTTAAGGCAGTTACGGGTGAGTTTGGTTCTTCTTCTCTGGAAGAGTTTTACGGAGCCTGTACCGTGGGGGTGCCTCAGCATGAGGCAGGGCTGAATTTCTTCAAGAGTGATAACAGCGGATTGATGATCGAAAAACCGGATTATATGGTACCTTTCATTGAAATGATACAGAGAATGACTAAAAGCGGGGCTTATCCCGACCGTGGAGCCTTGAATGAAATGGGAACAGCTCCGGAGCAGAACTTTGTGGCAACCGGAGAAGCAGCTATGACCTGGGCATTATCCAATCAGGTGGTTGCAATGGCAAAAGCGGCTGAAGAAAATGGTGTGGGAACCTTAAGAATTGCGGCAATTCCGAGAAAAACTCCCGATGGCCCTCCCGGATATTCGGTGAAGTCTTCCCAGGGTCTTGCTGTTTACAGTGAGACAAAGTATCCGGAGGTATGTGCAGCGTTTATTAACTTTTTCATTAACAGCCCTGAAGCAAACCAGATCTTATTAGGCGAAAGAGGAGTTCCGATTTCCAGCGCCGTGCGCGCAGCCATCCGGCCGTCCTTAAGCGATCTGGAGAAAGATATCTATGCTTATGTGTCTGCCGTTGGTTCCTGGAAGGAGTCGAAAGACGTGTTCATCAATGAGCCTACTCAGCAGAATGCGATCAGGGATGAACTCAAGAATCAGATGGACAGGGTAAATGCAGGGGAAATCGATGCGCAGGAAGCCGCTGAGAATGTGTTTGACTTTGCTGAGAATTCATTTAAGAGATAATTTCCTGCAAAGAACCGGATGACCGTTGAAATGTGGGAAGAACTGGTCTGCTGTGTAAAGCAGCAGGCCATTTTTATGGGGATAAATTGAAAGGAGAAATAAAAATGAAAAATGGGGTGGAGGGGGTTCTGCGGGAGAAAAAGACCCTGAAACAGATCTTATGTACAGATCAGGCAGTGGGATATGTGTTTGCAGCACCATTTATCGTTGGATTTTGCTGTCTCACATTACTGCCGATGATGTTGTCACTTTATTATTCGCTGACCAATTATAATTTTGTGAAGTCGGATTTTATAGGGCTTGGTAACTATGTGCGTATGTTCAGTGAGGACACCAAATTCTGGTACTCGGTATGGAGAACCCTGGTTTATGTGGTCCTTGCAGTTCCGGCCAAACTGGTGTTTGCCCTTCTGGTTGCTTACTTTTTGACCAGAGAGACAAGAATGGCCAGTATTTACCGGGCGGTTTATTATCTTCCCTCTCTGGTAGGAGGGTCTGTGGCAGTGGCACTGGTCTGGAAGCAGATGTTTGCCCGTAAAGGAATGATTAACAGCATGATCATGTCCATGGGAATGGACCGGTTGAACTGGATGGGAGATAAGAACATGGTCATGCTGCCTCTTGCCCTTTTAACGGTGTGGCAGTTTGGCTCTTCCATGATTATCTTTGCTGCCGGGCTGAAGGAGATTCCAAGAACCTATTATGAAGCGGCGGAAATCGACGGTGCCAGTGGATACCAGCGCTTTTTAAGAATCACGCTTCCCTGTCTGTCTCCGGTGATTTTATATAATCTGGTCATGCAGACGATTACCGGCTTTATGGTATTTACACAGGCATTTATTATCACTCAGGGCGGACCTGCGGATGCAACCAATTTTATC
The DNA here is from genome assembly GCF_046972725.1 of Lacrimispora sp. NCBI lineage: Bacteria > Bacillati > Bacillota > Clostridia > Lachnospirales > Lachnospiraceae > Lacrimispora > Lacrimispora sp. Next base: position 1,016,716 of record NZ_JBKVXF010000001.1, on the reverse strand, counting down.
GCATACTATATCTTTAAACAAGGCTTTACCTATCAGGATATGGGCTATGCCAGCGCGATTTCCTGGGTGCTGCTGGTTGTGATTTCTACTGTAACTCTGCTGATCTTTAGGACCTCCAAACGCTGGGTGTTCTATGAAGCAGGCAGCGACGATTAGGGGGGGAGCCAAATGGGAATGCATGGGAGAAAACAACTTGAAAAAATTCTGTACCACGTATTAATTGGTGGCTTTGGCCTTATTATGATCTATCCGGTTTTCTGGATGATGGTGGGAGCTTTTAAAAACAACAACGATATTCTGAACCATTCAGCTTCCTTATTGCCAACTATGGGCTGGCATATGGAAAACTGGAAAAATGGCTGGAAGGGCTACAGCGGAGTGACGTTCGGAACCTTTTTTGGCAACTCTCTGATAGTGGCGGCAGCTTCCACCTTTGGCACTGTGATCTCATCTTCTATGGTGGCCTATGCTCTGGCAAGAGTCAAGTTCAAAGGAAGAAAGATTTTGTTCTGGTGCATGCTGGGAACTCTTATGCTGCCGGGACAGGTCATTATGATCCCCCAGTACATGATCTACAATTTCCTTGGTGTAGTAGGGACGTATATTCCTCTGATCCTTCCCCATTTCTGCGGGCAGGCATTTTTCATCTATCAGATGATGCAGTTCTGTCAGGGAATTCCAAGAGAGCTTGATGAAGCTGCTTTTGTAGATGGCTGCAATAAGTATATGATCTATTTAAAGATCGTGCTCCCCCTTTTAAAACCGTCGATTGTGACAACGCTGATCATTCAGTTTTACTGGAAATGGGATGATTTTATGGGCCCGTTAATTTATTTGAGCAAGCCTGGGACCTGGACCGCATCCGTGGCATTAAAGAACTTTGCAGATGCTTCCGGGCAGTCGGATTATGGCGCTTTGTTCGCTATGTCCACCTTGTCCTTAATACCGGTATTTTTGATTTTTCTGATTTTTAACAGGCAGTTGGTGGATGGTGTGAGTTCCACCGGTTTAAAGGGCTGATGGCTAGAGCACGACAGGGAGGGAAAGATGGCTGAGATCAATCGCTATGAACTGGTTGCCAGACATAATCCCATATTGACAGAGATAAAGGAATGTTCGCCTCTGTCTGTTGGGAATGGGAATTTTGCCTATACCGCAGATATTACGGGAATGCAGACATTTTATGAGGAATATGAAAAGACTCTGCCGCTTTGTACCATGGCGCAGTGGGGCTGGCACACGAAGCCGGTGAGTCCGGAGTTGTATGGCTATGACCTTAAGGATGTTGAAATGACCGAATACCCCCATCATGGCCGTACAGTAAGGTATGCAGTGGAAAAGAAAAGGGGAAATGAAAGCGTTTATGATTGGGTTCGCCAAAACCCCCACAAATTAAATCTGGCCAGGATTGGTCTTGTTTTTAAGGGCAAGGCGGTTAAAAAGGACAGGATCACAGATATTTACCAGGAGCTTAAACTATATGAAGGAATAATAGACAGCCGGTTTCTTTTGAATGGAGAGAGCTGTCATGTGCTCACGGCATCTGACGGAGCTGAAGACACCGTGGCCTTTCGGGTAAAGTCTGAGGCACTGGAAGCTGGTTTGGCAGTGAATATCTGTTTTCCCTATGGAAGTCCTGGGATATCAGCCAGTGATTGGAATTGTGAGAGCGCTCACATCACGGAGATTATGGAAAAAGGTTCTCATTCTGTGGTGCTGAAACGAATTCTGGACCGGGATACTTATTATGTGAGAGTTACTTTGGATCACTGTGAAATGGAACGTCTGGGAGCCCACTGCTTCTGTATTGCTTCAACTGGAAATGGTCAGATGGCATTCACTGTCAGCTTCTTAAAGGACGGATATGGAAAAGAAACAGAGGCAGAGGAAATCTTTGAAAGAAGCCGTACTCATTGGAAACGGTTCTGGGAAAAGGGAGGTGTCATAGATCTGCATAAGAGCAGAGACAAACGGGCTCTTATGCTGGAACGGAGAATTGTTCGTTCCCAGTATCTGCTGGCCATTCAGTCTGCCGGAGATATGCCGCCTCAGGAAACGGGGCTGACATGCAACAGCTGGTACGGAAAGGCGCACCTGGAGATGTATCTCTGGCACGAGGCATATCTGCCGCTTTGGAACCATACGGAGATGCTGGAGCGGAGTCTTTCCTGGTATCTTAAGCATCTGCCTCAGGCACGGGAAAATGCGGCCCGCAATGGCTACCGGGGGGCCCGGTGGCCAAAGATGGTGGCCGGTGAAGGGGTGGACTGCCCCTCCCCCATCGCCACACTGCTGATCTGGCAGCAGCCCCATATCCTGTATATGCTGGAACTTGCATACCAAAACAGGGGCGGACGGGATTTTTTGGAACGGTATTATCCTCTGGTGGAGGAAACGGCGGAATTTATGGCTGATTTTGCAGTATATAATGAGGAGCGGGGCGTGTATGAGCTTTTGGGTCCGGTGATTCCGGTTCAGGAAATCCATGAGCCCATGGTGACAAGGAATCCTGCGTTTGAGGTGGAATACTGGCACTTTGCTTTAGGAATTGCGGCTGAATGGGCACACCGCTGTGAAAGGGAGATCCCGGCCAGGTGGAAGGAAGTAAAGGAGCGTATGGCGCCTATGGCCGTAAAGGATGGCTGTTATCTTGCACACGATAACTGCCCGGACACGTATGAGTCATTTGCAGCGGATCATCCTTCCATGCTCTGCGCTTATGGACTGATTGACAGTGGAAGAATTGATGAAAAGATCATGGAAAACTCTTTGAAAAAAGCGGTGGAGTGCTGGGATTATGCTTCCCTGTGGGGGTGGGATTTTGCCGTTATGGCTATGACAGCCGTCCGGCTTAAGAACCCGGAGTATGCCATTGATCTGCTTCTTATGGACACCTGGAAAAACCGTTATGTGACAAGCGGTAATAACTTCCAGGAGGGGCGGGAAGATCTGCCGTTATATCTGCCGGGAAATGGTTCGCTGCTGTTGGCGGCAGCCCTGATGACAGCCGGATATCCGGGAAGTGAAGAACTGCCTGGTTTTCCAAAGAATGGGCAATGGGAAGTGGAATATGAAGGAATTCAGCCATTTCCATATTGATAATTAAAATAACCGGAAAGGGATGGGTGTGACAAGATATGAAGCCATGGGATAAAGGTTTATTGAGGGTCAGCGATAATCAGAGGTATCTTTGCAATGGGGAGCAGCCCTTTTTCTGGCTGGCAGATACGGCCTGGCTCCTGTTTCAGCAGTGCAGCCTAAAAGAGGCGTATATATATTTGAGAAACCGCAGGGACAAGGGGTTTACCGTAATTCAGGCGGTCCTTATGCACGCCATGCCAGGCGCTGCAGCCAACAGCCTGGCAGAGGCAGAAGTGGATGTGATGGCGCCAGGCTTCTGGGAGCATTGCGACAAGGTGATAAAAATGGCGGAAGAACTGGGCCTTTATATGGGGCTGCTTCCGTCTTGGGGAGCCATGATAAAGGGCGGCGTGTTAAATAAGGATAACATCGAGGAGTATGCTGTATTTGTAGCAGACCGTTACAGGAACAGCCCGAATGTCATATGGATTCTGGGGGGAGATGTCCGTGGCAGCGATGGGGAAGAGGTACACCGGATGGAAGGAAAGTTATTTAAGAGCCTTACACCGGATAAACTCATCGGTTTCCATCCCTTTGGGCGCACGTCTTCCTCCCTCTGGTTTCATGAGGAGCAATGGCTGGATTTCAATATGTTCCAGTCCGGCCACAGGCGCTACGATCAGGCTTCTCTGGGAGCCTGGGATGATAACGCTGTAAAAGAAGACTTTTTTGGGGAAGATAATTGGAAATACGTGGACCGTGACCATGGTTACAGTCTCATGAAGCCTACGGTAGACGGAGAGCCTTCTTATGAATGGATTCTTCAGGGACTTCACGTATCAGACCAGCCCTATTGGAGGGAATGGGATGTGCGGCGTTATGCCTACTGGTCCGTGTTTGAGGGAGCGATGGGCCATACGTACGGAGATAATGCCATTCAGCAGTTTTATAAGGATGGGGCCAAACCTGGTGCTTATGGAGTGAGGCAGGTTTGGAAGGAATCCATGCACCACGTAGGATCGGAACATATGGGGCATCTAAGGCGTTTGATGGAGTCTGTGGATTACCAGAAAGGGCGCCCGGCAATGGAACGGTTGTTATCTGGTCAGAAAGAAAGGTACGGGAGGATCGCAGTGTTTGCAGGGCCGGGATATCTGTTGGCCTACGATTATCTGGGAGAGGCTTTTGCGGTGGATTTAAAAGGCTTTGAAGGAAAAAAGGTCCAGGCATGGTGGTTTGATCCGGTCAGCGGTGTCTACAGTTATTTTGCTGACTTTACCGGAAAGGAGCAGGCAGAGGTAAAGCCTGTGGCCCGGTTTACGCAGGATAATGACTGGGTACTGGTGGTACGGGCAGAGTGACAGGCCCGGCTGTATCTAAGACACCGGGGCAGAGCGGTGGTGTATCTTTAAAATATAAGGAGTAAGGAGACGTCCGATGAGGATATATGGGTTAAAGACGAACTATCAGGAGAATCCTCTGGGAATCGAGCTTTCCGGCATCACGTTTTCCTGGAAAGTGGAGGAGGCAGAAGGAAAGTTTCAGATATGGGCCAGGCTGGTAATTGGCAGGGACCGGGAGTTTGGGGAGCTTGTATATGACAGCGGCGAAGCGGAATTAAATTCCTGTGCCTGTACGCCGCAGGTGGTTCTGGAGCCTGCCACGCCCTATTATTGGAAGGTGACGGTAAGGGATGATGCAGGGGGAGAGGCAGTCAGCGAGACAGCAGTTTTTGAAGGCGGCCATCCCCGAAAGGAATGGGATGGAAGCTGGATTGAGGCTCCCTTTGTAAAAGAACTTCATCCGGTTTTTCAAAAGACATTTTTTCTGGAGGAAAAGGAATATGACGGCCTGATAACCGCCCGTCTTTATCTGTGTGGGTTAGGAGTCTATGAGGTTTTTTTAAACGGGGAAAAGGTAGGGGATGAATATTTAACGCCTTATTTTACGGATTACCGGTATTGGATTCAATATCAGACCTATGACGTACAGCCTTATCTAAAGCCGGGAAACAACCAGATCGATGTATACCTGGGGAATGGCTGGTACAAGGGACGTTTTGGTTATACGAATAAGGGACAGCTGAGAGAGTATTACGGTGACCGTTTTAAGCTCCTGGCAAATTTATATGTGACAGGCTGTGACGGAGGGCAAACGGTGATCGCAACAGATGACTCATGGCTGGCGCTTAAATCTCCGGTTGCCAGTTCCGGAATCTATGACGGAGAGGTGTATGATTCCCGCATGGAATCAGGACTTAAAACGGTCATTGAGCGTCAGAAGCTCTATGCGGTTTTAGCCAAACCTCCAGGGGGTGTTCTGAGCCCTATGACCGGAGTTGCGGTAAGAAAGAAAGAGGTACTGCCTGTAAAGGAAATCATTACCACTTCCATCGGGGAAACGGTCCTTGATTTTGGACAGGAGATCACCGGCTGGGTGGCATTCCAGGCAGAGGGGCCGGTGGGGAGGCGGATCACCCTCCAATATGGGGAGGTGCTGCAGGAAGGCAGGTTTTACCGGGAGAACTTAAGAACGGCACAGGCAGAATATACCTGGATCGCCAATGGGAAAAAGCAGTTTGCAAGGCCTCATTTCACCTTCTATGGCTTCCGTTACGTTAAGATCACCGGAATGGAAGTGAACCAGTCGAATGTGGAGGATTTTCAAGCGTGGGCGCTGTATTCGGATATTGAGGAAACCGGATTTATCGAGACCTCCAATGAAAAGGTGAACCAATTGATTTCCAACACGAAATGGAGTCAGAAGGGGAACTTTCTGGATATTCCCACCGATTGCCCCCAAAGAGATGAACGTCTGGGATGGACCGGGGATGCGCAGATTTTCAGCCGTGCGGCATCTTATCATATGCAGACTCCGTCATTTTTCAGAAAGTATATGAAGGATATGGGGCTTGAACAAAGGGAAAAAGGGGGTGCTGTTCCCTATGTGGTGCCCGATATACTGACTCTTGCCCGCCAGATGAACGGGGAACCGGAATTTGACGTGACAGAGGACGTATGGGGAGAAGCGGGAGCCAGTGTGTGGGGAGATGCCGCCACCATTATTCCCTGGAATCTGTATCTTCATTTTGGCAATATACGCTGGCTTTTGGAACAGTATGACAATATGAAGCAGTGGACGGATTTCATCATCCGCATGGATGAGGAATTCTGCGGCAAAACCCGTCTGTGGACCTGCGGTTTTCATTTTGGGGACTGGCTTTCTCTGGACAGCGAAGGAGACAGCCGGGAGGGAGGTACGGATAAATATTTTGTGGCTTCTGCCTTTTACATGCATTCCGCAGAATTGACGGCAAAGGCGGCAGGCGTCCTGGGAAAGAACAGCGAGGCGGATTATTATCAGCGTATTGCAGGAGAAGTGCGGGAGGCAATACGGAACAGATACATGTCGGAAAAAGGGAAGCTGACCATAAGAACCCAGACGGCATATGTGATTGGAATCTGGTTCCGCATATTTCATGAGTCTGAAATGGAGGTGTCAGGAGAAGAATTATGCCTTCTGCTGAGAGAGAATAAGAATCATCTGTCAACCGGCTTTGTGGGAACGGCATACTTATGTCAGGCCTTGACGGAAACCGGACACTTAAATGAGGCTTATGACCTTCTTTTCCATGAGGATTATCCGGGCTGGCTTTATGAGGTCAATTTAGGAGCCACTACCATTTGGGAACGCTGGAATTCCCTTCTTTCTGACGGCACCATCAGCAGTACCGGTATGAACAGCTTAAACCATTATGCCTACGGCGTCATTGCCGAGTGGATATACTGCTGCGTCTGCGGACTGCAGCATGTGGAAGAGGGAGCAGGAGGAAAACGGATGCGGTTCGCTCCAAGGCCAGACAAAAGGCTTTCCTTTGTCCGTGCCGTATACCGGTCGGCAGCGGGAGATTATGACTGTGGCTGGGAGTGGAAGGATGGCGGAATCTTGTTTTTTCTTACAGTGCCTTTTGATTGCTGTGCGGAGGTGGACATTCCGTCTGAACTTATCCGTAAGAAGGTACAGGTAAATGGCCTTTTGGTTGAATCAGAGGAATTACGCAAAAAGTGGTATGCAGGAAAGTATGAGATTGTGATTGAATAATGGTGCTTGTAGATATCTGGAGTGGGATTTTAAAAATCCCGCTCCTTTTTTGCGTCATAATTCCAGTCATTAAATTCCCAAAAGTATATATTTTTGTCATGATTATACATTTACATTGATACCCGGATATGCTAATATTCAATTACGGTTTGGGCGATATTACTATTTTTAAAAGATAATTATACATAATATTAGTGTATTTTACACAAAAATTACCTGAATTTTTCAAAGATTTAACATAAGATAATTTTATTGGGATGGGGGCAGGTGATTTTAAAAACCGAAAAGTATATATGCCGTTATCGCCTGATTGTACAGCAGAAAACAGAAGAAAGAATTGGAGGAATCTATGAAAAGAAAAATGTTTCCAATGAAAAAGGCGTTCACTTCAGCGCTGGCGTTGTCATTAATCATCGCGGCAGCTTCCGGATGCAGCAGGCAGGGAAGCTCTGCGGTCAGCCAGAATGGAGAATCATCTGCAGCGGCCGAAACATCATCCCAGCAGCAGGCTGCTGATGTTTCGGAAAAAGAAGCCCCTATGCTGAAAGCAAAGACCGATGCCGGAGAACTTCCGAAGCTGGAAGAACGTCTTCCGGATCAGGGCGATATTATGGTGGAACCGGATGTGGTTTCTCTGGGACAGTATGGCGGAAGTATCACACTTACCACCAATGACAGTGCAAGATGGACCTGGGGGCCTCTGACGGAGCAGAGCATGTTCCGTTTCAAACAGGATGGAAGCGGAGAAGTGGAACCGAATATCTGTAAGAATTTCTATTCCAATGAAGATGCGACGGTTTGGACCATTGAGATGCGTAAGGGCATGAAATGGTCGGACGGAGAGCCTTTTACGGCAGATGATGTTATTTTCTACTATGACCACATGTCCACTCCAGCTTTAAACCCGGACCGCTCTGCAGTCGCCGTTGATGATCCGGCCTATTATCCGGCCTATACCTCAAAGCCTTATAATTGTTATCAGGCAACGGTAGATGGAATCCGGTACTGGGCGGAATTTAAAAAGGTGGATGATTATAAATTCACCGTGGAATTTAAGGCACCAAAGCCTTCCTTTCCGGCTGACGTAGCGGTAGATAATAAATGGATGGCATTGCCAAAGCATTTTTATAAAAATTACGTTGCCCGTAAAGATAATGTGGCAGATGATTCCTCCTTCCCTCTTATTACAGAGGAGCAGGCAATCGCAAATGCAAACAGGGATTTCGGCAAGCAGTGGGATTCTTACAGCACCCTCGGTAAGGATATCGGGTATTACAACTGGGATTATGCCATTGTTCCCCAGCTTAGAAGCTTCATTGCCGTTAAAGATAACTGGGACAAGGTAGGCGAAACCTATGAACTGATAAGAAATCCTTATTTCTTTAAAACAGACAGTGAGGGAAGACAGCTTCCCTATTTAGACAGCATTAAGATTCAAATCATCAATGAAAAAGATCAGGTAGCTTTAAAAGCAGCGGCAGGTGAGTTTGACGCAGTCATTGCTTCCGGGGAAGATTTTTCTACCATCAGCACATCAACCCAGCAGACCCATGATGTAAAACAGTGGATATCCGCTGATTGGAGCAGTGAACACGCAATTCAGCTGAATCAGACGGTTAAGGATGAGGATAAAAGAAAGCTTTTTCAGGATCCGGCTTTCCGGGAAGCACTATCCATAAGCGTTGACAGAAACTTATTAAATGCAACACTGATGAACGGGCAGAGCCAGCCGGCACAGTCTTCGGTTCCCTATGGTTCCAATGGATACGATGAAACATGGGCAAACCGTTGGACGGAGTTTGATGTGTCTAAGGCCAATCAGCTCCTTGACGGAATTACGGAACCCTGGAACGGGACGGAGGGGACTTACCGTAAGATGAAGGGAACTAAAAAAGATCTTGAAATCATTGTATCCATATCCGACATGTCAAAAGAAGGGGATTTTTTATCTCTGCTGACATCTGCTTATAAAAAAATAGGAATTAAAATTTCCAGCAAGGTAGATGCGGATATTGCCAAATCCATTCTGGTCAATGACGTTGAGGCACAGTTAAAGAAAGTGAGCACCGTTACTCCTGCGATCCGGCCCGATGACATTGTTCCTATGAGAAATTATGCCTGCTGGTATGGTGCATATGGAAAATGGTATGAGGACGGAAAATCAGAAGCAAACGGAGGAATGGCTCCGTCAGGGGATATGCTGGAACTGATCAATGCCTATGAGGCCATTAAAAATGCAGCCGGTGCAGACAGAGAGACTGTTATTTCAGAAAATGTACAGAAAATTTATGACCTTCACAAAAAGAATCTTTGGGTCATTGGTTTTTTGAAACCCATGCCTGTAAACTGGATAGTAAATAAGAACCTGAAAAATTTCCCTGCAGATATCATGTACTCGGATGAGTTCAGAACAACAAATCTTGCAAGGCCGGAACAGTTCTATCTTGTAAAATAAGAATTAAAAACAGTACCTCTATGTGGTGGTGAATGATGCATAATATGTACCGCATCACTCACTGCCATGCATGGTATTGTGATTGGAGGTCTATGGAATTATCAAAATATATTGGAAAAAGACTGGTTCTTGCGGCGCTGACACTGTTTATGATCTCCTTTGTGGTGTTTTTTGTCATTCAGCTTCCACCCGGAGATTTCGTTGATCATATGGTGACCAATATGATCGCCCAGGGAGAAACGGTTACAGCAGCGGATATTGCCAACTTAAAAGAAATGTACGGCTTAAACCGGCCGTTCCTGGTTCAGTATTTTGACTGGCTGGGAGGGATTCTTACCGGTGACTGGGGAACTTCTCTTTATTTTAAACAAAGCGTACTCGTAAAGATCGGGGAAACATTTGGTGCTACAATTATGCTGTCCCTGATTACCATGGTGATAACCTACGCGATTTCCATTCCTATTGCGATTTACTCGGCGAAACACCAGTATTCATTGTTCGACTATGTGATTACCTTGATCGGCTTTGTGGGCATGGGGGTTCCTAACTTTTTGTTTGCCATTGTGCTGATGTATATTTCCTACAAATGGACGGGGACTCCTTTAATGGGATTGTTTCCGGAAGGGGGAATTACCTCTTGGGACAGCTTTGTTGAATTTTTAACAAGACTTATTATACCGGTTATTGTAATCAGTACATCCGGCACCTGCGGGCTTATCAGAAGGATCAGAAGCCAGTTATTGGATGAACAGGAAAAACCATACGTCCTCTGTACCCGTGCGAAAGGCGTCAGTGAAAGCACTCTTACCTACAAATATGAAATGAGAGCGGTATTAAATCCTATTGTCAGCGGGCTGGGAGGGATGATAGCAGACATATTCAACGGGACTACCATAACTGCCATTGTTTTAATGCTGCCTACCCAGGGGCCGGTTCTTTTAAAGGCACTTCAGTCCCAGGATGTATATCTGTCCGGAGGAATCCTGCTTATATCGGCAGCTATGGTAGTGCTTGGTACCCTTATATCTGATCTGCTTTTAACGGTTCTTGATCCCAGAATAAAATTTTTAGAGGAGAAAAAGGCATGATTTTTAATAGCAGGCTTACCCGTGAGGAAAAGGAACGGATCAGGCAGGAGCGGTATTATACGGCCTCCCAATGGGGACTTATGTGGAGAAAGCTAAAAAAACATAAGCTGGCCATGATCAGCGCTTTTATTTTGTTTGTCTTTTACGCAACAGCCCTTTTCGCCGATTTTATAGCACCTCAGGGGCTGGAGGATTATTCTGCGGTTTATTCCAATGCGCCGCCGACCAAAATACATATGTTCCATAACGGAGCATTTAAAGGCCCTTTTATTTACTCCATGGACCTTACGTACGATAAATTTCAGAATAAGATTTTTAAAGAAAATAAAGAAACCATATACCCGGTTGCATTTTTTGTCAAAGGCACTCCCTATAAGTTGTTTGGCCTGATTGAAAGTGATATTCATCTTTTTGGCATCGAAGAGCCGGAGGGAAAGGAAGGAATGGAAGCGCCGGTTCTTATGGTGTTTGGAGCTGACCAGCTGGGGCGGGATCTGTTCTCCAGGATTTTGATCGGCAGCAAGGTATCCATGACGGTACCGCTTCTGGGTGCCATTATTTCTTTTGTCCTTGCTATCGTAATCGGAGGAATCTCCGGTTTTTACGGAGGTCTGGCCGATACTGTGATTCAAAGACTGATTGAGGTCATCTCTTCCTTTCCGACGCTGCCGCTCTGGATGGCTCTTTCTGCCGCCATTCCGCCTGGAATATCAGTTACCAGAGTATTTGTTTTTATAACCATAATCATGTCGGCGTTAAGCTGGCCGGGGCTGGCACGAATTGTACGGAGTAAATTTCTGGCTCTGAAAAATGAAGATTATGTCATTGCGGCAAAAGTCGGGGGAGTGGGAGATGGAACGATTATTTTAAAGCATCTGGTTCCTGGTTTTATGAGCTACTTAATTGTCAGTCTGACACTCAGCATACCGGGAATGATCCTTGGGGAGACCTCTATGAGCTTTCTGGGACTTGGAATGCGTGCTCCTGCCACAAGCTGGGGGGTTTTGCTCCAGGAATGCCAGAGTATCAGCAATATTGCCAATTGCCCGTGGAAGCTGATTCCTGTAATTTTTGTAATTATGGCAGTTCTTGCATTTAATTTTCTGGGTGACGGACTGCGGGATGCGTCAGATCCATATAAGTAGGGAGGTGCATGATGGACAATGAAAATCCGATCGTATCGGTCAGGGATTTAGATATTAAAATACGGCTTAGGGAAGGTATCTTAAATCCGGTAAGGGGAATTAATTTCTCGGTAAATAAAAATGAGACATTGGGTCTGGTTGGGGAATCGGGATGCGGAAAAAGCCTTACATGCAAGGCGGTTTTAGGAATCAACGGTAAAAAATGCATAAGCAGCGGAGAAGTGAACTTTCACAACGAAGATAAAATCCAGAACCTTTTAACGATGAAACCGGGAGGAGAAGCGATCCGGAAGATTCGGGGAAAACATATCTCCATGATCTTTCAGGAGCCCATGAGCGCATTTTCCCCGCTGTTTTCCATTGGCGGACAGATTTCTGAAGTTGTGCGCCTTCATATAACAAAAGATAAGAATCTGGCAAGGGAAATAGCATTGGAAGCCATGAAAAAGGTAGGAATCCCAAATGCAGAGAAGCGCTACAGGCAATATCCTCATGAATTTTCCGGAGGAATGCTTCAAAGGGCCCTTATTGCCATGGCACTGGTCTGTTCCCCCAGGCTTTTAATTGCTGATGAACCAACGACAGCCCTTGACGTTACCATACAGGCTCAGATTTTGGAACTTATGAAACAGATTCAGGCAGATACAGGAATGTCCATCTTGTTTATCACCCATGATCTTGGTGCGGTTGCAAAAATATGTGACCGGGTAGCTGTTATGTATCTTGGGAAAATTGCAGAGGTTGCATCTGTGAAGGAATTATTTGGCAATCCCCTGCATCCTTATACGGAAGGACTTTTAGCCTCGGTTCATAAGATCGGAAGCAAAAGCAGCCGCCTTTTCTCTATTGAAGGGACGGTTCCCCTTGCCATGAATCTTGAAAACCGGTGCGGATTTTATGAACGGTGCCTGAAAAGAAGTGAGAAATGCCGCCTTGGAGGAGAGCCTCCGTTAATGGAAAAAACAAAGGGGCACTATGCAGCCTGTTGGGAAATGGAATAAAGTATTCCTGGTCCGGTTGATTATGAAAGGAACGATATGTCTGATACGATATTAAAGTTAGATGGTCTTAGTAAAATATATGAATCAAAGTCGGTTCAGGTCCGGGCGCTCAATCATGTGGGATTTGAAGTCCGGGAAGGAGAAACCATCGGTATTGTGGGAGAATCCGGCTGTGGAAAAACCACTCTTGGCAGGTGTATTGTACGCGCAGTAAATGCAAGCTCCGGTTCTGTCCTTTATAGGGCAGCAGATGGGAATGAGTACGATATACAGAAGATTGATAAGAAAAAGATGAAGAAGATCCGCAGTGAGATACAAATGATCTTTCAGGATCCGTTTTCTTCTCTTGATCCCCGCATGACAGTTTTTGATATTATCTCTGAGCCTCTGAAAGCAAATGTAAAGCTTTCCAAAGAGGAATTAAGAAGCAGAGTGGCAGATATGGCAAAGCGGGTAGGCTTAAATCCAAGCTATCTTTCCCGCTATCCCCATGCTTTTTCCGGCGGCCAGAGACAGAGGATCGGAATTGCCAGGGCACTGGTGCTGTACCCGCGCCTGATCGTCTGTGATGAGCCGGTATCAGCTCTTGATGTGTCTGTGCAGGCTCAGGTTTTGAATCTTTTGAAAGATTTACAGTCAGAATTTAAGCTCACTTATCTGTTCATTGGACATGATTTATCTGTCATTGAGTATATTTCGGACAAGGTGGGAGTGATGTATCTAGGGAAAATGGTGGAGTTTGCTCCGGCAGGCATGTTGTATGAAAAACCTCTTCATCCGTACACCGAGGCCCTTTTATCCGCAGTTCCCCATGCGGACCCGGAAACGAAAGGGGACAGGATTGCCCTGGAAGGAGAAATTCCAAATCCTGCCAATCCACCCCGGGGGTGTTTTTTCCATACAAGATGCAGATATTGCATGGATAAATGCAGAACAGAAGAGGTAGAGCTTACGGAAAGAGAGTCGGGACATTTTGTGGCATGCCACAGGGCAGAGGAACTTTCCCTGCAGGGAATAGCGCCTTCAAAATAACAGATTTAAAATACATAATTGGAGAAAAACAGGATAATATGAAAGAATTGATTGTTTTTATAGACAGCGGCGATACACTGGTAGATGAATCAACAGAAGTTCGGGATGAAAATGGTACGGTACAGCACTGTCAGCTGTTTGACGGTGCAAAAGAAACGGTATTAAAATTGTTTGAAGCAGGATATACCATTGCTCTGGTGGCTGATGGGAAAAAAGAATCCTTTGATAATATATACAGACAGCATGGGCTGAGTCATTGTTTTGCCGTACGTGCTATTTCTGAAATCGTAGGTGTGGAAAAACCTTCAAAGTTAATTTTTGATGATGCAATGAGTCGTCTGTCTCTGACCGAAAGGGATTTCGGACGAATTGTAATGATTGGAAATAATATAAAAAAGGATATTGTGGGAGCCAACCGTCTGGGAATCATTTCCGTGCTGATGAGCCAAAGTCCCCGTTATAATATGCATCCAAAATCAACAGAGGAAACCCCGGATTATGTAGTTTCTGAGCCTGGAGAACTTTTTTCGCTGATTGAATTTCTTGAAATGCAGCTAAAAAATAAAAAACGGCTTGGGATGCTGCAATTTAATTCATAAGGAAATCAAATGATTCGTGAGAAGTTCTGTAAAAATAAAATCGTGCATATCAGCGACAGGTCACATTTAAACCTTACCCTTAATATACTGGAGACAGGGAACAGTGACATCCTTTCCGGTGGACAGCTGAAGTTTAAAAATATCGATACATACACCATGGTTTTTATAAATGAAGGAAAAGGAATGGCAAGAAGAACTGCCGTTGAAAGCCAGCTTTCAAAAGGGCATGGGTTCTTTCTTTTTCCTGGCATGGAACTGATAATTGAAAATCCGCAGGAGGAGAATCTAAATATCACCTGGGTAACGTTCATCGGATATCTGATAGACAATTATCTGGGAAGGGCAAACATTACTCAGGGCCGTCCTTTGTTCCAGGACAAAAAGGGAAGAATCGGGGAGAAAGTTAATTCCCTTTACTTGGCGTCCCATAAGCTTCCCAACAGGTATTGCCGGATGGCTTCTATGCTTTATGATATATTTGCCTGTCTGCTTGAAGAAAATCCTACAAAGACCACTATGGACAGTAAAGAGAACGCCGAGTTTTATACGATGAAGGCAATTGACTATATGGAAAGAAATTTAACAAAGAATCTGCTGGTGGAAGAGGTTGCAATGGTTCTTGGCATAAGCAGGAAGCACCTCTATCATGCTTTTTCTTATGTTTTAAATACATCTCCAAAAAAATATATGATTTGCCTTCGCATAGAAAAGGCGGCGAGACAATTGCGTTATTCTGAGCAGAGCATTTCGGAAATTGCAGAAATTGCAGGGTATCAGAATCAGTTTTATTTTTCCAAAGAATTCAAACGGCTCACAGGATTTACACCATCACAGTACAGAGTGTCTCCCGTGGACATCAGGCTCTGCGGCAATGTTTCGACCATCTAAAAGCCTTAATTCTTCATGCCTGGTGCGACCGCAGATTCTACATATGCAAGCATTTCGTTTTTGGACTTTATGGTATGAACGTGGTCAATGATCCGCTGTTTTGTTTCGGTTGGCAGAGAGAAAAAATAGTCCATGGCATTGTATTGTTCCAAAGCAAGACCAAAGCCTACAGGCAATTCTGCGCCGCTCGTATATTTATCCATAGGATACCTCATTCAAATTCATTATTTGCTGTCATCGTGTTAGGGAATGGTTGATAAATAGTCTAAGAATATTTATCAATCATTTGTTTTTTCTGTTCTTCAATCATTTGTTTAACCATGTAACCGTATTGGTTTGAAGTCATTTCACTGTAATTATTATTTTTTACAGGCATACCGGATTCATTTGCAATTTCCTTCTTTAACTGATCAAGAGCTGCCTGAGCTTCCGGAACCAGACTTTTTTTCGACATAGTAGCACCTCAATCCATTTTGTAAGATAATATATAGTATTTTGTTTTTTTAAAATAATATTCGGGATAATAAAATAAAACGGAAAGAGGGCAGGGATTAAAGATCTTTTGATGACAATAAAAAAGCTGCAAAATCCTGAAAATAAAAGGATCTTTGCAGCTTATCATGAACAGGGGAAGAGGGGCTCGAACCCCCATTTACGGTTTTGGAGACCGTTGCTCTACCATTGAACTATTCCCCTTTGGCAAAACTTATGTGCCCTTGCCCGAGCACCTAGAAAGTATAGCATAGAAGTTTTTAAATTGCAACTGTTTTTTGAAAAAAATAAAATATATATTCTACTGTTAAAGAGTGTCTAATTGTGGTAAAATTATGAAAAACAAGGACTGTCAGGAACCCGTGATTGCTGCATGCGATGATGGCGCCTGAGGGTAAAATTTAGGGTTTTTTTATGAAAAATTAAGGTAAATAAATAAGATTGGACCAGATAAAAAACATCATTAATAATGATTCCCCACATATAACGAATCTCAGCAAAAAGATGTATAGGTAATTTGGCTTGGCATCTCCTGAAACTGAAACATATGCACAAAAAAACAGCCATTACCGGATGGACAGCATAATTTGACAAAACGTGTCAATCATGATATAAGTATTTCATAACTTTTTCTTTATAATAAAGGAGTTTTGATTATGAAACAGTTTAAGATTATGCTGCCGACTGTTGCTGAGGCAAAAAAATTTGTTGCTGCTGCCGCAAAATGTGATTTCGACATAGACGTATATTACAATAGAGTAACCATTGACGCAAAGTCTATTTTAGGAGTTTTAAGTCTGGATCTGACACATGTACTGACTGTGGAGCTTCATGGAGAAGATGCAGGTTTTGAAGCATTCCTTAAAGGATATGCTCCGGAGAACAATTCTGCAGCATAAACAAAGGGAACGAAAGAGAGGGAATTGTAAGCCGTATGGCGTACAGTTTCCTTTTTTCGTTGCATGGCCATTGCAAGAAATTGCAGAAGGAGGAATAGTCGGAATGGGAGACCCGGAAAAGAAAATCATAAAGATATCAGTAAGAAATCTGGTTGAGTTTGTACTGCGAACCGGCGATATCGATAACCGGAGGACTTCCGCAGCGGAAAAGACGGCCATGCAGGAAGGAAGCCGTGTACACAAAAAGATCCAGCGCCGTATGGGAGCAGATTACCGCCCGGAGGTATCTTTAAAACATATGGTATCAGAAGATCAGTTTCAGATCCTTATCGAGGGGCGGGCAGATGGCATCATCGACCGGCCATATGGGGTGACGGTTGATGAAATCAAGGGAATGTATATGGATTTATCGTATCTGGAGGAACCTGTTCCCGTCCATTTGGCCCAGGCAATGTGTTATGGATATTTTTACTGCTTTGATCATGGACTTTCCGGGGCTGTCATACAGATGACGTACTGTAACCTGGAAACTGAGGAGATCCGCCGGTTTCAGGTGGAAAAGACCTTTGAGGAGATGGAGGAATGGTTTCAGGGGCTGATTCATGAATATGTGAAATGGGCCAGGTATTTATACATTCACGGAGTACGGAGAGACGAATCTATCCGGGAACTGTCATTCCCCTATCCCTACCGGGCCGGTCAGAAGGAACTGGTAGTGTCGGTGTACCGCAGCATTTCGAGAAAAAAGAATCTGTTTATCCAGGCGCCCACCGGTGTTGGAAAAACCCTTTCCACCATCTATCCGGCAGTAAGAGCTATGGGCGAAGGGCTGGGAGACAAGCTGTTTTATCTGACGGCAAAGACCATAACAAGAAGTGTTGCGGAAGAATCCTTTTCGATTTTGAGAGAGCAGGGGCTTTATTTAAATACTGTGACCATAACTGCCAAGGAAAAACTCTGCTTTTTGGATGGGCCGGAATGCAATCCGGATGCCTGTCCCTATGCAAAAGGCCACTTTGACCGGGTGGGAGATGCGGTTTATGACATTATTCACAAGGAGGCGGCCATCAACAGAGAAGTGGTGCTTCAATATGCGGAAATGTTTCACGTGTGCCCATTTGAGTTTTGTCTGGATATCAGCAACTGGGTGGATTCTATCATCTGTGATTATAATTATGTGTTCGATCCCAATATCCGGCTGAAACGGTATTTTTCCGAAGGGGTTACCGGAGAGTATTTATTTCTTGTAGATGAGGCTCATAATCTGGTGCCAAGAGCCAGAGAAATGTACAGTGCTGCAGTTTATAAAGAGGACTTTCTTCTTATTAAAAGGATTATCAAGCCCATGGACCATAAGATCGCCAGACTGCTTGACCGGTGCAACAAAGAACTTCTGGAAATGAAACGGGAATGTGAAAGCTTTCGGGTATTGGAGGATATCCGGTTCTTTATGAACCACATCATGTCATTGTTTGGGGAGATGGAGAAATTTATGGAGGTGCATCAGGAATTCGGGGATCGGGACATGGTTCTGGATTTCTACTTCTCTCTCCGTGATTTCATCAATAGCTATGATCGTCTGGATGAAAACTACCGGATCTATACGGAACTTTTCCGCGACGGACGCTTTATGCTCCGGCTGTTCTGCGTCAATCCGTCCAGGAATTTAAAGGAGTGTCTGAATAAGGGAAACAGTACGGTATTCTTTTCAGCCACACTTCTTCCGGTTTCCTATTATAAGGAATTGTTAAGCGGGGACCCTGATGAATATGCTGTTTATGCCAGGTCTCCGTTTGACCAGGGAAAAAGGCTTCTTATGGTAGCGGCGGATGTGAGCAGCCGCTACACCAGAAGAAACCGGAGAGAATACCAGAAGGTGGTGGATTATCTGCGGGCCATCGTTTCGGCCCGTAAGGGGAACTATATGGTTTTTCTTCCGTCTTATCAGTATCTGAAAGAAGTAGAAGCATTACTTGCCGAGTCAAAGGGGCAAAAGGGGGAGTTCGCTTACTTGTCCCAGGCTTCCCGTATGAACGAGCAGGAGAGAGATCAGTTCCTTTTGGAGTTCTCCGGGGAGAGAAAAGATTCGTTTGTGGCGCTCTGCGTTATGGGCGGTGTGTTTTCGGAAGGCATCGATCTAAAGGCGGAGCGGCTGATTGGCGCAGTCATCGTCGGCACCGGACTTCCCATGGTTTGTACGGAGCAGGATATCTTAAAGGATTATTTTGATGAAAAGGAACAGAAAGGTTTTGATTATGCCTATCAGTATCCGGGCATGAATAAGGTAATGCAGGCAGCCGGAAGGGTTATACGAACGGTTCAGGATGAAGGAATCATTGCCCTGCTTGATGAACGGTTTTTAAAGCCGGATTATCAGGCCCTGTTTCCCAGAGAATGGGAAGGATATTATGAAGTACGGTTAAATAGTGTGGGGGAAGTGTTGAAAAACTTCTGGTCTGGCCGGGAAAAGAAAGGAGAACAGGAATATGACGGAGACATTGAGGATACGCCCCTGTAAAAAAGGGGATGGGAAATATGTGATGCGATGGCTGACCAGTGAGCGTATGATGCGCATGTGGTGCAGGGACAGCTTTTCATTCCCTCTGACAGAGGAGCAGATGAATGGATATTATGAGAAATTTGAGGAGGATCCATACTCCTGGGGATTTACTGCGCTGAATGAATCGGGGACTCCGGTGGGAAGTTTTCAGATGTCACGTGCAGATTATGAGGCGGGCAGCATCCATCTTGGATATATTGTACTGGACCCCGGGCAGCGGGGAAAAGGGATCGGGCACCAGATGGTGACCATGGCCGTCCGCTATGCCGAGGAGATTCTTGGCATGAGGCGGATTACCTTGAATGTGTTTGAATCCAATCCAGGTGCCATACGGTGCTATGAGAAGGCCGGATTTGTGGTGGAAAAAAGAGGAGACGATGATTTCCCGTTCCAGAATGAGGTATGGGCATATTCCGTAATGGTGTATACAGTCACAAATTAAAACAACCTGTCATTCCATGTAAGGAAGACAGGTTTCTGCTGAGGCTTTGTTAAAGCATATCCATGAATTGTCTTGTGGCCTGAGAAACGGGAATACTTTCATTATAAGCAACGATCATCTGGCGGACAGGAAGGGTTTCTGTCAGCTTTACCTGAAACAGGTCCCTGTCATTTTCCGGAATACAGAAATCCGGGACGAATGCAATGCCTAAGCCAATGCGGGCTAAGTCAATCAAAAGATCGTTGCTGCTTAATTCGATTTCAGGAACCAGGTCCAGCTGTTCCTTCTGGAACATATGATGGAGAAATTCGCTGGTAGTGCTTTTCCGGTCCAGCATCAGGATGGGATAGGTCTGAAGCTTTTGAAGGCTTACGCTTTCTCCCTTTAACGGGAAATATTCTTCGTTTGCTACGAAAACATCGGAGAATTCGTTGATGACCCGTACGTTTTGAGAACTGGAAAGGCCGGAGTTGGGATAATTGGTTATGATAAAATCCACCTGTCCGTTCTCCAGTAAGTGTGCACATTCAATGGAGGTCTGGTTGGTGACCTTAATATGAACGTTTGGAAATTCCTTGTGGAACTTATTTAAATAGGGGACCAGATAATAGCGGCAGATCGTGTCGCTGGCACCGATCCGGAGCTGGCCGCCATTTAGGGTATTGGCTTCCAGCAGCTGGTTTTCTCCTTTTTGAATCAGGTTGATGGCCGGCTCTATATGCTTTAAAAGGATTTCTCCTTCCGGAGTAAGTTGGACTTTTTTTGTGCTTCGGATAAACAGAGTCTGATTCAGCTTTTTTTCCAGTACCTTGATGGACTGGCTGACTGCGGACTGGGAAATGAATAGCTGCTTGGAGGCTTCTGAGAAACTTAGAGTAGCAGCAACGTGATAAAAGACCTTATACAATTCAAAATTAATATCCATTATTAGTCCTCCTTATAAATATAAGGACATTCTATCACGTATTTCATGGGTTTGTAAAGGGATTTGACAAATTTCCTGAGGTGCGGTATAGTTACGGGCACGGGTATTTGGGGAAGAATAAAAAAGGAGTGAAAAAACATATGCATGATGATTTTTATCAGATGTATTTAGAAGAGATGGAAGATATAGTTCCCTGTGAGGAAGAGGAAACCAGAGAGCTCTTAAAAGCGGTAAAAGAAGGCAGGGAAGAAGCCAAAAAGCGTCTTGTAGAAGGAAACCTTCAGACAGCACTTTCCTTTGCAAAGGAATTTGAAGGAAAGGGAGTTCTCCTTACGGATCTGGTCCAGGAAGCGAACATGGCTTTGATTATGGCTGTTGACCAGTATAGCGGTATGGAGGATAAAGCAGAGTTTGACGGTTTCGCAGGAGACAGGATTAAGGAAGCTCTCTTTGCCGCAGTAAAAGAGGAAGAATCTGCGGAACAGACCGGGGAAGAACTGGCTGCCAGAGTGAATGTACTCCAGCAGATCGCTCAGGGACTTGCAGAGGAACTGGGGCGGGAAGCGACTGTGGAGGAACTGGCACATAAGATGAAAATGACTGTAGGTGAAATACAGGGAATCATGAAAATGGCAATGGATGCCGTAAGCTTAAATGCTGAGAATATGGATCTTGAAGATCTGGCAGATGTAGAAGGAATAGAGCTTATTAAAGATGATGCTGAGGAAGACGCAGATGATGAAAGATAAGAGACTTGGAGTGATAAGATGAAGATATATCTCATACGTCATGGGCAGACGGATTGGAACGTAGCGGGCAGGATTCAGGGAATTCACGATATACCGTTAAATGAGACCGGTATCCGGCAGGCAGAGCAGTTGGCGGAAGCAATGGATATGCGCCCGGTTGCCAGAATCTTTTCCAGTACGCTCATCCGTGCAAAGGAAACGGCGGAAAAGATCGGAAAGAGACAGCAGGTGGAAGTTGTTTTGATGGAACAGCTGGTGGAAGTGGAATTTGGTAAATGGGAAGGGCTTACGTGGGATGAGATCCAGAACGAATATCCAAAGGAATATGGATACTGGTCCGTCAATCCGGCAGAAGCGACGCCTCCTGGCGGAGAACCGTACGAAACCATCACGGACCGCTGCATACAGGCATGGAACAGGATACTGAAAATTACAAATGGGCGGGAGGACGCAGCCATTGTTTCCCATGGTGCCACACTTGCCCATTTGTTTTCTTATATGATGCGCAATGCGCCGCAGGAGGAACATGTGATTGTAGGAAATGCAAGCATTACCTCCGTGGAGTATCATCCGCTGACAAAGGATTTTGTGCTTCTAGACCGGAACGACAGTACCCATCTGAAAGGATGAGCTTATTTAATTCTTAATCAAACAGCGTTTCCACCAGAAGTTTTAACATGGATGGGGTAGTGCGGATATACAGCTTGTTTTTTTCGCCGCACCGGAGAGTCGTCTGCATCAGCAGCTCTTTGGAAACCGAAGTGTCAAAGATACTGATCATGTTGGCACAGGATTCCACAATGGAATTAAGCTGTCCGGCTTTTTCAATGAACGTATCGATGTGATCCTCACGCAGCTCCAGGCACACCTCCAGGTTGGGGCTCAGTTCATCTGTTTTGAAGTGGGTGCTTTCAAATGAATATTTCTGGCATAAGTCTTTTAATTGTTGATTAAGATCCATATTTAATTGCGCTCCTTTGTAAAAAAATCCTTTATTACTATATTGTAAAACTTTTAAACTTTCAAGTGTTTTTGAAAAAAATATCGAATAATGTCGAAATAGGCTGAACTGATAAATAAGCCTTATTACAAAGAGATTTTATATTAATATAACTGATTAATACCATAAGATATATTAATTTCACTTATTGATACATCTTATGGTATGATGGTAATATGAATGACCATATGGATTCTTTACAAGGAGGAAATTATGAGTGTAAGAAGAGTATACGTGGAGAAGAAACCAGCCTACGCCGTGAAAGCCAGGGAATTAAAAGAGGAGATCAAAAGCTATCTCGGGATATTGAACGTAGAAAATGTGCGGGTGCTGATCCGTTATGATATGGAAAATTTATCTGATGATATCTACGGTTTGGCTCTTACAACCATTTTTTCCGAGCCTCCGGTGGATGAATATTATCTGGAGACATTTCCGGTAAATCAAGAGGATGTGGTTTTTTCCGTAGAATACCTGCCGGGGCAGTTTGACCAGAGGGCGGATTCCGCAGAGCAGTGTATCAAGCTGTTAAAGGAAGACGAAGAGCCGGTGATCAAGTCTGCTGTGACCTATGTGATTACAGGCGCATTTACGGAAAACCAGATTTCAGAAATCAAAACTTTCTGCATCAATCCGGTGGATTCCAGAGAAGCGGATGAGACGAAGCCGGAGACGCTTGTTACGGTTTTTGAAACGCCTGACGACGTAATTGTGTTTGACGGATTTAAGGATTTTAATGAGACGGAATTAAAGGATTTATATGGTTCCTTGAATCTGGCCATGACATTCCAGGACTTTCTTCATATCCAGAATTATTATAAAGAGGAAGAGCACAGAGATCCAACCATGACAGAGATCCGGGTGTTGGATACTTACTGGTCAGACCACTGCCGCCACACCACCTTCCAGACAGAATTAAAGGAGGTGACGTTTACCGATGGGGACTACAGAAAGCCCATCGAGGAGACGTATCACCAGTACCTTGCAGACAGGGAAGAGGTCTTAAAGGGAAAGAGCGGAAGATATGTCTGTCTGATGGACCTGGCTCTTATGGCCATGAAAAAACTCCGCATGGAAGGAAAGCTGGAAGATCTGGAGGTGTCTGATGAAATCAATGCCTGCAGTATCGTGGTTCCTGTCTTAAATGATGGGGTAGAAGAGGAATGGCTGGTGAACTTTAAGAATGAAACCCACAACCATCCCACGGAAATCGAACCTTTCGGAGGAGCAGCTACCTGTCTGGGCGGAGCCATCCGCGATCCTCTTTCCGGGCGCACCTATGTCTATCAGGCCATGCGTGTAACAGGAGCCGCAGATCCAAGAAGACCCTTAAGTGAGACTCTCAAAGGAAAGCTTCCTCAGAGAAAGATCGTGACCGGAGCGGCAAAGGGATACAGCTCCTACGGAAACCAGATCGGCCTTGCGACCGGATATGTAAAAGAGATCTATCACCCGGATTACGTAGCAAAAAGAATGGAAATCGGAGCTGTCATGGGAGCAGCCAAAAGAGCAAATGTCATTCGTGAGACATCTGATCCGGGAGATATTATTATCCTTCTCGGCGGACGGACAGGCCGTGACGGCTGCGGAGGAGCTACAGGGTCATCAAAGGTCCATACCGAGGCTTCTATTGAGACCTGCGGGGCAGAGGTTCAGAAAGGAAATGCACCTACGGAACGGAAGATCCAGCGGCTGTTCCGAAGAGAAGAAGTAAGTAAGATCATTAAAAAGTGCAACGATTTTGGGGCAGGCGGCGTGTCCGTTGCCATCGGTGAACTGGCGGACGGCCTAAAGATTGATTTAGACAAGGTTCCCAAAAAGTATGCAGGGCTTGACGGTACGGAAATCGCCATTTCCGAATCCCAGGAACGTATGGCAGTGGTGATCGATCCAAAGGATGGGGACAAGTTTCTTGCTTTTGCAGCAGAAGAGAATTTAGAGGCAGTTATCGTAGCTGTAGTAACGGAAGAAAAACGTCTTGTCATGAACTGGAGAGGAAAGACCATTGTTGATATCAGCCGTGCCTTTCTTGATACCAACGGTGCCCACCAGGAGGCTTCTGTCATTTTAGAGGTTCCGGGCAGAGAAGGGAATGCTTTTGAGAAGAAAGAGATTACAGATGTGAAAAAGGCATGGTCAGACGTGCTTTCTGATTTGAATGTCTGTTCTCAGAAAGGCCTTGTGGAGATGTTTGACGGTTCCATCGGAGCCGGCAGCGTATTCATGCCTTATGGCGGAAAATATCAGCTGACAGAGACCCAGTCCATGGTTGCAAAGCTTCCCATACTGCAGGGAAGAACAGATACCGTTACTATGATGAGTTATGGATTTGATCCATATCTTTCCAGCTGGAGCCCTTACCATGGGGCTATTTATGCGGTGCTGTCTTCCGTTGCCAAGATTGCGGCAGCAGGCGGGGACTTTAAAAAGATCCGTTTTACCTTCCAGGAATATTTCCGCCGGATGACAGAGGATGGGACGCGCTGGGGTCAGCCTTTTGCAGCACTTCTCGGTGCCTATCATGCGCAGATGGGATTTGGTCTTCCTTCCATCGGAGGAAAGGACAGCATGTCCGGAACTTTTCAGGATATTGATGTGCCGCCTACCCTTGTTTCTTTTGCTGTGGATATTGCAAGCCAGAATCATATAATTTCACCGGAGTTTAAAAAGGCCGGGAACAAGATCGTTCTGTTCCAGATTCAAAGGGATGCTTATGATCTGCCGGTATACAGCCAGATCATGGAAGGATATGAAGCTGTATTTGCAGATATCTGTGCAGGGCGGGTTGTTTCCGCATACGCAGTGGAAGGACATGGAATCTGTGAGGCGGTCAGCAAGATGGCCTTTGGCAACAAGCTGGGCATGAAGATCGAAGCCCATGTAGAACCGGAAGACTTTTTTGCTGCCGGTTGGGGCAATCTTGTTTGTGAAGTTCCGGCGGAAATGGTTTCAGAGCTTGGCTTTTCCCATACAGTTCTGGGGGAAGTAACGGATCAGGGAGTGTTTGCCTATGGAGATGTGGCAATTCCTGTGGAAGAGGCACTGAAAGCATGGCTGGAACCTCTTGATGACGTATTCCCTACACAATCAGGTGCAGAGATTACTCCGGTCCGTGAAGAACTTTACCATGCCAGAGATATCTATGTATGCAAGAACAAAGTGGCGAAGCCCAATGTATTTATCCCTGTTTTTCCGGGAACCAACTGCGAATACGACAGCGCAAAGGCATTTGTACGTGCAGGTGCCAATGTGACCACCAGGGTCTTTAAGAACTTAAGTGCAGACGATATCCGGGAATCCGTAAAGCTTTACCGCAGGGATATAGAAAAAGCCCAGATCGTCATGTTCCCCGGCGGGTTTTCCGCTGGTGATGAACCCGATGGATCAGCCAAGTTCTTTGCAGCAGTTTTCAGAAACGAATT
The DNA here is from genome assembly GCF_046972725.1 of Lacrimispora sp. NCBI lineage: Bacteria > Bacillati > Bacillota > Clostridia > Lachnospirales > Lachnospiraceae > Lacrimispora > Lacrimispora sp. Next base: position 990,837 of record NZ_JBKVXF010000001.1, on the reverse strand, counting down.
TATCAAGGAAGAGATCAGCAGGCTGTTAAATGAAAGAGACGGCCTGATGCTTGGAATCTGCAATGGCTTCCAGGCACTGATTAAGCTGGGACTGGTTCCGGAAGGAACCATTGTGGAGCAGAGAGAGGATTCTCCGACTCTGGCTATGAATACCATTGGACGCCATATCTCCAAGATGGTCTACACAAAGGTTGTGACTAATAAATCTCCATGGCTTACCGGTGCGGAATTAGGCAGTGTGTACTGCAATCCTGCTTCTCATGGAGAAGGCCGTTTTGTAGCCAATGGAGAGTGGCTTGATAAGCTGTTTAAAAATGGCCAGGTAGCGACTCAGTATGTGGATGACAAAGGCTGTCCCACCATGGATGAGTTCTGGAATCCCAATGGTTCATATATGGCGATTGAAGGTATCACAAGCCCTGACGGCCGCGTCCTTGGTAAGATGGCTCATTCCGAGCGAAGAGGAGAAGGGGTTGCCATCAATATCTATGGGGAACAGGATATGAAGATCTTTGAATCAGGCGTAAATTACTTCAGATAATTAAAAAGCAATGCCCTGCATGTTCTTTTGTGCAGGGGGTTGCTTTTATATTGCCGTTATGGTTTTGATTTTTACATTTTTCATGGACTTGTTTGAAAATCAGTACTTGACAATAGGGAAAATTAAGCCTATGATGGTTCATCGGTGATGTTAATTCACAGAAAAATGGCTATACTTATTTTAAACAGGAATTATACCAGAGAGGGATTTATTTATGTATTCAAAGAGAAAGCTTAAACATATATTGTTGGGCAATGCTTTAAAAAGCAATGATTTGGAAGGAGAAAAGCTGGGACCGTTTTGGGGCGTGCCGATTATGGCAAGCGATGCGGTATCTTCTGTGGCGTATGCCATTGAAGAAATGCTTCTTGTACTGGTGCCGATTCTTGGATTGTCAGCGGTTAATTATCTTGGTTTTGTTACCTCACCGATCATTTTACTGTTTCTGGTGCTTGCGTTTTCTTATTCACAGATTATTTCCTGCTATCCAAATGGAGGCGGCGCTTATGTGGTATCTGCGGAGAACATTGGAAAGACGGCATCGCTGGTGGCTGCTTCGGCTTTGATGATTGGATATATCATGACGGTGGCAGTAAGTTTATCGGCAGCGACTGCGGCCCTTGTATCCGCATTTCCCGGATTCAGCCATTACCGTCTCATATTTGCACTGTTATTTCTCTGTATTATTACTCTGTTGAATTTAAGAGGAATGAGAGAGTCCTCAAAGCTTTTTGGAATACCGACTTATGCATTTATTCTTATTATGCTGGCACTGATTGTTACCGGATTTGTCAAACTTTTTACAGGGAATCTGCCGCCGGTACATGATCCGGAGGCCATAAAGCCGGTGACCGGAGGTTTGGGAACGGTTTCCCTGTTTCTTCTGCTTCGGGCATTTTCTTCCGGATGTTCCGCACTTACCGGTGTGGAAGTGGTCAGCAATGCCGTACCGAGCTTTCGGGAACCGTCCCAGCGTAATGCAAAAAATGTGCTTTTTATTCTGGTAGGGATCATTATTGTTATTTTCGGCGGGTCTGTAATTTTGGTTACATCTCTGCACATCATACCGTTAGAAGGAAAAACTGTCATTTCCCAAATGGGATCAGCCATATTCGGTCAGGGAATCATGTTTTATGTGCTCCAGTTTGCAACCTCATTGATCCTTTTGCTGGCAGCCAATACGGCTTATAACGGCCTTCCCACCCTGCTTGCGATTCTCGCAGACGACGGATATGTGCCCCGTCAGTTTATGCACCGCGGAACAAGACTTAGTTTCTCCAATGGTATATTATTCATCTTTTTCCTTGCAGCTTTGCTGCTCATCGTTTTTCGTGCGGAAACCCATTATCTGATTCCTCTTTATGCGATCGGAGTGTTCTTATCTTTTACACTGTCCCAGACCGGTATGGTGCTTCGGTGGATTCGGGTAAAAGGAAAGGGATACCGGTATAAAATGCTGATCAATGGATTGGGGGCGTTAATGACCGGAACAGGAACTGTCATTGTATTTGTGACAAGATTTCCCCAGGGGTCCTGGATGCTGGCAATCGTTATCCCGATTATCGTATGTGTCATGTACCGGATCAAAAGGCACTATGAGTTTGTTGGCCGCCAGTTAAAGGTCAATGATTTTATGGCTCATTATCATAAGAGCGTCAGTCAGGACACCAACCTCTGTGTCGTATTAGTAGGAGGAATCAACCGTTCGGTGCTCAAAGCGCTGAATTACGCCAATTTAATTACCTCCAATGTGGTTGCGCTTCATATCTCCACTGATGAGGAACAAAGTGAACGGCTTCAAAAACGATGGGTGGAGACTGGAATTGATGTTCCTTTGGAGGTTGTCATGTCTCCTTACCGGGAGCTGATTGAGCCGGTGGAAGATTACATCAGCAAAAAAGAAGAGAATCTGAAACCAGGGGATATGATTACCATTGTAATGTCCCGGTTCATGGAGGAAAGTTTATTTGCCAATATCTTGCACAACCAGACGACATATTTTATTATGCAGAAGCTGAGAAGGCACAGAAATGTGGCGACCGTCCTAGTTCCGTATATTTACAGTTCGGCATTCCTGCCTGCATCTGAAAATGAAGCCGGCAGCAAAGCAAAGGAAAAATAATATCAGGTTCTTCTCCTCCGGAGAATTGGTGATCAAATAATTTCCACATAATTCCCAAGCATCAGTTTGCATTTCTTTTTCAGTTGGGAGATATGGTTTGAAAAGTCGCTGATTCTCCGGTAGGTATTTGTTCTGTTTGATATCCCGGCAATGGAAAGGCTTGCAATAGGAAAGTTTTCCGTAACACCATGTCTGTTTTTTGATACGATATAGCCGCTTGTTACATCCTGTTCATGGTAGAGGGAGAGAACGCCTGCAGCGAACTTGTCCAACACCTTATTGCAGTAATTTTCGCCTTCGTGGTAATCACAGATCACAATAAAGTCATCACCGCCGATATGTCCGATAAATTCATTATTGTCTGCACAATCCCGCAGGATATCTGCCACAAGAGCCAGCATTTTGTCTCCGTTATTAAAGCCGTAGGCGTCATTATAGGCTTTAAAATTGTCGATGTCGTAGTATGTGATGCAATAGGGATCATCTCCCACGATGCGGCTTAATATTTCTTTTTCAATCAGTAAATTTCCTGGTAAGCCTGTCAGGGGATTGGAATGCATGGCGCGGTCTATTTCTACTTGTGTACACGCATTTAACAGGTCTTTGATGGTTACAACACCTAAATATTTGTTGTCTTTTTCCACTACGATAGGATTATAAAGCTGATCAAGTGTCCTCTGCATTGCAAGTCTTGAAACCTGATCCACCGTCATGTTATAATTTACTCTCATAAAATCCGATTTTATCAGATCTTTAATGGCTTTTCTTGAATAGAGGCTATGTCCGTATCTTCCTCCGAACATTTCGTAAATGTCGGCCCGCACCATAAAGCCTTCCGCAATCTCATTTTTAATAATCGCAAATTCTGTTATAGCCGGGTTATGTCTCAGTGTTTCATAGATGCTGCCCGCCTTTTCTTCGGGAGAAAAGGTGTATCCGGGCCTTGCAAGGTGCCCGATGATGGGATAAACCGAGCTTTTGGCATTTTCATAGTATTGCCTGGTATGGTATTTTTTAATGAGTTCTACCTTGTCAGGAGCTATTTTTTCCAGGATTTCCTGAGGGAGGCCCAGAAAATATCCCTGTCCATAATCCACCTTCAGCCTTATTAATGTTTTTAATTCCTCATCGGTTTCAATTCCTTCGGCAATCAATTGTATGCCTGCACTTTTCCCGAAACTGACCATTGTTTTGCACAGAAGCTGTTTGATTTCATCTTTGTCAATGTCCCGCACCAGGTTCATATCCAGCTTTATAAGATTCGGCTTGACGCTGGCAATGATATTCAGGCCCGAATATCCTGCCCCAAAGTCATCGATTGCTATTCCATAACTTTGACTTTTGTAATGGTTGATGGAGCCTGAAAATGCATTGCTGTCCAGTATGGCAACCCGTTCGGTGATTTCAAATATGATTTTGCTGGCATCAAGGCCATAGGTTTCCAGGCGTTTTTTGGTGAATCCCTTTTTAAAGGCTTCATCATGAATAATATTGGAATTCACATTGAGGAACAAATTCTTATCTAAACCCTGAGCAGATGCATGTTCCAGTGCTTTTGTCCGGCACAGAGCTTCTAACTCCCATGACTTATTCACCCGGTCCGCAAGTCTGAACATTTGCTCTATATTCATTTGCAATTCTTCTTTGGATATGCGGCTGAGGGCCTCATATCCATAAATCGTACCGTCTGTTAATGATACAATCGGCTGATAGACCGGCTTAATACATTCTCCTTTTAAAATCTGATCAAGAATACATGTACTGGTTTGATCTAACTTATCTTTCGTCTCTGTTGGGGCGCTCATGATTTTACCTCTGTTAATTTATTTTTCAGTGATAGTCTATCAATATTAAGAGCGGAATACAAGCAGGCTGTTGTAAGGCTGATGTAAAAAGTTATGTCCCGGCAGCTCAATGAAATAAAAGGCGCTGGAAAGAATTTCCGTGCAGAAATGTCAAGTATAAAATGCTGGAGGTCGATTATGGCCTCCAGCATTCCGGAATGGTTTTTATGAGAGTATTTTACGGGCAATCACAGCAAGTCGTCCGTTGACAGTAGAATATTCACAGGTGGAGAGTATGAGCAGCTTGTCACTGAAACGGGCTGTCTTCCCAGTCGGATAAAGAGCAAGCTGTTTGATCTCCTCCATATAGGAATCGAAGCCTTCCGGGGTCTGTAAGTTATCAAGCTGATAGTATCGGAAGTCATTATCCGTTTTTTCATACACTTTGGAAAGAATAACAGCAATGATTTCATAATCCTCTTTTTCGTATAGTGTGTGAAAACGAATCTGTGGATGATCCTTATAAAAACTTTCTTTTTTGTAATTCATTAATTCTCCGAATATTAACCCTGTTTTCATGTTATGTCCGTGGATCATAAGTGCCTTTGAGTCTCTGATATCGCATTTGCTGTCTAAAAAAGGAAGACCATGAATGCTGGGCTCTTTTTGAAAATCATGTTCCAGGTAATAATCGGATCCGTCGGGGTCCTGCATAACTGGATAATTCACGCCGGTATTGTCAATGGACAGCCAGCCGATGAAATCAGAGTTTTGTTCGTAAAGGTATCTGAATTCTGACTGTATGGGGGCATTGGTGGGATTCTTATTTTCCTCTGAAACGTCAGCCTCCGTCTCAGCCAAATCAGGAGAAAGCTTTGTTCTGGTCTGAATTAACTGTTCTAAGTTTCTGATTTCATCTTTGGTATGGAAAATGTCATTAAGGTAATACAAAAGTCCGGCCAGGGAATAACAAAATATCAGAACCACAAAGAGAATGGGAAGAGAACCCCGCTTCATTGCTCGTTGTTTCGGCGGAAAAGTAAAACAGGCAGCAATAGGAGAGAGAGAAAGGCGCTAGTCCCATACCGCAAAATGTCTAAGCCTCCTGTCTTGGGCATGGAATCCAGTTTGTTGCTGCTTATCATATTTGCTTCAGGTACAGGAGTATTTTCGCTTATAGAAACGTACTGTTCCTCCAAATCGATGGAATCTTCCTCGCTGGTCTGGGGCTTTGTCGGGGTTGGGCCGCCCTTCTTTTTACTGCTGCTGGAGGAACTTCCACTGCTGCCTTTTTGAGGTGTTTCATTTTCGTTGCCATTTGGGGTTACGTTGCCGTTATCATTGCCGTTTACGTTGCCGTTTACGTTGCCGTTCTCGTTGCCGTTATCATTGCCGCTTACGTTGCCGTTCTCATTGCCATTACCGTTTTCGTTATTATTACCGTTAGACTCAGTTTCCTTATCTTCATTCCAGGCGGCCCACAACGTTATGTTATGAGAAACTGTATCAGTGTCAAAATTCCAGAAAACAGGGTTATTATTTTCATCTAAATAGCTGTACCAGCCAAGAAAACGGTAGCCCTTTCGTTTGGGAGTATTTGGTTTTGAAGTGATAAAACCGCCGACAGGTACCGTGGTTTTAAAGAAGTCTTCGTAGCCGGTAATGCCGTCATTCGGATCAAAAGTGGCCAGACAGGCTTCCTCCCAAAAGGCCCAGAGGGTGGTGTTTTCTACGACTGTGTCAGTATTGAAGTTCCAGAAAACCGGTTTTCCCGTACTGTCTAGATAACTGTACCATCCTTTAAAAATATAACCCTCCCGTTTGGGCGTGTCTGGTTTTGCTGTGACCAGGCTGCCGGCAGGTACCATTACTTTATAGAAATCGTTATAGGCGGTGACGCCGTCGTCTGGATCGAATGCAACCAGGCAGGCTTTTTCCCAACAGGCCCAAAGGGTCGTATTTTCCTCTATGATGTCAGTGTTAAAATCCCATAAGACAGGGTTATTATTTTCATCTAAATAACTGTACCATCCTTTAAAAATATAACCCTCCCGTTTGGGTGTGTCTGGCTTTGCTGTGACCAAGCTGCCGGCAGGTACCATTACTTTATAGAAATCGTTATAGGCGGTGACACCGTCGTCCGGATTGAATGCAACCAGGCAGGCTTTTTCCCAACAGGCCCAAAGGGTCGTATTTTCCTCTATGATGTCAGTGTTAAAATTCCATAAGACAGGTTTATAATTTTCATCTAAATAGCCATACCATCCTTTAAAAATATAACCGTCCCGTTTTGGAGTATCTGGTTTCGTGGAAATCAGACTTCCTTCAGAGACTTTTATTTTAAAGAAGTCTTCGTAAGAAGTCACACCGTCATCTGGATGAAAGACAACAGTAAATGTGTGTAAAGATTCCTGAACCAGGTTTTTATTAACCGCTTCACTGGAAGTAGCTAAAGAAAGTTCTGAGTGATTTGATACATTCTCTGTGGCGTAAACACTGAAATATGTATTAAATGAGAAAAATACCAAAATCAGAAAAGCAGGAATTATCTTCCTCTTTTTTTCCATTTTAATTACCTCATATTCATATTTTTTAATCAACATAGTTCGCATATTTTTTTGCTTTTTAGTGAATGAATCAGGTTATGCTCTACCGATTCAAAAAAATGATGTACCGGACAAAAATGCCCCTCATTGCCATACATACTGCAAAATCCGTGCTTCTCCAAACAACGGTTTATATAGATGCTGCCTTCTAATAATTCAATAATATCGTAAAGCGAAAGTTCTGATACGTGTTCGGCTAAGCGATAACCTCCTCCAGGGCCTTGTACGGATTCTATAAGTCCTGCGTGTCTTAAACTAACGGCCACTTTGTTAAAATAATGATAAGAAATTTTAATATGTTCTGCAATATCTTTAGCAGAACATAATGGGACCTTGGTTTTTGCAAGGTAAATGAGGACCCGAATCCCATAGTCAGTAGTAATTTTAAAGCGCATAGAAACCATCCTTTCTATAGTATGTATTCTAAAATATCAATGAGTTGTCTGGTGTATATGTTTTGGCTTAATAAGTATAAAGGTATGATATATGACTCCTCCTTTCTGGTATTGCTGCATCTATATTATCCTTTACAGGTTAAGTATAGTAACAGGAAGATTATTATGTTGTTTCTTGTAACGAATGAGCAATCTCATGTAATGAATTTTGCCTTTTATGGTTTTATCAGAGCTAACTAAGTTGGATTCAAATAATCAGTTACAGTATTTGCAATGCTCTTATCCATTGTTGTATGCAAATAAAATACAGGGCACAGCCGAAGCAATGCCCTGTTATACTTTTTTATTCTATTGTAATGTTTTTACTTGAAATCAATTAAGTGCGATCATTCCGGGGCGGATATGGACGGATTTAAAAACTTCGGTTTGACATCGGTGTCAGGGATAAAATGGTAAAATATTTAGTTTATGGGCCACATTGATTAAACGTTATGATTGCATTTGAGATTATGGAAAATGGACGGTGTTTAACATTACATCGTATAATGCCAGCTTATAATTGACTTTCTCCAAGTGTTTAAGAGTTTGTGATAATTGCTCCTGCACCTTGGCCCTGTGCTCCACCATCATCTGTTTGCGTTCTGGAATCGTGCAGTCTCCCTGCTTAAATAGCTCTACGTATCGTTTTATCTCAGAAAGCGGCATTCCTGTTTCGCGTAAAGCCGTTATGAATTCGATTCACTCAAGATTTTGCTCATCATACACCCGATTTCCGCTATCGTTTCGACTAACAAAAGGCAGTACGCCCTCTTTTTCATAAAAGCGCAAAGTATATTCGGAAATACCGGTTTTTTCTGAAAATTGCTTTATAGACAAAAGCATTGGTTATGCCTCCTATATTCTTAGAGTAACTATAAGTGAATAGTAGCATATCATTGTGCTGATAGCAAGTTATAATGCAATAAATGAATAGAATTTTAAAATAATTAGTAAATACAAGGGATTAATCGCAATAAATATCGAAAATTTTTTGTTTCAAATACTGCTTGACTTAGAGTTTAGTATAAGATTTATACTGGTTATACAAAACGCAAGGAGGTTATTTCATGTTTAATTTTGATTTTTACAATCCGACCCGAATTTTGTTCGGTAAGGACAGGCTGGAGAGTATTAATAAGTTTGTTTCTGACGAAGCCAATGTTTTAATAACGTATGGAGGTTCAAGCGCAAAAAGGAGCGGCCTTATCGATAAGGTAAAAACTGTGCTTGGAAACAGGAAGATACATGAATTTGGCGGTATAGAGTCAAATCCCCATTTTGAAACCCTGGTAAAAGCAGTCGAAGTTGTACGCAATGAGCACATTGATTTTATAATTGCCATTGGCGGTGGTTCTGTCATTGATGGGACAAAATTTATAACACTTGCTTCATCTTATGACGGTGATTTACACGACCTGCTGAAATATGGCTTTACTCCCATCCCGTTAGATACTATAGGAAAATCGGTTCCATTTGGCACAGTGCTTACTTTGCCCGCTACCGGTTCAGAAATGAATAACGGTGCGGTGATCAGTTATGCGCAAGGCAAATACTCCGTCTTCAGCGAGTTAGCTTTTCCGGTATTTTCAATCTTAGATCCAACCCTGACTTACACACTTCCCAAAACTCAGGTTGCTAATGGTGTAATCGATGCATTCGTGCATACGATAGAGCAGTATCTTACTTATCCTGTGGATGGAAGGGTGCAGGACCGTATATCGGAGGGGATTCTGCAGACTCTGATTGAAATTGGCGAAACTGCAGTTTTGGAATCGGATAATTACGATGTGAGGGCAAATCTGATGTGGAGTGCTACACTGGCACTGAATGGACTAATATGTGCAGGTGTGCCGCAGGATTGGGCCGCTCATATGATTGGTCATGAACTGACTGCCTTATATAATATTGATCATGGACAATCACTGGCGATTATTTTACCGGCATTGCTCGATATACGCCGTGAGCAAAAGCGTGCGAAGCTCCTGCAATATGCGGAACGTGTTTGGCATATTGGGAAAGGTAGTGAAGATGAAAAGATCGACTTGGCGATCTGTAGGACCAAAGCGTTTTTTGAAAGCCTCGGTGTAAAAACCAATTTATCCGGCTATGGCATCGGAGCGGATAAAATACCGGTTATTATCAAACAGTTAGAAGCGCATGGAATGACCACACTTTCCGAAACACGGGATATTACATTAGAAATAAGCCAAAAAATTCTTGAAAGAGCGTTGTAGTTTTTTTCTAAGATTGCCATATGACTACCATTGATTCGTGGGAAAGCTGCTCATTGGCTTTCGATATTATTCAATCCTTTGTAACGTTCATAACAAATTTCTGATGCATGAATGGGATAATCTTAAATACTTGTCAGATCATCATATTACTATGGGGGGGCACAGATGGTTGGCTGATACAATCTGCATTTCTATGTATATGCTAAAAAATCGACAAATAATGTAACAAAATAATGTAAGAGTCAAACCGTTCAGATATAAAATTATGTGTTTTCTTTGGAGCGGTTTGCGGTCTGAGATTATTTTTGTCCGAAGTTTGAGGTAAGCTGCCAGTTTCATGGCAGCTTACCTCTTTTAGAGTAAATGTTAAGTTATTTCCCAATATTGTTATATTCTCTTGAGTTAAAAAGGTTATAGTTTTTGTTTACAGTAACTATGGTCAAAATAAGAAGTTTATATTTTGAATTACTGTTTATCTGTACTGTAATCAATTCAAATCAGGTTACCCGCAGAACAACTATGCCTGCTGTCTGCCCCGGTTGTGGAGAAGAAAATGATGCATCCGGCTCCGCAGACATTAGAAGGCTTAACTGGTCTCCAGCCGCTAAATCTAATATATTGGAGAAAGAGAAAGTATTAAGTTCGAGCAAATTGAATTCCAGCGATTGCGTCGTATTTGCCTGTATTGTGTTGTTGACAGCAAGTGAAAGAGTCACTGATGCCGTAGATGCTGTAGGTATTGATCTTCCTGCCATGGTAATAAGTACCAGATAGGTACCCGCTTCATTAATAGTTATAGTATTTGGTGTGATATAACTAACGTTGCTGGACGCCTCTGATTGCAAATCAAGAGGTACGGTAATTGGCGTTGCAGTAAGCTCCAATGAGCCAAAACTGGTAATATAATACCCACCGTATGCGCTGGCAAGACCGCCGGTAGGGCCAGTAGGTCCGGTGTCACCAGTAGGTCCGGTAGGCCCGGTGTCGCCAGTAGGGCCGGTGTCACCGGTAGGTCCAGTATCACCGGTAGGTCCAGTATCACCGGTAGGCCCAGTAGGTCCGGTGTCGCCAGTAGGCCCGGTATCGCCAGTAGGTCCGGTGTCACCAGTAGGGCCAGTAGGGCCAGTGTCACCAGTAGGGCCAGTGTCACCGGTAGGTCCAGTATCACCGGTAGGTCCAGTATCACCGGTAGGCCCAGTAGGTCCGGTGTCGCCAGTAGGGCCAGTAGGCCCGGTATTGCCAGTAGGTCCGGTGTCACCAGTATTGCCAGTAGGCCCTGTATCACCAGTAGGTCCGGTGTCACCGGTAGGTCCAGTATCGCCGGTAGGCCCAGTAGGTCCGGTGTCACCGGTAGGTCCGGTGTCGCCAGTAGGGCCAGTGTCGCCAGTAGGACCGGTATCGCCAATAGGACCGGTATCACCAGTAGGTCCGGTGTCGCCGGTAGGGCCAGTGTCGCCAGTAGGTCCGGTGTCGCCAGTAGGTCCAGTAGGTCCAGTATCGCCAATAGGTCCGGTATCACCAGTAGGTCCGGTGTCGCCAGTAGGCCCGGTGTCGCCGGTAGGCCCAGTAGGTCCGGTATCGC